>CAZGHF010000001.1:0-122459 GCA_964525595.1 uncultured Candidatus Saccharibacteria bacterium
TCATATTAATAAATTATTAGTCTTACTCTGGAAGTTGCAGCTTCCAAGATGTTGTTTATGTTTCGGGCCGTGCCGGTTATTTGAATGGTTTGCCCGGGTCTCGCCTCGCCAATATTTAGTATAAGCCGGTTATCATTGCCGCTCTCCCTAATCTTGCCAGTGTCTATTTGCCAGAAGAAATTCAGATTCTGGAAACTGCTCACGTTAAAGAAATAAGGAACGGCAATTACCTCGGGCTTACTACCGATCCTGATAATCTGGTTTGGATGAGATGCTTTAAGAACAACTCTCGGACTCGAAACCGGAATGCGGGTTGAGTTTTCAACAACTTGGGTTCCCGACTCAATGTATACTCTCACAAAATGACTGTCACCGAAGCTTTTGTTTACAGTAAAGGCGATTTCTTTTAACCCATCGCCGCGACTTGCTAGTTTTTCGTCAACGTACCAGACGAAACTCGCCTCTTCGAGGTCAACTAACCTCCCGTTCTTTAGAACTTCAGCTGATACCGTAATTGGTGTGTTCGGCGTAGCGAGCGCCTTACCGCCAAAACCCGCCGGATAGAAATTATTTGCCTGCCAGGTCAGTATTACCTGAGCCGGAGCTTGGGCGAACGCAACCAACGACAAGTAACCGATGACTAATAACACAACGAAAATTGTCGTCAGTCCTAAGTTATAATTTATAAGTTTGTAGTTCATGCTGCCTTTTTTAACTTACCTGCTATTTTGCCGGCGGGTCCGGCGGCTTTCGTTGCAACGGCGGTAATTTTTGGATGGTTGTGTGTCATGGTAGAGAATAAGAATATCAGGAAAACGGTGGGCACTACGGGCAATATATTAGACGCATATTTTGTCAGTCTTTTTGCATCAAAAATACCGAGACTTCCGCCTTTTTGACTGACCCACCATTCAATTGCGCCTGTCGCGGCTAACTGGAAGATCCAGGTGAAAGTGGCGCCAATACCTGCCGAGAGGAAATCGATTACGCCGCACACAATATCGACGAATAGCGCGCCCAAACCGCCTATAATCAATTCGCTTTCCGTAAATTTGTTGTTTTCTTCCATAATATTCTAATTGTTATTTGCCGGTTTCTGTTTTTTTAGCCCTTTCATCTCCAATATTTGCTCCGGGTCGGTGGTAATTATCTGGTCTTCGGTGTAGGACGGAATAATTTTTATCGCCACATGTTTTAGACCGGCGAAGAATAACCCTTCACCGACGCCGGCTTCAAGAAGAAACGCTTTCTCACCTTCGGTAATGTTAAAGGCCTCTACAACCGCGTTTATTGAAGCTGGTGCCTGCTTCATCAATAATTGAATTGAGGAGTTAGTGATAACGGGCCGGCCGTAATCGGATTTTAAGAAATCTTCAACTTCTTGGGTAATGGTAGTGACTCCGAGATAATACTTCCTCGCCCGTTTTACGAGACTAAAGAGGAACGAAGCGCTGTCTTTGTATTTCATCATCAACCAAGCTTCGTCTATTATAAGAAGCCTTTTCTTTAATTTTGAACGAATTAGACTCCAGACGAAGTTCAAAACTATGTACATCGCTATCGGTCGGAGTTCGTCTTCCAGGTCGCGGATTGAAAAAACAATCAGGCGATTTTTAATATCAATGTTGGTCGGTGCGTTCGTGAAACCGGCGTAAGAGCCGTGAGTGAACTTATCCAGACGCTGAGCGAGTGTTCGTCCGCCTTCGGTGTTTTCAAGGATTGTCTGGAGATCTTCCAAAAGAGGGGGTTTAATTTCACTCGTTGTGCCAAAGTTCTCGGCGGTAATATCACGAGAGGCATAGGTCTCGGTTATTGCTCTGTCTAAAAGGGCATCTTCTTCAGGTGAAATCTGACCGAGCATCAACTTGATAAGGCCGGTGAGGCTCAAAACGTGTGATTTAAAGACATCAGCCGGTTCTTCTCCCTCCGGTATTATCGGTATGTCAAAAGGATTGATGTGATTTGGCGAGGTAAGAGAAATCTTAAAGAAACTGCCGCCTACGGCATTTGCGAGATTTTGATATTCATTCTCGGGGTCGATTACCATGACGTCCGTGCCCATCATCATTGAACGGATAATTTCCAGTTTTGTTGCGTAGGATTTACCGGAGCCGGACTTTGCAAAGACGACGCTGTTTGCGTTCTCGAGCGAGAACCGGTCAAAAATTACAAGACTTGAATTATGAAGATTTACACCGTAGAGAATTCCTTTGTCAGAGGTGAGGTCGGGTGAGATGAAAGGAAAAAGAGAAGAAACCGGTCCTGAGTTCAGAGGAGTGCCGACTCCGAGAGCATCTTTACTGATAGGGAGAACGGAATTTAGTCCTTCGAGCTGCCGAAATAGAGCGGGTTTGATGTAGACAAGCTTACTCTCCATTGTTGATTCGATTTTCTTTCCGAGTTTGTTCAAGCTCGCCAAATCCACCCCGTAAATTGTGATGTAAACCCCGACTTCAAAAAGCTTTTCTCTTGCCTGTTGGAGAGCGTCTCGGAGATTTTCTATGTCCTGGTAGGCGGTTTCCAAAACCGGATCTCGAACGATACCCTTTTCGGTCTTTTCGTTTAGTTCTGCCTCAACTTGGGTAACCTTCTTTCTTAGATTTCGAAGAGCAAGGGCGGTATCCATGGGGTGGACGAAAATCGATATGTCCATCATCTCAGCCATGTTTACGATTGGTGAAAACCAACCACTTGAAACGTATCGAGGGTAGGTAAAGATAAAAAAGGTTTTTACGAAATAGTCGCCGAGCTTTAAGTGGCTGGAATCTATCTCCAATCCGGCTGGAGCAATTATGTTCGGAATGTCTTCCGATCCCGGTTCGTATGGTTTTGGTATTTTGATTTTCATTTTCTATTTACTCTTAACCCTTTCTTCTCAATAAGTTGGGGGTTATAGAGGTTGTAATAAAGTTCGGTGAGTTCTTGAGTTTCAAGAGCCGTTGCTCGGAGTCCGATTTGCTCGAGCCCGTTTGTTACCTGCTCAACTCGTCGGCTGAGCTGCTCAATATTTTCTCTCTCCGTTTCTTCAGTTGTCTCTTTCTCCTCTTTTTTAGGTGTTTTTTTAATGAATCCCAGGACGCCTTTCGCTTGGGCAGTAATTTTTATTGGATTGTAGGGTACGACCACGAAAAAGGTTTTGTTTATAATCGGGTTTTCTTCCACAAAGGAACGGATGAATTCGGCATACTCTTCAATCTGGATTTTTAGAAGTTCGTTTTGTTCTGCCTCTTTTCTCGTTTTTAAAAATTCAAGATAATCGTTTATATTTATTTTTCTTGAATGGATGAAAAACTGGATGGAAAAATCCAAGGTGTTCAAGAAATTCTGGAAACCTGAGAGAATTAGAGCCTGTTCTTCTTCGGACTTTAAATCAAAGTTCACGCCGTTTACTATGAGAACCTTGCGTAACCCGCCGTCTTTAAGGTAGACGATGCTTTCTTTTATTATTTTAATTTCAACAAATTTTTGAGTCGGAAGACTAACCTCTGCCATAATTACATTTTATACATTGTTTTCGTAATTGTCATAGTCGTTATTTAGTAGTCTACACGCTTTGCCATTTTTCTCTCGCCGGTAAGTTGTGTTATAACCTGATATCTGTCCTCTTCCTCGCTTCGCCACTTACTGGCCGAGAATATTTTACCGGTTGTAACGTTTAAGGCAATGGACTTTAACTTTTCTTGAACACTCATTTTATTTCTTACCTCTTCCAGTTTTTCCAATTTGGATGTGTCCAGTACGGTCTGAGCAACTTCTCTTTGCCAGGTGTAAGTCCGAGGTCGCCAGAAATAAGAGAAGGCTGACTTGATGACGGTCGGCATTCTTTGACCGTTTATTTTAACGAAAGCGAGGGCGGCTGCGGTTCCAACGAAGAGAATCGTAAGGAGGAGAGACAGAAGGAGATTGAATATATAGAAAGAGAAAAAACTTAAAATAGCTGCTCCGGCAATATAGAGAAACTGTTCAATCGTAAGAGGCCCGATTATCTTGGCTTTCTGTTCTATAAATTGTGGTACTTGAAAAGTAGCCATCAAAGATTTTTCAAATCTATAATATTTCCTTCTATACTTGGTCCTTTGGAGTTTTTCGGAGCAAGAGGTGTTTCATTTTTGGGGAGTTTTTGGGGAAGAGGTTCCCGCCCCGATGGGGCGAGGCTCGCCTCATTGGATGAGGCGGCGGGTTTTTTGGCTTCAGGGATTTTAACTTTCGGCGTTTTCTTTTCCTCGGCTATATGTTGTGAGCCATTAGTCTTGGGTTGTAATTCACTGGGTGGCGGTTCACGTTCTGTGAAGGTTTGAAGGTCAATAATTTCCTCTTCTGGTTTGCCGAAAGGCGTGAGCGGCGTCCGGTACTCACTGTAGTGAACTACACGTTCGTTTTGCTTGCCCCGAGTTCTATTGAGGGGGGCTTTATCAAGGGATTTTCCATCATCTTTTTTCTTTCGAATTAACTTACCAAGGAAACTACCCCGTTCTCCAAAAGAAACAGGTTCGTTTTTATCGACTTCTTTTCCGGGTACCTCTACCCTTACTCTTACCGGCTCGGACGGCGGGACTCTCCCCCCTTCTTTTCTGAAGAATCCGGAAGGGAAATCAAAACCTTTGAATTTCTTGTCCTCAACTGCGGATTCCTGCCTTTC
The DNA here is from genome assembly GCA_964525595.1 of uncultured Candidatus Saccharibacteria bacterium. GTDB lineage: Bacteria > Patescibacteriota > Minisyncoccia > UBA6257 > GWB1-50-10 > CAZGHF01. The sequence continues at coordinate 4,640 of CAZGHF010000001.1, forward strand.
TTCTTTGTGAATAACAAATGGCTTAATCTCGGTTTCCTGCGGCGGCTTTTTCTCTTCAGGTTTTTGCTGGATAGCCGGCGGTTTTTCAGAGACAACTTTGGTTTCTTCTTTTGGCTTTGCCTTTTGGACTTCTACTTTAGTTGCCGGTTCTAGAAATTCTTTTTCTAACTCTTCTTCGATGTGAGTTTCTAATTTATAAAGATCCTCTAGTTCTTTATGTAGGGGGATAAATACCTGACGGTTTATTCCTCGAATTACCTCGGTTACCACCTTTTCATCGGCATCCAGATATTCATTAATTTCATTAAAAAGATTTTGAGGTTTTATAAATCCCAAGAAAACCAGACCAACAGAAGCAGCTAAAATTTGTGCATCTTCCTCACTCATTCTGCTCTTTTCAATAGTTTCCCTAACTTCATCGGAGTAGGCTGGTGAATTTAGAATACTCTGCAGCGTCTTAGGCAGAGAACGGTACTTTTCTCTTATTTCTCTTTCTCTTAATTGGATCATAAAATTTTATATTTCTCTCTCGCCCCAACGGAGGGGTGTTTCTGGGTATTCGTCAGAGGTTAAAGGCGGTCTCGATGGAGAAGTTGGTTCTTCGGGTGGATGTGTACGACATCTTGCTGCAGTCTTTCCCCAGGGCTCGCCTGAAATTACACTTTACCCTTTGGCTATCTGTTCAGGAATTAACTAATGCGTATTTTTCTTCAAACCCTTTGTCGTCGCCCCTACAGTGGATTGCCACAAAGTCGGCCCTTTGCCGGCTGCTTGTTGGGATAACTTATAAAGCTCTCCTCCAACCGCCTGTTGAGCGCGTCCCCAGGTTCTTGAGAGCATGCTTGTGCCTGTTCTAGCTCTCTGAGCCCCCTCCGCCCTTAACGACCTTAAGCGGGCAGGCGTTCGTCCGGCTCGAAGCGGCATTGTTGCTCCTCGTAAACCTTTTCTACCGACCCATTTAGTTAACCCGAATGTCCCGGCTTTAGAAGCTCTGACAGCACTATCAGCAAGAGTTATGCTCATCTTTTGGGCAATAATAAGACCACCAATTAAGATGCCGGAGAGTACGAGCATTTGCGCACCTTGGATCATTACGTTTTGGAGAACGCCGGTGAAAAAACCGCCGGTACCTTTGAGCTTTACGCCAACATCACCAATTCCCTCAACGCTTATAAGAGCAAGGTAGACGAAAAACATCGTTGCCGGGGCAAAGAACGCCCACTGGAGAAACTTATCCCACCATTTATTGAATTGTCCTTTAAGAGCCGGGATGACCCAAAAAAGCCAGATGAGAGGAGCAAGAATTACAAGAAAAGTGAGGTAGAGATACCGCAGGAAGAGCAGGAAAGCAAAAGCCAGAAGAACCAAAGCCGCGATAAAAGTGAAAATAACAGTAAAAACAAGGCCGGTGATTGAGGTTAGAGCTGCCGTTCCAAACTCTGTCATGGCGCCGGCCTCATCCTCAAGACTCGGTGGTAAAGGTTCGGATTCAATAAAGAATCTTTGCGGTCCAAAAGCGTTTGACAGACTAGTGCTTAAATCCCAACCGCTTAGACCACCGAGGGTCATTTCGGGCAGCGCTCTCTCGGCAAAAAAGTTGGTTAGAACGTGAGTGAAATTTATAAATACTGCCGCGATGGCAAAGCTGAAATTGACAATAATTGCGGCAGCGATAAGCTTCGGCAGAAGTTTTGTAACGCCGTACTGTTCAAATCTCAAAATTGTCGCAAAAGCAATAATGATGATTACGAGAACAAAACCGAGGTTGGCAATATCACGGACCAGTTGCCAGCCGACATGAACGAGAGTGTTTGAATCCTCAAGCATGCTCAAATTCAGGCCAAGCATGAGGTTCACAAGCAGTCCCGCAAGAGTGAAAAGAATCCCGCCGAGGAAGTTGAAGATGAAAGCAACCGCTCTAAAAACGATAGTGACAATATCAGTTGTACTGACGCCAAAAATAGCGTGAGCCGGTTGAGGTGTAATAAGCAGCAGTAGAATGAAAAAAGGTAAGATAATTACTGCGTATTTTCTAAACGAATTCATTGTGATTTTATGGGCATTGCGTTATTTCATCATTATCAGTGCATGCAAGGTAGAGTCTATCCATCTGCTCTAAAGTTCTTTGTGCAGTTGAGCGTTGGTTGGCAGCGGCGGTTTCCCACTGAGCTGCCTTCTGGGCAAACTGAGCAATCTGCTCCACCAACAAGGCCAACTCATTGAGGTCGGTCGGGAAAGTTTGAATGGTAGTGCGAAGTGAGGCGAGTACAGGGAGTTCTTGGCCAATGCTTTCAATGTTTTGTTCAAAAAGCGTTTCATTCGCCTGGGCGTCGTTCCATATACGCGATGCCGTAGAACAGCTCTGAGGATGTTGCGAGATATTAGAGCCGCCTATAAACTCCACTATGCGGCACCAGTCAATAAGAGATGCAGTAGTGGAACGAGCAAAATTGTTTACTTGAAGAGCGGTTCTGTATGTTGAGCTGGCGTTCCTAAGCGCTTGCTCGGCTCCATCAAGTACTTGGGAGAGATCTTGCTGATTTGGTGGAGCTCCACCTTGCTCTTGTTGTGCGTCGGTATAGCCACTCGCCGTCTCTGTGACGCTCGGCGGAAGGTTTGTGCTTGCAAAACCAGTAGGCGGAGCAGAAACTGGTACTCCTAAAACTCCCTTAAAACCTTCCTTGATAACGCGGTTAATACCGGCATCAATAATCGCCGCAGCATAACCTGACAGATCTTCAGCGTTTACAATAAAATTGCTGTGAAGATTGAGCGCATTTACTGTCGTATCTGCAATCAGCCGGCCAGGTGTAGAGAGTTGCTGTTTAGTGCATTCCCAGGTTTGGGTATTGTCTAATACCGGCGGTGATTGAGAGGGGTCAGGATAATTAAAATTGTCATTAACTGCTACGGTATCTAACTGTTCAACCCGTCCACCAAAATCTGCAAACAATGTCCATTCAAGACATCGTTTTGTGCTTAAAAATCCGCTGCCAGCAGCAACTTCTTGTCGAAGAATATCTTGCTTTTGAGCTGTTCTTTTCTCAAGTTCATTTAAAGTTAAAATTTCAACACCCCAACGGTTGTTTTGGGGTCGCAGAAGCTCTTGATAACCAATAAAGCCGCCGCTTGTGAAATTTCTTCCAAAACGTTTAATATTCCCGACTACATCATCCAGGGTGCAGCTTATTCTTTGACTAAATACGGGGGTCTCCAATTGAAATCTGATTCTTGCGGGGCTTATACCAGTACAAAGTTTGCCCATTCCTACTTCTCGGGCAACATCACCTACCGCTGCTTGACCAGCATCTTCTAAAACTCCACCGAAATCTGTGACAAACTTAGGACTGCCGCCGCCTTGAATCCAATGAATAGTCTGGTCTACCATAGCATCTAAAATACGTTTTTTTAGAATCTCACGGAGTATTTTTGTTAAGAGATCAAGTGCGCGATCCTTAAAATCCTCACAAGATTTTTTTCTAAGCTCATCTTTAGTAGCGGTGTCTCTAACAGGAACTTTTGTAGGATCCAAACCTTCAGCAATACCTCCAATACTTGGTGGTGTGAGATTAAGACCCGTACACCTAAGTGCCGCCTGTGCAAGGGTTGCTTCTTGTGCTTGCACATTCGCGATAATCGAGTGTAAGAGTAGTTGACCCCCAACCGCAAAGATGAGCAATGCAGCAAATAATGGTTTTAATTTTTGAAATAAAGTATTCATTCTACAAACGTACGTAGATTTTCTAATTCTTGCCCCGCATCAGGAATTTCATTTATAGCTAACAGAGCTTTCACTGGATCTTCAATTGTTTTAAGCACGGCGTCATAAATCGCAATTTGTTTTTGAAGAAAATTTGCGGTTTGGATATGAAATTTTTTGTAACTCAACGGCGCTGTGATTGCCAAAACTTTTCTAAGCTGGATATGGAGTTTACCGATGACTTTTTGAAGAGGATTTTGATTATTCCTTTCTAAGGATTCAGCCAGAGCAATCGCTTCCTCCTCAATAAGTTTGGTTTTATCGTCGAGTATTTCTTTCATCATTTCCAGATACTCAAGCGTATCTTGAGCCGTTTCTTTACTGGCAACTTTTATGTCCTCTTCAGTAAGATTTTCCCACTCGAGAGATTTATTAAAATAGTTTAAGAGAATTGATTGAAACGTTTCTTCTCCCGGGACGGTTAGTTGAGGAATATCACCCATTAATTGTGGGCCATCAGGGTTTATTTTAATGATTTCTTCTAAGTATTCTTGAGTGAGAGAATCGGTTAGATTGTTTGTTTTGTCTTGAGCGGTGGTAAGTTGCTGAGGGTTTGTTTGCCTCAAAAAGTTAAACCTAGAGTTATCACTACCCCTAGTTTCAGTGAAAATACCCAACTTTTCTCCATTGTCGTTGAATGAAAACGCGAGAAAAGATGCGAGAATTCCAGCAGCGATAAGAATAATAATAGCTGTAACTTTCCTTTTCACACACTTATTATAACACTATAAAACCAATTTTTAGAGATTTTATAGACAAAATTAAACTTGCGTATAGAAGACGCCCGAAATTTTAGAAGTAGTTTACTAAAAAGAAGACGCCGACGTTCCAAAACGTATTATCGGGAGCGCAGGAAACGGCACTGGACCAAATGGAGTGGGAATATAACAAACGGGAGCCAATACTGTATGGAGCCCAAGTATCCAACCGCCGATTGCGGGAGTGTAGAATTGATGTCTTATTGTTCCCGGGGTAACTGCGTAAGGACCTGGCACTGATACTCCAGCAGGAATAATCATAATTGGTCCCTCGCCCGGACACACCACTCCGGGAATAATGTTTGTTACGACTCTCCCACCAAAAGGTTTAACGAAGATAGCCTCGGCTCTTATCGGTAGAATAAGCAACGTTGTCGTAACTGTCGTTGCTAGAATTAGTAATACTAGAATTAGTAATATAGGTAATTTTGTTTTCACTATTCTTTAATTATATAAGATGCGGACGAGTTTTTGTATAGTTGCAATATCGATGTTTTGGGGGCGATCCAAGGGATTTATTTCCAGGATTCCGAGTTTTTTGATTACCTCGTCTTTTTTTAAATTCAAACCGCTTGCCAGATTGTTCAGAATTGTTTTCCTCGGTTGCTTGAATAGAATCTTTATGAATTTATAATAGTCGCCCATAATTTTTGATTCATAATCCCTGGTTCGCAACCTTATTATCGCCGAATCAACCTTCGGCTGGGGTTTGAAGTCTTTTTTGGGAATGTAATCCACTATTTCCGGCTTGGCCCAGAACTGAACCGAGGCGGCCAAAAGGTTCATCTTGGGCGGCTCGGCGCAGATTCTTTCCGCTACCTCTTTTTGGGTTGTTAAAATAATGAGTTTCGGTTTCAGTTCCAGCTCGCCGAGAACTCTTAAGAGTCTGCCGGTGATGTAGTAAGGAATATTTCCTACGAGTTTGTAAGTTTCAGGTTTTAGGCCATTCGGCTCTGAAGACCTCAGGTTCGAAGAGTTGTAGGTTTTGGGTAGCTCAGGAAGAATTTTTAGCGCGTCGCCTTCTATAATTTCGATTCCGCTCGGTTTAAGCTCTTCTCGCAGGCTATTAACCAGTTTTGGGTCCTTTTCAATCGCAATTATTTTGACTCCTAATTTCTCACTTCTAATTTCTAATTCTCTCGTTAATTCCCCATACCCTGGCCCAATTTCAATCACAAAATCCCCTCTTTTTAAATCCAAGGAACCTACGATTTTCTTGATTTTTTCTTTGTTTTTTAGGAAATGTTGACCTAACTTCTGACCCATGATATTCAATAATTGCTATAATGATATTGCGCTATTTTCAGCGGTTGTTATAATGTCCCCTATTAATACGATACTAAAATATATTCGTAATACGACAAGTTTTTGGTCGCTTCTCCTTATTATAGTGGTTTTTACAGTCGGTCAATTCGTTCATTTGGAGAGTGAGGCTGTTTACAGTGATAACGAGACAGCCGCTTTTGGTTTTGGCGGACCGGTTGGGAATTCGGAAGAGGACACCGGTTTTTTCCGAGGGTTGGCGGCAATCGGCACGAGCAGGGAATATGTAAGAGACAACTCTTTCGTCTTCGAGGGCTCACTCATTTTAGGGAACTCCCATCCTTTGAGCAATCTTATTCCTACGCGCGACGGCCTGCAAAAATACAAGGTTCAGGAAGGCGACAGCTTGTCGGGAATTGCGGCGAAGTTCGGGATTTCTCTCCAGACCGTAAGGTGGGCGAATCCCGGTACCCGTTCGGTAATACAGCCGGGTGAGGAAATCACCGTTCTTCCGGTCTCGGGTGTTCTCTATCCGACCAAGGAAGGAGATTCTCTGGAGAGCATCGCCGGTCTCTATCAGATAGACCCAGAAACGATAAGGGATTATAACCCGGGATTTCAAAAAATTCTTGACGAGCCGGGCGAACTGCTCGTCCTGCCGTATGCCAAACCCGTTGGCTCAAATATTTTTTCGGCATCCCAAAACCTTCCCAGCCTTGCAAATTACTTTGTTCTTCCGGCAAGCGGTTGGAACTGGGGCCGCCTTCACGGCACGAATGCTGTGGACATTGCCAACCAGTGTGACAAGCCGATTTATGCATCAGCCGACGGTTTGGTTATTGAAGAATCAGATGAGGGATACTGGAATCAGGGTCACGGCAACTATATTATTCTCGAACATCCGAACGGTACGCACACCCGTTATTCGCACACGTTAGAAAACCTTGTCGGCGTCGGCGATTACGTTTCTCAAGGAGACCACATTGCCCTTATCGGCAGCACCGGCAACACTCACGGTCCCACCGGTTGTCATTTGCATTTTGAAGTCCACGGCGCAAGAAACCCGTTCGCCGTACGTTAGTTTGTAATTTCTGCTCACTCGTTCTTGAGTCGGTATTGAAACGCCTCAGCAAGGTGTTCTTTTTTTACCTCTTCGGAATTTTCCAAATCGGCAATTGTTCGTGCAACTTTTAAAATTCGGTAATAGCCGCGGGCGGATATGAAATCATTTTCCAAAATTTTTGAGAGGTATTCACGGTCTTCTTTTCCGAGTTTGATAATTTCTTCAGTTTGGCGTGAAGTCATCTCGGCGTTCGAGAAAATTCTTTGGGTTAAGAGTTTGAATCTTTCGGTCTGGATTCTTCTGGCTTTTTTTACTGCCCTCCGCATTGGTTTTTCTTCACCTCTATTAATATCAAAAGGTCTTTGGAGTTCTTCGGTTTTAAGAGCTGGCACTTCGAGCTGGATGTCTATCCGGTCGAGGAGCGGACCTGAAATTTTCTTCTTATAGCGTGAAATTTCGTGGGCGGTGCACTTACAATCCCTTTCTCTTGATTCAAAATAACCGCAGGGACAGGGGTTCATTGCCGCCACAAACTGAAATCTGGCTGGAAAAACAAGGCTTTTTCTCGCCCTTGCGATGTGGACCTGACCCGACTCGAGTGGCTGGCGAAGACCCTCCAGAACATCTCGGTGGAATTCCGGTGTTTCGTCGAAGAAGAGAATGCCGCGGTGAGCGAGACTCACTTCGCCTGGCCGGGGATTTGACCCGCCGCCGATTACCGAAACAAGCGAGGCGCTGTGATGTGGCGCCCGGTAGGGCCGATGGTTTATAAAGGACGATTCGGTATTTAAGCCAACCGCGCTCCAGATTTTGGTGACTTCTATACTCTCTTCAAGGGTTGGCGGCGGTAAGATTGAAGTAAGGGCCTGAGCGAGCATTGTTTTTCCGGCGCCCGGGGGACCAGTCATAATGACGTTGTGCCCGCCGGCGGCGGCAACAAGGAGGGCTCTTTTTGCTCCGGTCTGTCCTCTGATTTCGCTGAAAGTTACAAGCGAATCAGGATAAGTTGGTTCAGTTGCCCTCCACGGCGCAGCTTCTATTAATGTTGTTTCTTCGAGATGTTCGATTAATTCTTTCAGGCTTCGAACGGGAATCACTTCAATTTCTTTTACTACCGAAGCCTCGGTTGCATTTTTTTCAGGCACGAAAATCTGTTTCATTCCTCTGATTCGTGCAAGAAGGGCAACGCTCAGGCACCCATTGATTGGTCTTAATTTTCCGTCAAGCGAAAGTTCTCCGACGAAAATTTTGTCTTTCATTTCAAAAACTTTAATCTGTTCGCTTGCCAGTAGATAAGCGAGGGCGATTGCGAGATCAAACCTTGAGCCGGCTTTTTTAATGTCGGCGGGGGCGAGGTTCACGGTGATGCGTCTATTCTCTTTCGTTGGCGGTTTGATGCCGCAATTTTTAAGGGCAGAGTTAACTCGTTCTTTGGCTTCGTTTACCGCTTTATCGGCCAGGCCGACTATGTTAAAAGAGTGAAGGCCGACATTTAAGTCGGCTTCAACCTCGATTAAGTCGGCGTTTACCCCGTCAAGTTCAGCGGCAAAAAGCTTGGGGACGATTTTTGACATTACTCCGCGCTCTTACACTTTTTACAGAGTCGCGATTCCGGTACGGCTTCTAGTATCTTGAGTTCGATTTCGCCGCCGCATTTTTCACAGATTCCATAACCCTCTTTATCTGCTTTCACGAGGGCGTCTTCAACGGCTTTTAGGCGTTCATCGAGCAGCTTTTTAACACCTACATAGTAAGAGAACTCTTCGGTCTCGTTCGTTTCTTCATCAAGAGAGTCAGTGTCGTCTCCAAAATCCAGACTCTCTTTGAGTCTTTTAAAATCGGCAAGAATTTCCGCCTTTGTGTCAACCAATTTTTTCTTAAATTTTTTCGTTTGTTCTTCAGTGAGTGACATGAATTTTCTTTTAATAATAATTTTAGAATATTAAGTAAATCTAAACAATGTTTTCATAGTACTTTATGACAAAATTTTTTCTGTTTTTTGTCAATGGTTCTGTTTCACTCACCACAATGGCAATAAGATCAAGTCGCCAACCCTTGTCGTCTTTTACGAGTTTCGGGTGACTGCCGGCGTAGAGAGAGGCCGTCCTTTTGAATTTTTTTATTTTGGCGTTGGTCATCTGGTGTTCTGGCTCCAGTCCGCCGAAGCCTCGAGCGAGTTCAGGCGTTTTACTGCCCGCTCCGGTTTTAAAATCTGCGCTCATGGTTTTTACTTCCAAAAATACTAAAATTTTGTCGGGCGAGAGAGCGATAATATCCAATTCTCCCCAAGGTTTTCCATAATTTCTCTCAATTATCTTAAACCCCTTATCAACCAGATATTCACAGGCCTTGTCTTCGCCCAATTTACCTAATTCTGACCTATAAGTTGCCATTTATTAATTATAGAGCATTTAGTTTAAGCAAAAAGAACTTTTTTAAAACGGGCACTTGTGTAAATTTTACACATCAAAAAACATGCAAATCTAGGTTTTATCGCATTATCAGCTTGTTCGTTTCGCGACAGATAATTAGCTAAAAATCAAAAGTGTAGGTTTTATCGCACTATCGGGTTTTTCAATTTATCGGGTTTATCAATTTTATCAATTTTTTCAATTAAATCAGTTTTTCCTTGTTTTTTAAGATAATCTATTTTTTCAAAAATATGTTTTGTTAATTTTCCACATCGCCTTATTGAAAAGCGAAAACCGGCCTAGTCCGTGTGGGCTGGCCGGTTCCGGTGCTCGTGAGACTAATTAAAGGCATTAGCATCAGCTGTTTCTTTGAGGCCTGGAGCGAATTATTCCAATCTTTTCACTCCCCCCTTCGCATATTGGACAATAAGGTTTTGAAAAGAAAAGTGCCGGGAGACCGCAAGTTTGGCAGTATACATTTCTGCAGTTCCAACATCGGTATATATTCGTGTTGGGTTTCGTTTCGTGACAGCGGGGACAACTGAAGTGTCTGGACATTATTTACCTCCGGGGCATAGAGTTTGTCGCCAGGTCGCTCTCGCGGATGTCGGTCCAGAGCACATTGTAGATGCGCTCTTCGCAGAATGGGAGGGACGACGAAGAAGACGGTGGCGTCACGGAAGGTCGCACTTTCCGTTTCATCGTCCGTTTCACGCTGCATGTTCGTGATGTCGCGCCGCATATTCACGATCGTAACGGAATTGAGAATAGAAACGACAAAAAGGGAAACAACCCAGACTCAGATGACGCCGCGCTTACCGTTCATGCTGCTCATGGTACATTCCTCGTCTTAGGGGATTGTCAAACAAAATCTGGTCTGATTGTATAATTAATTACGCTTATTGTCAAGTCCACTCAACTCCTGATAGCAATAAAGTTGCCCTAGGTTATAACCTAGATTATAACCTAGGGCAACTAGTTATACACAAGGAGCTGTTTAAGTTTCCCTAGGATGTGATACTCTTACTGCCAATATATTATATAAGGTCGAGTTTCGATACAAACAGATAATAATAAGTGGAAGCAGCGATAGGAATCTTTATAATTTCCGGGTTGGTGTTCTGTCTTCTCTTGTGGATCCAGGTCATCAGGCTTAATAGTAAAAAAGTTAGGCTTAAGAAGAAAGAAAAGATTTAAGTTTTTCCAATTCCTTTCGGAATATTTTTTTATCTTCGGAGCCAACGAAAAAGCGGAGCAGCGGTTCGGTATTGGAAGAGCGGACGATGAGAAGCCAGCTTCCGAAATCGAAGAGATAGCCGTCCAAACGGCTGATTTTTAATGTCTTTTTCCGGTATTTTTTGAAAATTTTATTCATCAACGCCGCGGAATTATCGGTTCTTTTATTGAATTGTTCGTAATTAAAAGAGGGGACGAGTTCAGCAAATTGAGCCGCCGTATAAGGTATTTTGGAAAGGGCGTTCAGGGCTTTGATAAGCGCGAGGATTCCGGAATCGGCGTTTTTGGTTTCCCTAAAAAAGTAATGGCGGGAGAATTCGGCGCCGAAAGACGCGCTGGTTTTTTTCATAGTCTTCTTTATATAGTAAGTGCCGACTTTCGACGCATTGATCTTAAGAAGATTTAAATGCTTCATAACCTCTGTAACGTAGATGTCACCGACATAAGGAGGTTTACTTTCCATGGACAGGAGGTAGGTTGCGGCGTGAAACGGCATCAATCGGCCGAGGTTATCGAGGAAAAAGATTCGGTCGGCGTCGGCGTCGAATATGGCGCCGAAGTCCGCTCCGTGCTTCTTTATGGTCTCCTCGGCGTCACGAAGCGCGCCGGGTTCAAGAGGGTTGGGACTGTGGGCCGGGAAACGGCCGTCAATTCTCGAGTTGATGATTATGAATTTGGAGTTCGGAATTTTCAGGTTTTTCAGTACCAAACCAGCCGGCCCGTTGGAGCAGTCGAGAACGACTTTAAGCGGTTTTTTGACGTTCGCAAACTTCTTCAGAAAATTTACGTAAAGCTTTACGTAATTCATAAACTTCCGTTCATTATTTTCAAGACCTCTTTGCCGCCAATCATTTCGGCATTTTTTCCGACAACCTTGAAACCGTTCCATTCTTTGGGGTTGTGGGAAGCGGTTGCGATGACTCCGCCGGTTGCCTCCAATAACTGGACCAAAATATAGAGCATTGGCGTTGTTGCAAGACCGACGTCGACGATTTTAATTTTCGACCCCCCGCTTTTCAAGCCCTCTTTTAACCCTCTACAAAGTTCCGGCGAACCGATTCGGCCGTCGCGGGCGACTATAACTTTCGGTTTCTTCTTTTTGCCGAAAAACCGGCCAAGCCCCCGGCCGATTTCGGTAGCTACCCCCCCGTTTATGTCGGTGGGATAAATGCCGCGGATATCATAAGTTTTAAATATTTTTGGGTTCACCTTTAAGCGTACAGAGTTCATATTGAAACTCTAAGGCTTTTAAGCTTAAATTAAAAGTATAAGATGCCGAGAAAAAAGAGGAAAAGAAAAAAGGAAGAAGTTGTTGATTCCGATGTTGTTATTCATCCCGGTGTCAAGAAGAATATTTGGGTTGTTCTTTTTTTGGGAATTGCGATTCTTTTCGTTCTTGCCGGTGCCGGCCAGGCCGGTCCCTGGGGAAGAAACATTTACGGAGTTTTGAACAAACTTTTCGGTTGGGGCTACTATCTCCTGCCGGTCGTTTTTTTCATCGTTGCCTTTTCTTTGGTTGCTCCCGAGAGAAAAAGAATTTTATGGCTCATCTTCACCGCCGGAATTCTTTTCGTGGCCTCAGGTTTAGGCGTAATCGACATTATCTCACCCGGCGCCGGCGGTCTTCTTGGGTTGGTTCTCGGTTCGCTCAAAAGACCTTTCGGGATGACCGCTTCGCTTGTTATAACCTTAACGGTTCTTATCGCCTCATTCCTTATTGTTGTGAACCGGCCGATTAAAATACCGAGAATTCCGAAAAAGAAAGAGAGCGAAGAAGATGAACCACCTCTTCGAGTTGAAGGGTATGAGGGGGAATCCGATGAAGAAGAGAAGAAGAGGAGGAAGAGGAAGAAACGGGGTCTGAAGAAAAGTCAGCCCCGGCTGTTCTCCGGGCTCCGGCAAGAAAACCCATTTTTTCAGGCAGGCCCGCTAAAATAAGAAACTATACTGCTCCTCCCCTTACTCTTCTTACCTCATCAATGGAGAAGCCGACAGTTGGCGATCTTCGGGCAAATGCAAATATCATTAAAAGGACGCTTGAGGGTTTCGGCATTCCGGTTGATATGGGAGAGATAAACGTTGGACCGACGGTTACCCGCTACGCCCTAAAACCGGCCGAAGGAGTAAAGCTTACAAGAATTACTGCTCTTAGCCAGGATTTGGCGCTTGCCCTTGCTGCTCATCCGGTCCGGATTGAAGCGCCCATTCCCGGCAAGTCCCTCGTCGGCGTCGAAGTGCCGAATAAATCCGCCGCCCTCGTTCGTTTAGGCAACCTCCTCAGTTACCCGGAATTTCAGAAATCTCCGCCCCTCTCATTTGTTTTGGGCCGAAATGTCTCCGGTGAACCGGTATTCGCCGATATCGCCAAAATGCCTCACCTTCTAATTGCCGGGGCAACCGGCTCGGGCAAATCAATAATGATTCATTCTCTTATTACTTCTCTTCTTTTCAGAAACTCTCCCGAGATGCTCCGCTTAATTCTCATTGACCCAAAAAGAGTAGAACTCACCATTTATGAAGGCCTTCCGCACCTCATGTCACCGGTTATCACCGAGAACAAAAAAGCAATGAGCGTGCTCCGCTGGGCGATAAATGAAATGGAAAGGCGCTATGAAATTCTTCTCCAGGTTGGTGTGAGAGACATAGAAAGCTGCAATCAAAAAGGCAATAAGCTTCCTTATCTTCTCGTGGTAATAGATGAGCTTGCTGACCTTATGACTTCTTATGGCCGGGAGGTTGAAGGTTCAATTATTCGTCTGGCCCAGATGTCACGGGCAACCGGTATTCATCTTGTGGTCTCAACCCAGAGGCCCTCAGTTGAGGTGATCACGGGTCTTATTAAGGCAAATATTACCTCGCGCATCGCTCTCCAGGTCGCAAGTCAGGTTGATTCAAGAACGATTCTCGATACTGCCGGCGCCGAAAAACTTCTAGGTTCCGGGGATTTGCTTTTTATATCTGCAGAACACTCCAAGCCGCACCGCGTTCAGGGAGCTTACATTACCGAAGACGAAGTAAAAAAAGTCTGCTCTTTCATAAAAGAGAATAATGAATTGGAAGAGAACGGAAATGGAGAAGAAGCAATCAATTTTAAAGAGAATGGAATGCCTCAGATGGATTTGGATTTGAATGATTTTTCAGAGGATGCTGATGAGCTCTACGGAGACGCGGTAAGAGTGGTCCGGGAAGCGAAGAAAGCGTCGGCTTCACTTCTTCAGCGGAGGCTCAAGGTAGGTTATGCCCGGGCGGCAAGGCTTCTCGATATGATGGAAGAGAAAGGAATAGTGGGCCCGGGGGAAGGTGCAAAACCAAGAGAAGTATATGGAGAACGAGAATAAAAATCTTTCAAATACGATTGTAGGAGCTCTCCGGGAGCGAGGACTGACAGCCGAGAAACTCGCCGAGACAACCGGTATTTCGGAGAGGTTTTTAGAATCGCTTATTGAAGAAAAATTTGAGACCTTACCGCCCCTCCCTTACGTCCGCGGCTATCTTATGAAAATAGCCGATGTTTTAGATTTGGACGGAGAGGAGCTTTTTAGAGAATACCTTGAAGACAATAAAGAAGTGAAGCGTTCCGGTAAACGCGACCGACTTCCGGTGAACCGTTTTGAGACGCCGAAACTGAGAGGGAGACTTGTTGTTCCACTTTTGATAATCCTGGCCGTTCTCCTGTATGTTTTTCTTAGGACTCCCCTTTTTGGTGAGACAAATGGTCTCGTTCTCGAGAATTTGGAAGAAGATATCACTTACTCGGATGAGTCGACTTTCACTGTTTCGGGCAGGATTAGTGATTCTTATAAATTGACACTGAATGGCGAGAGGATTTATCCTGATGAAGACAGCAATTTCACGGTGCAGATTAACCTCAAAGAAGGTTTTAATACTTTAGTCTTTGACGCAAAAAAGTTTTTAAGGAAAGAGAAAACAATAACGAAACAAGTTTTTTATAAAGTGCCAACCGAAGAAGAAAATAATCAAGATGGCGAGGAGTAAATCCGCCTCGAGCGGAAAAGACAAAGATAAAAAAGAATTGAATGAGCTGGAGACACTCATGGAATCGCTTCAGTCTCGTTTCGGTGAGGGAGCGATAATGCGATTGGGTGAGAGCCAGCACATTAAAATTGAGATAATTCCTTCCGGCTCTTTTTCGCTTGATATTGCTCTCGGTGCAGGCGGTCTTCCCAAAGGAAGAATTATTGAAATTTACGGCCCGGAAGCTTCCGGTAAAACGACTTTGGCTCTCCACGCCGTGGCGGAGGTCCAGCGGGGAGGCGGCCGGGCTGCTTTTATTGATGCCGAGCACGCCCTTGACCCCGAGTATGCCAAGAATATCGGTGTGAAAATTAAAGATTTAATCATTTCCCAGCCGGGCACCGGCGAGGAGGCTTTAAACATCCTGGAGAGCTTGGTTCGTTCCTCAGTCATCGATGTTGTAGTTATTGACTCAGTAGCAGCTCTTACTCCCCGGGCGGAAATTGAAGGTGAGATGGGCGCTCATCACATCGGGGCGCAGGCCCGGCTTATGAGTCAGGCGCTCAGGAAGCTGGCCGCCATTGCTGATAAGTCAAAAACAATAGTTATTTTTATAAACCAGATTCGCCAGAAAATCGGCGTGATGTGGGGTAATCCTGAGACAACGACTGGTGGCTTGGCTTTGAAGTTTTATGCATCGGTGAGAATCGACATCCGCCGCATTGCCCATATTAAGAAGGGCGACGAGGTGGTGGGCAGCCGGGTCAAAGTAAAAATCGTGAAAAATAAAATCGCCCCGCCTTTCAAGATTACCGAGTTTGATATTATGTACGGTGAAGGGATTTCCTACGAGGCTGACGTTTTGAATACGGCCGTAAAGTATGACGTAGTGAAGAGAAGCGGTTCAAGCTACACTTTTGAAGGCGAGCGTATCGGGGTAGGCCTGGAAAAATCCCGCGAGAGATTGAAGGAAGATAAGAAACTTTTAAACACGATTAAGAAAAAAACTCTCGAAGCAATAAAGTAAAAATTTAAATCTACTAACAAGCAATCGTTTCTTGGTAGATATTTACGGATTTAATTTGTAGAAGTTTTCGAATAGTTTAACGACTAGAATCGGGCCGGTGCCGCCGGGAGTGGGGGTGTAGGATAATAATTGACCATTAGCGTTTGATAATTGACTGACGTCAAAGTCGCCGTAGACCTTACTGCTCTTGAAGTCGTAGCCGAAGTCTATCATCACAGCGTCTTTTCTCAGCATGTCTGGTTTTATTAAACCGGCAAGACCGACACCGGAGACAACGAGGTTCGCCTCTTTTAACGTTGAAAAGTCGCTGCCGGACTCGAGTGTTTGAAGTTTGGAACACTTGTTTCTCAACCACTCGGAGACGGGTTTACCGATTAGGAAACCCAAGCCCACTACCGCCGCTCTTTTATTTTTTAGCTGATAGTTTTTAGTTTTTATTATTTCTTCCACGACGCCGACGGCCGGGGCCGAGACCGAGGACTTACCAGTCAGGTTATCAACGTCTTTTTCAGGCGGAATTGCTTTTATTATTTCGTCGCGGTTTATGTGTTCCGGAAGAGGCAGTTGGAGGACGATACCGCCGCAATTCGGGTCACCGGCAATTTTTGAAACCTTATCCCGCAGCCCCTCGTTGTCTATCGAGGTTGAAATTCGATGGATTTGGAAATCTACGCCGAGTTTACGAGCAATTTTTTCTTTCCTTTTTATGAAGCTCACCATCGTCGGTTCGTCACCGATTTGAACCACTGCCAGAGATTTTCTTGGCTTCGGTTTCTTTTTCAGCTCGGCGACGATTTCATCCGCGATTTTCTCGCCGTTAATGATCATTCGTCTGTTCCGGGTAGCGGGAATTTCAAAACGAATTCCTTGACTTGGGCTTTGATTTCTTTAAGTTTTCCCTCATTATCCTTCGCTCGTATCGCTTCCAGCATAAAGCTGACCAGCTGGTCGGTCTCCGGTTCTTTCATCCCCCGGGTGGTCATCGCCGGCGTTCCGAGGCGCAGACCGCTTGGTCTAAACGGCGGGTTGGGGTCGTCAGGTACGGTCGACTTACTCGCCGTAATACCCACTTTGTCGAGAACTTGTTCAACTACTTTGCCGTTCAGGTTCCAGCTTTTCGTGCAGTCAACAACCATCATGTGGTTGTCCGTGCCGTTTGTCACAAGTTTTATCCCGTTTTCCATAAGTTTCTCCGCCATCCGCTTGGCATTTGCGAGAATTTGCGCGGCATATTGTTTAAACTCCGGCTTCTGCGCTTCACCTAGGGCAATGGCGATGGCAGCAATAGCGTTCATATGCGGGCCGCCCTGCAAACCCGGGAAGACGCTTCGGTCAATAAGTGTGGGTAGGTTCTCAATTGTTTTCTCGGGCGCTTTTAGAGGATTACTAACAGTTCCTTTGCTTAAAATCATTGCTCCCCGTGGACCGCGCAATGTTTTGTGCGTTGTCGTAGTCATGATGTGAAACCCGGCGTCGAAAGGGTTTTTTAGGACGCCTGCGGCAATTAGTCCAGCTATGTGAGCCATGTCGGCCATTGCGATAGCGCTCACTTCATCGGCAATTGATTTTATTGCATCATAGTCCAGTTCGCGGGGATAGGCCGAGAATCCGGCAAGAATAATTTTGGGGTGCTCTTTCTTCGCTGTCTCGCGCAGTTTATCGTAATCAATTTCTCCTGTTTCAACATCTTTCATTCCGTACCGCACGAATTTGAAAAGCTTCGACATGTAGGTAACCGGTGCACCGTGGGTAAGGTGTCCGCCGTGAGTGAGATCCATTCCGAGTACTGTATCACCCGGCTCGAGCCAAGAGAAATAAACTGCCACGTTTGCGGCGGCGCCGGAGAGCGGCTGAACGTTCGCGTGGTCGCTGCCGAAGAGTTCTTTTGCTCGATCAATGGCAAGCTGCTCTACTGCGTCGGTATTTTCCTGCCCTCCGTAATAGCGTTTGCCGGGGTAACCCTCGGAGTATTTGTTGGTAAAAACGCTTCCCAGAGCCTCTAGGATTGCCCGGGAGACGTAATTTTCTGAAGCTATAAGTTCTACCCCTTCTTTCTGCCGCGTAAATTCTTTTTTTATAAGATTACCAACTTCGGTGTCCATTAAGGACACTTTACTACAAAGTTAAAAACTAGTGAAGAGAGAGGTTATTTGACTAGTTTTAAGGCTATCCTCTTTTCCTCAGCTTTTATGCTCTCAATTTTGAAATTATATTTTTCGCCCAAAGCAAGCTCTTTTTTCATCTCCGGTACGCCGCCGAATTCGGAAACGTGGATTTGTCCCTGGATTCTGTCACCGAGATTCACGATTGCGCCGTATGGGTGGTGGGCGTAAATTTCTCCCTTTACTGTTTCGCCTTCTTTGTATTTTTCCGGAACTTTTTCCCACGGATCAGACTGGAGAGCTTTTAGAGAAAGCGAAATTCTCCCATCCTTTATCTCTATTATTCTGGCCTCGATGGCATCATCTACACTGACTACTTCCTTTGGGTTTTCAATGGTTTGGTGAGAAAGTTCGGAAATGTGAATCAGGCCCTCAATTTCGGGATTGTCGGTGAATTTTACGAATGCTCCAAAATCGGCCACTCCCGAGATTACCCCGTGAATTACTTCGCCAACTTTATAATTTTTGGCGAGCTCCTTAATCGACACCTGAGTAGCCGCCTTTTCCGAAATTATGAGCTTGTTGGTGCGTGGGTTAAGGTCGATTATCTTCACTTCCAGTTCTTCCCCGACGATTTTCTGGATCTCCTCCAATATCTGGTTTCTGTCCTCCGTAGGGAGTCGCGGGTAGTGTTCTCCTGATAATTGAGAAACGGGTAAAAATGCGGAGATGCCGCTTATTTCGGAGATAAGACCGCCGCGGTTGGCGCCTTTTATTTTTACCTTGATGATGTCTTCCCGTTCTTGGGATTCCTGAATTTCCGCCCAAGCTTTTTGTTTGCCGGCTTCAGTGAGCGACAATTCAACCATTCCTTCCTCATTATCCACCTCGATTACTTTCGTGTGAATCGGGTCGCCAACTTTGATTTCTCTTATCATATCTTTGGCGCTTTGAACCTCTTCCCGATAAACCATTCCCGTACCGTGGCGTCCCAAATCAACCACTATTGCGTTTGCGCCTTTCTCGAGTACTACTCCCTCAACAAGATCGCCGATTTTAAGAACTGAAAAAAGTTCGGGTTTGTCTTTTACGAACTGCTTGAAGAATTGTTGTATATAGTTGGCGGGCATAATGTCCTCAAGATTATCACAAAAAGCCGTTGAAAATCAAGCAATTCTCAATTATAATGTTATTATTCGGAGTTTTATATGGTCATTACCCACCACGGTGAGAATTACTTTAAAATCCAGTCGGGGAGCTTCACCGTTCTTATAGACCCGACTGATGGCCGCTCTTTCAAGGGAGCTGATTTAGTTTTGAGCACCTTAAAACCCTCACCCATCCCGCCGCCCGGAGACGACACTTTCTTTATTGACCACCAGGGCGAATACGAAGTTGGTGACGCTCTTGTTTGGGGAATGAGCGTGGGCATCGATAGAGGAGACGAGAAAACCGTTTACCGGATAATGCTTGAAGGTATAAGCGTTCTTGTTTTGGGACACCTTAGTCATGAACCTTCTCCCGAAGCTCAGGAGAAATTCAAAGGTTCTCAGGTAGTAATTATTCCCGTCGGCGGTAAGCCATTTATGTCCGAGGCTGTGGCAGCAAAACTCGTAAGGCAAATCGAGCCAGCTCTCATAATTCCTTCGCTTTTCAATCGGGCGGCTGCCGGACCGAAAAATTTTTTGAAAGAAGTGGGTAAAGACAAGTGTTTACCCGAAGAAAAACTGGTTTTTAAGGCTAAAGATTTGGAACCGGGTAAAATGGAGGTAAAATGCCTAACTTGAACTTTGAAGAAATTGTAGAGAAGACAAGAGAAGGGCTAAGAAAAGTCCAGCGGTCGGATGAAAAAACGAAGAAATTTTATCTTACTGTGTTTTCATCTCTTGCTATGATAGTTGTTGTGGGTTTATGGTTTTTTTACCTTGATATCACTTTGCCTCAGCCGGTAGGCGGCGCCGCCGAAACCATTCCCGAAAATATGTCGGTCATAGAGGAAAAGAGCGGGGATTCGTTTTTCAATACTATTGCTCGGGGAGCGAAAAATATTTTTGGAGATTTAAAAAGTCAGTTTGAGAAAATCGGAGAGAGTTTCAGCCAGGTTAAAGAATTTACTCTTGAGGGCGGAGGCGCCGAATTCATTCCCGAAGAACCCCTTAAACCGACGTCCTTACCTTAACCATGGAAAAAAATAAAGCAGACAAAGCAAAAGAAACGTCAAAAATAGAAAATCGGGAAATAACCGTCGAGCTTCGCGAATCCTACTTGGATTACGCCATGTCGGTAATTGTTGCGCGCGCCTTACCGGACGTGCGCGACGGTCTGAAGCCAGTCCAGCGGCGGATTCTCTGGGCAATGTGGGATTCGGGGCTCTCGGCCGGCGCAAAATTTAAAAAATCGGCAAATGTTGTTGGTGAAGTGCTTGGTAAATACCACCCTCATGGCGACTCCTCTGTCTACGATGCTCTCGCTCGAATGGCTCAGGATTTCTCGCTCAGATACCCGTTAATAGACGGCCAGGGCAACTGGGGTTCAATAGACGGTGATGCGCCGGCGGCAATGAGGTACACGGAAGCACGGCTTTCAAAAATTGCCGAAGAACTCCTTTTTGACATTGAAAAAGGAACGGTTGACTGGCAGCCAAATTATGACTCTTCCCGTAACGAACCGACATATCTCCCGGCAAAACTCCCCAATCTTCTTATTAACGGAACGGTCGGCATTGCCGTTGGGATGGCTACTTCCATCCCGCCTCACAATCTTGGAGAGGTGGCTGAAGCGCTAAAGTACCTGAACAATAATCCGAATGCAAGCATAAAGGAGCTCATAAAGTTCGTGCCGGGGCCGGATTTCCCGACTGGCGGGATAATTTACGGTGCTTCCTCCTTGAAAGACGCCTACTCAACCGGCCGGGGCAGTGTTTCGGTGAGAGCCGTTGCTGAAATCGAAGAGAAAAAAAGCGGTTTTCAGATAGTCGTAACCGAAATTCCCTACCAGGTGAACAAAGCGAATCTTATTGAAGCAATTGCCAAACTTCACGAGAATAAAAGAATTGACGGCATCCGTGATATCCGCGATGAGTCCGACCGGGAAGGTTTGAGGATTGTGGTGGAATTAAAAAGCAGTGCTCCTCCTCAGAAAGTTTTGAATCAGCTTTATCAGTACTCCGAGCTTCAGAAAAACATCTACTTCAACATACTTGCTCTCGTAAACGGCATTCAACCCGAGACGCTTTCCTTGAAAGATATTCTTGTTCACTATCTCGCCCACCGGAAACTTGTCGTCCGCCGCCGGACCGAATTTGATTTAAAGAAAGCCGAAGAGAGAACCCACGTTCTGGAAGGTTTGAGTAAGGCTTTAAAATTCATTGATAAGGTCATTGCCACGATTAAAAAATCAAAAGATCGGGAAGAAGCCAAAAAGAATTTAGTTAAAAATTTTAAGCTTACCGCCATTCAGGCCGACGCCATTTTGGACATGAAGCTATCTACCTTGGCGGCTCTTGAGAGAAAAAAAATAGAAGACGAATTGAAAGAAAAAAAGAAATTTATCGCTGAGCTGAAACTCATTTTGAAAAACCCGAAAAAGATTGCGGCAATAATTAACGACGAACTTACAGCGCTTAAGAAAAATTTCGGTGGTGAACGCCGGACAAAACTGGTTGCTTCTGATCTCAAGGAATTTAAGGAAGAAGATCTCATTCCGGAGGAAGATGTGATAATCACTCTTACCAGAGGCAATTACATCAAAAGAATGAAGCCCTCTGCCTTTAAGGCTCAAGCCCGGGGCGGCAAAGGTCTTATCGGTTTCGAGTTAAAGGAAGAAGACACTCTTACCCGCCTTCTTTCGGCTAGTTCTCACGACAATATTCTTTTCTTTACGGACCGGGGTAAAGTTTACCAAACAAAAGCTTACGAGATCCCGGCTGGAACCAGAGTTGCCAAAGGCAAGTCAATCCATAATTTTCTTGAGATTCCGACAACTGAAAACATAAGCGCCGTTCTGGCTTATGGGTCGGGCGAAGAAGAAAAAAAGTTCATCGTAATGGCGACCGCCTCCGGCCTCATTAAAAAGAGCGCTCTTACCGATTTCGAGAATGTAAGGCGGACTGGAATCATAGCCATAAAGTTGAGGTCAGACGATGCTTTGAGGGGAGTAGAACTTTCCTCTGGCACTGACGAAGTAATTTTGGTTACTGCCTTGGGACAAGCTATCCGCTTCAAAGAAAAAGAAGTTCGCCTTATGAGTCGGGCAACGTCCGGTGTTCAGGCAATCCGACTTAAGAAAGGCGATCGGGTGATAGGGCTTGGTATAATTAAAAGCAGTAAGGAAAAAACGAAGAATAAACTGCTTGTGGTAACCGAGAAGGGCTTTGCGAAACAGACGTCTTTGGGGAGTTATAAGCTCCAGAGGCGGGGCGGTTCGGGAATAAAGACTGCCAAAATCGGCGAGAAAACCGGATCGGTCATTACTGCAATAGTTCTCCAGGGATTTGAAGAAGAAGCCATTGTCTTTTCCTCAAAAGGTCAGGCCCTCCGAACGGGAATCGAAAACATAAGAACCGCCAGCCGCAGCACTCAAGGCGTGAAAATCATGACCCTGAAAGGCAGTGACAAACTTATTGGAATCGTCTGTCTATGACAAAGTTTCAGTATTAGAAATTTGAAATTATCACTGTGAACTTAACTAAGAATCAAGTCGTCATTATTGGTGTAGTCGGGTTAGTAATCCTGATTTTAATCTTGGTTTTCTTTGGTATTCTGCCGGGTTTGAAGAAAGAGGACCCCAAGACGAGCATTAAAACCAATCTGGAATTTTGGGGGGTTTTTGACAGTCTTGAGAGTTATAATTCCGCCCTCGCAGCTTATAAAGCGGTTTATCCGGGTATTACGGTAAATTACCGCCGTTTCACTGATGCGGTCGGGTACGAACAGGTTCTCCTTGATGCTCTTGCCGCGGGCGAGGGTCCTGATATTTTCATGATGAGAAACCAGGCTTTGCCTCGGGATATAAACAAAATTGTTCCGGTTACTCAAACAAAATTCTCCATTTTGGGTCTTCGTAACCTTTTCCCTCAGGTAGTGGAGTCTGATTTTGTTTCTTCAGGGAGCGTTTACGCCCTTCCTCTTTCAATTGATACGCTTGCCCTCTATTACAATCGGGAACACCTTGATCAGGCGGCAATAACTTCTCCGCCTTCAACTTGGGAGGAGTTTGAGGAGACCGTTCCGAAACTTGTTAAGAAAGATGGAGATGAAATTACGAGGGCGGCGGCGGCAATTGGCGGCTCACTGGACTCTATGGAAAACGCGCCGGACGTCTTGTCGCTTCTTATGCTCCAAGCCGGGACGAAAATGGTAAGTGATGATTTTACCAGAGCCGAGTTTGCGACCCGTAGAGGGGAGGACGCCCTGGAGTTTTATGTAAAGTTTTCCGACCCGGAGTCGGAAGTTTACACTTGGAACGATTCAATGAAAAACCCGGTGGATGCCTTTGCTGAAGGAGACGCTTCCATGATTTTCGGCTACGCCTCAATGGCTCCGAGGATATGGGCTAAAAATCCGTTCTTGAACTTTGCAATAAGTGATATGCTCCAACCCGAGCAGGCCGAGAAGACAATTGCTTATCCCGGCTACTGGGGCTATGCAGTTTCCCGTCAGAGCAAAAAACAAAATCTTGCGTGGGATTTTATTCTTACCCTTACGACAAACAAGAATAACGCTAAAAGTTATCTTGAGAGAATTAACCGGCCGCCAGCCCTCCGCTCACTCATTGGTGAGAAGTCGGATGACCCGGAACTAAACGTCTTTGCCAGACAGGCATTAATCGCCCGTTCCTGGCACCAAGCAGACCCGGACGCGGTATCCGGCATTTTCTCCGATATGATAAGTTCGGTGGCATCGGGTAACATTAAAGTAGGTGATGCTTTGGACAAAGCCGAGCGGGAGATAACCAGCTTAATGAGGAGAAGATTTTAATGAATACGTTTTTAGCTCAAGCGATAAATATCTGGGAAGGCACGGGGAGCGGCGGGGCGACCTGCAATGTTGCCGGTCCCTGCACTTTTTGTGACGGCCTCGTTGTCACCTCAAACATTCTCACTCTGCTTTTTCAGATTGCAATACCAATTGCGGTGGCGATGATTGTCTGGGGGGCTCTCCGGCTTATGTTTGCCGCCGGTTCACCGGATAGAGTGGGCTCGGCAAAAAAGATTATGACCTCGGCCGTAGTCGGCATTATCATTGTTCTTGCGGCGGTCGTAATTTTAAGGACTCTTTTCCACTTCCTGAGCGGTAGCCCCGATTTTCCATGGGAGAGCATAACGTGCAGCGCATAATTGGTATAATGAGAATAATGAAATCTGTACTATTTTTCTTTTTAATCGGCGCCGTTGTTTTTGTGCCTCTGGCTTTAGCTGATACTCACGGTGGCGGAGACGTAAGCTTACCCGACCCCTTGGGCGGTAAAGATTTCATCACTGTTTTACAGCAAATCGTCAACTTCCTTATTTTAGTGGCAATCCCGATTACGGCCCTGATGATAATCTACGGCGCTTATCAGATAATGTTTGCCGGCGGAGATACGGAGAAAGTTACGACCGGAAAAAGGACGATTCTTTACACTATTGTTGGTTTTGTTATAATTCTTCTAGCTTGGAGTATTATCAAAATTATTCAGAATATTCTGGGTGTGAGCGTTATTTAAGCTAACTAAATTAAAAGGTCGGCATTTATTGTTGAAGAAAAAAATAAATTCATGATGCTTAGCAAATCAACAAAAAACATCTTTCTGGAGCTCGTGGTAATCTCGTCCCTTATTCTACCGATAATTGTGTTCGGTCAGGTAACGGGCGGACCTGAAACCGGCACCGATCTTGTTAACTTAATAAGGACCATTGGTAACTGGTTCGCGGCAATATTCTTTGTTGTTGCGGTTATCTTCATAATTTTAGCCGCCTTTGGTTATCTTACAGCCGGTGGTGAAGAAGATAAGGTCAACTCCGCAAAGAAAAAGCTTATTTATGCCGTTGTTGCAATCGTGGTCGCGGCTCTTGCGTTCTTCATTCCAGTGATTATTTTGAACGTTTTGAACATCGATGTCATTGGGGAACCGGGGACCGGCTTCTAGCTAGCATTGACTCTTAAAACAAAACCCCCATTTCGGGGGTTTTGTGTTTTTTTGAATATAAAAATAAAAAAACACCCCGTAAGGTGAAGAACACCTTACGGGGCTTGCTATACGGCTCTTAGCCGCTTACTCGAACCAACAGACATCCTTCACCCCATGCACGGAAGGTATTACGCCTTCCGCGTTCCACGCTCTTTCCCGGCGCGTCGGTGATTTCTAGACCGTCGGAAAAAAGCATGTGGGTCTCGTCGGTGGGCAAGGTCCAGTTGTCGCGAGCCCAGGGGTCGAGGATGATTACTCCGCTCATCTCGACGGGATGCAGTTGCACTACCCACTGTTCGCCCCGGCCGACCCGAAGGGTATCGTTGGGGAACCTGTTCCAGGGGATGACAGCGTACTGCTCACTCCAGATTTCGCAGGAGCGGGCTGGCATCTCGGCGGTCTCCGGTGTTGAGTCGTCCTGTCTCGTCATCCAGAAGACGATAGGTAGGATGGCGAGGACGATGAGAACCGCCCATAGCCAGCTAGGTGCTGGCTCCGCGGTCGTTGTCTGTGTGTTCGCCATTGCCTACCTCCTTGCGAAAGCAGTGAGAACCCGTTCCACAACATCGCGAGATTCGGGGGCAATGCTCAACTTCTTCTCGTCGATAACCTTCGGCACCTTCCCACGTTCGGTTTGAACGGCCTCGAGGGCTTGTTCGGGAGAGTAGTTGAACGGTTCCCCCATGAATTCCTTGATTCGCGCCCGTACGTGGGCGAGCTCCACCTCTTCAGCGTCTCTTTCCAGCTTCTCTCTAGCTTGCGCATCGGCTGCCTCGGCTGCTCCTCCAAGCAAGTCAATATCGCCGATGTTCAGGCGTTCGATAATCCAGCCGATGTCCTCGACTAGGATTTTGCCGTCGCCTGTACGAAGATCGCGGATTTCCCGCCTCCGTTTCTCGACTTTCTCTTGGAGTTCCAGGAGAGCTTCAGGACCCTCTTCGCTCTTGATTATACTGAGCCTGTCCTTGACGCGTTTCCAGTCATCTTCGGCCCAGTCATTTTCTCTTTCAAGGAATTGGGTTGGCCGCGGCCTCCGGAAGTATCGGAGCCAGATCCAGGTTGGGACATCTTGAGCGTAGGGAGGAACAATGGTTAGCGAGTTCCCCGCTATGTTCTTGATGAGCACGCTTGTGCCCTCAAGTTGGGACATGTTGAGTTCTCTCCAGGTGAAAGGACCTTCCTCCAACGACATGGACCACTCCCGGAGCCGTTCCAAGATTTTGGTCCTGAGCTGGATTGTGACGCCTCTTACTCCACCACTGTTGAGATACTGGATGAAGTGGTCAGGGCTCGGTCTACCGGCTACGAGGACAGGCACCCTTGAATCCGCGTTGTCGGGGGTTTTTGTTAACTCCGACACGACATCAAAGGGTAGTCTTTCGACTTTTATTAGGATTAATCCGTACCAGATGGGGCAGAGAGGAAAGAATCGCCACCCTTCTTCCTTGTACACGCTTACTTCCTTCTCTTCGTCTTCCCCCGTGTGCGGGTTCCGGACGGTGACGGTTTTCGTGAACCGTTCCCCAAATATGGTTACCTGGGCCATGTGAGGCGGGTCAGCCGGTACTCGTCGCAATCCTTGGAGGATGAATCCTCCGAAGAGAACGAAAAAGATTGAAAGGCCGAACCAGAAGTTCGTGAAGAGCCAAAACCCCGCTCCGATGAGAGCGAAGATGACACCAGCTCCCTGAATAATCCGCTTCAAATCCATGGTGTTCCTCCTGCGCTCTCCGGCGCAATCGTGAGATATGTTGGTAGTTCTAGTATTCAGTTGTCAGATTTCTACTTTATAAGATATCACATATTATAGTATTTGTCAAACTAAGCTTTAATTTATGAAAAGCAAACGCCACCAACTGAATTGGTGGCGTTGCGCTTGGGAGGTCAGTAGTACGGTCAGGAGAGATTCCATCGTTTCGCAAAGGCACCGGCCTGCCCGTAACGTTTCCACTTCATCAGCAGGTCGTATGTCTTGCTAGTTACTTCTTTACACGCTGTTGCGAGCGGATCTTCGTTGTGGCTCTTGGAGTATTCAAGATGCCGCTCGATCTCTCGGAAGGCTCCACCACCAATGTTGCCCCATCTGTATTGCCCTCCGTTTCGATACAGCGTTCGGAAAGAAGCTTGTAGAGTGAGAAAGCGAGCCTTATCGGATTTTGTTAGACCGGGCGGCTGTTTGATTGTGATCCATGCCTTCTTTCTCCTCTCCATCAGAAAAGAGAAGGCAAGGAGGGAAATGGCAATTGCCGCAGGAATGATTGCATAGAGATTCATATTCCACCTCCGGGGGTTCGCATTTGTAGAACAGCTATAAATAATTTGCAACAAAATTGAGTATTTGTCAAATTGAGGTCTTCCTTATATAATCTATTAACCGATATGCCGAGGTGGTGAAATTGGCAGACACGCTAGCTTTAGGAGCTAGTGCTCGCAAGGGCTTGTGGGTTCGAGTCCCACCCTCGGCACAATGTTGTTCACTCTTTATATACTTTATAGTTTAAAGACGCCCCGGACTTACGTAGGTTATACCGCTGACTTGAAAGAGAGATTGAGATATCACAATAGCGGTAGAGTAAGAGCAACAAAACCCTATGTGCCGTGGAAAATTATTTATACGGAAGATAGTTTAACTAAAGAAGAAGCTAAGAAAAGAGAAATTTATTGGAAAAGTGGCGCTGGCAGACGCAATATCAATAGAATCTTAAGTGGGTTCCCGCCCCAATTGAAATCGGGGCGAGGCTCGCTCAAGACCGAGTCTTGAGCGGCGAGTCCCACCCTCGGCACATTCAGTAAAATTGACAAAAGATTTAATGGGGAATAGTTTGTAAGGTATGGAATTGCTTTTTAATAGTTCTTTTGGTTTAAAACTTGACGTGGCTCAGGTGGTGGCGGAGGTTTTGCGTTTCATGAAAAGCGACCCGAAGCGGCAATACAAAATCATTATCGGGACCGACTCCGAAGCGCTCCGGAGCAAGAACGCCGACTTTGTAACGGCGGTGGTGGTTCACCGAATCGGCAACGGCGGCCGTTATTTCTGGCGCCGACTCCAAGCCGGCAAGTTCCACACTATTCGCGACCGGATAATAAAAGAAGTGATGCTTTCGCTTGAAGCCGCTCACCTCTTTTTGGGAGAACTTAAAAAAGATTCTTCATCTAAAAACTGGAGTTTTGAGATTCACGCCGATATCGGCGAGAACGGGCAAACAAAGGTGCTTATTCAGGAAGTGGTTGGAATGATTCGGGCCAATAATTTTGAGGTAAAAACGAAGCCGGAGAGTTACGCCGCGACCAAGGTAGCCGATAGGCATGTCTAAAAAAATCGTTTTTGACATTGAAACCAAAAACACCTTCGCCGACGTCGGCGGAGACCAGAATATTGATAAGCTTGAAGTTTCGGTGGTCGGGGTTTATTCGTACGACAAGGACGAATACATCTGTTTTGACGAGAACGAACTTGATGAGCTGGGTAGGTTTCTGAAGAGTGCCAGCCCCCTCATCGGTTTTAGCAGTAAGAGGTTTGATGTGCCGGTCTTGGAAAAATATTTTGATTTTAAATTATCCGCCGTTCCCCATTACGACATCCTGGAAGAGATTACGAAAGCTTTCGGTCGGCGAATTGGCTTGGGCGTGCTTGCCGAGGCCAATCTCGGCATCGGCAAAACCAGCCACGGCCTTGAGGCAATCGGGATGTACGCTCGCGGCGAGATGGAGAAGTTAAAAAATTACTGCCTTCAGGATGTAAAGATAACCAAAGAGATATTCGACCTTATTCGCAACCAGGGTTATCTTTGGATTCCCCAGCGGGACGTGCCGGACATGATTAAACTCCCTCTGACTTATAAAGAGGAAGATTCGCCGCAAGCTGGATTATTTGGTAATATTTAAAGAGATATGAGTCCGAAGAAAAATAAAACTTTGGTTACAGTTGTGGTGCTTTTCTTGGCTTTTGGCTTGGTAATCGCTTATGTGCCGCTTCTTTTTGCTCCTTCATCTGATGAACCGAGCCAGGTTTATTTTAAGGAACAGCAGCAAGAGATTCCGGTTGATGTACCGGCTGAATTACCGGTAACAGCCCAACTCACATTACCGGTTACCGAGCCGGAAACGGAAGTTGCTACCACGACTCCAATTGAAGAAGAAATAAGCCTACCCGATAGTTTCAGCGGTCTTGAAGAAGAAAGTGAATCTTTAGAAGACTTGTTCGACGGCTTTTAATACGTCACCGAAACGTTCGGTAATTTCCCTTTTTGCTTCGCCGATTGGGGTAGAAGTGATAAGATTTATTTAGTTCATCTCAAGAAGACTTAAAACCCCCAGGGGAGGGATTTAGATATGGGAATGGTTCTGAAAGTTCTGGAGAGAGCGGGGCCTCGGCCGGAGGATTTCGAGAAGGGAGCGGTTCACGAGCTTGAGGAAGCTTACCGGTTAAGGAAAACCGCAGTTCGGGCGTCCAAGGCCGGTATCCGAGCCGCGAAGAAGAGAGACGCCCGCGGTGTCAGTCACGAAAAGGCAAAAATCCAACAGTGTATGCAGAAGATTCAGGCTTTAGACTTGGTGCCCGCCTGGAGACGTGCTGAGTTCATTGACCAAGTGGCGGCTGAACTCGTGGAACTCGTCTGCTTCGAGTGGCTCTATCCGTACGTCTTCTTCGGGGACGAAATCGGTTCGCCGGAGTTCCTCTCGGCAAAACGGTTGGAAGTGTCACCTCAGGCGTGGTATCACGGCATTGCCGACGTTCCCGGGGAGCTGGGAAAGGCAGTTACGAGGTATCGCCGGGGTCGGCTTCCACTGAAGGAGAAAGTTGTTCTTCGTGAGCGGCTGCTAGTGGTCATTCAGGACATCATCTCCTACCTTACGGATGCGACTGATGAGAGCGTTCTCGAGATAACCGGTCATGAGAAAGATTTCCGTCGCCGGTTTGAGGGTAAGGTTGCCCGGATTGGCGCGCTCATCAACAGATTGAACGAGGAGATGATTGAATTGCTAGACCGGATTCAACTCCTGAAGGAAATCCGTCAGGCGGTGAGCGGAACTCCTCGAGAAGAAAAAGAAGCTGGCGGTGAGGACGACTCTTCCTGAAGTAATCCTGTCCCTGTAAGCACTGGTCCCGGCACGAGTATGACAATCGTGCCGGGGCTTCAGTTTTTTAATGAATTTAGTTATATTAAGAGGACTTGAAAATGAAGATTTTTGGTAAAAATTTATTCTGGGTGATTGCCACTTTCATCGCCGTGACAATTGTTTTTTCTCTGCTTTTAAATTTAGGAGTAGAGAAACCGCCGGTTTTAAGCATTAGCCAGGTAACGGAAAAAATAAACGCCGGCGAAGTAAAAAGTATCGCGGTAAAAGGCAACAACCTTGAACTGGTTTTAAAAGATGAAAGTAAAGCGGTCTCGAGAAAAGAGGAAGAAGCCGGTTTTTCGGAAACCTTAAGGAATTACGGCGTGGAAACGGAGGCGCTCCGCGGCGTTGAACTCAAGGTGGAGGAAGAGAGCGGTCTCCGTTTCTGGTCGGGCGTTATCATTCCCACCGTTCTTCCTATAATAATAATCGTCTTTATTTTTTGGTGGATTTTCCGCCAGGCTCGCACCGGCGTTAACCAGGCTTTTACTTTCGGTAAAGCTAACATTCGTGTGTTTTCAGCTTCCCGGAAGAAAGTAACCTTTAATGATGTTGCCGGCTTGAAAGAATCAAAAGAGGAGCTTGAAGAAATCGTTGACTTTTTGAAAAACCCGAAAAAGTTTCTATCAATCGGTGCCCGGATTCCGCGCGGCGTGCTTCTTTTGGGTCAGCCTGGGACAGGGAAAACTTTACTCGCGAGGGCAGTGGCCGGTGAAGCAAGCGTCCCTTTCTTTCACCTCTCCGCTTCCGAATTTGTTGAAATGTTCGTCGGAGTGGGTGCCTCTCGGGTAAGAGATCTTTTTAACACCGCCAAAAAAGTCGCCCCTTCCATTGTTTTTATTGACGAGATTGACGCTGTCGGTCGCGAGCGGGGCGCCGGCTTGGGCGGGGGGCACGATGAGCGGGAGCAAACCTTGAATCAAATCTTGGTTGAAATGGATGGTTTTGAGCGGGATACGAACGTGATTGTGATAGCGGCGACCAACCGGCCTGATATTTTGGATTCGGCTCTTCTCCGACCCGGTCGTTTTGACCGGCGAGTGGTGCTTGATATGCCCGGTATTACCGACCGCGAGGCAATATTAAAAATCCACGTCCGGGAGGTACCGCTTGAGAAAAAGGTAGATTTGAAAGTAGTAGCTATTCGGACGCCGGGATTCTCGGGCGCCGACCTTGCCAACCTCGTAAATGAAGCGGCGATTCTTACTGCCCGCACCGGTCGCAAAGTCGTTTCTCAGAAAGATTTTTTTGACTCGATTGAGAAAGTAATGCTCGGCCCTGAACGTAAAAGCCGGGTGATTTCCAAAAATGAAAAAGAAATAACCGCTTATCACGAAGCCGGCCACGCCTTGGTTGCGGCAAGCCTGAAAGAGGCCGACCCGGTTCACAAGATATCGATAGTCTCCCGCGGAGTTGCTAGTGGCTACACCTTAAAATTGCCAACCGAGGATCGGCGCTTGGCAACCAGGGCCCAGTTTTTGGCGGACTTAGCCGTTGCTTTCGGTGGCTACGTTGCCGAGATGATAAAATTCGGTGACCTGTCAACCGGTTCTTCCAATGACATCAAACAAGCCACAGCCCTTGCCCACCAGATGGTTACCCAGTTCGGGATGAGCGATAAATTGGGTCCCCGGACTTTCGGCAAAAATCAGGAACTCATTTTTCTCGGTCGGGAAATCTCATCTGAGAAAGATTATTCGGAAACGGTTGCTTCAATCATTGATGAGGAAGTGAACAACTTCATTAATAAAGCGCTCCAAGCAGCGAAAAGGATAGTTTCCACCAGAAAAAAAGCTCTTGAGAAAATTGCAAAGACGTTGATAGAAAAGGAAACTCTCGAGCAGGAAGAATTTTACAAAATAATAAAAAGCTTTAAACTAAAACCGGTGACTATAAGGTAATTGGGTCAGTAGCTTAGCGGCTAAAGCACCAAGCTTATACCTTGGCGATCGAAGGTTCGAGTCCTTCCTGACCCACCGACTCCGCGCGCTTAGCTCAGTGGTAGAGCGACTCGTTTACACCGAGTAGGTCCGGGGTTCGATCCCCTGAGCGCGCACAAGATCAGCCTCGTTCAAAAAAGCCTTAATGCATTTTTTTCTTTCTACCCAATATGCGATCGCATATTGGGTAGAAGAGTATTATTTTCTCCTTCTTCCGTGAAAAACTTCGTGGATTTCGCGGAGTTCTTTGTTTGTGAGGTGAGTGTAGATTTGAGTGGAGGAGATGTTGGCGTGACCCAGGAGTTCCTGAACCGAACGCAAGTCGGCGCCGTTTATTAATAGGTCCGTCGCAAATGAGTGTCGGATTTGGTGGGGGTGGACTTTCTTTGAGATGCCGGCTTCGCGAGCTCGAGCATCAATCAAGCGCTGAACGGCCCGGGCGCTGATCCGGCCAATTACCTTTCCACCTTTGGACAAACTGGTAAACAGGGCGTCTTCTGTGTCATCACGCTTTCCGAGATAATCCTTCAGCGCTTTTTTTGCTCCGTCCGATAAAAACACAACCCTTAATTTGCCGCCTTTGCCCCGGATAGAAATTTCGCCCCGTTTCAAGTCGATCGTTCGCAGCAGGCTGCAGAGCTCCGAGAGTCGGAGACCAGTTGAGAAAAATGTTTCCAATATTGCCCGGTCGCGGAGAGCGCGCAGACTATTATCCCTCGGTGCCCTCAGGAGTCGCTCGAGTTCGGCATAGTCCAAAGTCTCGATTTCGCGGCGGGACACTTTCGGTAATTCGATTGTTTCGGGGGAGAGAACGGGCAGCTCCCGCCTTACCAGGTATTTGAGAAAATTCCTGATGGCGATTACGTAATAGCTCTGAGTGATTTTTTTCAAGTTCTCCCGGGCGAGAGCGACCCGGAATTCCCTTATTTTTTCCCTCGTGATGTCGGATATTTTGCTCACATCGGTTTTTTTTATGAAGGTCTTGAGGTAGCGCTCGTAATTCTCCCGTGTCTTCGGCGAGCGGTTTTTTTCAATTTCCAGATAGTCAAGATATTCTTTTAGAAGTTTTTCTATTTCGGTCATTAAATAACATTATACCTCAACTGTCGTAAAATGGAGATTGTTGCATCAAAGAGTTTTTGACACAAAATCTCGCGAAGATTTTACAACGCTCCTCGAAAACGTCGTAAAATCTTCACCTTTGACATTCCTTATAACCTATGGTAACCTCTATAAATCTACGAAAATGCTTTCAAAAAGAAAGAAACAGACGGTTGTTAAGGAGCATCAGAAACACGAAACCGACACCGGTTCAGCTGAAGTTCAAATTGGCCTTCTAACAAGAAGAATAGAGGAGCTTGCCGGTCACTTGAAGAAACACTCCAAAGACCATCATTCCAGGCGAGGACTTTTGATGATGGTTGGTAAACGCCGCCGTTTTCTTCAGTATCTTAGCCGGGAAGACGAGAAAGCCCATAACAAAATTACGAAGAAACTAAAACTTTAGATATGGCAATTGACGCTAACGAAAAAGCTCATCCCTCTCAGAGAGTGGGAGTTTTTGTTGATGTCCAGAACATTTATCACTCAGCCAAGAACCTTTTAAATTCTCGGGTAAACTTCAAGGAACTTTTAAAGAATATCGTCGGCGACCGGCATCTTATAAGAGCGATGGCCTACGTCGTCACGAGTGAGACGGCTTTGGGTGAAGAATCTTTTTTTGAAGCTCTCCGGAAAACCGGCTTTGAACTTCGAAATAAGGATCTCCTTATTTATCCGGGCGGTGTCAAGAAAGCCGACTGGGACGTAGGACTTGCAGTTGACGCCATCAGAATGGCGACTTCTCTCGATGTAATAATCCTCGTGACCGGCGACGGCGATTTCGTTCCTCTGGTTGAATACTTGAAATGGGGTTTAGGCAAACAGGTTGAAGTAGCGGCTTTTAGCCGGACCACCTCTTCTCGGCTGAAGGAGTCGGCTGACAATTTTGTTGAATTGGAAAACATTCCCCGCATTCTTCTTAGAATCAGGAAAAAAGCAGTCGCCAACAATATGAATAAAGGCAAACGGCGTTAACCTGCATTATTGAAAAACAGATTGACATTGTTCGTGAAAAATCTATGGATTTAAACAGAAAAATTTACAAAACCAAAGTCGGCGGCGAGGAATTAACCCTTGAGATTTCCAAATTGGCTCAGAAAGCCGACGGTGCGGTTTTGGCGCGGTACGGTGCAACTGCAGTGCTTGCAACCGTAGTGATGTCGGAAAAAAACGGGACGAGTGACTTTTTCCCGCTTACCGTTGATTATGAAGAGAAATTTTACGCGGCGGGTAAAATCCTCGGCTCGAGATTTATAAGGCGCGAGGGTCGGCCGTCCGACGAGGCCACTCTTTCCGCTCGGCTTATTGACCGAACCATCCGCCCGCTTTTTGACGAGCGCTTAAGAAGAGAAATTCAGGTGACGGCAACCATTCTTGCTTACGACGAGAAACACGACCCGGATGTGCCGGCTCTCATCGCCGTTTCAACTGCTCTAGGAATCTCCGATATTCCCTGGGATGGACCGGTAGCGGGAGTGCGAATAATGAAGAACGGAGAAGAAAAAATTTTGTATAATGCATTTTTCGCCGGGCCCAAAGGACGGGTAAATATGATTGAATTTGAAGGCCAGGAAACAAAGGAGGAAGAACTTATCCGGGTTTTCAATGAAAGCACTAAAGAAATCGATAAACTCATCGATTTTCAGGAAAATATCATAGAAGAAATTGGCAAACCGAAGACCAAAGTCGAATTAATTGAGGTTGACCCGAGAATTCAGAAGCAAGTCAGAGATTTCATAAGCAAAGACCTTGAGAAAGCAATCAAAGAAAAAACTTTAGGGGAGTTAAAGCGTAACCTGATGAGTCACCTTGAGGAGTCGGATGAATCGGCCGAGTCTTTGAGCATGGCCAGCATCGTCTTCGAGGACGAAATCGGCAATTCCTTAAAGAAAGAAATCCTGGAGAAAGAGAGCCGTTCCGACGGCAGGAAGCTGGACGAAGTTCGACCCCTTTATGGCGAAGTCGGAATTTTTGAGAGAATCCACGGCTCCGGTCTTTTTATCCGTGGTGAAACTCAGGTTCTTGCAATTACAACCCTTGCACCGTTATCAGCCGGTCAGCTCGTCGAAACGATGAAATTTACCGGTAAAAAGAAATTCATGCTTCACTACAACTTTCCGAAATTTTCGGTTGGTGAAGCCGGCCGCTCCCGCGGTCCTGGCCGCCGGGAAATTGGTCACGGTACCCTTGCTGCAAAATCGGTACAAGCGGTCTTGCCAACTGAAGAGGAATTTCCCTACACCATAAGAGTGGTAACCGAAACGCTTTCTTCAAACGGCTCGACATCAATGGCTTCCGCTTGTGCCACTTCACTTTCTTTAATGGATGCGGGTGTGCCCTTAAAGAAACACGTTGCCGGTATTTCAGTCGGTATAGTTTTGGATAAAGAGAAAGATGGTTTCAAGCTTTTGACTGA
Source organism: uncultured Candidatus Saccharibacteria bacterium (assembly GCA_964525595.1). Classification (GTDB taxonomy): domain Bacteria; phylum Patescibacteriota; class Minisyncoccia; order UBA6257; family GWB1-50-10; genus CAZGHF01. The sequence continues at coordinate 39,983 of CAZGHF010000001.1, forward strand.
CATCCAGGGCCCCGAGGACCATCATGGCGGCATGGACCTCAAGGTGGCTGGCACCGATGACGGCGTAACCGCGGTTCAGATGGACGTGAAAATCAGAGGAATAACCCCCGAGATTTTTGAGAAGGCTCTTGGTCAAGCCAAGGACGCAAGAGAAAAAATTTTAAAATTAATGAAGGATACAATCCCCGCGCCGCGGCCGGAAATATCTTCCTTTGCGCCGACCATCCTTACTTTGAATATCAAACCGGAGTCAATAGGAGAGGTAATTGGTCCTGGAGGACGGACTATAAACGGCATTATCGATTCGGTCGGTAATGATACCACGATTGACATTGAAGAGGATGGTCGGGTTTTTATTGCGAGCTCGAGTCGGGAGTCCGCCGAGAAAGCACTTCTGCGTGTAAAGGCGATAGTAAGAGAGTACAAACCGGGCGAAATCGTTGAAGGACCGGTTGTTCGTGCCCTTGATTTTGGCGCGATTGTTGATTTGGGCGGTGGCCGGGACGGCATGATTCACGTCTCCGAACTAAAAGACGGCTTCGTCAAGAAGGTTGAAGATGTGGTGAAAATTGGTGATGTCGTGAAAGCAAAAGTGTTGAGGGTGGAGAACGGCCGTATTGCTCTCTCATTAAAGAACGTGAAATAATATTTATCCACAGGAGGATAAAATCTAATAATTTATAATTAAAGAAATGGCTGAAGATAAATTTAATCAAGATAGTCGGCCTGAAGGCGGAGAAAAAAAGCCGACTCAGCCGAATGTTGACGTAAGGACCTTTGGTTCCGATGTAAAGTCGGTAGCAGATTCAGGCGGTGGGTCGCCAAAATCTTACACCCCGGCTACTCCTCCGCCGTCCCCTAAACTCCCAGAAACCCAAGCGCCGGATCGACCTGAAAGAACTCCTTTAGAGGTCGAAAAGAAACCCGAGATGAAACAATCTTTTGGTGAAGTTTTCCCATCTGTTTCTAAAGAAAAAACCCCAACCCCTGCTCCTGCTCCGATGAGTTTTGAAGCCGGCGGTTTAGGGGCCGAAGGAGTGAAAACAAAAAAATCTCCAAAAGGGCTTTTTATTGGAATTCTTGTCTTAATAATAATCGTTGGCCTCTTCGCTGTTGGTTACTTCTTCGTTTATCCCTTTTTCTTCGGCGGTGAAACGGAAGAAGCTGCTGAGGTTCCTCCTCCTGTATCCGCGCCTGAATCTTCTGCGGAGGTGCCGGCCGTGCCGGAGATTCCGGAAGTCCCAGTGGTGACTGAAAGTGGAACAACAACACCGGCTGAAGGAGAAGAAACGGCAACCGAGCCGGAAGCACCGGCAGAGACTACTCTTACCGAGCACGCTTCTTTGTTCGTCAGTGCGGCTGATGCGAGTTCAGATGCTACTCTTTCCGAGCTTAATGTTTCCGCTTACAAGGGTTCGTTGGAGTTTACAACTGCCGAGGTTTCCGTTCTCAATGAACAGGTCTTCAAAGACAGCGAAGGCGTTCTTATAAACTTCACCAATTTAGCGGGAGCTCTCTTGCCGGGTATCTTTACGGAGAATCTGAGCCAGTCATTTGAATCGGATTTCACTTTCTTTACTTACACCGACAGCAAAGGAACCTGGCCGGGATTTATCGCAAAACTCGGTAGTGACGCGGTTTTGGCCGACGTTCAAACCCAGGTGGCGGGCTTAGAAACAAGCGAGAATTTGGCAAACCTTTATTTGACCGACCCCGGGAGCCAAACTTCCTGGAAGAGTGGTACCGTCGAGGGCGTGTCCAACCGCTACCTGTCTTTCAGCCTTGACGGCGCGAGTTTGAACTACGGCTGGCAGGACAACCTCTTGGTTGTCAGTACCTCATTCTCCGGTTTTCAGGAGACCCTGAAGCGACTGAAGTAAGGGCTTGATTTTTAGTAGAAATTTATCTACACTAGTTTACTATTAACCTTAAAATCAATAATATGCGTTATTTATTGTCAATATTAATAATTTCATTGGTTTTTGGTGGCTTTACTTTTTCCCCTGCCTTAGCCCAAGAAACCACATCTGCTGATACAGCAGAAACAGAATTAGGGCTTACTCCAGACAGTCCTTTTTATTTTTTAGATGGCCTTTGGAAGTCAGTCCGTTTAACCTTTACTTTTAATAAGGTAAAGAAAACTGAGCTGCGGCTTAAATTTGCCGAAGAAAAATTAGCTGAAGCCGAAAAAATGCAGGCTGAAAATAAGATAACAGCAATGGAAAAGGCTCTTAAGCGCTACCAACTGCAAGTGGAGCGGGCTGGAGAACAAGCTGAGCGCCGGGAAGAAGTGGCTGAAAAGGTAGCTGAAGCAACCGCTAAACACCTGGGATTTCTGGAAAGGATTCGCGAAAAAGCACCGGAAAAAGCCCAAGAAGCATTATTAAAAGCCAAAGAGGTTTCAGAAATAGGCCATTTTAAGGCTATTGAGGTATTGCGCAAAATAAAACCAGAACAAGCCAAGAAAATAGAAATATCAAACTTTGTCCAAGTAAAAGTCCGGATTGAAAAGCAAGTCCAAGAACGCAAAGAAAGACAAGAAAAAGTTCAAACCGGAACTCAAAACAAGGTTCAAATCCAGACCGAAGGAGATATTAAAGAAACAAAGTCATTATGGGAACGGCTTAAAATCCGCCTGCGAACACAAGACTATATAGCAGTTGATTGTATGGATGAAAAAGGGAATTTTGTCCCTTGTGAAAAAGACGATAAACTAATCAAACCAACAACTGATTGTATGGATGAAAAAGGGAATTTTATCCCTTGTGAAAAAGACGATAAACTAATCAAACCAACAACTGATTGTATGGATGAAAAAGGGAATTTTATCCCTTGTGAAAAAGACGATGAACTAATCAAACCAACAACGATTAATTCTTCGGACTTCCAGCCCCGAAATCTAACCTATGAAATTCAAGAAAAAGGCGTTCTGATTAAATGGGACTCTCCCTTGGAAACAAGCGACATCGTAAAGTATCAAATCTCAACTAAAGGATGGGGGGTTCGTTGGGTTGAAGTAACCAGAACTGATCAAACAAATTATTATCTAAGAAGAAATATGGATGAGAATATCTGTGACCTGGATGTCAGAATTACTCCGGTAAGCACTGAAGGGAAAGAATTGTCTTATTCAGCTGCTTTTCTACACAACATAAAGCATGTGGCTGATAAAGATACTTGGAATAAAGATTGCGGTCCAATAAATACCACCACTAACGTTAATGACACTACTACAACTCAATCTCAATAAAAATGGCTAGTAATCAAACAAGCTATTGCACAAACTGCGAGGTTGAAAGTGTTTGGCGGACACACGCCAGAAGAGTAGTAGCGAAGCTTAAAAACAGAGAAGAATTGTCCGCATAGCGACTGAAGCAAGGGCTTGATTTTTAGTAGAAATTATCTATACTGGTTTTAGTGTCCGCTCTTCCCATGAGCGGATGTTTAGTAAATAACGTTATGGATTTAAAGAATTTATCATCTGCGGTGAACCAAATTGCCGAAGAGAAAGGGATAAAGCCCGAGGCAGTGTTCAACGCCATTGAATCGGCGATAGCCACCGCCTATAAAAAGGAATATCGGAAAAGGAGCGAATTCATCAGGGCTAAATTTGACTCGAAAACCGGTGACGTCAAATTTCATCAAGTGAAATTTGTCGTGGAACCGGAAGAGGTAAGAATGATTGAGGAAGAACCGGCCGTTCCTGAAAGAGGCAAGCCTCTCACCTCGTCTGATGCGAATCGGAGTGGGCGACCCGAAGAATCTTCGGGAAGGGAGGAGGAAGAAGCTCTCCCTCGTTATAATGCAGACCGGCACATTTTTATAGAAGAAGCAAAGAAAATTAAGAAGGACGCAAAATCAGGAGATGAGATAGAGTTTCCTCTTGAAGTTCACGAAGATTTTGGGAGAATCGCCGCCCAAGCCGCAAAGCAGGTAATTTTACAGGGGTTACGGGAAGCTGAGCGAGCTTCAATCCGCGAAGAGTTTGCCGACAAGGAAGGTGAAATTGTAAGCGGATTGGTGGAGAGATTTGAACGGGGCAATGTTTATGTGAACTTAGGTCGGGCGGTGGGCGTCATGTTTTATAACGAGAGTGTGCCGGGCGAGCACTACCGCGTGGGAGCGCGCCTTCGTTTTTATGTTTTGGCGGTTCAGGAAGACCCGAAGCGTCCAAGTATAGTTCTCTCTCGTTCTCACCCGAAGTTTGTTACCAAGCTTTTCGAACTTGAAGTGCCGGAGATGACCGACGGCATCGTGGAAATAAAAGATATTGCCCGGGAGGCCGGCAGTCGTACTAAAGTTGCAGTTGTTTCTAATGAAGAAGGCATTGATCCGGTTGGTTCCGCAGTCGGTCAGCGGGGAACTAGAGTTATGGCCGTGACCAATGAATTGGGCAACGAGAAAATCGATGTCATTGAGTGGTCAGCGGAATCCGAAAAATACATCGCTAATTCCCTCTCGCCGGCCAAGGTTAAGCTTGTTGAGGCTCTTCCCCGTCGAGAAGCAAAAGTCCTTGTTGCTGAAGACCAGTTGAGTCTCGCGATCGGAAAAGGGGGTCAGAACGTTCGGCTGGCGGCAAAATTAACCGGTTGGAAAATAGACGTGAGGAGTCAGTCCCGACCCGAGGAGGTTCAAGCCGGCGGTGTTGCCGCCGCTCAGGAAGAGATTGACCTCGTTTCTGCAGAGGGAGCGGAGCCCGGCGACGAAGGTGATATAATTGAAAACACTGAAAACAATCAGGAACAGGAACAGGAAGAAAAAGAGGAATAAATGCTTTATCTAATATTTGTCCCAATAATAATTGCGATTGTCTACACTGCTTATCTAATTTTTTGGCTGAAGAGGAAGCCTTCAGGCAGTAAAGCGATGATTGAGATATCTAAAGCAATTCAGAGCGGCTCCTCAGTATATCTCAACCGACAGTACAAAACCGTTTCGGTCGTAGCCTTAACCATTTTTCTTATAATCGGTTTTGTGCTCGGCTGGCTTACCGCTCTCGGGTTTCTGATTGGCGCCTTTGCTTCAGCTCTCGCCGGTTATATCGGAATGATGATAGCCGTGCGCGCTAATACCAAAACGGCCGAGGCCGCCAAAACTAGTCTCGGTCTCTCTCTTTCTATTGCCTTTAAGGCGGGGTCTGTTACCGGTTTTCTGGTTGTTGCTCTTGGACTTCTATCCGTTTCCGTTTTCTATCTTTTGACTGAAAACGTTACATCCCTTATCGGGTTGGGGTTTGGTGCCAGTTTAATTTCGGTTTTTGCCCGGCTTGGCGGAGGAATTTTCACCAAAGCGGCCGATGTCGGCACGGACTTGGTCGGTAAGGTTGAAGCCGGTATTCCCGAAGACGATCCGCGAAATCCGGGAGTGATTGCCGATAACGTCGGCGACAACGTCGGTGACTGCGCCGGTATGGCAGCCGACCTTTTTGAAACTTATGCCGTAACGCTTATCGCGGCCATCCTTGTCGGCTCGGCTCTTGCTCTTACCGGCTCCGAACTTATTTTCCCGCTTATCCTCGGAGGCTTGGCGATAGTTGCCTCGGTTATTGGGAGCTTATTTGTGCGTTTGGGGAAAAAGGGCGGGATTATGGGTGCTCTCTACAAAGGTCTTGCTGTTTCAATCGTGGTTTCGGGAATCCTTTTCTATTTTGCCGCCCGGGAATTTTTCGGCCCTGAATATCTCAAGATTTTTGGCGCCTCCGTCATCGGTTTAATAGTTACCATTTTGATGGTTGTTATAACCGATTACTACACTGCAAAGAAATACCGACCGGTGAAAAGCATCGCCGAAGCATCGAATTTCGGGCACGGCACGAACATCATTATCGGGCTCTCAGTTGGAATGGAATCAACGCTCCTGCCAATTATCGTAATCGTGCTCGGAATTTTGGGTTCATTTTTTCTCTTTGGTCTCTACGGCATTGCCATTGCTGCGGTTTCGATGCTCTCCGTTGCCGGGATTATTGTCGCCATAGATTCTTTTGGACCGATAACCGACAACGCCGGCGGGATTGCCGAGATGACTTCACTTCCCGAGGAGGTTCGCAAGCGTACTGATGCTCTCGATGCGGTTGGGAACACGACCAAAGCCGTGACCAAAGGTTACGCTATTGCCTCAGCGGGCCTGGCCGCTCTCGTTCTTTTCGGCAGCTATGTCGAGGAGTTAACCAGATTTACGGACGACGTTCTTTTTAGACTTGAAGACCCCTATGTTCTTGTTGGACTCATTCTAGGAGCAGCCGTGCCTTACTTCTTCGGTGCGCTTGCGATGCGTTCGGTCGGTCGGGCAGCCGGCTCAATTGTGGAAGAGATAAGACGGCAATTCCGGGAAATAAAAGGACTTATGGAAGGCAAAGCCAAGCCGGAATACGACCGGGCCGTTGATATCGTAACGAGGGCCGCTCTTCGCGAGATGGTTGTGCCGGCTCTTCTTCCGATTGTCTCCGTCCTTCTTGTCGGGTTTATATTGGGAGCTGAAGCTTTGGGCGGGTTTCTTATCGGTTCGGTTATCTCCGGTCTTTTTATCGCGATTTCCATGACTTCGGGCGGGGCAGCCTGGGACAACGCCAAAAAATATATTGAAGACGGTGCTTTCGGCGGCAAAGGTTCCGAGGCTCACAAAGCGGCTATCACCGGGGACACCGTCGGTGACCCTTACAAAGACACCGCCGGTCCGGCAATTAATCCGCTCATCAAAGTAATAAACATTGTTGCTCTCCTTATTGTTCCATTCCTTTAATGGATTTTAAGAACAAAAAAGTTCTCGTAATGGGTTTAGGTCTTCTGGGCGGCGGCGTTGCCACAACAAAATGGCTCACGCGTCACGGCGCCAGGGTTACAGTTACGGACTTAAAAACAAGGAAAGAACTCTCATCATCTGTAAAAGCGCTTGGCCCGGCAGCAAAAAAAATTCGCTTCGTTTTAGGAAAGCATCGCGTGGAAGATTTTAAGAGAAATGAAATTATAGTCGTGAATCCCGGTGTGCCGAGAACGAGTAAATTTCTGAAAATCGCAAAAAAGGCAGACGCGAAGCTTGAAAACGAGGCCAGCATCTTTTTTAGAATTTGTCAGAACCCGATAATTGGTGTGACCGGCACGAGAGGTAAAACCACGACTGTAAACTGGCTCCATCACATTTTAAAGAAGAGATATCGAAAAGCGGCATTAACCGGCAACTCTTCCGATAACCCCATGCTTAAGGTTCTTGATAAATTGGATGGGATAAGTCCGGTGGTGGTTGAACTTTCTTCCTGGCATCTTGAGTTTTTGCCAAAATCAAAAAAATCACCGCACATTGCGGTTATCACCAACATTTATCCCGATCACTTGAATCGTTACCCAAGTATGAGATCGTACGTTCTGGCCAAAGCAAACATTTTTAAAAATCAGTCCGCGGATGACTTCCTTCTTTTAAACAAAGACAATCTCTGGACTAAATTTTTTATTAAACTTAAACCTAAATCCGAAATTGTTTATTTTCCTGTTCCCACTGGTATCAATTTAGAAAAGTTTAAGCGTCTCGGTCTTCATAATTTTTATAATTTAAACATCGCGATTCTAATAGCGCGTCACCTCGGCGTTAAGATTTCCGAAATAAAAGCCGCTCTCCGTGCCCTGCCGCAAGTCAGGTTTCGGCAGGAAGTGATTATTGACAGGAAAAACCTCAAAATTGTTAATGATACAACCGCCACCACCCCGGAAGCGAGTGAAGCAGTAATTAAGAGGTTTGCCGGCCAGGGAAATATTATTCTTATAAGCGGCGGTACTGATAAAAAGCTGGAATTTTCCAACTGGGCGAGGACTGTGGAGACTTCGGTTCGACCGGAGAACCTTTATTTATTGGAGGGCAGTGCTACCAAAAAGATGGCTAAATCTTTGGGAAAAATTGGCTATTTCAAGAAAACCGAGCCCCAGATTTTTGAAAACCTCTCTTTCCTAATAAAAGAAGTCAAAAAAAATATTAAATCCGGAACCGACGGAGGAAAAACCGTCTTATTTTCGCCGGCCGCGACGAGTTTCGAAAAATTCAAAAACGAGTTTGACAGAGGAAAGCAGTTCAACCGTCTTGCGCGAAGAGGTTTTAATCAATTTTAATTTTCAACCTCTTCGCTTTCTTACGGTTCAGCTTCGGCATTTTTATCGTAAGGACGCCGTTTTTCAGAACAGCCGTTGATTTTTCCGGATCAACTTCTTCCGGGAGGATAATCGAGCGGGAGAACCGCCCCCAGAAACATTCCTGGTAAAAGTAGTCTTTGTCCTCAATTTTTTCTATTTTTCCCCTCTTTCCTTTTACGGTAACCGACTCATTGGTAATGTTTATTTCTAAATCTTCCGGGTTCACGCCGGCAACCGTTGATTGGACAACGATACTGTCTTTATTATGATAAACATCGACGGTTAGCTGACCTTCGCTTTCCTCATCAATTTCAAAAACTTCGTCTTCGGTTTCAATTTGGAGCGGCTTGGGTTCAGCCTTTACTTTGGCTAATTCTACAAAGATATCGTCTTTATCTTGTTCCATGCCCGCATTATATCAGAACTTGTTGCTTGTGTATAGAAATTTAGGAGGTTTTCAGTTTTTCAAAGTCCTGAAATACGAAAAAAGAGACAAAAATAATAAAGATACCGGCATAAAGCAAACTGTTGTCGGGAAAGACAAGAATCAGGTAATTGAATATCGAGTGAACAAGTGTTGCGACAACTAAACCCAGGCCGACCCGCCTTTTCGCCCAATAGAACCCAAGAAATGCCGATGAGACAACATGAAGAAGAGTCGCGCCCACAAACCTCAGAATCAAAACGTTAAGTGTGGAAGAGAGAGATGCTAGGGAAATGTTATCAAGAACGCTACCAATAATGAAAAGATTCTCAACCATTGCAAAACCGAGTGCCGCCGCAATCATGTAAACCATCGCGTCAACGGGCTCGTCGAAAGAAGGGTTACGTCTTATTCCCAACCAGACAGCCAGAAATTTAAAAAGCTCCTCGCTAAAAGCCAGGAGAATCACAATCGGCAGATTCACGATAAGGACGTTCAGGACTTCCTGGATACCAATTTGAAGGAGGAGGGCGGGAACGGTTGAAAGAGCGCCGAGACTCAGAGCATAAAGGATAAGTTTTTTTGGTTCAGGATGAACGTCTTCCCTTAAGAAGAAAATAAGCCAGGCAAAACTTGGCAGAATTGCCCCGATTGTAATGAGAATCCCCGTAAGGAAGAACATTTCTTTATGCTACCATTCTTCAACAAGAAGAAGCTTACTGTTTTGAGCGAAAACCTCCTGATAAATTTGTTCCGTAACGAAAGGCATAAACGGGTGAAGCATCTTAAGGGATTCCTTATAAATTGTCTCAAGAAGACAATAAGCACCCAGTTTATCTTCTTCACCGCCGTTTTTTAATCGTTCTTTTCTTTCTTCCAGAATATTATTGGCAAACGTGTTCCAGAGGAAGTGATAAATCTTTTCGCAGGCGAGGTGGAGCTCAAAGTTTTCATAGTGTTTTGTAATTTCTTTTTTAATTTTCTCTAATTCTTTTAACCTTTTTTTATCATCAGGTTTTAAAAATTTCTCACCATCCCCCTGCTTATAGTCGTTGGGTTTATTCATAAGCAAAAATCTTCCAACATTCCAGACTTTGTTGGCAAAGTGCTTATAAGCTTTTACTCTCTCTATCTGGAAAACCGGATCGTTGCCTATAGCTACCCCAGAGACAAGAGCCATTCTAAGAGCGTCGGCTCCATAGAGTTCAATCACTTCTCGTGGGTCACCGCCAATACCCGAAGACTTGCTGAACTTTCTTCCTTTTTCGTCTCGAACAATACCGTGCATAAGCGCCGTTTTAAAAGGAATTTCGCCGAGAAGAAAACCGCTTAGGAAGATCATTCTTGAGATCCAAAGGTAGAGTATCTCATATCCTGGGCTCATTAGATTGGTTGGGTGATAGGTTTTCAGGTCGTCCGTTTCCTCCGGCCAGCCTAGAGTTGAGAAGGTCCAGAGTCCACTGGAAAACCAAGTATCAAGCGTGTCAGGGTCCTGTGTGAGATTTTCGTTCCTGCCGCAGCTGAGGCATGCGGTGGGTTTGTCTTTTGAAACGACCAAATTACCACAGCCGTTTTTAGGCATCGTGGAGTCGAAGGTGTACGTATAGAGCCAAGCGGGGGTATTTTCCGTTATCTCTTTTTCCGGATAATGTCGCTTGAAAGCCACGATTAGTTCACCGCGGTTTTCGTACGTTTTCCAGTGCCGCTTGTCTTTGAGGTCTATCTCACCGACGGTCATTTTCAGAACCTCCGTTATCGTGCCGTATCCGAAAACGGTTCGTTTTGCGCTGTCCTCGAACGCGACTTTGTCACCCACTGCTAAACCATAGTCGCGCAGGCGGTAGGTAAGGGTTTTCTCGTTGAACACCTGTGGGACGACGTCGCCCGCAAAACCCATCCGCTTCATCGTTTGAGCCTTTTTACCGCAGTACCAAACGGGTATTCTGTGACCAAACCAAATTTGACGCGAGATACACCAATCACGGAGGTTATCGATCCAATGAAAGTAACGTTTCTCAAATTGCTCGGGTGTAATCTTTATCTGGCCACTTGAGATGGTTTTGCGCATTATCTCTTTTAGAGTTGTCTCGTTTTCTGCTCGGATTCCTTTGAGTTTGGAATTTTTAAGCTTAAATTTTTTATTTACATTCACAAACCACTGTTTCATAATCTGGGGCTCAATGACACCGTTGCCGCGAGAGTTCGTGGCAATGCGGTGGGTATAGTTTTCTTCAGTACGAACGAGAAGGCTTTTTTGTTTGAGTTTGGCAACAATACGCGACCGGGCCTCGGTAATGGATAATCCTTTAAATTCTTCGGCAATAGGAAGCAGTTTTCCTTCCAAGTCTATAATTTGTTCTTTCTCTAAGTTGTGCCTTTCCGCGATTTCAAAATCGGTATTATCGTGCCAGGGGGTGATGGTCATGACTCCAGTGCCGAATTCCATATCTATCACCTCATCTTTAATAATCGTGGCCGTAATTGGTCCGTTAATCCATTCAAGCTCAATTTTTTGGCCATGTTCATATTTTTCGTAACGTTTGTCTTTAGGATGCATTACTACGTACTTGTCACCAAATTTTGTCTCGGGCCGAGCTGTGCCGATTTCAAAAGGACCGTACTTTAAGTAATAAAAAGCTGTTTGTTCTTCAACCCACTCAATCTCGTCATCGGAAACAGTTGTTTGGCCTTTAGGGTCCCAGTTCACGATGCGGTGTCCTCGGTAGATAAGTCCGGCATCGTACATTTTTTTAAAAGCGGCATAAACCGCTTTAGCCCGCTTTTCGTCTAGTGTGAAAGCAAGTCGGCTCCAATCAAGTGAGACGCCCATTTTGCGGAGCTGTGTAAGAATCATATTTTGGCTTTCCAGGGCGAATTCCATAACACGCCGCAAAAGTTCTTCCCTGCCCAAATCGTGACGCGATTTTCCTTCTTCTTCATATATTTTTTTTTCCACTTTGGCTTGAGTAGCAATGGCGGCATGATCGGTTCCGGGTACCCAGAGAGTTTTTTTCCCGCGCATTCTTTCAAATCGTACGAGAATGTCTTGAAGAGTGGTTTCGTAAGCTTGCCCAATGTGGAGAGTGCCGGTTACGTTCGGAGGAGGCAGAGCTATAGAAAAAGTTTCTTTTCTCTCTCCCGGCAGTTTGTCGGGTGCGAAATAACCCGATTTCTCCCACATCCGGTAAATTTTATCTTCTAATTCAAGATGATTGAAATTTTTGTCCATGACCCCTTTGGATATTATAGATTCAAATTTGCCTGGGCGCGAATGAAGCGTTTCTTTTTTTTCAGATACTGGATATAACCGGCAACGGCGATGATTGTGGCGTTGTCGGTGTTGAACTTTTTGGGCGATACGAGAAATTTAACGTTTAACTTCTTACATTTAACCCTTAACTCCCGGCGTAATGCGTTGTTTGAGGCTACGCCGCCGGAGAGCATAACTGATTTCACACCGAATTCTTCAGCGGCTCGCATTGTTTTAGAAACAAGAGTCTCAATAGCCGCTCTTTGGAACGCGGCGGCAACGTTAGCCTTTTTAATTCTTTTGTGGTCGCGGAGATAGTAGAGAACGGAAGTCTTCAGTCCCGAGAAACTAAAGTCATAATTTTTGGAGTTTATCATTGGTCTTGGAAAGTCTATTGAAGTTGGGTTTCCATGACCGGAAAGTTTCTCAAGCTCCGGTCCGCCGGGATAAGGGAGACCGAGCATCCGGGCAACTTTATCAAAAGCCTCGCCGGCAGCATCATCCCGGGTTTCGCCAAGTTTTTCCCAATCAGTCATTGATTTCATTAAAACCAAAATTGTGTGTCCGCCTGAAACCAGAAGGTGGATTGCCGGAAAAACGTTTAAAGCTTGGCCTTTGATACTTGACCCGCGGGCAAGAAGAAAACTGTATAAGTGACCCTCCAAGTGATTAACGCCTATCAACTCGGCGGTCGATTGTTTGTTTTTGATTGTCAATTGTTGGTGTGTTTCTTTGGCAAAGTTGACGCCGGCCCAAAGCGCCGGCTCAAGCCCCGGCCCTACTGTTACGGTGATTAAGTCAGGATTTAGAGCAGAAGACTTGGGACTTAGTTTTTTTAAAAGGACTGGCAAATTTTTTAGGTGTTCGCGTTTGGCGAGGTTTGGCACTACACCGCCAAAAGGGGCGTGAACTTTAATTTGTGACGAGACCAGGTTTTTGATGATTTTAAATTTGGGCGTTCTCAATCCGCCGCTTGCCTCCAAGAGCGTTATTCCTGTTTCATCGCAGGAAGTTTCAATTGCCAATATTCTCATGATTGTTATAATATAATTGAAATTTCGTTAATTTCAAAAGTCGTTTTTCGCATATTCTAAGTTACTAGTTACTTAAGTCATGATTCAGCCGTTTTTAGTTTTCAGCAGTTTCAGCATCCTGGTTTTAAGGGTAGTTTTGGGAATTATCATGGTCGTTCATGGTCTTCCTAAGATTAAGAACTTGAAGGGAGCGGCCGCCGGTTTCGAGAAAATGGGTTTCAAGCCCGGTAATTTTTGGGCGGTAATCGCCATTTTTGTGGAGCTTGTGGGGGGCTTAGGATTAATCCTCGGTTTTCTTACCCAGTTTTTTGCTCTTCTTATAGCTCTTCAGTTTGCTGTGATTCTTATAAAGTTTAAGTTAAGACCTGGTTCTTGTCTTGCCGACGGTTATGAATTTGACCTTTTGATTTTTGCCGCTGCCCTTGCTCTTGCAACTTTGGGGAGCGGCGCTCTTAGCCTTGATAGTTATCTTGGGTTAATAATTTATTGATGCGTGAACATTTTACCGAAGCTGTCGTTTTGGGGACCACCCCCCTCGGTCTCTCTGATCGGGTTGTTAATTTATATACCAGAGATTTTGGCCGGTTGGAGGCTAAAGTCGTGGCAGCAAGAAAAATAACTTCAAAACTTTCTCCTCACCTTGAAGAGGGAAATCTCATAGAAACGCGTCTTGTCGAAAAAAAACGTTTTATTGTAACCGACGCCGTTTTAAAAAAAAGGTTCACGAAAAACATCCAGGTTTTTGAAGTTTTGTTTTTACTTAAATCTCTCCTGCCGGAACTTGTTCCCGATTTGAGATTATGGCACGGTCTTATTCAAAGCCTTCAGAAAGAGAGCATGGACAAAAAAATTTTTCTTAAACTTCTTGGTTATAATGCTGTTTTTGCAAGCTGTGAAAGTTGTGGGAGTCGCCAAATAAACTATTTTTCGATTCTGGACCAGGTCTTTTTGTGTCATCGATGTTTCAGGAACATGTCGTCCCTTAAATTTAAGGTAATTTCTATATAATTTAGTTATGACTAAAACCCGAGAAAAATCTAAAACAAAAACGAAGAAAACAAAGTCAAAGCCGAAAATAAGAGAAGCTCAAAAGATTAACGTGCCAGTTTGGTTCGGGAAGCTCGTCTTTGCAGCTTCGGTGGCCATTGTTCTTATTATTCTCGCCGCTACCGTGTTCTTCGTAAATTTTTTCAGGAGCGGAGGCAACGTCGTGGTTGAATTGGAGGGACCGGATGAAGTTTTAAGAGGCGTTCCTTTTGAGGTGGACGTAAGCATAAGCAATGAGACAGATTCGCTTGTGACCGGCGCCGAGCTTATAGTTTCTCCCGGTGAAGGAATCAGGAACTTGGGGAATCTGGACGGAAACGGGGCTTTTAATGACCAGATCGGCGATTTGGGAGAAGGCAGTCTTGCAAAAAGAACTTACCGATTTTTGGCAATTTCTTCTGACGGCGAAGGAGAAATTGCTTTTAATCTTTCTTATTTTTCGTCCCACAATAAAAATTTCGAAACAAAAGCAATTCGGAAAATAAAAATAGGCGGTTCAGCCGTTGAAGTTGAGGTTCAGAAACCTGAACAAATTTTGCCCGGTTCGGTCTTTGAAATTAATATTCAATACGAGAATAATTCCGACTTCGATTTGCCGGAGGCGATTCTGGAAGTAGAGTACCCATCTTCTTTCAGGTTTAGAGACGCGAGTCTGAGGCCTGACTCTCTGAATAATTATTGGCGGCTTGGCGAATTAAGGAGCAAGTCGAGCGGCAGTCTGAAAATCAGAGGAGTGCTTGATAGCGGCGGCAGCAGCTCTTTTGTCATGCCTGTCATTCTTAGCGCGGGATTTTTGGGCGAAATTTTTCCCGTTACAGAAGAACTGGTGGAGCTTACTGTTTCGCCTTCGCCGGTGGGCTTGGAAATATTCGTTAACCGCAGGGAGAACTACGTTGCAAGAATTGGTGACCGCTTAACCTATACAATTCGATATGAGAATTCAAGCGGCATAGCTCTTACTGATGTCGTGATAAAAGCGGAATTAACCGGCGAACTTTACGATTTTTCCGGTCTTTCTTCGAATGGGAATGTTAATCTTGGCGCCCGAACCGTTACTTGGGACGTTTCTAACCTTCCGGTTTTAAGGTTAGTTGATGCCGGAGTCTTGGGTGAAGTTAATTTCGAGGTAAAAATAGAAGACCAATTCCCGATAAGTCGTCTGAACGACAAAAACTTCTCTCTCAATTTGCGGGCTGAAATCACTTCGCCCTCAGTGCCTTATTATCTTTCCGCCTCCGAAACGAGAGCTGAGGCGGTTTTGGAAACTAAAGTAGCCGGTTTGGTTCGGGTTGATGCACAGGCTTTTTATCGCGACACCTTATCAAAAGTGGTAAATGACGGTCCGGTACCGCCCAAAGTGGGAGAGCCTACGGAATACACTATTCACTGGTTCATTAGGAATTACGGAACGGATGTAAGCAACACCTCTGTAAAGGCATACCTTCCCCAAAACGTGAGATGGACCGGGATTGTAAAAAGTAATACCGAGACCGTTCCGCTTTACAACGAAGAGACCCGGGAAGTTGTCTGGAACATTGGCAAAATTCGGGCAACCAAAGGGGTTTTGGACGCGCCGCTCGCTGCTGTTTTCCAGATTGAAGGAACTCCCGCTCAGTCCGATTTGGGTAATTTCCAAAATCTTATCTCGGCAACAATTCTCTTGGCGACGGACGACTTTACCGGCTTGAAACTCACCGGCTCCGACGTTGCTTTAAACACTTCTTTGCCTGATGATGTAACTGTAGGCGAGAGCGGCGGCAGAGTTTTTCCTTAAAATATTATGGTAACACTTGAGAAAATAGTTTCGCTGGCTAAAAGGCGGGGATTCGTTTATCCCGGCTCGGAGATTTATGGTGGGCTTGCCGGAGTGTGGGACTTGGGACCATTGGGAGTCGAACTTACCCACAATATTAAGGATCTTTGGTGGGAACATTTTGTAAGGAATCATGATGAAATGTACGGACTTCAATCAAGTGTTCTGATGCCCGAGCCGGTTTGGAAAGCTTCAGGGCACGTAGAAGGATTCACCGATCCTCTGGTGGAATGTAAGAAATGCAGAAAGAGATTTAAAGAAGACGATTTCACCGGCAAGAAATGTCCGGAGTGCGGCGGGGAGTTATCCAAACCGAAGCAATTTAATATGATGTTTAAAACTGAAGATGCTTATTTAAGACCGGAGATTGCTCAGGGAATGTTTGTTAATTTTAAAAACGTTTTGGATACCATGCATCCTGCATTTCCTTTCGGTATCGCTCAAATCGGACGTGCCTTCAGAAACGAGATTTCCCCTCGGGAATTTATTTTTCGTGTCCGGGAATTCGATCTTATGGAATTTGAATATTTTGTTAGGGAACCGGAATGGAAGAAACATTTTGAGAAATGGAGGAAAGAAATTTGGAGTTGGATAGAAAACGTTGGCATTGATAAGAAAAAAGTTCACGAATTCGAAGTCCCCAAAAAAGAACGAGCCCATTATTCGGAACGCACCGTCGATTTTGAATTCGATTATCCCTTCGGCCGCAAGGAATTGTACGGCCTTGCCTATCGCGGCGATTACGACCTGAAACGTCACATAGAGCACTCCGGCGTTGACCTTCGCTACACCGATCCGGTCTCCGGCGAGAAATTTATTCCCCACGTGGTAGAGCCGACGTTTGGTCTCGGGCGAACCCTGCTCGCGGTTCTTTTATCCGTCTATCGGGAGGATGGCGACCGGGTTTTTCTCTCGCTCCCTTCCAAAATTTCCCCCTACAAAGCCGCCGTTTTTCCGCTTTTAGCCAATAAACCCGAACTGGTGAAACTGGCGAGGTCAATTTATGACGATTTGAAAAAAGATTTCGTCGTCGCTTGGGATAACCGCGGCAATATCGGCAAGCGCTATTACAGCCAGGATGAAATTGGTACACCTTACTGCATCACTGTTGATTTTGAAAGCTTGGAAGACAAAAGCGTTACCGTCCGCGACCGCGATTCGGCGAAACAGACAAGGGTAAAAATCGGCGAACTCTCAAAGTACCTCGAAGAAAAACTCAAATCTTAAGAGTGAAGGAAAAATAGTTGCCCTATATTTTAATACGTATTAAAATATAGGGCAACTAAGCTGTAATAATTTTATGGGTAGACGGAGAACTTCTGAAGAAAATATCAGAAAAATACAAAAAGTGAGCCGGAGTTATTACGTTACGATTCCGATTTCATTCATCCGCGAGTTTGGCTGGCGGGAAGGACAAAAACTTGTGGTTGAGAAAAATAAAAAAGGCGAAATCATTATTAAGGACTGGAAGCCATAATGAACATCCCTTTTAAAAGAATCGTTCTCCCGAACGGCATGCGGCTTGTGCTGGTGTCTAAGCCCGACAGTTTGGCGACGACAATCACCGTTTCCGTTGAGGCTGGTTCCAAATACGAAACTAAGGACAAAAACGGCCTTTCTCATTTTCTGGAGCACATGTGTTTCAAGGGCACGAAAAAGAGACCGAGAGCGATTGATATTTCCTCCGAGCTCGACGGGATGGGAGCAAATTTCAATGCCTTCACTTCTCAGGAGATGACTTCTTATTACATAAAAGCCAGAAACGAGTCACTGGACAAAGTGATGGATGTTATTGCCGACATGTACCTGAATCCGGTTTTTAATGAGAATGAAATTGAAAAAGAGCGGGGCGTGATTATTGAAGAGATAAACATGTATGAAGATACGCCTCGGCGAAGAGTCCAGGAGCTTTTTATGACTCTCGTCTACGGTGACCAGCCGGCTGGATGGGACATTGCCGGCCGGAAGGAAGTGATTCGGAAGCTGAATCGCGACGACTTCATTAAATACCGGGAGGCTCATTATGTTGGTCAGGCAACGGCAGTTGTAATCGCCGGCGGTTTTGAAGAAGAGAATATTGACAGAAAAATCGGGGATTATTTTGCCGGGCTTTTGCAGGGAGAGAAATCGTCGAAGATAGCGGTCAAAGAAGAGCAAACAGAACCTGCCGAACTTGTGAAACATAAGGACTCCGACCAGACTCACCTTGTTTTGGGTTTGCGGGCATTTGGTATTTTTGACGAACGCCGCTATATCCTTGAGGTTCTCTCTGACATCTTGGGCGGCGGGATGTCATCGCGACTTTTTCAAAAAATTCGAGAGGAGCTTGGGGCGGCTTACTACGTCCAAGCCGGGACAGATCTTTATTCCGACCACGGACTTGTCTCAATGATGGCCGGCGTTGACCACAAAAAAATAGAGATGGTGATTAGCGCTGCCATAGAAGAGTTTAACCGTTTCAGGAGTGAGGAGGTTGACAAAGGAGAACTGGAACGGGCCAAGGAACATTTGGTCGGTAATCTCTTTTTGTCGCTTGAGACCTCTGATGAACTGGCTTTCTATTACGCTTTTCAGGAAATTCAGAAACTCCCGCTTATAACCCCCGAGGAATTAGCTCGTAAGATAAAAGCAGTAACCTCTGAGGAAATCAAAGCGGTGGCAGAAGACTTGTTTAAAAACGAGAGTTTAAACCTGGCGGTTATCGGTCCTTTCAAAGAAAAATCCTTTAGTGATATACTAAAGATGTAATGGAAAAAACCACTCGTTTTGAGATAAGTTGGAAAATGTTCTGGCAGATATTTGCCTTTATTATAGTTCTTCTTGTTCTTTACTTTGCAAAACAAGCTTTCGGCGTGCTCCTTGTTGCTATTGTGATTTCTTTGGGTCTTGACCCGATTATAAATTTTCTGGAGAAAAGGAGGATTAATCGTCTCTTGGGAACCATTTTTGTTTTTATTGCCGGTCTTTTAATTTTAAGCACCGTCTTGTATTTTATCGTTCCCGTCCTTGCTTTTGAAGTCGGAAGATTCTTGAACGACATTAACCGAGTTATTACCGATCTTATCGGTTTCGGTTTGCCTCAGAAAGTTATTCAGGATTTCTCACTCTCTTTTGACAAGGCTCTCGGGGTCTTAACAGCCGCTCAGGCTTCAATTACTGGAGCAATCGGCGTCATTTTCAACCGCATTATTCTTATTCTTACGACCGTGGTTCTCGCTTTTTACCTTACCGTTCAGAAAGAGGGCACCAGCCGGTTTCTTCAAGTTCTTTTACCCGACGTTTATGAAAAACCGGTTCTTAAGATTTTTAACAATTTCAAAATAAAAATAAGGCGTTGGTTTGCCGCTCAACTGGGTTTGAGCTTAATCGTTGGCGCCGTTATGACTCTAGGCCTTTGGATTCTAGGCGTTCGTTACGCTCTTATTTTAGGAATTATTGCCGCCATTTTGGAACTTGTCCCGCTTATTGGTCCGGTCATAGCCGGCGCGGTGGCTCTTCTTGTGGCTCTCTCTGATTCTTTTACGCTGGGCTTGTACGTTATCGGTTTCGCCTTCATCGTTCAGCAGCTTGAGAATCATGTTTTGATTCCGGTTTTGATGGGCAAAACAATGAATGTCCATCCGGTGATTGTAATTGTTGCAATTTTGGCTGGCGCTCAAATTGCCGGTTTTGTGGGAATAGTGCTCGCGGTACCCATTGCCGTTGCCGCTCAGGAAACCTTTTCTTATCTTGCTGAGAAAAAAAATCACCGTTCGCCTCTCGGTATTTAATGATAAGGTACTTTGACGCTCACACTCACGTCCAGTTCAAGGCGTTTGATTCTGATTACAAAGAGGTTGTAAAACGAGCCGGGGACGCCGGCGTGGGAATGGTAAACGTTGGCACTCAAAAAGATACCTCCCACCGGGCACTGGAGCTTGCCCGGGAATATGACAATCTCTATGCCGCTGTCGGTCTCCACCCGATTCATACCTCGGAATCTTATCACGACACAGAGGAACTGGGAGACAGTCCCGAAGCAAAGGGATTTACCAGCCGGGGCGAGGATTTTGATTACGAATACTACAAAAAACTGGCTCTCGACGAACGGGTGGTAGCAATCGGTGAGTGTGGGTTGGACTATTTTAGAGTTGAGGATGGAGAATCGGAAACTAAGGAACGACAAAGACGAGCCTTTGCAGAGCAAGTTAAGCTTGCTCGTGATGTAGGGAAACCGCTCATGATTCACGCCCGGTCGTCAGCCGGGACTGACGATGCTTATGAAGATTTACTCTCTATTTTGAAGGAGGCTGGTTTTCCCGGGAAAGTGATTTTTCATTTTTATGCCGGTTCTCTTCCGATGGCGGAAAAGCTTCTTGGTGCCCCTTACGGTGGGGAAACTTATTTCACTTTCGGCGGCGTGGTAACATTTGTCCGGGACTATGACAAAATTATAAAAATGATTCCCCCGGATAAGATTTTGTCGGAAACCGATGCTCCCTACGTAGCGCCCGTTCCGTATCGCGGCAAACGCAATGAACCAGTCTATGTGATTGAAGTCGTTAAAAAACTCACTGAAATAAAAAACATCCTCGAGGAGGAAATGCGGATGCAGATTTTGAAAAACGTCGAAGCGGTTTTTGGTATTAACCTTTCCAGTCCTTAATGACTATCTCTTTGCCGCGGTTTTCCACCGTTACATTTTGCCCTTCCTGCCACCTAAGACGTCTTACGATATTGACCGGCAAACTTACGTAATAACTCCGGCGCATTTTTTGAATTTTCCTAACGTTCTCTTCCCCAACTTTTCTCCTAGTCATATCTTTTAATTATATTCTTGCGCTTTAATTATACCACAGGTTGCCCCATGTTATTACATATGTAATAACATGGGGCAACTGTTATCAAGCCTCTTTGAGGGGGGATTTAAGACTTGACTAGATTGGGTATATATTGTTACACTTGCCAAAGTACCGACTGGCTTGCTCTTGGTTATCGCATGAGGCGACGCTGACAGCGGGTCAATAATTGAAAAGGAGGCTGACCATGTCACACGACTTGCTCAGTCAAGTGGTGAAGATAGTTGTGGACCTCCCGGACGAAGTTCTCCGGCTGCTCTGCGACTTCTTCGAGAGAGCTGTCCTCGGACGTTGAAGGGGAGTGGTTTAGGGCTTTCAAGCGGTTTCTCCGTAAGGAGAATTCGTGGGAAGGTCTCGAGTTCCTCGAAAAGTTCCAGATTGTAATGGACTCCCTTGACAGGGACTTGCATTCCGGTGATGGGAACTTTATGGGACTTCCTCTCGACAAGAATTTCCGGAAATGGCTTCTCCCGGATATTTCTGAAGTGATTCCGAGTTCTCTGGGAACGCTGACGGTCTGTAAAAAGCGACTCAAAAGATCGATGTCTGACTGGGAGGTACTTGCCGAGATTGAAGACCCGGAGTCGCTTTTCTCGCCTACTGAGTTTGCGATCGTCCTCGCCGATTTAATTACGGCGCAGGCGAACGGTGGGAGCGGCACGCCCTCTTCCGATGCCCATGCCAACATCTTCTTCGTGTGGTCGGACGCCCGCGTAGTCATGGTGCGCGTGTATTGGCGCGCCGGGAGTCGTGACTGGCACCTGTTTACGGACTCGCCTGGCGGCGTCAGGTGGAACGTCGACGACTACGTGTTCTCCTGCATCTGATCCGCCAAAGGCGGACAGGCTTCTTGGGCCTTTGGTCCATTGGTCTCGTCTGCCTGACAGGCAGACGAAGCGATTTTGCCCCGCCCTTCGGTCTTTACGACCTGGGCGGGGCTTTTCATTTCGCGCGTTTGAGAAAAAATGGTTTTCAAACTAAAATGTCTTTATTGATGTCTAAATATGATTTTCAGAAAATAGAACGCAAGTGGCAGGATTATTGGCGGAAGAACAGGACTTACGAGCCCGATTTGGAACGCGCCAAAAAACCTTTCTACAACCTGATGATGTTTCCCTATCCTTCGGCCGAGGGACTGCATGTCGGGAACATGTACGCTTTTACCGGTGCCGATATCTACGGCCGAATGAAGCGGATGGAGGGCTATGATGTTTTCCAGCCAATCGGCCTTGATGGTTTCGGGATTCATTCAGAAAACTATGCTTTGAAAATCGGTGCCCACCCAATGAAACAGGCGGAGGTCTCGGAGAAGCGTTTTTATAAACAACTTGAGGAAATCGGCAACGGTTTTGCCTGGGATGAAAAACTGGAAACTTATGACCTGGATTATTACCAATGGACCCAGTGGATTTTTATCCAGCTTTTTAAAAAGGGTCTGGCCTATCGTAAAAAGGCACCGGTTAACTGGTGCCCGAGCTGTAAAACTGTTTTAGCTGACGAACAGGTTATTACGGGCAGGTGTGAACGGTGCTCACACTTAGTGATTAAAAAAGAACTTGAGCAGTGGTTTTTTCGGATTACCAAATATGCGGAGAAGCTCTTGGAGAATCTTGAAAGAATCGACTGGTCGAAGCGGGTAAAAATTGCGCAGAAGAACTGGATTGGCAAAAGTGAAGGAGCACTTATAAAATTCCAAATCCCAAATTCTGAATTTCAAATTAAAGTCTTTACAACGCGGCCGGACACTTTATTTGGTGCAACCTACATGGTTCTGGCACCGGAACACCCGCTTATTCGGGATTTAGAATCTAGCATTCAGAATTTGGCAGAGGTTAAAAAATACATTGAGCGGACGAAGAAAAAGACAGAAGAAGAACGTATCGCTGAAGGCGGTAAAAAAACCGGCGTGGAATTAAAAGGTGTAAGAGTGGTAAATCCTGCAACCGAAGAAGAAATTTCGGTGTGGGTAGCCGATTATGTTTTGGGGGGAGTCGGCACCGGTGCCATTATGGCTGTGCCGGCCCACGACGAAAGGGACTTTGAATTTGCGAAGAAATACAAACTCCCAATTAGAAAAGTTATTCAACCGCCTCGTATTGTTCCAGAGCCGGTACCCGGTCAGGCAGTTCCGGATACAAAAATTATTTCTGAATGCTGGGAAGGAGAGGGAAAGTTAATCAGTTCAGGGAAATTTGACGGTATGAAATCGGAAAAAGCACGGTGGGAGATTACAAAGTTTGTGAACGGAAAGAAAGAAGCCCGGTACCGCTTGCGCGACTGGCTTATATCCCGCCAGCGCTATTGGGGACCGCCCATTCCGATGATTCATTGTGCGAAATGTGACTGGCAGCCGGTGCCTGAGGAAGATTTGCCGGTAGAACTTCCATTCATAAAAGATTTCCAGCCGAAAGGAAAAGATGAATCACCGCTTGCCTCCGTGAAGTCTTTTTATGAGACGAAATGCCCGAAATGCGACGGCAAAGCCCGACGGGAAACGGATGTTTCCGACACTTTTCTTGATTCGGCTTGGTATTATCTCCGTTATCCCAATGTGACGGAGAAAAAGACTTCTTGGAACAAAGAAATTACCAAAAAATGGCTGCCGGTTAGTTTATACACCGGCGGTGCCGAACACTCGGTACTTCACCTCCTCTACGTTCGTTTCCTGGCGCTTGCGCTTCACAGCGAAAAACTTCTTGAGTTTGGCGCATCACCTGCGCCGAAAGGCGAGCCTTTCCCAAAATTCCGCGCCCACGGTCTTCTGATTAGTGAAGGCGCGAAAATGTCCAAGTCTAAAGGTAACGTTGTAAATCCTGATGAATACATTAAAAAATTCGGTGCCGATACTCTGCGAATGTATTTAATGTTCCTTGCGCCTTTTGAACAGGGCGGTGACTTCCGCGATGCGGCAATTTTAGGTATTAGCCGGTTTTTGGAAAGGGTTTGGAAATTTGAGCTAAAGGGAAAGAGCGTAAACAAGAAAGCTCTTCACCAAACGATAAAAAAAGTAACGGAAGACATTGAGATTTTCCACTACAATACGGCAATTAGTGCTCTAATGATTCTCTTGAACTCTTTTGAAGAGCAGGGGGCGAGCAAAGAAGAATACGAGATTTTCTTGAAACTCCTTGCTCCGTTCGCACCGCATATTACTGAAGAATTATGGCAAGGTGTTCTTGGCCGCAAAAAATCAATCCATCTTGAGCCGTGGCCGACATATAACTCAAAATTTATAGAGGAAGAAACATTTGAGTTGGTAATTCAGGTAAACGGCCGGGTTCGCGCTACAATTTCAGCTGATAAGGGCTTGAGCCAAAGGGAAGCCGAGGAGCTGGTTTTGGGCATAGAGAAGATAAACGAAATTCTCAAAGGCAAGAAGCCAAAAAAGGTTGTTTTTGTATCCGACCGGCTTATCAATTTCGTAATTTAGTATAAGATTATAATCAAATGCGTGTCTTAGGCCTGATTTTAATAGTTATAATCATACTCGGAGCCGTTTATTCGGTAATTCGCTGGGCGGTTGGTGAGATGGATTTTTCAGGAACTTTTTCGAGATATGGTACTCCGGAGCGGTCGGAGGAGGAAAAATCTTCGGTTCGGGGACCGAGTGCTGAAGTGAGAAAAGAAGAGGATGGGAAGGTGGTAGTTGGATTTGAAAAACCTTCAATATTAGAGGAGGATGTCCCGGCTGGATTTACAGTTTCCGACCTTTCGCCGGATTTCGGCAAGATTGAAATCACTTCCCTAAGGCGGCCGTCAAGCGTGGGAGCGGGTGGCAGGTTTACACTCCGGGCTGATTTTACCCAAGGCGAACCTGTGAATGTAACCAACTGGAAGATAAGAGCGAACAACGACAAAGAAATTGTTGTAAGGGGTGGTATTTCTTCCGTGCCGCCGGTTAATTTAACGAGGATGGTTCTCCGTCCCCGGACTTCGGCTGTCTTTTACGCCGATGTCAGTTCCTTCGTTAAAAACGTTGAGCTTAACAAATGCACCGGATATTTGAACAAAACATATAATTTTGACCCGAGACTGCCGAATAATTGTCCCCGTCCGGATAGGAGCGAGACCATTACTTTTTCCGGCAAGTGTCAATCGTTTATTCGGTCGCTCAGCTCCTGTGAACAGCCGACTGGGACAGAGCTTAATCGTTTTGCGGGGATTGACAACATTGCTTGTCACGAATTCTTGGAGGATTTAAATTACGGAAATTGTGTGAAGGAACATTCCAACGATTCCGATTTTTACTTCTATGGGTGGCGAGTTTGGATGAGCGACCGGCTGCCATTTGACCCGAAACATGACCGGCTTCTCTTGTTCGACGAAAATAACCTCCTTGTTGACGAGTACGTCTACTAGATTTATTTTCTAATTTCTAGATTCTCGTGAGTGCTACTTCCTCTCAGTTAGGGTCATTTTCACGATAATTTCTTTTTTCCCTCTTAAAACCTTTAGTTTTATCTTGTCGCCGACTTCAGAGTTTTCAAGGTAATCCTGAACGTTTTTATCAACTGTGATTTTTTCACCGTTCCACTCAAGAATAATGTCATTTTCTTTTAAGCCGGCAGTGTCTGCTGGACTTCCCTCGATAATGGCCTGGTCAAGAAGGTGTTCCTTGGCAATGAGAGCTCCGTAAGAAACAGAAAGCTTTAATTTTTCACTAAGGTTTTCATTTAACGTGAGATAACGGAGGCCTAAGAAAGGACGCCGGATTTTTCCGTGACGTTTCAGGTCGAGAAGATCGCGTTCAGCCGCCTTTATGGGGATGGTAAAGCCGATGTTCTGAGCACCGAAGACCACGGCGGCGTTAATGCCGATTGCCTTACCGAAAATGTCAGTTAGCGGTCCGCCAGAGTTCCCTGGATTTATTGCTGCATCCGTTTGAATCAATCCCCGCATTTCCTGAACCGGTGCCATCGGATCGGGCTGGGCGCTTATTGAACGGGAAAGTCCGGAGATGATACCAGTTGAAACTGTGTTTCTGAATATACCCAGCGCATTTCCGAAGGCGAGTACTGTCTGACCAAGCTCCAGATTATCCGAATTACCGAGCTCCAAGGTTGGTAAATTGTCTTTCTTCGTGTCAATTTTTAGAATGGCAATGTCGTCTAGAGGATCGCGGGCGAGGACCTGTACCGCGAATTTTTGACCATTACTTAAGATAGCCGAGTATTCCGCGTGAGGTTCGGTAATGACGTGTTTGTTTGTAAGGACCACCCCGTTTTTGTCGACAATAAAACCTGAACCGCCGCCTACTTGGACCATACCGTGAGCGTCAATTTTGTCAGGTGGAATCTGGAAGTCAGATTTGCCGAGAGTTGATTCGAGCTCCGGCATTTCCTTTTTTAGTTCAGATATTTTTTTAGAAATTATAATCGAGACCACTGCCGGCATCACCTTCTTTATAGTCCGGATTATTTGCGATTTTTCCTTCGCCACCTTTTTATATTAACATAAGAGGATGAGCTTTATAAAACGTTTATTTGAAATCATACCCGGTACTCTTACGTGGCTTACTTTCATTGCTATTTTCTGGCTGTCTTTCAGGGCTCCAGTTTTCGTTTCGATCTTTTTTATTCTCTATTCTCTTTTTTGGCTTATCCGCATAGTTTATCTTCATTTCCATTTGCGTGTTTCGTTCGTGAAGACTAGAGAAAACATGAAAGTCAACTGGCTGGAAAAAACGGAGAAGATTGAAGGTTGGCGGAATATTTATCATCTGGTAGTTTTACCGATGTATAAAGAGCCTCTTTCCGTTGTGAGAGAGACATTCAACACTTTTAGGAATTCTAATTACCCTAAGGATAGAATTATTCTGGTTTTGGGAATTGAAGAGCGGGCTGGCAAGAAAGCAATGAAGACTGCTGAGAAAATAGAACAGGAATTCGGTAAAGATTTTTTCCGATTTCTTATAACTCGTCATCCGGCGGACCTCCCTGGCGAGGTGCCAGGCAAGGGCTCAAATGAAACCTGGGCTGCCCGTCGTGCCAAAAAAGAAATAATCGACCCGCTTGGCCTCAGATACGAAGACGTTGTTGTTTCGGTTCTCGATGTTGATACTCAAGTATCGGCGGATTACTTCAGCCGACTCGCTTATGTGTTTTTGACCTGTGATAAGCCCCAGCGTTCCAGTTTTCAGCCTGTTCCGCTTTTCACTAATAACATCTATACGGCGCCGCCTTTCTCAAAAGTAATGTCTTTTTTTCCGACTTTTTGGCAGATGATGCAGCAGTCTCGGAAAGAACAGTTGTCCACTTTTTCTTCTCAGGCTATGCCTTTAAAAGCTCTGGTTGAGATTGATTTTTGGGACACGGAATACGTCTCTGAGGACTCGCTTATTTTCTGGAAGTTCTATCTTCATTATGACGGTGATTGGCGGACCGAACCGATTCACATTCCTGTTTCAATGGATGTTACCCATGCCTCAACTTTTTGGGGAACAGCTAAAAATCTCTATCGCCAACAGAGACGTTGGGCCTGGGGGACGGAAAACATTCCCTATATGATCTGCGGCTTTATTAAAAATAAAAAAATTCCCACAAATAAAAAAGTTTTTTGGACTTTCATATTTATGGAGGGGTTTTATTCTTGGGCAACCGCGCCTTTTATCCTTTTTGCTCTCGGTTGGCTGCCGCTTTTTTTGGGAAATTACGAATTTGGGCTGACGCTAATCTCTTATAATATGAGGACGATTGTTAGTTTAATTTTAAACCTTTCCGTTTTGGGGCTTGTTGCCTCAGCTGTACTGAGTGTCATCCTTTTACCGCCCAAGCCAGGTTGGTTCCGGAAAAGGCACTACATTTTCTATTTTCTCTACTGGGCGATTGCACCGATTCTTATAATTCTTTTTAGTGCCGTCCCAGCGGTTGAAGCCCAAACTCGGCTGATGCTGGGTGGCAGGTTCCGTCTTGGATTCTGGCCGACGCCGAAGAGTAGATAAGCTGCGGAGGAAGTGGTCCCGCAGTAGCGGGATTGCGATTTGTAACCAATCGCTTCGCTTTTGGACAAATCGGGAAGATTCGAACAAGTTCTCACCCACTGACAGGATACACAAAAAGGATACCACGAGGGTATCCTTTTTGTGTATTTGCGGAGGGTAGAGGATTCGAACCTCTGAGGGGATTTCTCCCCAACCGCATTTCGAGTGCGGCGCATTAGACCACTCTGCCAACCCTCCGTCTCCCCGGCAGGAATCGAACCCACATTTAGGGTTTAGGAAACCCTCGTTCTATCCGTTGAACTACGGGGAGGTTGATTTTAACACTTTATATAAATTTGCCGTTCGAGTAAATCCCCCCCTGTGTAATACTTGTCTAGAGAGCGAAGATTTGTTATTTTTTTGATATACTGCGCCCTTAGCTCAGTGGTAGAGTGCTTGCATGACACGCAAGAGGTCGGAAGTTCGATCCTTCCAGGGCGCACCAAGGGGCCGTTAGCTCAGTTGGTAGAGCGCTTCGATGGCATCGAAGAGGTCGTCGGTTCGAATCCGATACGGTCCACAAATTCCAAAATCAAAAAATGTCATTACCGAATCATATAGTAATTGTTCCCGATGGTAATCGCCGGTGGGCAAGAAAGCGGGGGAAGTCGGTCCGGTTTGGTCACACCGAAGGCGCAAAAAACACTGAGAAAATTTTGAAAGCGGCGCTAGATATGGGTATTCCAAGCTTCACTTTTTGGGGGTGTTCGGTTTCAAATATCACGGAGCGTTCGCGGGTGGAGATAAAATTCATCCTCTTTATCTTTGAGCAGTACTTTAAGAAACTTCTGAAAAGAAAAGAGCTTGATGAGTACGGTATTCGCGTTCGCGTTCTCGGTCGCTGGACGGAAATTTTCCCCAAAAAAACACAGAAACCGATTCAGGAAGTTATTGAAAAAACAAAGAGAAATAAAAACAGGAACATGACTTTTCTTCTCGCCTATGACGGCCGGGACGAAATGACAGAAGCAATAAAGAGCATTAGAAGGAAAAAGGGCAAGAAGATAGACAGGGATTTGGTTAAAGAAAATCTCTGGACGAGGGACCTTCCCCCGGTTGATTTGGTTATTCGCACCGGCGGTGAACCGCACTGGTCGGCCGGGCTCATGATGTGGGACGTGGCCGAAGCGCGGCTCCATTTTACGGAAACTCTCTGGCCGGCCTTTACTCCCGGGGAATTTGAGAAAATTGTAAAAGTGACCGGTAAAGTTGAGCGCCGTTACGGCAGATAATTGAAGTGTTATCTTTTTTGTGTTAATTTCTGTTTGACGGGCCCATAGCTCATCTGGTAGAGCGCCACATTTGCAATGTGGAGGTAACCGGTTCGAGTCCGGTTGGGTCCACCAACAGCGAAGAAAGTTCTTACGTGCTATAAGTAGAACTTGTAATGGTTTGTTATAATTTAATTAGTGAAAATAAGAAATAAAACACTTCGTTTTATAGAATTTTTTCTGGTTGGGGTGGTTATGGGAATAATAGAGGACGTTCTCGCGGTTTGGCTTTCAACGGGGGAACAGATAACTTTCAGGGTGATTTGGATAGTTTTTCTTGTCGCCTTGCCGTTTGCGATAATAAGCGAGTACATTGTTGACCATCCGAAATTTTGGAAAACAATCTTTCGCATTAAGGACAATGGGAGCAGGGTTGAAAAGAAAAAGAATCCGCGTTAGCTTATAATATGCTTTAGGAGGCGTGGCAGAGTGGTTTAACGCGCTAGTATTGCTCCCTGTTTGTCCAAGAGCAAAGCGATTGGTAACAAACAACAGTCCGCCGGAATATAATGGAGGCGGAAAACTGACTAACTGAGCGAAGCGATTGGTTATAAATCGCAATCCGCCATAGCGCGGTGGGGTGGCTGAGTCTGGTTGAAGGCGCCGCACTTGAAATGCGGTATATCTGAAAAGGTATCGTGGGTTCGAATCCCACCCCCACCGCGCTGCGGCGGAAAAATTGTATGCATTTATTCTGGCACTACCATTCGCATCGTATTGACAGGGACTTTAGTCCCGATTTTTGGTTATATGAACTTGCCGTTTGGCTCCATGTTTTGGGGAGGTCGCTGATTGCGGTCTTTATACCGATTTTATTGCTGCAAATCGGTTATGAGCTGGGTGAGGTTATCTTTTTCTATCTAATTTACAACTTGATTGATGTTCCTCTTAGCTTTTTGGTTCGTCACCTGGTATGCAAAATAGGCGCCCGCTGGGTCGTTATTTTGGGGAAAATCTGGAGTATTGGTTTTTTTGTTCTCCTGGCGCTTATTACGTCAAATAGCTGGCCGCTTCTTATGTTGCTCGCTCTCTTCGGAGCCTTCTACGACACTTTCTATTGGATTGGACACCGATTTCTCTTTATGAAAAGTACCGGCGAGGCGAGTGATGTGGGAACAAAGACGGGCGTTTTGTACGCCGTTCAGCGGTTTGCGGGTCTTATCGGTCCGGCTGCTGGCGCCGGGATTCTAGTATTTTTCAATCAGCAGGCGCTTATATACGTGAGCATCGCTATTTTGGTAATGTCTGTGTTTCCTCTGCTTAAAGTAAATGATTTTCCGGATAAGCCGGCAAAGAAACCCCTTCCGCTCAAAGTGTTTTTTGCCAAGTGGCGTGAGCGAAAGAATTTCCTTTCAGCCGGTTTTTTCTCGATTCATGGTTCGGCGGAAGGGGTTTTGTGGCCGCTTTTCATTTTTGTAGTTTTTAAAACCATTGAATCCGTGGCAATCGTGCCTGTTATTATTTCCATTACCGCCATTGCTTTCTCTTATTTTGCCGGTTATTTTCAGAGAACCGCTCGAGACAGAGCCATTGTATTTGGGGCGGCGCTTATCGCGCTGGTTTGGATTGCCCGAATGGTTGTGGATGCGGAATTGTTTCTTTTCGTGAGCGTGTTTCTAGTGAGTACATTTTCGATACTCGTTACCATACCTTTGAGCAGTGATATTTTCTCGCGCGGAAAGAAAATTGACCCGCTAAACACATCCACTTTTATGAATGTCGCTAACATGCTTGCTAAAGCCATCCTCTATGGAATCCTTGCTCTTTTTGTTAATGTATTCGGCGTTGGTTTTGTTGTTGCCGTCGTGAGTTTAACGGCTATAATTGCCGTCCACTATATTTATCTTTTAATGAAGGGGCACCAAATGGAGCCGGCGAAATAGTTTACCCGGGAGAGTCGTTTTCTTGTTACAATTGCTTTGATGTGGCAGAATGCCTATGATTTGACATAAATGACTAAAGAAGAAAGGAAAAATCATCGTCTTAATCTTTTAATATCGGTTCTTATTACGATAATTGTTCTGGTTGGGCTGCAGTTTCAGGTTTTTGTTTCATGGGGGATTTTGGATTTTAATCACCAAAAACCTGTAGTAGAACTTGACGCCTTGGCTAATTTGGGCGTGGATACAGACGTTCTTGAAAGCGACATTACTCATCTTGTCGCCACCATGAGCAGTGCTCAACAGGGAAGCCACTTTATTTTCGGGATGATTTCCGGGCTTGTTTTTTCACAGCCAGTCGCCGGCCTTACTGTCGGTGTTATTAAAGAATCAGTTGATTTTGTTAACAATTATCGAGAAGGCCTTATAGGCCGGGATTATTTTATTGATGCAGTTGTCGATACCTCTTTCTGGGCCTTAGGCGGCTTTGTCGGATTCTATCTTTTATCGGCAATTTACGGAATCTTTCGTGAGAACAAAATTAACAGCCTCAGAGATTTAGTTGTATTCTTGGGAAGGAAGTTTCGACGCTAAGAAATGGGAGCTTTAGGACTAAAAAACAAATATAAGTATGGAAAGAATTCCCACAACGGATATAAAAAGATGCCAATAGCTGTGGCGAATCTCATTTTTACTTTTACCGCCTGTAATAAAAAAGTAAGCTGCCAGAGCCGTAAAAGCCAGTAAGGCATAGAAGAGAAGTTTTGGCTCAAAACCCCCTCGGTAAATGAGCCATACCCCCCAAATTAAAAGGATAATAGAGACAGCGTGATCTGCGAAGTAAAATTTTCTTTCGTTATAGTAGTGGTAAAGAGATGAGGTTGCTATTCCAATAACACCTGCAATACCCAGGTATGTCAGTTCGTAGTAAAAAGCCGCGATAATCGGGGCGATAAATACTATATTGCTCCAGGTGGCCGGGTGCTGAGTTAAACTTTTCATTTATGTGCCCGGGGTGGGATTTGAACCCACAACCCCTTTTACGGGGCGAGGATTTTAAGTCCTCTGCGTAAACCGTTCCGCCACCCGGGCAGTGGAGGCCGCGGCGGGAATTGCACCCGCGTATATCGGTTTTGCAGACCGATGCCTTACTACTTGGCTACGCGGCCATTAGTGATTTTCAATTTCAAAGACAAGCCTCGGTATACTCCTTAACCTTGTCCTTTTCAATAACTTGTACTGTAATTCTTTCTTTTTACTCTCCAGCGCCCGCAGTACTTTCAGGCCGTTCTCTTCGGGAATAATAGCAATCTTCACTTTAGCTTGCAACATATTGGAGGAAACTTCAATCGAAGTTATGGTTACGAACGTATTGCCGAATTCAAAGTCGCGGAGAAGAAGATTGTTCAATTCATGCTTTAAAACACTTGTGATTCTTGATTCACGAAACAAACCCATTTATTTAAAAACGAGTCGTTGACCGGCTTTTATTTTCACTCCGGTTTCGGTCAAAAGTCCGACTTCAACTCCTTCCTCGGCGTTTTGAATGTCTTTTTTGCCTGATTGGAGATTAAGGATTTTTCCTTCGCCGATTAAAATATCCTCCTGGAAGACCTCAAATTTCTCAAGATTTTTTACGGGACCGGCGGCAACTTTGCCGCCCACTACCTGCTTTCCATTTTTCAGCTCGCTAAAAACCGCAAGCACTTCGATTATTCTTTCTTCATCTCCTGCCTTTTCCTTTAAATATTCTTTAAGGTTTTTTTCAAGGTCGTAAATTATGTCCGAAGTCATTATGACAACGTCCCGCCTTCTTACGGTGTTTTCCGCCGCTTTGTCGGTTTTCACTCGGAAGCCCACAATTATCGCTCCGGTCGACGCAGCAAGCTTTACGTCGCTCTCATGAATGTTGCCCGGACTTTTATTAATAACATTGACATTCTCCGCTCCAGCCACTTTCTCAATTATGTGGGAGAGTGCTTCTAAGGAACCAACTTCGCTTGTCTTTATGATTACTTTTAACTCATTTTCTTTTGAGCCTTCTTTTATTTCTTTCTTTTTCTCCATTTCTTTCTTTTTACTGATAGTTCGGGAATCGGAAGAGAATTCCTCTCCAACTTCGGGTGCGTTCTGGAATCCTAAAATCATTGCTGGGGAAGAGGGAGCCAGTTCCGAGACTTTATTTCCTCGGAAATCTTCCAGTATTTTAATTTTTCCCGATGTGCTCGGTGTGTGTGCTTCATCACCCCTCCTTAAAATTCCGTCAACCACAATAATGCCGACGGTAAGACCTCTCCTTGGGTCAGGGTGAGCAGTAAGAACCACGCCTTTTGCCGGATTTTCTGGATTATAACTGAGACTTTCAAGTTCTGCCGCGAGAAGAATAAGGTCGAGAAATTCCGGTACCCCCTCGCCGGTTTTGGCTGACACGAGCTGAGCGGAGATATTACCACCCATTCCCTCAAGAAGAACGTTAGCTTCACCCAATTCCCTTTTTACTCTCTCAATATCGGCATTACGCTTGTCTATCTTGTTTATGGCAACGAGATATGGCATTTCTTCTTTGCGGATGTATTTTAGAGCATCCTCGGTTTGCGGTTTCACACCTTCGTCGGCGGCAACAACGAGAATGGCAATATCGGCGATTTTTGCGCCATGTTCACGCATTTTAGAAAAAGCTTCATGTCCGGGCGTATCAATAAAAGTAATCTTCTTATCGCTGTAGTTTATTTCGTAGGCGCCGATTGA
Source organism: uncultured Candidatus Saccharibacteria bacterium (assembly GCA_964525595.1). Lineage (GTDB taxonomy): Bacteria > Patescibacteriota > Minisyncoccia > UBA6257 > GWB1-50-10 > CAZGHF01. The sequence goes on from CAZGHF010000001.1 coordinate 73,381, forward strand.
CTGGGTAATACCGCCGGCTTCTTTCTCGACGACATTCGTCTTTCTGATATAGTCAAGAAGCTGAGTCTTGCCGTGGTCAACGTGACCCATTACAACTACAATCGGCGGCCGGTTTTTAATTTTTTCTTTGTTTTTAGGAGTCATAGGAGTATTTGTAAAACTAACAAAAAAGTGGTATAAACACAAGGAATTTCGTTTGGGAGAGGTGGCTGAGTGGTTGAAAGCAGCGCACTGCTAATGCGTTAATCGGTTAACACCGGTTCGAGGGTTCGAATCCCTCCCTCTCCGCAATTTTTCTCGACAATGTCTTTATGGCATCGTCGGGAAAAATCTACGAGGTGGGCGAGAACTTGTTCTCCCGCTATTGTGGGACCTCCCCCCCCCGTAGCTCTCATCGTCTAACGGTTAGGACGTCAGCTTTTCAAGCTGAAAACCGGGGTTCGATTCCCCGTGAGAGCGCAAAAGGATATGATTGTCCGGCCAATTAAGACTCGTGTTTTTCGGGAAGGCGAAGATTTATTCGCTTTCATAACAGGTTATTTCAAGAAATTGCCGGAGAAGTCAGTGGTTGTTATCACTTCAAAGATTGTCTCTCTTGCTGAAAAAAGAACGGCTGCTTTTGAGAGTGTTGAATTTAAAAGGAAGCTAATTCGCAAAGAAGGCGACTTTGTTATGCCTAGTAAATATGGATGGCTTACTGTCAGGGATGGTGTGGTTATGACTTCCGCCGGCATTGATGAGTCAAACGCAGACGGCAAACTTGTTCTTTTACCGAAAGACGGTTTCAAAACGGCTCACATTTTGCGCAATAAATTGCGGAAGAAATATGGCGTTAAAAATCTTGGAGTTCTCATTACTGACAGTCGTAGAATGCCGTTTCGAGCCGGAGCAGTCGGTGTCGCAATCGGCTACGCCGGTTTCTGCGGCATAAGGGAATATCGCGGCAAGCCTGATATCTTTGGGAGGAAATTCAAGTTTTCTCAGATGAACGTTGCCGACAGTCTCGCTGGAGCTGCGGTTTTAGTAATGGGGGAAGGAGATGAACGGCAACCTTTGGCAATTCTCAAAAAGACGCCGGTTGAATTTTGTGATAAAATCCACCCAAAGGAGCTACAAATCGATATTAAGGACGATATGTTTTGTCCCCTCTTTTTGAAACTGCCTTATGCCAAAAAAGACAAAAAAAGAAAATAAGAAGAATTCAGGGCGGGAAATCAGCTGGCGGGCGGCCGAGTATCAATATGTTCAAAAGGGCGTTATTTGGTATTTCATTGTTTGCTTGGTCGCTCTTCTTTTGATTGTTATCGCTCTTTTTAGCGGTAACTTTTTCTTTGCCGTTTTTGTTATTATTGCGGCAGTTACCGTAATTTTTTTCGCAAAGCGGCGACCCCAAGTTTTTGATTTCAAAATAGCCGACCAGGGAGTTGCGATAGGCGAGAACATTTTCTATGATTATGAGCGCCTTGACGGTTTTGCTATTCGGGAGCGTCCGGAGAAGCTGGATGAAATAGTCCTTAAAAAGAAGGCTACGCTTAATCCTTACGTCAGGATTCCGATTGACTCTACTCTTGCCGAGGAAGCGAAGAATATGCTGGGAGAAAAAATTCCTGAGATTGAGTATCAGGAATCGTTCGTTGAGGTTATTTCCGAGTGGTTTGGGTTTTGAAATCAACGGACCCCGCACCAGAACAAGTTCGGTGCGGGGCAAGTAGGACGCGAGGGATGTCCCCGTAGCTCAGCGGATAGAGCGCAAGTTTGCGGAACTTGAGGCCACAGGTTCAAATCCTGTCGGGGACGCAAAGGTTCGATTTTTACCCCGTAATTTTCGAAGAAAATTTTACGGGGCCTCTCGAGGGCACAAAAGGCTAGACAATTAGTAATATCTCCCTAAAATAAGGTTAATGACGACAAAGAGATTGGTTGCTCATCTTCTAATAATCCTTCTTATTGTTATCCTGTTCCTTGTTATTTTAGGGCTTATTTCACCAAAAGAAGCTATGGCACCGACTGATTCCTCAACTTTTCAGGGGCCGCCATCCGGTGAATTTAGCGGATTTAAAGGACCGACCAGTTCACCGCCCTACGGCGGAACAGAATAAAAGCGGGTATAAGTTAGTGGCAGACTATCTCGTTGCCAACGAGAAAACGCGAGTTCGATTCTCGCTACCCGCACAAAAACCTCTTATTGCTATAATGATTTAAAGTGGAAGTTGCAGTCAAATTAATCATTACCGTTATTTTTATTGCCCTTATAGCAGTCGGGGTTGTTTTTTTGGGAGTTTTTGGTCTCCTACCGGCTAAGAAGACGACAACTGTTCTGGAAGTGGAAGAGAAAATAATTGTGAGAGAAACAGTCGTAGATTCACCTTCTGCCGAACCGGTGGTGCCGGGCACGAGTCCAGTTACGTCTGATAATCAAGTCGTGACGCCTGAAGAAGTGCCGGTTAAGCTCGATGTCCTGCCCGGTACGCCTGAGGCGCCTCAGCAATCCAATCCGATAAGCTCCGAAGACGTTCCCGAAAAAGCCATAAAAATTGAGATTTCGGTGGAGGGCATCAACCCCAATAATTTTACGGTAGAAGCTGGCTCAGTCGTCGTTTTATCGGTTTCCTCCGTTGGTGACCAAACTCATGTTTTCAAATTTAAAAACCCCGCTCTGAAAGCAGTGGCAATCGGTGTCGGTCCGGGCGAGACAAGAGCTATTACTTTTAACGCTCCGGAAGCCGGGGATTACGATTTCTTCTGCGACGTTCCCGGTCACGAGGGGAGAGGTGAAGTAGGAACTATGACTGTCAGGTAGAAATTTTGAAGAAACGGTGCTTGCCGATTTTTAGAACTTCGCCACCGCGGAAAGTTATTGTCTCTTTTGGATTCTTTTTCGTTTCCTCGTTTATTTTTACGCCGCTCTGGAGAACGAGTCGTCGCGCTTCGTTTCTTGATTGCACTCCGGCTTTAATCAGTAATTCCAAAATTCCCGATTTTTTGTTCTTTATCTTCAAAAGAGGTATTTTTTTCGGCAACTCCTTTTTTGAGAAAACTCTAATAAATTCTTCTTTTGCTTTCTCCGCCTCCTTTTCGCTATAGCAGAGCCTAACCACCCAAAAGGCGACTTTCAGTTTAGCGTTTCTTGGCTTCATGTTTTTGAGTTTTTTTACTTCACTCAAAGGCATTTCAGTTGAGAGTTCAGCAACCGGAATTGTGGCTTCGTCCGGTAGAGCCATTGTTTTTCCAAACAAATCTTTGGGTTTATCGTCCAAATTAATTAAACCGCCCTCGCTTTTTGTCATAAGTTTTTTGCCGGTTTTCGGATTTTCCAAGAGCTTAGTGGTAAGCACCAACTTTTCCTTGTTTTTTAATGTTTTCATCAAGTCGCGGCCGACAAGCATATTGAATGTTTGGTCCCGGCCGCCGATTTCCATATCTACGTCCATTGCCACGGAGTCGTAACCCTGCATCAGAGGATACAGGAATTCATGAAGGCCGATTACTTTGTTTTCTTTGAGGCGTTTTTGGAACATATCTCTTTTAATCAACTGCCCGACGGTTAAGAGCTGAGCTAATTTTATAAGATCTTCAAATTTCATTTTGGAGTGCCAGCTGGAATTAAATTTTAAAACCGCTTTATTGGGGCCGGTAAAATTTATAATCTTTGATGCCTGACTCTTGAAAGTTTTCAGGTTTTTCCTGATTTCTTTTTCAGTTAGCGGAATTCTTGCTGCTGTCCGGTCGGAGGGGTCGCCGATTCGGCCGGTAAAGTCCCCAATCAGGAAAATTATCTGATGGCCAAGTTTTTGAAGTCGTTTCAGGATTAGGAGGCTTACGGCGTGTCCTAAATGGAGATGGGGTCCGGTTGGATCAACGCCAAGGTAGATTTTGATTTTTCGGCTGCCCGAGAGGACTTTCTCAAGCGCTTGTTTGGAGGGGTAAATTTTATCTACTGCCCTTTCCAGAACTTCCCTTATTAATTCTTTCTTGTTCATTATTCTTAATATAATACCACGAAACCCCGGCGGTGCCGGGGTTTATAAGTTATAAAGGTTTCTTTTTATTTTTTAGTTTTTTTTGACAATCTCGTCGATTATCCCGTAGCTTTTTGCTTCTTTAGGGTCAAGCCAAAAGTCGCGGTCAACGTCCTTTTCAATGCGGGATAGCGGCTGACCGGTGTGCTTGGCGAGGATGTGATTTAATCTATCCTTGATTTTAATGATGTGTTTGGCGGTTATCTCAATCTCCGAAGCCTGACCTTCGGCTCCGCCCATTACCTGGTGAAGAAGAATTTCGGAGTTCGGCAGGGCGAACCTTTTCCCTTTTTTGCCGGCGGCAAGGAGGACAGCGCCCATTGAGGCGGCAAGCCCAACGCAGATTGTTGAAACCGGGGACTTGACGTGCTGTATTGTATCATAAACTGCCATGCCGGCCGTTACCGAACCGCCAGGCGTGTTGATGTAAAGTTTGATGTCTTTTTTGGAATCCTGGTTGTCCAAAAACAGAAACTGAGCGATTACCGTGTTTGCTACGGCGTCGTGTATCGGGCCGCCCAAAAAAATAATCCGCTCTTTTAAAAGGCGGGAATAAATATCGTAAGCCCGCTCGCCGTAGCTTGATTTTTCAATAACTGTTGGGATTAGGTTCATCGCTTCCATATTAGTCCATAGTCTTGGTTGCGTCAAACCCCGTATTTCAGGTTTTTACCATGACAAAACCGATTATTTTTCTTGCTCCAGATTTTTTTAAGACCCTCACAGCCTCTTTCATCGTCGCGCCGGAAGTGAAGACGTCGTCAACGAGAATTATATTTCTTCCGGCAATAAGCGCCGGATTTTTTATTCCAAAACAACCTGCCACGTTTTTTTCTCTCTCTTTATAGTTCTTGGTTTTTATCTGCGGATTTGTTTTCTTTGTTCTTATAAGATTGTCTTCGTGGATTTTAATTTTTAGCTCATCGCTTACGATTCTTGCGATTAGCGCTGCCTGATTGAAACCGCGCTCCCTCTCTTTTTTGGCGTGGAGAGGGACGGGGATGATAATAAAAATAGAATTTTGAATTTCTTTTGTTTTGATTACCTTTTTAAGGTAACTTTTCACGATTTTGGAGAGCGGTTCGAGAGCCGTTCTGATTCTCTGGTATTTTAAGGCGTGAACCAGTTCTTTTACCACCGGGATTCTGCAGAAAGAAGAGGCGGGAAGAAAAAACATGATAGCTTAATCGCAGTTATACGCGATTTTAGTATGGAGACAGCTCTATGGAGGACAGACAAAACCGCTTCTTATTTCGATTAAAGCTTCGCAACTGCTGCAAAGTGCACCACTCGCGATTCGCCTTCGGCAACCGACGCAGAGTGGCGGGAAGAGAACCAAAAACAATTGTTTTAGAAAAGAATGATAGTTCATTATCTTATTCTATTCCTCGTGCTAGAATATAGAAACAATGAACTTGGATTTCTTTGGTTTTTTTAAAGATATCGCCAATTTTTTGAAGGCAGGTTCGGTTTTAGGGGTTGATATCGGCACTACCTCCATAAAGATGGCGGAAGTGTCGAGAAAAGGCGCCAATTTCAAGCTTGTAAATTACGGGGTACTGGAGACGAAAAAATATATCGAGCATCCGAATCAGGCCATCCAGACCGGCTCTTTGGAAATAGTTGAAAAAGAAGCAGTAAACCTCCTCAACGTTCTTTTGAATGAAGTAAAGCCGAAGAGTAAAACCGTCCTCGTTTCAATTCCGGTCTTTTCGTCCTTTATCGTTCCTCTTGACATGCCGCTTCTTTCAGCTCAGGAAACCGAAAAATCTGTGAGTTTTCAAGCTAAGAAATACATTCCCTTGCCACAGAGCGCCGTTTCCCACGACTGGATTAAGGTTGATGAATTTGAAAATAACAAGGGGGTGAAATTCCAGAGACTGCTATTAATAGGTATTCCTTCAAGTGTAATTAAGAAATACAAAGGAATCTTCAAAACTGTTGGCTTGCGTCTCGTTACTCTTGAACTTGAAACGCTTGCTCTTGCCCGCGCTCTCGGAAATTTCAGCGAACCAACTCTTGTTGTTGATATCGGAGGCGAATCTACGAGCATCAATGTCATTGAGGGGAGTCTTGTCAAGCATTCATCTGTGAGCGATTATGGCGGTATTCATCTTACGCAGGCCTTGTCGCGAGGTTTAGGCTTAAGCGTCTTAAGGGCTGAAGAACTGAAACGCCGAAGAGGTCTTATGGGGAAAGAAGGAGAAAGCGAGTTATCAACATTAATTCTGCCGTTTTTAGATGTTATAATACAAGAAACGAGATATGCACGGGATTCTTACGAGCGCCGTTACGGTAAGAAGGTGGAAAAATTAATGCTTGTTGGCGGCGGTGCAAACCTTTTAGGTATTAACAAATATTTTGGCAGTCAGATGAATTTACCAACTATTGAACCGGCGACTTTGAATGGTTTTGAATATAATCCTGATTTGGAGCTTGTCACCAGATACCTTAAAAATGAATTACCGGTCGCAATAGGTCTCGCCAAAAGATATTTTATTTAGAAGATGCCCGACATACATTCCCAGCCAAATTTAAGCAACCAATTTGCCTCTGATACAATCCAGATAGGTTTTCCATGGCGGCTTTTCATTTTTTCCTCCGCTCTTTTCCTCTTTTCCCTTTTTGTTTTCTTTGGTCTCAGGTTTGGCTACATCGCCTACATTGATGGGAGGGCCGAGGATCTCGACCGAAAAATCGAAGACTTAGCCCAGCAGGTAACCCGGGAAGACCAGCAAAGCTTTATTGGTTTTTATTCTCAACTTGTGAATCTTGAGAAAGTTTTAGGTCGTCATGGATTTTCGGCAAACGTCTTCACTTTCATCGAACGAAACACACTTGGCGAGGTTTATTATAAAGAAGCTGAGTTTTCTGCCCCGGACAAAAGTATTGATCTGAGCGGCGTCACCACTTCAAATGGAACGCTGGTTAACCAACTTTCTTTACTCGATAATCGGGAAGAAGTAAACCGCGTGATTCTTAACCGGATGAATGCTGAAGAAGCCGGCGGTGTTGCTTTTAACATCACCATCTTTTTTGAAGGAGATTTTTTTCAAAAACCCACACTATAAGACCATAAGATAAGACATGAAAACCTCAACTAAGAGAATTTTAAGCATAGCCTTAGCCGCCCTCCTTTTTGTGGGTATTCTCGTTGTTTATGCAAGTCTTATAAAACCAGAGCTTGCTAAAATAGACGAGAAAAGAGCGCTTGTGGTTTCCAAGGAAAGTCTTTTTGCAAGCGAGAGCAGTGCTGTGAACCAAGTACAGGATTTAATCGGTCAGTTCCAAAGCATTGTTGCTCTTCAGGAAACGGTTTCTCTCGCTCTGCCGCAGGAGGAAAACGTGACTGGCATCTTGAATCAGATTCAATCGATTGCCAGTTTATCAAACGTTTCGCTCAATTCTTTTTCAGTAAGACCGCTTGCTTTTAAGCCGACGAAACAACCGCTGGTAAGGCGTCTTGGTTCTCTTGAAATTGTCTTTGCGGTGACAGGGGGTTACGAAAACCTAAAACAGTTTTTAAAATCTCTTGAAACCAATGTCAGGATTTCCAATATAACGAGTTTCCGGTTTTTCCCGATGGTCAACCCTTTAATTAGTGGCTATAGCCTTAACTTAACGGTCGAAACATTTTATCAGGAATAACCATGGCAATAGTAGTTGAAGAACAAAAAAAATCGGTTAATTGGGTAACAATTCTTACAATGCTAGTTGTCATCGCCGTTGTTTTTGCCGGCGCTTACTTGCTTTTTTTCAAAAAACCGGAACTTATAGAGATTGTTACGCCGGGAGGGCTGGAAGGCGTAAGCGAGATTTCCAAAATTTCTTTTGATCCAGAAAGCGTTTTGAGTGCACCAACCTTCAAGCTTCTGCGCCAGTATGGGACGGCTCCCACGCCGTCTACCCCGGGACGGGACAATCCTTTTGAGCCATTTTAAGGGCTTTGTATAGATTTCTTTAAAACCTTGACCAAGCACTCAATGTTTTGAGTGCTTGGTGCTCAAATTTATGGTAAAATCTAGGTTAGGATAGGAATTTAAGAATTTTAATAAATTTAAACATGACTGACCAAGAGCTATTTAAAGAACTCGTTAAAAGAAATATTTTAGAAGCGGCTCTGGCCGAGAAAACTCTGAAAGACGCGGGTTTTACAAATCGGTCAGCTGAAGAGCTTCTCTACGAGCGCCGTTTAGCCGACGAGACGGCTGTCGCAAAAGTCAAAAGCGAACTCTTGAAGGTGCCTTATAAGAAAATTGACCCCGTCTCTATAAGTGAAGAAATTTTGAAGATTATTCCTTACGAAACTTCGAAAACTTACCGGGTTGTGCCGCTTGAAAAACAGAAGGACATGCTTGTTGTCGGAATGCTCCGACCGGAACCCCAAGTTGAAGAAGCTCTCCGTTTCATTGCCAAGCGCGAACATCTGTCCTTAGGCGTTTTTATAATCACCCCCTCGGATCTTGCCGCCGTTTGGCGCCGCTACACTCCTTACCGCAGTGAGATTGAATCTGCCGTAAGGGAATTAGGTGGAGGAAAAGAAGACAAGGACAATAAGCTGATTTCTCTTGAAGAGGGGGCGAGAACTGTGGAGGAAGGGCCAATTATAAAAATCGTGGCTTCAACTCTAAGAAGAGCGGTTGAAGTCGGCGCTTCCGATGTTCACTTTGAGCCTCAACGCTCCCGGTTTCGGGTGAGGTTCAGGATTGACGGAAAACTTGAAGAAGTTGCCTCATTGCCGACATCTTTGAGTCAACCCATTATATCAAGAGTAAAAGTTCTCTCGCGTTTACGGTTGGATGAAACACGGATTCCTCAAGACGGTCGTTTTAGAACGGTCGTTTCCGGCCGCGATATTGACTATCGTGTTTCAACTTTCCCGACACCCTCCGGCGAAAAGGCGGCCATTCGTATTCTTGACCCGAGTACCGGTCTTCGCGGCTTGAAAGAAATCGGTCTTTCCGACTACAATTTCAGGATTTTGGACGAGACAACAAGTGGTCCTTTCGGTATGATTTTGATTTCCGGCCCCACCGGTTCAGGAAAGACCACCACGCTTTACGCGATGATGCAGAAAATAAATTCCAGCGATGTGAATGTTATGAGTCTGGAAGATCCGGTAGAGTATTTTATGGACGGGATAAACCAATCGCAGGTAAAGCCTGAGATTGGTTACACTTTTGCTTCGGGTTTGAGGCAGATTCTTCGGCAGGACCCTGACATAATTATGGTTGGCGAGATTCGTGACTCAGAAACCGCTGGTCTTGCCATAAACTCTGCTCTCACCGGTCACATGGTTCTTTCAACTCTTCACACCAATAGTGCTGTTGGTGTTATTCCCCGACTGGTTGATTTGGGTGTGCCGGGATTTCTTCTTTCTTCCGCTCTGCGGTTGATGATAGCCCAACGGCTTGTCTCCCGTCTTTGTCCAAAATGTAAAGAAAAAACAGAGGCGTCTAAGGAAGCGGCGGACATAATTACGGAGAACTTGAATAACCTCCCGCCTAATTTTAAGAGAGATCCAAAATTTAAACCGCCCTACCAAGTTTATCACCCCGGTTCTAAAGGTGCCTGTGAGGCTTGCAAAGGAAAAGGTTTTTCAGGTCGGGTGGCAATTTTTGAAATTTTCAGAATGACCCGGGAGCTTGGAAATCTCATTAGTTCGGGGTTTACCGAAGGAAGACTTCAAGATGAAGCGAAGCGTCAGGGAATGGTAACATTAAGGCAGGACGGGATAATAAAAGCTTTGGAAGGTAAAGTTTTATTGGAGGAGGTATTGCGTGAAACCGAGTAAACCTTAAAATACAATATATGGATTACAAACAAAAATTAAATGAACTGCTTCTTATAACAGCTAAGCAGAATGCTTCTGATCTTCATGTTGCAGTGGGTAGGCGACCGACTATTCGAGTTGACAGCGTTTTAATTCCTATTACTAAGGAGTCGATTCTCACAAAAGCTGATGCCGAGGGGCTTGTTCTTGCACTCCTTACCGATGAACAGAAGAAAGAATTTTTTGTAAAGAAACAACTCGACTTTTCTTACAGCTTGGAAGACAAAGCGAGGTTCAGAGTAAATGTTTATCTCCAGCGAGGTTTTATGGCTGCGGCCATGCGGCTTATTCCCGCAGGAATCAGAACCTTGGAAGAGTTGGGTTTACCGCCTCTCCTTCACGATTTTACCAAACTCAACCAAGGCTTCATTCTTATTGTGGGACCGGCTGGTCATGGCAAGTCAACGACACTTGCTGCTCTTCTTGACGAGATAAACCACAAACGGACTGACCATATCATTACAATTGAAGACCCAATTGAATATTTGTTCTCGCAAGACAGATGTATTATTTCCCAAAGAGAAGTCGGCATGGATACTCTTTCTTTTCACGACGCTCTTCGATCAATTCTTCGGCAGGACCCGGACGTTATTATGATTGGTGAAGTCCGAGATCCGGAAACAATGGCTACCGCAATGACAGCTGCTGAAACAGGTCACTTAGTTTTCTCAACCATGCATACAAATTCAGCATCGCAAACCATTGACCGAATAATTGATTCTTTCCCGCCGAGTCAGCAGGGTCAGGTTATTTCTCAGCTTGCCTCGACGCTTGTTGCGGTAATCTCCGAACGTTTGATTCCGAGGCTTGGCGGCAGCCGGATTCCCGCAATGGAAATAATGATTGCCAACCCGGCTATCAGAAACCTCATTCGTGAGAAGAAAATTTATCAGATTGATTTAGTGATTGAAACAAGCGTTCAGGAGGGCATGATGTCTCTTAACCGTTCGTTGGTTAATCTGGTGAAAAAGAAAGAAATCTCCCTTGAACAAGCCAGAGCTTATTCTTTGAATCCAGGAGAGTTAACGATACTCCTTGAGAGGTCATAAGGGTTAGGTAGAGATTTAAGAATTTTAATAAACTTGGCATGAAATTTTCGTACAAAGCAAGAACTAAAGAAGGTGAATTTCAGGTTGGCAACGTTGAAGCCGGCAGCCGGGAGGCGGCGGCAAACGTTCTTTTAGGGCATGGCCTTTTCGTGCTTACGCTTGAGTCGGTTAGGGAATCGCGTTGGTACAATCGGATTCTCGAATTCTTTAAGAGGGCGAAAACTACCGACATCATGATTTTCACTCGGCAGTTTGCGACAATGCTTGCTTCTCAAGTGCCTTTATCCGACAGTTTGGCAAACCTTTATCGTCAGACAACGCATCCGGTTCTTAAAGAAGCAATAACAGAGGTAGCGGGCGACGTTGATGCCGGCTTTTCTCTTTCCCAGGCTCTTGAGCGGCACTCCGGCATTTTTTCGGAATTCTACGTTAACATGGTAAAGTCTGCAGAGGTGACCGGTCGCCTCTCCGAAGTATTGGGTTTTCTTGCCGACTATCTTGAAAAGCAGGCTACTTTGGTGGCTAAGGTAAAAAATGCTCTTATTTATCCAGCTCTTGTAATCGCTCTCTTTTTTGTGGTCGTGATTATAATGGTTTCTTTCGTTTTACCCCAGATTGCGCCGATTTTCGAGGAAGCGGACATCGAGTTGCCGGTATTTACCCAAGTGCTCTTATCCGGCGGTGAGTTCTTTTCCCAATGGTGGTGGATAATTGGAATACTTTTCATTCTATTTGTTCTTGTAATTATAGATTATTTTCAAACCAAAGAGGGCAAGGTTGTTCTTGACGAAATTTCTCTTCGCCTTCCCGTGGTTGGTCCGCTTTTTCAAAAGCTCTACATCGCCCGCTTTGCGGAATCGACTCGAGTGCTCATTAAGGGCGGCCTTACCATACCCCAATCAATTGAAATATCTTCCCACACTATCGGTAACGCCGTTTATCGTGACCGGCTTCACGAAGCTTCAACGCGGATAAGAAAAGGGGAACTTCTCTCGAAAGCATTAGAGGCAATGCCTGAATTCCCACCGCTTGTTTCCCAACTTATCGCAGTCGGTGAGCAAACTGGCCGATTAGAGCAACTTTTGGAAAAAATCACCGATTTTTATACCCGGGAAGTTGATGATATCGTAAACAATTTGGTTACTTTGATTCAGCCCTCCTTGATGGTTGTAATAGGTATTATGGTGGCAATTCTTTTTGCTTCAATTCTTCTTCCGATTTACAGTTTAAGCCAGGTATTTTAATGTGATATACTTTTATTGAAGGTTAAAAAAGGTCGAAGGAAATAGCTTAAAAATTAAAAGTTGAAAAATAAAATCGTTAAAGAAGAGGGTTTCACGTTAGTTGAAATGCTCGTTGTGATAGCGATAGTTGGAATCTTGTCGGCGGCAGTGCTTGCTTCTTTGGGACCGGCCAGAAACAGGGCAAAGGATACAAGAATTATCTCGGGGCTTAATCAGCTGCGTGTCCTTGCCGAAGTTCTCTACGACGGTGACTATACCGCCGTAGTAGTAGGTCAGACAGACATCGCTAAAGTTGTAACTGACGTTGCAAATAATCAGGGTACGCTGACTATTTCTCTCTCGACAGGTGATCTAACCTACGCAGCTGAATCACCGCTCGCAAGCAGTGGTTTTTACTGCGTTGACAGTGCCGGTACGGCCGATACTTATGCTTCCAACCCGGATACTTCAGCTGGTTTGTGTCCGTAGGGGTTTTATTAATAAGGGAAAAAAATAGTGTGACCTGATAACTGTATGTCTGTTGTAGAAATTTTGGTTTATTTCGCGCTTTTTGTTGTTGGTCTTGCCGTTGGCAGTTTTTTTAATGTTCTCGCGTTTCGTTATAACCCCTCGCGGAGCGTTTTTTATCATAAAAATTTAAGCGGTCACTCGAAGTGTCTTTCCTGCAACAAGCGCCTTCGCTGGTTTGAGCTTATTCCCTTGGTGTCTTTTGTAATTCAAAAAGGAAAATGCCGGGGTTGCGGCGGGCGTTTTTCGTTTCAATACCCGATAGTGGAGTTTTTAGGCGGCTTTATTTTGGTCGGTATTCCTCTTTACTTTAACAAGTTCTATGGAATTACTGATTTATTCTCTTTTTCGGCACCTCTTCGTTCTTATTACGGTTTTCTGATACTGTGGGTTCTGGTTTTTTTAACATGGCTTTTAATAAGCGCAATTGACTATCGTCATTACCTCGTTCCTGACGGCTTGAATGTGGCGCTTGGGGTATTAGGAATCGTTATTATTGCCGTGAAATCATTGCCGTCGAGCTGGTTTCTCGCTTTTCACAATTCTTTTTTGAGACATTATGAACTCATATTTTCGCCCACTCAAACCGTGTGGCTCAATCATCTTCTCGGAGCCTTGATAGCCGGTCTCTTTTTTGTCTTACTTGTATTTTTGAGTCGCGGCAAAGGCATGGGTATGGGCGACGTAAAGCTTGCAATTGCTTCCGGTTTGGTATTGGGTTGGCCCGATATGGGTCTTGCTATAATTATTGGTTTTATTGTGGGTGGCGCCTGGGCGGCAGTCCTTCTTGTTGCGAACAAAAAAACGCTTCACGATGAAATTCCATTTGCGCCATTCTTTATATTAGGGATGGTTCTTACGGTGTTTTTGGGTTTTGAAATGGTAGAGAGTTACCTTAATTTGTTCAATATCTAACACAAAGGTGGATTTTTCCCGCTCCTCCGAAGACGAGGCAAGCATGAATCAACGTGGATTCCTTTTTGCGGTATAATAATTAAATAATGAAAGGAGGCTACACTTTAATAGAAACGCTTGTTGTGATATCCATTACTCTGGTTCTTTCGGCTATTGCGATTGTTTATACTCATTCGAGTGAGAAGCAAATCCTTATTTACAAAGACCGAGCGACCGTCGTGGGATTTTTAAATCGGGCAAGGTCTTTAGCTGCTCAGAAGTATCGTGATCCCTCCGTTCCCGACTATCTCACCTGTGCTTTTGGTATTCATTTTGAACCCGATTCCAGGGATTTTGTCCTGTTTCAGGATTTAGGCGAAGGGGATTGCAGTCTGGGGAGCACGAATTACCGTTATGACCAAGAAGCTGACCCCTCCGAGGCGATTCAAATTGTTTCTTTGGATTCCCGCCTTCAATTTGCGGGTATCCCCGCCGGTGGTTTGGATATTTTCTTCATTCCGCCTGAGATAACGGCAAGTTCAAGCACCGAATTACCCGTTTCGTTTATTATTAAGACGACGGATAATCAGTTTCAAACAGTAACGACCGTTGCTGTCGGTGGTCAAATTATCACTGAATAATTTTGAATCATGAACTATGAATAATAAATTAAGAATAAAGGATAGAAAGGGGAATTTGCTTATTGAATCAATTGTAGCCATAAGTGTTATAATCATCAGTTTTTTGGGGATTTTGAGTCTTCTGTCGCGTTCGCTCGGTCTTAATAAAGATGTGAGTCATAAATTCGTTGCTACCTATCTTGCGGTCGAGGGGGTTGAAATAGTCAAAAGCTTGATTGATAAAAATTTTACCGACGGGCTTGCCTGGAATGATTGCTGTTCGGACGGCAGTTGGGAAGTGGTTTATGACAGCACCATTCTTATTCCGGCTTCAGTGCCTCCGAACCCTCTTCTTTTTGACAAAACTGATGGAAGCTACAATTACGTGACAGGCAATCCATCATCCTTTACGAGAGTTGTCGAAATTTCAGAGCTTGACCGGAATGGCGATGATCGAACTGATGAAATAAAAGTTAATTCCAAGGTTAGCTGGTCAAGGCGTGGCAGTGTCCAGGAAATTAACTTAGAGGACCATTTTTTTGACTGGAAATGATGTTTGGAGATTCAATAGGAATTAAAAATTCGAGACAAGGCTTCACGCTTGCTGAGCTTATAGTTGCCATGTCCGTATTTATCGTTGCGATGATAATTGTTGTCGGTTCTTTTATAAGAGTTATTCGAACTCAGCGGGCAGTAAACAACCTGCTTTCTATGAACTCGAATATGAGTTTGGTAATTGAACTGATAACCCGGGATATAAGAACCGGTTATAACTTCAGTTTAAACAGCCTGCCCGGAGGCAGCTGTATCGGCAGTCAGGTTGAAGAGCTTGAATTTACGAATACTCGTTTTAACAGCGTTTTCTACCATGACGAGGGCGGGGCGGTTGTCCGCCGGGAATGCGCGGGTGAGGACTGTACCGGCAAGGATTTCGAAGCGCTAACTGCCTCAAATGTGAACATTGAACGTCTTTGTTTTTTAAACACCGGGAATCTTGAAAACGGGAAGGATCCCTGGCGGATTACACTTTTCTTTAAAGTCGGTTCTGCCGATTTAGTGCTCTCCAGTCAGGTTATTGATCTCCAAACAACCATTGCCGCTCGAATTACCCCTCAAGAAACCGAATAATTAACCAATTATGAAAAGAGCCACCTCATTTAAAAGAGAAAGAAACGGACTCGCCTTATTGAAGCGAGAGCGGAGCGGGCAAATAATGATTTTGAGTGTGGTGATTTTGGGCGGAGTTCTGCTCTCGACCGGAGCCATTGCTGGTCTCCTTACCGTTTATCAAATTCGAGCTTCTAATGATGCGGTAAATTCCGCTAAAGCGGTTTTCGCTGCCGACGCCGGTATTGAGGCAGCCAGCTGGTGCCTTTTTAAAGATTGTTCTCCTTACAGTTCTTCTGATTTGCCGCCAGTCGATTTTGATGACAGCGGTGTTTCTTTTGAGGCTAGTTCTGAGATTACTGAAACGGATGTAACGATTACTTCAAAGGGTTTTGCCGCCGACGGGCAAATAATAAGAATTTTGGAGACGATTTTCATTATTCAGTAAGCGGTTTATGGATAAAAGACAAACTAAGAAGAGAATTGAGAAACTTAAGAAGACAATCAATCGTTACCGTTATTCCCGCTTAGTTTTAAACAAGGAAGAAATTTCCCCGGCTGCCGAAGACTTTCTTAAGAAAGAACTCTTTGATTTGGAAGCGAAGTTCCCTGAACTTATTACTCCTGATTCCCCCAGTCAGCGGGTCGGCGGCGAGCCCCTGAAACAGTTTAAAAAAGTCCGGCACGAAGAGAAAATGACCTCCTTAAATGATGCATTTAACGAGGAAGATCTCCGTGAGTGGCTTAAACGTCTTCGGAGTTTCGTCGGGGAAAATTTCTCAACCGACTTTTATTGTGATTTGAAAATGGATGGACTTGCTGTTGAGCTTGTTTACAGAGACAGTCTTCTTAAAGTTGGTTCCACTCGCGGCGATGGTGAGGTTGGCGAGGATATCACCAAAAATTTGAAAACTATTGAATCTATCCCTTTAAAACTGCATGGTGACCACCCTCCTTTTTTGGTTGTCCGGGGTGAGGTGTTCGTAACAAAAAAGGAATTTGAGAGAGTGAATAAAGCTAACATTAAAGCCGAAAAAAAAATTTTTGCCAATCCGCGGAATATGGCTGCTGGCACGCTGCGCCAGCTGAATCCCAAAATTACTGCTTCAAGGAAATTGAGCTTTTTTGCCTACAGCATTTACAGCCGGGGAGAGAAACGCTGGCTTAAATATCCGAATCACAAAAAAGAATACAAAGCTCTTGTATCTTACGGAGTACCGGTTAATCCGGAGGGCAGAGTTCTTCGCGGCCTTCGGGAAGTAGTCGCTTTCAAGAAAGAAATAGAGAAAAAAAGGGAAACACTCCCTTACGAAATTGACGGGATAGTTGTTACGGTGAATGACAACGAAATTTATGAACGAGCGGGAATTATCGGCAAAGCTCCAAGAGGAGCAGTTGCTTATAAGTTTTCCCCGAAAGAAGCTACCACTAAAGTTAAAAATATTAAAATCCAAGTTGGCCGGACCGGCGCTCTTACACCTGTTGCCGAACTTGAGCCCGTTTCCGTAGGCGGCGTAACCATTACTCATGCATCGCTTCATAATGACGATGAAGTCCGGAGATTGGACGTTAAGATTGGCGATACGGTAATCGTAAGCCGGGCCGGCGATGTTATTCCCCAAGTGACGAAGGTTGTGAAAAACTTGCGGACCGGCGGAGAAAAGGCGTTCAAGATGCCAAAGTTATGTCCTGTTGACGGTTCAAAAGTTGTGAAAGATGGTGCAATTCACAAGTGCTCCAATTCGCGCTGCGGAGCTCGTCATCGCGAATCGCTTTACCATTTTGTGTCGCGTCCCGCCTTCGACATCCGGGGCTTGGGCGCTAAAATAATCGACCGATTTATGGACGAGGGATTGATAGCCGATGCCGCCGACATTTTTTCTTTAGAGAAGGGGAGCATTGAAGTTTTGGAAAGATTCGGTGAGAAATCGGCGGAGAATATTATTCAAGAGGTAAAAGAAAAAAAACTTGTTTCCCTTCCCAGGTTTCTCTATGCAATTGGGATTTTCCATGTTGGCGGGGAAACGGCAAATTTGCTCTCGCAATTGGTTGGAGGTAAAAAACCGGAAGTTAAAAAGCCGACTGACGTCCTAAAAGTTTTTCAGAAGATGTCATTGGAAGATTTGCAGGAAATTCGCGACATTGGTCCGGCTGTCGCCAGGAGTATTTATGACTGGTTTCGTGAATCGCGAAACATTGAATTACTGAGGAAACTGGAGCGTGCCGGTGTTCGGTTGGAAAGCCAAAAGTCAAAAGTCAAAAGTCAAAAGTTGGGAGGACTGACTTTTGTTCTAACGGGTTCTCTGAAGTCAATGGGTCGCGATGAGGCGAAAGAAAAAATCCGCTCTTTAGGCGGCGATGTTTCCGAGAGCATTTCTTCGAAGACGGACTACGTTGTGGCAGGGAGTGAACCCGGTTCAAAATATGAAAAAGCGGAAAAAACCGGCGTTAAAATTATCAACGAGAGTAAATTCTTGAGGATGTTATAATCAAAAGCGATGAGTTTAATTGACAGAAAAACGATAAAGAACCTTGCGGAGCTTTCCCGGTTGGAGCTTTCGGAAAAGGAGGAAAAATCGCTTCTAAAAGATTTGGAGAAAATACTTTCTTATTTCGAAGAGTTAAAGGAGGTTGATACGGAAAGCGTTGCACCAATGTCGGGCGGTACTTTTTCCGAGAACGTTTTTCGGAAGAGCGACTCTAGTTTGCCGAAAGAGCGGGCTATTCAGTCTTTCCCTGAAACCGAGAAAGGTTTTTTAAAAGTACCGCCTGTATTTGAATAGAGCTCCGCGAATATACGAATTGAGCACGAATGTAAAAATTTATGACTTTAGGTAATCTCACGATTAAAAAGTTTCACGAAGGCCTAATTAGTAAGAAGTTCTCGGCGGTCGAGGTGGCCGAAAAGTTTTTCAGTCAGATTGATAAAGAGAACGGAGAAATCGGTGCCTACCTTAATTTGTCAAAAGACGAAGCTATCGCGCAGGCTAACGCTGTTGATACTGCTCTTGCCGGCGGAAAGGAGATTCCGATTCTTGCCGGAGTACCATTTGCAATAAAAGACAATATTTTGATTGAGGGCGGATCGGCAACAGTTGCTTCAAAGATTCTCGAAAATTATAAAAGCGCCTATGATGCAACCGTTATCCGGAAGCTTAAGGAGAACCAGGCAGTACTTTTAGGCAAAACTAACCTCGATGAATTTGCGATGGGTTCTTCGACTGAAAACTCCGCTTTCAGGAAAACCAGGAACCCGCATGACCCGACCCGCGTTCCGGGCGGTTCTTCGGGCGGTTCGGCTGCGGCGGTTGCGGCAAACATGGCTTTGGCCGCTCTTGGAACAGATACTAACGGTTCAATTAGACAGCCAGCAAGTTTTTGCGGTGTAGTCGGGTTAAAACCCACCTATGGTGTGGTATCCCGGCATGGAATTATTGCTCTCGGCTCAAGCTTGGACCAGGTCGGTCCCCTTACCAAAACCGTGGAGGACGCATCGATTATTTTTGAGGCAATAAACGGCCGGGATGAATTTGATTCTACAAGTTTGGATAAGGCATTTAGACACGAAAATATTTCTTTGGACGAGATTAGAAATTTAAAAGTCGGTATTCCCAAGGAATATTTTATTGACGGCATCGATAAAGAAGTTGAGAAAGGTATTGAGGAAACGATAGAAAAACTGAAAAGCCTGAAAATTGAGTTTAAAAAAGTATCCCTGCCCCACACTAAATATGCAATTTCTGTTTACTACGTAATTCTTCCGGCTGAAGCAAGTACGAACCTCGCTCGTTACGACGGCGTTCGCTACGCAAGAGTTTCTTCCGTTCCGGACGATTCGAGCTTAAGAGAGATTTATCTTAAAGATAAAGGTGCCGGGTTTGGTTCCGAGTCGAAGCGGCGGATACTTTTAGGAACTTTTGTCCTCTCTGCGGGCTATTACGATGCTTATTATACCAAAGCTCAAAAAGTTCGCAGTTTGATTAAACAGGATTTTGATGAAGTCTTTAAGAAAGTTGACGTGATTATCACCCCTACTACTCCGACTCCGGCTTTCAAACTGGGTGAAAAAACAGATGATCCTCTTGCGATGTACCTTGCCGATATCTTTACCAGTCCTTCAAGTTTATCAGGGTTTCCGGCGGTATCGATTCCGGTCAAGAAATACGAGGTTGGGAGCGGGGAATTGCCGGTGGGTTTTCAGCTTATTGGCCGTCACTTCCGCGAAGCCGACATTTTAAATCTCGGTCAGTATTACGAAGAAATTTAATAAACTAAGATTTTATAAACAATCGTTCGTAAAATCTAGAAATATTTTACGACAGAAATTCTTCGGCTTTTTTAAGGTCTTCAATAACGCCAACTGGCACGAAAGAGCGAGCTTCCACCGTTTTTATCTTGTGGTCTTTGGACATAGCCAAGACCGACATCGGTAAAAGAAGTTCTCCTTTTACGGCTTCGCCGGGAGAATAGTTAAAGATTAAAGAGTTAAGCACGAAGCCGCTGACGAGAGCCAGGTTTGACGGCGGATTTTCCGGTTTTTCAATCACGTTCTTAATGCTTTTGTCGTCATTTAATTCAACAATGCCGAAGCGTTGGGGGTTTTCAACTCTGGCTGTGATTGCCGCAAGGTCGTGCCCAAACAAATTCTTAAAGGTTTCTTTATCTATAAGGTCGTCCGAATAAACTACCGCGAAAGGCTCATCGCTCAAGTGCTTTCTGGACAGCCAAAGAGCGTCATAAGTGCCTTTTTTCTCCGGCTGGTGGACGTAATTTACCTTTCGGCCCAAAAATTCCTTACCGCAATAGTCTATAATTTTGTCGCCGAGGTAGCCGTGAACAATAACAAGCTCGTCAACCTTTTCCGGAAAACTACTTACCAAATGATGAAGAAGCGGCTTGCCGGCCACATTGAGAAGCGGTTTTGGCGTCGTAAGCGTCAGGGGTCGCATTCGGACTCCTTCGCCAGCGGCTAAAATTACTGCTTTCATAGTTTTTTGCGCAGCCGACCGGATTTGAACCGGCGATCTCCTCCGTGACAGGGAGGCGTGTTAACCAAGCTACACCACAGCTGCTCTCCGGTGCCGACGAGAGGATTTGAACCTCTGACCTAGGGCTTATGAATCCCTCGCTCTAACCAACTGAGCTACGTCGGCAATGTACGTTGCGGGGGCGGGAATCGAACCCGCTACCTCAAGGTTATGAGCCTTGTGTGCAAACACGGTACACCTCCCCGCAGGATTATATTATCCGACTAGTCTGGGATTTGCAACAAAATTAGAATAAAACTAGAATGATGAAATCTACCGATTATGAGCAATATAGTCATCGAATCACAAGAGGAAATTAGGTTGCGCAGCGGGCTGGAAAATAAGGAGGATGCGGAATCAAAACGCCTAAAGCGTTTTTTGGATATGTCCGATCTCTCGCGTACGGAAGGGAGTCCTTTAGCCGCCATCATTGAGCGGGTCAGAAAAATCGAAACCTTTAAGAATTTTGACGACATTAAAATTCCGGAAATCATCCCGACAAAAATATTGTTCGACCTGTTCAATATGCCTCCTGGTCATCCCGCCCGCAGCAAATCGGACACCTATTACGTGGACGAGGATAACGTTTTGCGGACCCACGATACCGTTTTTTGGCATTATTATCTGAATCATCCGGAAATACGCGAGAGAATATCGGCGAGCCAGGATTTTGGCACTATCTGTTACGGTAAGGTCTACCGGAAGGATGAGATTGACCGCCATCACATGAACGTATTTCACCAGTTTGGCGGACTCTACCTTGCTTCTGACGATAAAAAAACCACAACCCTTGACGATCTCAAGAATGTTTTGGGAGAGGTCGCGAAAAGCGTTTTCGGGCCCGATATTGAATATAACTTCACCTCCGAAAACTTTCCGTATACGGACCCGAGTGTCGAAATGAACATTAAAGTCAAGGGAGAGTGGGTAGAAATGGTTGGTTCCGGGTTGCCGCGTAAAGACGTGCTCAAAAATTTCGGCGTGACCGGCTATAACGGCTGGGCCTTCGGCTTCGGTTTGGAACGGCTGGCAATCGTCAGTATGAGTCTTCCCGACATTCGTCTTCTCTGGTCGAATGACGAGCGGGTTAAACGTCAACTCCAACTCGGTAACACCTACAAGGAAGTCAGTAAGTACCCGCCGGTTTTGCGGGATATTTCTTTCGTTGTGGATAGGGGCTTTGTGCCAAACGATTACTTCGACCTCATTCGCGATATCAGTGGGGATTTAGTGGAAGAAGTAAAACTAATCGATACTTACGAAAATGAAAAGAAATTCGGCAAAGACAAAATAAGTTATGCTTTTCATATCACCTACCGTTCGATGGACCGGACACTCACAAAAGATGAGGTGGATAAAATACACAAGGAAGTGGAAGAACGCACGGAGAGTGAATTTAATGGAATGGTGCGCTGAATTTACTCCGGGTGAATTTCTTTTCTAAATTGTTCCAGGCGTTTGGCGAGGAGCGGATATTTCTTCAGGAAGAAGTCTTCTTTTAGAATTTCCGCTGCCATATCTCTTGCGTTTTGCACCAATTCCGGATTTTGGAGCGCCTTCATTGCTATGTCCGGCATTCCGGTTTGGGCCGCACCTAAGAACTCACCCGGGCCTCTTATTTTTAAATCTTTTTCAGCTAGTTCAAATCCATTCTTCGCCTCAACAATCGATTTTAGTCTTTGCATTGTTGTCTTGCTTCCCGAGTCGGAAAAGAGAAAGCAGAATGATTGATGCTTGCCCCGGCCGACCCGGCCCCGGAACTGATAGAGTTGAGCAAGGCCAAAACGGTCAGCGCCTTCAATCATCATTATTGTCGCGTTGGGAACGTCCACTCCAACTTCCACAACCGAGGTTGAGACCAAGATATCAGTTGCGCCATTAGCAAAATCTCTCATAACACTTTCTTTCGTAGCTTTTCCGCTTGAGGAAGACCTGCCTCCCGCGGGCATTTTGCCGTGGAGCATTGAAACGCGAAGGTCGGGAAAAACTTTTTTTGATAGTTTCTCGAACTCTTCTTTAACCGATTTCAGCTCCATTTTTTGTAAGTTATTGGCTGTGAATTGTTCATTATTCGTTGGTTCTATTCGGGGACATATAACGAACACTTGTCTTCCTTTCTTAACTTGCCCTCTAATGAAAGCGTAAGCCTTCGGGCGATTCTCCGGCGCCACCACTTTAGTGATAATTTCTTTTCTGTTTTTCGGTAGTTCAGTGATGAGGGAAATATCCAAATTACCAAAGAGAGTCAGGGAGAGGGTGCGAGGAATGGGTGTTGCCGACATTGACAGGAAATGAGGAACGAAGCCGTTTGCCTCCTTATTCTTTGCAACGAGGAGTTTTCTTTGTTCCACGCCGAAACGGTGCTGTTCGTCAACTACCACGAGGGCGAGATTTTTGAAATTGACGCTTTTTTGGATAAGGGCGTGGGTGCCGATTATGATTTTTACCTTTCCTTCCTCAATTTCTTTTGTGAGCTTGGGTTTTTTTGAAACTGTTTCAAGGCCATGGTCGTAGCTTGCCTTCGCCTCGCTGGAAGTAAGAAGCGCCACTCCTCCGTTAAAGTCCGGGAAGAACTTCAGAAAAGTTTCATAATGCTGTCTTGCAAGGATTTCAGTCGGAGCCATAAAAGCGGTTTGGTGCCCGCTCCCGGCAGCAATAATGGCAGAGACAGCGGCAATTATTGTTTTGCCCGAGCCGACATCGCCTTGGAGCAGGCGGTTCATCGGTTTCGCTAATTTCAGGTCTTTTAAGATTTCCTCAAGTGATTTTTGCTGTGACTCGGTGAGTTCAAAAGGTAAGTTGCTTATCAGTTTCTTAACCGTTTCAGATTCGGCATTCACGGCTTTAGATTTTTCTCTAGCGAGTCGGAGTCTTTCCGAGGCGTTGTGAAGCCCCAAAAAGAAAAGGTCTTGAAAAGCAAATCTTTTCTTGGCGAGGAGCGCGTCTTTTAACTCGCTCGGAAAATGAATGTCTCGGATTGCCTTGTTTATCTCCGGCAATCTTTCTTTTTTGAGGATTTCTTTAGGAATAGGGTCGGGGATTTCTTCAATTTCATCAAGAACCGGTTTTATAAGAAATCGAAGACCTTTTGAAGTGAGACCTCTTGTTTCCGGATATATCGGTACAATTCTGCCGGTGTGTTTTGTTTCCTCTTCAAAACCCTCTGTTACAAGTTCGTAAGTCGGATTTGAAATATAGAGCGAGTCCTCGCCGTAGGTTACTTTGCCGGAGAAGTTGGCAAGTCGTCCCGGCCTTAATATATTTTTTATGTAAGGCTGGTTAAACCAAACCGCTTTAATTGAATCCGTCTCGTCGGAGATGATCGCTTCCACTATAAACATACGCCGCCTGAACGTTCGGCGGCCTGTAATTTCTACAATTTTTCCTTGAATAGTTACTTCCTGTCGATTCTCAATTTCGGATATTTTGTAAATTTGGGAGAAATCTTCATATCGGGTCGGGAAGTGTCGGAGCAGATCTTTCACGTTTTTTAAGCCCAATTTTCCCAGTTTGCCCAAAAAACGCGGGCCGATGCCCCGAACTTCCGTTAACGGTGCATTAAAGTAAATCATCTTGTCCCCCCACCAGGACTCGAACCTGGAACAAACTGCTTAAGAGGCAGCTGCTCTACCAATTGAGCTATAGGGGGTTAATCTTATTGATAAGCTGCGGATTATTATTATAAGGAATTTATTACAATTTGCGAAATCTTTTGTAACCGTTCTTAGAATGTTACAGCAGGATTAGTGCCCCCGAGAGGATTCGAACCTCTAACCTCTGCTCCGAAGGCAGATATGATATCCGTTTCACCACAGGGGCGTGGAAATTTATGATTTCCTTAGCTTCAGTGTACAATTAGAAATAATGAAGTTCAACATTCCCGAAGAGGTAAGAAAAATTGCCGAAAAGCTTGAGGAAGCGGACTACCGGGCCTATCTTGTCGGCGGCTGTGTCCGAGACTTGCTGATAGGTCGTGAACCCAAAGACTGGGATATTGCCACTGATGCCAAGCCGGAGGAGATACAGGAAGTTTTTCCGGAGAGCGTTTATGAAAACCAGTTCGGCACGGTGGGGGTAAAGACCAACTCAAATGACGAGAGGTTGAAAGTGGTGGAGGTTACCACTTTCCGGGTAGAAGGCAAGTACACCGACAAACGCCACCCCGACGAGATAAAATTCACCCGCGTCGTAGAAGAAGATTTAAACCGCCGCGACTTCACGGTTAACGCTCTTGCGCTCAGCATGAAAGGCGAACTTATCGACCTTTATGGCGGAAAAAGCGATTTGAAGAAAAAAGTGATTAGGACGGTCGGCAATCCCCGGGATCGTTTTAGTGAAGATGCCCTCAGATTAATGAGAGCAGTGCGGCTTGCAGCTGAGCTGGGGTTTCAGATAGAAAAAGAAACGGCCAAATCGATTAAGGCGCATGCCGGTCTTTTAGAAATGATTGCCAAAGAAAGGATTCGCGACGAACTTGTGAAAATCGTGATGAGCGAGGAAGCGGCTAAAGGTATAATAGCTCTTGAAGATTACAATCTTCTTAAGTTCATCCTCCCCGAACTTCGGGAAGGGATTGGCTGTAATCAGAACCTGCATCACATTTATACTGTCTTTGAGCACAGTATCAGGTCATTAAACTACACGGCGGAGAAGGGTTACCCGCTCCATATCCGACTTGCGGCTCTTCTCCATGACATTGGCAAGCCCCGGACCAAAAAAGGCGAAGGATCGGATTCTACTTTTTACAACCACGAAGTTGTAGGCGCTAGAACGACCATAAAAATTTTGAGCCGTCTGCACTTCTCAAAAGAATTTGTGGAGCGGGTTGCCCACTTGGTTCGTTCGCACATGTTCTACTACAATGTGGACGAAGTAAGCGAAGCGGGCGTGAGAAGGTTTTTGCGCCGGGTGGGTCTCGAAAACGTTGACGATTTGATTAAAGTCCGGGAAGCTGACCGTATTGGCTCAGGCGTTCCTAAGGCAAAACCTTATAAAATTCGCCACCTTCTCTTTATGATTGATAAGGTGAAGCGTGATCCGGTAAGTCCGAAAATGTTAAAAATCGACGGTAATGATTTAATGAAGTTTTTGGAAATTAGACCGGGCCCGAGAGTGGGGAGGATTCTCGCTATTCTTCTTGAAGAGGTACTTGATGAACCGAAGAAAAACACCAAAAATAATTTGGAATCGCGGGCGGAAGAGCTAAATAAATTAAAAGATGAAGATCTGACCCAGCTTTATCGGAAGGCGGAAGAGAGAAAAGAGGAATTCGAATCCGGCGTTGAAAGAGAAATAAAAAAGAAGCATTATGTTAAGTAACTTGTTCCATGCGCATTCGTATTAAAAGATTTGATAAAGAACTTCCCTTACCTGAATATAAGACGGGCGGTGCCGCCGCCTTTGACCTTATTGCCAGAGAAGCAGTTGAGATTCTTCCCCGTAAGGTAGGTTACGTTAAGTTGAATTGTGCCATTGAGACGCCAGGGGGTTATTTTTTGCTTTTGGTTGCCCGGAGTTCGACCCATAAGAAAGGACTGATACTCGCAAACGGTATTGGTATTCTTGACCCGGACTTTTCCGGTGACGGGGACGAATGCGTTGCCGCTTATTTCAACTTTACAGACAAACCGGTTAAGGTTGAGCGCGGCGAGCGGATTGCTCAGGGGACTTTTATAAGATTTGAAAAAGCAGAGTGGGAAGAGGTTGACCGGTTAGAAAACCCAACCCGGGGAGGTTTTGGAACAACCGGAGACGGGGTGTAAGCTCAAGCTTGCAGCACTTCGGGGTGTAGTATAGTGGTAGTACGCAGGCTTCGGGAGTCTGTAGTCCGAGTTCGATTCTCGGCACCCCGACAGATAATCAGATTAAAACATCTATGATTAACATTTATTACAAAAGTGTTAAAGACAACCGGATTGATATTTTGGAAAAGTTTCGGCCGGGTTCCTGGGTTTACGTTGAGAATCCTTCTGATGAAGAGATAAAATCCCTGAGAAAAAAACTGCGTCTTAAAACGGGGCTTTTAAAAGACGCCTTAGATCCCAACGAGGTTCCCCGAATGGAGGTTGATAAAAAGACAAGTTCCATCTTTACCCGAGTGCCTTACAGTGAAGGAGGAAAAATATTTACCTTGCCCGTTTTGTTGATGGTGGGGGAAAATTTTGTTGCCACTATAACCCAGAAACCCCTGCCTTTTCTTGATAAATTTACGGGCGGAAGAGTGAAATTCTTTACCACCCAGAAAACAAAACTTTTTCTCCAGTTATTTGCCGAGATAAATTCCTCTTATAACCATCATCTTACCAATATTAACCGTCGGGTGAGGGCGATGACTTCGGACTTGGAGAAGATAACCAATAAAGACATAATCCAGTTTGTCAATTTAGAAGGGTACTTAAATGATTTTATTTCGGCTCTTACGCCGACGCACGCTATATTGAATAATCTTCTCTCCGGAAAGTTTCTGAAACTTTACGAGGAAGATAAGGATCTCACGGAAGACCTGTTTTTAGCCAACGGTCAGTTTATTGAATCCTGCAACGCTATTTTGAAAAATATAGTGAACATCAGAGAAGCTCACTCAACGATAATAACCAATAACTTAAACAGAGTAATAAAACTCTTAACGGCTCTTACCATTATTCTTACCATTCCTACCGTAATCTCCAGCGTTTATGGTATGAACGTGAAGCTTCCTTTTGCAAATTCTCCTCTTGCTTTCTTCCTGGTTATGGGTACGGCTTTTATGATTTCAGTCGTTCTTCTCTTTATTTTCATAAAAAATAACTGGCTTTAAAGCGAGTGTTATCTAAAGTGATAAATTTTGAGGATTTTAAAAAACTTGATTTGCGGGTAGCCAAAATTACGGCGGCGGAGAAAGTTGAGAATACAGACAAGCTCCTGAAGCTTGTCCTTGATGTCGGTGGAGAGGAACGGCAAATCGTATCGAGCATTGCTGAAGATTACCTGGCGGAAGACCTGATCGGCCGGCAAATCGTTATTGTTGCGAATCTTGAACCGCGTGAGTTTAAAGGTATTGAAAGTCAGGGTATGCTTCTTGCAGCTGAGGGTGAAAACGGAGAATTAGCTCTTCTCCAGCCCGACAAGGAAATATCATCCGGTACCCCGGTTCACTAATGAAGAAGATTTTCGCTGTTTGGAAGCCAAAGGGTCCAACCTCTCATGACATCGTAGAAAGAGTTCGCAGAATTACCGGTGAAAGACGGGTGGGGCACGCCGGTACGCTCGATCCTTTGGCCGAAGGCGTTTTGGTGGTCGGTGTCGGCCGGGAAGCAACCAGAGGATTGAAGGAAATCGTCGGCGAGGAAAAGGAATATATTGCTCACATCAAATTTGGTGAAGAAAGCTCAACTGATGATGAAGAAGGCGAAAAAAAGGTTTTTGGGAATTTAACACCGCCTTCCAGGGAAGCGGTGGAAAAAATTCTTGATGATTTCATCGGGGAAACTCTGCAGGTTCCGCCGGTCTACAGCGCTGTTAAAGTCCGCGGTCAGCCTGCCCACCGTCGCACTCGACGGGGGGAAAAATTGACGCTTAAACCGCGGCGGGTAGTTATACGGGAGATTGGGATTTTGAATTATGAATGGCCCAATCTTGAGATTCGGACGGTTACCGGTCCCGGTGTTTACATTCGCGCTCTTGCCCGTGATATAGGCAGAGAACTTGGAACAGGAGGATATCTTACCGGTCTTATAAGAACAAGGGTTGGTGGATATAAAAAAGAGAATGTAGTTGAGATTTCAAAAATTGAGATCAATTAATGAAAGTTAGGGCTGCCCCATGTTATAACATGGGGCAACTGAAGTGCCGTAGGACGAATATCAGCTTTTATGAAGAAACATCTGAATATTAAAATATATGGTCGGGTGCAGGGGGTTTTCTTCAGGGAAACTGCCGGAAAAGAGGCTTCCAAAATCGGTATAAAAGGTTTTGTTCGCAACGAGCCGGACGGAACAGTATATATTGAAGCGGAGGGCGGGGAATCAGCGCTTCGGGAATTTACGGATTGGTGCAGGAAAGGGCCAAATTTCGCAAAAATTGAAAAAGCGGAAATTAAAGAAAACGACTTTAGAAATTTTACCGATTTTTCTGTATTATAGATATTATGAAGAATACTGCTAAGGAAAACCAATACGGAGCGGAATTGATTTTAGATTTAATTGATTGCAATCCCGAAACAGTTCGCTCTGGAGAAAAAATTAGAGAATACGCAAAGGAGATTTGCAAGGCAATTGACATGAAGCCGTTCGGAGAACCCTTTGTAGAACGATTCGGCTTGAACACCGACATTACTGCCGGTTATTCTCTGGTGCAGCTTATTGAAACAAGTTCGATTACCGGGCACTTTTCTGAGCTTCGGAATCGTGCTTATATCAACATCTTTTCTTGTAAAAGATTCGACGAGCAAATCGCTGCTGAATTTACCAAAAAGTACTTCGGAGCAAAAGAGTGCAAGCAGAAACTGCTTGTGAGAGAATAGTTGAAAAAGTATGTGGATTTTTGAAAAGTTTGTGCCCTTTAGTAAGGAGTTTCAAAAGTTCGGCTTTAAAGCGCGCAAAAAACTTTACAGCGGCAGGTCTCGGCATCAAAAAATTGAGGTATTTGATCTTTACCACTACGGGAGAGCGCTTTTTTTGGACGGTATTCTTCAAACAACTGAAAAAGATGAATTTATCTACCATGAGATGCTTTGTCAACCGCCGCTTTTTGTCCACCCCAACCCCCAAAGAGTTCTCATTATTGGCGGGGGTGATGGAGGTGCCCTTAAGGAAATATTGAAACATCCAATAAAGGAGGCATGGATGGTAGAGATAGATAAAAAGGTAATTGAGGTTTGCCAAACTTATATTCCCTCCATCTCGAAAAAGGCATTTGAGGACAAAAGAACGCGTCTTATCATTGAAGACGCCAGGACCTTTTTAAGGAAACATAAAAACTATTTTGATGTCGTCATTCTTGACCTTTCCGACCCTGTAGGACCGGCTCAACACCTCTTTTCGTTGCCGTTTTATAAGCTTGTGAAGCAGGCACTAAAAAGAGGTGGCGTCGTTTCTTTGCAGTCAGGTTCTTTTGGCGCCCAACCAAGGGAAGTGACTTTTATTCGGAGGCGGCTGAGCAAAATATTTCGGCATGTTGAACTGCGAAAAGCATGTATGCAGACATACCAAGGCGCGGAATTTTCCTTTACGATGGCTTCTGACTCCAACTTTACGAAAGTAACTAAGAGGGTACTCAGTAGTCGTCTAAAAAGATTAAAATTAAACCTTCGTTACTGGTCGCCTGATGTACATTTCGCTTCGGCCGTCCTGCCCCGGTATTTGAAAGATGTAATCGCGGCTGGGAAATAAATAGGATTCGGGCAGTCTTTCAATTTTTTCAAGATTTCGTTAATATCTAGGATTACGGGCCTATGGTCTAGTGGTACGACGCCACATTCGCATTGTGGAAACAGGAGTTCGATTCTCCTTAGGTCCACGGAATATCTAACGGGATTGCGATTTTTAGCTACTCGCTTTGCTTGTAGAGAAATCGGGAACATTACTTAGATAGAGTTCGACCTGCCCCGTAGTGTCCGACCATAGTCGGACTACTTCGGGGTTCTCCCTGGGTCCACTAAGCTTAATTTTTGGGGACCAACGCCGCACGCCGCTCACCTTCTAAAAAATTTTGTTGAGCTGGTAATCCCTTTGAATAAAGAAGGGTAACTCGCGAATTCACTTTAGCGGTGTGTTATCATAAAAACTAATGGGAACCGGCTTAATGGAACTGGCAATTGTGGTGTTTGTGGCGGCGGCTTTAGGAATTATCGCAAGGGCGCTCCGTCAGCCGATAATTTTGGCATATCTTGCCGCCGGAATTTTAATCGCTTATTTTGATTTTTTCAATCTTGCCAATCAGGAAACTTTCCGAATTTTTTCCGATTTGGGGATAATGTTCCTTCTTTTCCTGGTCGGTCTTGAATTAAATTACGCATCTCTCAGAATTTCCGGTAAAGCCTCGGTCTTGGTCGGTTTAGGTCAGATTGCATTTACTTTCCTCATTGGATTTTTGATTGCATCTCAAATGGGGTTTAGTTACTTCTCCTCCGCCTACATTGCAATAGCTCTTACCTTCTCAAGCACGATTATTATCGTAAAACTTCTGTCGGACAAGAAAGATTTATCCAGCCTGTATGGCCGGATAAGCATCGGTTTTCTTTTGGTTCAGGATTTCGTGGCAATTTTAATTCTAATCCTTCTTTCCAGCATTGAAACGGGCGGCACTTTAGCTTTTAGTACGCTGGTGCTCGCTGTGTTTAAAGGATTGGTATTGTTTGCCCTAGTATTTTGGCTCTCGAAGCAATTTTTCCCCTGGCTTTTTGAGAAAATTGCCCGTTCGGAAGAACTTATCTTTATTACCAGCCTTGCTTGGGTTTTTCTTTTCGCTGCTGTAATTTCTAAACTTGGCTTTTCAATTGAGATAGCCGGATTTTTGGCCGGTATTGCTCTTGCTAATTCATCAGAAAACTTTCAAATTGCAAGTCGAGTTCGGCCCTTGCGTGATTTTTTCATTCTTGTTTTCTTTGTAATCCTGGGCTCCTCCGTCATTTTTACAAATTTCAGCGGCCTTGCCTTGCCAATTGTTATCCTTTCCCTTTTCGTCTTAATTGGCAATCCTCTTATTGTTCTTATTATTATGGGAGCGATGGGTTATCGGAAGCGAACGAGTTTTCTCTCGGGTGTGACGGTTGCTCAAATCTCGGAATTCAGTTTGATCATCGCCGCTTTAGGGCTTAAACTTGGTCATATTTCGGAAGAGGTAGTTGCTCTTGTTACTGCCGTTGGTGTTCTTACTATCACCATCTCAACCTATCTTATTTTGAACGCTGAGAAAATTTTCAGGATTATTTCGGGACCGCTTTCAATTTTCGAGCGCAAGAATTTGAAAAAGGAAAGGCTTGAGAAAAAGCCTAATAAAACAATTGTTCTTATTGGTATCGGTCGGACCGGCCGGAGCATAGCTCAGAATCTTCCTAAAGACAAACTTCTTATAATTGATTTTGACCCCGAGGCGGTTGAGAAACTTTCGCGCCGCGGTTTTGAAGTTCTTTTAGGAGACATCACCGATATCGAAATTATTGAAAAGTCGAACTTAAAAGAAGCAACCTTGGTCGTCTCAACCAGCCCTGATTTCGAGAGTAATGCTACTTTACTCGAAGAGATAAGAAAATTACCACATGCTCCTAAAATAATTGTTCGGGCAAGGACTGAGAGAGAGGCCGAGGCACTCTATGGGGCGAGCGCTGATTACGTTCTTCTGCCCCACTTTACCGCCGGCCAGTATTTAGGGAAAACAATCGCCATCGACCCGGAGATGAAAATGTTAAACCAGCTTAGAGAAAAAGATAAATCTTTACTTCGAAAAATCAATCCCGGTGATATCTAAGATAGAAAGCAATAGCGCTTCCTCCTAACATGTCAGCAATTAAATCCAATAGGGTATCAAGCGGCGGTCCTTGAAAATTAATCAGGTAATAGTGCTCAACCGCAAATTCAAAGATTTCCCAGGCTACCCCGACTGCAAAAACAATGAGAATAAGAGAGAGTATTAATTTTTTAAACCCTAAGCTTCCAAGAGAAGAAACAAAGGTAAAAGCGGCAAGAGCGACCCAGGTGCCGCCGATAAAGTGGACAATAAAGTCAAAGAAAGGGTAAAGATTGTACCAGTTATAGAACAAGCCCAGAAAATGACCCAAAATAAGAGCTAGACTTGCGGTGATAAACTCTATTTCAGTGTTTTTCTGCCTGTGGAAATGTTTGTTGTTTATATCTGTCATGATTGTTTATAATAATACCAAAGCATTAAAGCTAAAAGGTCGATAGTTAATGATAAATTGCTAATGACAGGCGGCTAATAACTTGTCATTAGTCATAAGTTATTTAAGTATGGTTATCCAAGATTGGGTATCGGTTATTGTAGGATCCCTGCAGAGTCTTTGGGTTGCTTCAGTGGGTGTTTTAGGCGACATTGTGGGTGCGCTTATCGTTCTAATTATCGGTCTTATCGTCGCTTCCGGCTTGGGCACTTTGGTTGAGAGAGTAATCGCGACTATCAAGCTCGATAAACTTCTTACCAGTCTCGGCATTGAAGAATATTTTGAAAGAGCGGGACTCACTATAAACAGCGGTAAATTCTTGGGAAAGTTGGTTTACTGGTTCTTGGTAGTAGTCTTCCTTTTGGCAGCTACTGACATTCTTGGGCTTTTCACCCTATCCAGCTTCTTAAGGGATATTGCGGCCTTTATCGGTAGGAATGTAATTGGTGCAGTCCTTATAATGCTGGCAGCAGTTGTGCTCGGGAATTTCCTCCGCAACCTTGTCAAGGCTTCTGTAAAGAGTGCCAAGCTTCACGCTGCGAACTTTTTGGGTTCGCTTACGTGGTGGGCGGTGGTTATCTTCGGTTTCTTTGCGGCTCTCTCCCAACTCGGCGTCGCCGTTACTATCCTTAATTCTTTAGTGACTGGATTTGTGGCGATGCTCGCTCTTGCCGGCGGTATTGCTTTCGGTCTGGGCGGTAAAGAGTATGCAACACATCTTATAAGCAAGTTAAGAGAGCATACTGAAAGATAGACAAGATTGTCGAAGTACTAAAAAGCAAACACTCCGATTCTTTCGGGGTGTTTGCTTTTTTTTTAGAGGCGTAGTATATTTCAGTTCATGTTTGCGGTTATTGAAACCCCGAAGTATGCGCTCTGCGCAACTACGGGGCAGGCGGGATAAATTTATAACAAAGCTATGATATTTGCAGTAATTGAAACAGGTGGTAAACAATACAAAGTTTCTCCCGGTGACAAATTGAAAATTGAGAAGCTTGAGAACAAGGAAGGTGAGACAGTTTCTTTCGATAAGGTTCTCTTAAAAAGTGACGGCGAAGCCACAGAAATTGGCACGCCTTATCTCTCCGGTGCCCGCGTTGAGGCGAAGGTTTTGAATTCAGGGAAAGATAAGAAAAAAATCGTCTTTAAGTATGCTTCTAAAACCCGCTATCGCAAGAAAAAGGGCCACCGCCAGCCCTTCACCGAGATTGAAATCGTAAAAATTTCTTAATTTCTTCTCTCAAGAGCAGAAGACAGCGTTTCTTCGTCTGCGAATTCTATCTCGCCGCCGGTCGGAATTCCCCGGCCGAGGCGGGTTATTTTTTCCGCATAACCGTTGAGCTCCTTCCGGAGGAGATCGGAGGTAAAATTTCCGAAAGCAGTCGGGTTCAGGGCGAGAATTATTTCTTTTGCCTTGCCTTGTCCTGAACCAGTCGAAGGGTCGCCTAAGTCGCGCTTGACCCTTTCTTTTAAGTGCTTGATTCGGAGTTTGTGACTACTGCTTAAACCCTCTCTTTCATTTAATTCACCGATTATCAGGTAGTGTCCTTGGAAACTTCCTGTTTTTTCAATCGAAAGAAGGTCGGTGTCTTTCTCAAGGATTGCAATTAGGCTTTTATCTCTTTTTTCATCGGAACAGATTGAACAGAGGTGGCCGCTGCTTTTTAAGAAAAAACAATTTGGGCAGCGACTTACTTTTTTAAGGTTGCCTAGAGCACTCTCCAGCTCTTTGAGACTGTTTTTATCAAGATTGGAAAGATAAAAAGAAAGTCGGGTTGCCATTCGAGGACCGATGGCCGGCAGGCGCGAAAAAACCTCTATAAATTTTTTAATCGGTTCTGGTAGCATCCCTCACCCTTCAGAGATTGCGCTTTCGAAAAAGCGGCAGTCTTTGTTTAACGTGAACCTTTGAAAAGTTTTAAATCTTAGAGTTATCATTGTCTTTCAGTTAATTTAGCTTTTTATCTTTGAAGGGTGAGGGATTATTTCTCAAGTATGTGTTTCGTGTCAATGTTCCGGAAGGTGACTTTTTCCGGGTCAAATCTTAATTTGACTGTGCCTAAGGGACCATTTCGGTGTTTGGCAATTATAATTTCCACTATGTTTTGTTCTTCTTCCGGTACGTCAATGGCGCCGCGGTCCTTGCGATAGAGAAAGAGCACAACGTCGGCGTCTTGTTCAAGCGAGCCAGATTCCCGCAGGTCGGAGAGTCGGGGCACCTTACCTTCTCTTTGGTCAACTGCTCTTGAGAGCTGGGAGACGGCAAGAATGGGAATGGAGAGTTCCCGGGCAAGCGATTTCAGACCGCGGGATATCTCGGTAACCTGATGAACCATGCTCTCCGAACCAGTTCGCGGCCGGATAAGCTGAAGATAGTCGACAATCAGCATATCAAGGCCGTGCTCAATTTGGAGTCGCCTTGCCATGCCGCGCATCTGAAGAATGTTTGGTGAAGGAGAGTCATCAATGAAAAGCTTAGTTTTTGAAATTTCATCAAGAGCTTGCTGAATAAGGGCAAATTCCATGTCATCACTTAGGCGGCCTGTTCGAAGACGCCAGAGCGGAATCTGAGCTTGAGTCGCAATTAGGCGGTCAATTACTTGGTCACGAGACATCTCTAAAGAGAAAATGCCGATTGTCTGACCGTGAAGGGCGGCTTGTCTTGCAATATCGAGAGCGAAGGTTGTTTTTCCGAAAGAAGGACGGGCGCCGACAATTATGAGATCCGATTTCTGAAACCCGGAGAGAATGTTATCAATGCCGTGGAAATAAGTTGGGGTTCCACGAAGTTTTTTGCCTTCACCGCGATGGAGATTTTCCAGTCTTTCGTAAGC
This sequence comes from uncultured Candidatus Saccharibacteria bacterium, assembly GCA_964525595.1. Lineage (GTDB taxonomy): Bacteria > Patescibacteriota > Minisyncoccia > UBA6257 > GWB1-50-10 > CAZGHF01. Next base: position 108,390 of record CAZGHF010000001.1, read on the forward strand.
AACAGGCAGTTCGTCTTTAACGTGAACAAATTTCTGGGTTTTTGAACGGCTGGATATGTTAAAAACTCTTTCTTCCACTTTGTCGAGGAGTGATTCAAAATCGTCGTGATTAAGAGCTTGTTCGTTTATTTCCGATGAAGCCTGGATGAGTTCGCGGCGGACCCGATTTTCCCGGACAATGTTAGCATAGTGTTCGATGTGAGCTGAAGTAGGGACGATACTTACCAGTTCCGTAAGGTAATCAGCGCCGCCGATTCCGGCAAGCCTTTTTTTCTCTTTGAGACGGGTTGAAACCGTGAGGATATCAATCGGTTCGCCTTTCTCGAAAAGTTCCACCGTCGATTCATATATTTCCTGATGGTGAGGGTGATAGAAATCCCGGGAATCGAGAATGTCAATTACTTTCAGGATTGCATTTTTGTCGATGAGAATGGCGCCCAAAACGGAGCGTTCAGCTTCTAGGTCCTGAGGCGGGATTTTTGGATTGGTTTTTGGCATGGTTTTTAGGGAGGATAAGAGGCCCTAAGGGCGTATCTTCTACCTCATATCCTAACACCCGGATTTTTTTTCTCAAGACGTCGGCCTTACTAAACTGTTTATTGACTCTTAATAACTCCCGTTTGTCGGCTAACTTCTTTATTTCCGCAGGTATTTTCGGGAGCGATATACTGAATCCAAACATATGCAATATCTTCGTCAGACTTACGTGGAGTCTTGTAACGTCTTCTTTGGAAATAGCGAACGGTTCAAAAAGATGCTTTTGGATGGGTTCCATAGCATAAACGGATAGGGCGGCGAGAGCATCGGGAGTATTAAAATCATTTTCCAGCGCATTATGAAATTCTCTTTCCCACATCTGCCAAGAGTGAAAGTAATTTGTTTTTTTCCATTTCTTTTGTTTTCGGGCAACAAATTCAAGTCGGGTGATAAAATTCATTATGTTGTTGTACATATGAACTGCTTCTGCAACAGTCGCTTTATTGTAATCCAGCGGGGATCGGTAATGGCGTTGTAACACCATCATTCGCAGCACATCCGGCGAGTGCTTTTTCAAGAAATCGCGGATAGTTGTAAAGTTTTTCAAACTCTTCGACATTTTTTGTCCATTAACTGTCAGGAAACCGGTATGCATCCAGACTTTTACGAAAGGTTTTTTTCCGGAAGCGGCTTCCTGCTGGGCGATTTCCGCTTCGTGGTGGGGGAATTTTAAATCAAGTGAACCACCGTGGAGTTCATACTGCGGTCCGAAAAATTTTTCTGAAATTGCCGTGTCTTCAATGTGCCAGCCCGGCCTTCCTTTTCCGAGTGGCGTGTTCCACGCCGGTTCGCCGGGTTCGGAAAATTTCCAGAGTGCGAAGTCGCCTTTGTTCCTTTTGTTTGCCGACTCGTCAATGCGGGAGACCGCATCCTCGGCTTGCAGCGCCGTTCGCCCGGAAAGTTTTCCGTAATCTTTGAATTTTTTGATGTTGAAATAATAACCGTCGGCCGCCTCGTACGCGTAACCTTTCTTTATAAGGGTTTGAACCTGGACGGTTATCTCGGGAATGACCTCCGTCGCTCGCGCGTAGCGGTTCACCGAAGTGGCATTGATATCTTTCATATCCTCCCGGTATCTCTTCTCAAAATAACGGGCAAGAGAAAGTGGCTTCTTTTTTTCCTTCCGAGCCCGGGTGATTATCTTGTCGTCTATATCGGTGATGTTCTGCAAGTATTCAACTTTATAATCCCGACTTCTTAAGTAGCGGACAAAGATGTCGAAGGCAAGATAGGTCCGGGCGTGGCCGATGTGGGCGTCGTCGTAAACTGTTGGTCCACAGACAAAGAGCCGCAGATTTTGCCTCCGGGGTTTTGTAATTTTCTCTTTTTTACGGGAGAGAGAGTTATATAACTTCATTAGCGACTCCAGTTCAAAATGATGTCATCAATTATTGGCGTCAAACTCTGAGCGGTGTCGGATTCAAGGATTACCCGGTAGCGGAGATAGCGGTTGTCTTTTATCCACTCGCGGTTACAGCCCGAGATTTGAATGACGCTGTCCGGACCCGGGCAGGATGAGCCGAAGTACTGATTGGTGTCGCCCGAGCCGTCGCAGGCCGCATCCGGTCCCCAGAAATTCCAGGGGCCGCCTGAACTATTGGAAACGGCGATTTGGAATTTAACGCAGGTGCCGGCCGGTTGCGTTCCCTGCCAGAGAATACTGTTTAATGTGGCGCCTTCCAGGATTTGCGTGTCAAAAATTGACGATTCCAGTGTTCCGGTGAGTTCCCCGGCCCTCCAATTTGTTTCCACTTTGTAATCGGAAGAGCCGCAAATTTCCGGGTCGGCGCAGTTAAAGCTTATCCAGCCCTCAATGTCATTCCAGGCATAACCGTTGAAAATTCCGTCTGCGTCTATCGTTACCCGGTAAGGAGAGCCCACGCAGGTACTTGAAGCGTCTTCAGTACCACTCCCATCGCAGTCGCCGTCACCGCACCAAAAACTTATCCAGCTGATAGTGTCGTTCCAAGCGCAGCCGGACAAGTTTCCGCTGCCCGCCGGATTGGTGACTTTGTAATCGGAAGTGCCGCAGATGTTACCCAAGGGGCTTGTTGTGCAGTCGAGCGATATTTCACCGATTGAGGAGGAAGCGTAGCCGGCGAGAGTTGAAGTACTCACCTCAACGTTTTGATAATAATAAAAATCCCACCACTCGCTTATGTCCGACCAGGCATAACGATTTGTTGAGTCAATGTTAGTTGCTGACTTAATAACTTCAGCAATAAAAAAAGTTGCCGTAAAAATTAAGGAAGTCGCGATAAGAAAGAGAACAAATTTCCTCATTTGATTAAATTATAGCAGAACTCTTTGTTTTATCCCGTTAGAAATAAGTCGTCCCTTACGGCTGCCGACCTCAACTTTTTGAGTTGAGGTCGGATTTCTAACGGGATATACTTTCCTTATGAATCCCGTTAGAAGTCCTCGGCATAAAAATTTCCATATGAAATTTTTGTGCAGGGTACTGACGGGGATAAAGCGAACCGGTCACTATTTATCACTATGGCGAGGTTAGGTACAAACAAAACAGACTTCTAACGGGATGAAATACATTCTCGTTACGTCTTTTGCGCTTTTTCTAATTTTTGTTGCTGTTGGGAACAGAGAAGTTATTACAGAGACCTTTTTCCCTAAAGACGTTCTAGTAGCTCAAATTTCTTTGGGTAATAAAAATATCGAAAGCAGAGAAGCGCGAGAAACGAAAAACAAAGAAGATTTAAAGGTAGAAATTTGTTCTTTTAAAACTTCGTCAACTATTCCAACCGTTCCCCCCGGACCGGTAATCTTAAATGAGGTTGCTTGGATGGGCAGCGAAGAAAGTTTTTCGAATGAATGGATTGAAATTAAAAATATTTCTGATAGTGCGGTTAATGTTTCCGGTTGGCAGCTTCTCGACAAAGATGAGCAGATAAAAATGGTTTTCTCCGAAGAAATTGATTCCGGAGAGTTTTTGCTTTTGAGACGCGGTGAAGATTTCAGCGGTAATTTAAGGAACAGCGATGAAGGCTTGCGCCTGTTTGATGGCAGATGCAATTTGGTTGACGAAGTGTTTGCCACTCCCGATTGGCCAGCCGGCGACAACAAGAGTAAGTTTACGATGGAACGTTCGGTTCATGATTTTTCTTGGGTTTCTTCAAGCATTGCCGGCGGCACGCCGGGAAAAGAAAATTCCCAAGGTTTAAATTCCCAAACATTAACTTCGGTTGGCGGGCAGATTGAAGTTCAAAAAACTGAAACCAAACTGCTGATAAGCGAGATAATGGTCGGAACGGAAGAAAATTCCAAAAATGAGTTCATTGAACTTTATAATGCCGGGGAGGAAGTAATAAATCTTACCGGCTGGAACATAAAAAAGAGGAATTCCAAGGGTAATGAAGGAACTTTTGTCTCTAAAAAGCATTTTGATGGGAAAGCTGTTCCGGCTCAAAGTTATTTTCTTCTTACTTCGGTCGGCGGTTGCGTAAAATGTTCTCCCGACCTTAGGTGGCCTTCTTCCTATAGTATGGCTTACACCAATAACGCCATTTTACTTTACAACCCGGCAGGAAGCATCGTTGATTCGGTCAGTTGGGAAGAAATTCCCAGAGGTTCGAGCCTGGAACGTTCTTCCTGGAATGAAAATCGCTTTAAAATTCAGACTACCCCCGATCCTCAGGGATTAAAATAGACAACGCTGTCAAGTTATGTCCTTTTGGGGTACTTATCCCCATTTTTAATTTGATTTCTTTTCCCTCATAATGATTGAAAGGTCAGATATTTTTTTTTGCTTTATGTCGGAAACAGAAAACACAGCAGTTAATCTTTCCAAGAAAGTTAAAACCGAATCTGGTTTCAAAGTCAGAAGAGTTTTTACAAAAAAAGGAATTCATCCCTACGACGAGATAAATTGGGTGGAGCGCGAGGCAGAAGTCGGTAAATTCGAACAAAAAGGCGTTCTATTTCCCGATTTTTGGTCCGAAAATGCGGTAAATATCACTGCCTCCAAATATTTTCGCGGCAAACTGGGTTCTCCGGAGCGCGAGACGAGCTTAAAACAAATAATAAACCGGGTGGTGAGGACCATCCGCGGGTGGGGAGAGGACTTCGGTTACTTTGAAACCAAGTCTCAAGCCCAAACTTTTGAAGATGAACTCGTTCACCTTCTTGTAAATCAAAAAGCATCTTTCAATTCACCGGTTTGGTTCAACGTCGGAGCAAAAAAGAACCCGCAGTGCAGTGCGTGTTTTATTCTTTCGGTTGAAGACAACATGGTGTCCATTCTTGATTGGATTAAGACTGAGGGGATTATTTTCAAAGGCGGTTCCGGTGCCGGCATTAATGTTTCGCCGCTCCGTTCGAAGAAAGAATTGCTCTCCGGGGGAGGAAGTTCTTCCGGTCCGGTGAGTTTCATGCGCGGCGCTGACTCGGTTGCCGGTATGATTAAGTCCGGCGGCACCACTCGCCGCGCCGCCAAGATGGTGGTAATGAATATTGATCATCCCGACATTTTGGAATTTATCCGCTGTAAAGCCGAGGAAGAGAAAAAAATCAAAGCTTTCGTGGAAGCCGGCTACGACATGAGTGACTTAAACAACGAAGCCTGGAACTCAATTCAATTTCAGAATGCTAATAACTCCGTTCGTATAACTGATGAATTCATGAGAGCGGTTGAATCTGATAGTGACTGGCAGACGAAGTTTAGGTTATCCAGCGAGAAGGCGGAGAATTACAGAGCCCGTGAGGTTCTCTCCGAAATTGCTAAAGCTGCTTGGGAGTCCGGCGATCCGGGAGTTCAGTTTGACACCATTATCAACGACTGGCACACCTGTCCGAATTCCGGTCGGATTAACGCTTCAAATCCTTGCAGTGAGTACATGCACTTGGATGATTCCGCCTGTAACTTGGCTTCCATAAATCTCCTGAAATTCCTGAACGGCGACGGCACCTTTAATGTTCACGAATTCAAACAGGCGGTTCGCGTTCTTGTTCTTGCTCAGGATATCATTGTTGACGGCTCAAGTTATCCCTCTGAAAAGATTGCGAAGAATGCCCATGACTTTAGAGAGTTGGGTTTGGGTTTTGCCAACCTCGGTGCTCTTCTTATGACGAAAGGTTTTGCTTATGATTCGGAAGAAGCAAGGGCTTGGGCTGGCGCAATATCATCATTAATGGGCGGTGAAGCCTACCGCTGGTCGGCTGAGATTGCAGGCAAAATGAAACCTTTCGAGGGGTACAAGATTAACCGTGAACCGATGCTCGATATAATCAAGAGGCACCGTGAAGCGTCTTTGAAAATTGACGAATCTTTTCTGGACGACAAAAGCCTTCTAAAAGAAGCAAGGAATGTTTGGGACGAAACCCTGAATTTAGGCGAAAAACAGGGTTTTCGGAACTCACAGGCGACGGTGATTGCTCCAACCGGAACTATCGCTTTCATGATGGATTGTGCTACAACCGGCATTGAACCGGATTTCTCGCTCGTAAAGATGAAACAACTTGTTGGCGGCGGCTGGATGAAAATTGTAAATGAATCCGTGCCTCAGGCGCTTTTGAATCTTAATTACTCTCCGGAAGAAGTGAAAGAAATTTCGGCTTGGATTAGGGAACATGGTACGGTTGAGGGAATCCCGCATATAAGAGAGGAACACTTGGCTGTTTTTGACACGGCGGTGAAGCCGAAAGAGGGGAAGCGCTCAATTTCCTGGCAGGGGCACGTGAAAATGGTTGCTGCCGTCCAGCCTTTCATCTCCGGTGCGATTTCCAAAACTTTTAACATGCCGCACGAGACAATCAAAGAGGAAATTGAAGAAGCTTACATAATGGCCTGGCACCTCGGTATCAAGGCCTTCGCCGTTTATCGCGACGGGTCAAAACATTCCCAGCCCCTTCAGACCGAACATTCAAAAAGTTCAAAGAAGAGCACAGTGAAGAAAAACGGGCGGCAAAGGCTGCCGGCAACCCGTTCTTCGGAGACGCACAAATTTGTCATTGCCGGTCACGATGGATACCTCACTTACAGCGCTTATGAAGATGGGAGACTTGCTGAAATTTTTATCCGGATGGCGAAACAGGGAAGCACTTTGGCCGGCCTTCTTGACTCAGTTGCTCTCGCCATTTCGATTTCTCTTCAATACGGAGTGCCGCTCAGAGTTTTTGTTGAGAAATATATTCGCAGTCGTTTTGAGCCGGCCGGTTACACGGAGAACCCGGATATCATGGTTGCAACAAGTATTGTTGACTACATTGCCCGTTATCTCGGTTTGAAATTTTTACCGAAGGAAGATTTGGTTGAGTTGGGAATTATCCAGATTGATATTAAAGAAGATGATGAGGCCAGTAAAAAATATCTGGCTAAAGGAGTAAAAGAAAATTACATAGCGAATTTAGCGAACAATAAGCCGAAGAACGGCTACGTTTACGCAAGTTCGGTCTGCCGGAAGTGCGGCGGGATGATGATCCAAAGCGGCAACTGCTACACTTGTCTCGAGTGCGGCGAAACGTCCGGCGGCTGTTCGTAGAAACCCGAGGAATAAAAATACCCGGACAAGACCGGATATTTTTGTTTTTGCTCGCTTGGCAGGCTCCCTGTCTACGGAGCAATATAAGTTCGGGTAACGGAAATAGCTAAGGATATCCCTCTGTCATCTGTTAATCTTGAAATTTTTAAGACAACATTAGTCCCAATTTTGCCACTAATTCTTGTGACTGCATCATCAATAGCAATGCCCGCGATGTTTTCGCCACTTATTGCTAAAATTTTATCACCAATTTGCAAACCTGCTTTTTCAGCCGACGAGCCACCTGTAAAACCCATAATAGTTAATTGGCCATTTTTAATGCCGATTTGTATACCAATCCCACCAAGGTCAGTCTCGCTTGATATCTCTCGGCTTTTTATCATTCCTCCTTGTTCCATTTCCATTATCTCGTGCAATCCCTTGCACGCGCCGTTTTCACAACCCTTCGGACAATTAAACTTCTCAAATGTTGTTTCAAGACGATTATCACACATCCACTCTGTTAACCTGTCTCCATCACAGGAATCTGTATTTATTTCATGGCTGGTTAATGTTCCATCTGCAGTGTTTATAATTCTGCTTTCTGTCGTTCCTTTCATATAATAATGGCGCTGACTAAGAGGAGAACTTCTATCAGAATCTTCACAGCAATATTTTGTTGTGCCGTAAGTAATATAACCACGAGGACAATCGGAGTCTCTCTCTGGAAGAGGGACGGCCGTTGGTCCAGTGGCGGCATAAACCGTTACTGAAGAAATTGACAGAACACGAAAACAATCATCCGGTTTTGTTATTCCAAGTTCTCTACATTTATCCTCAAGCGTTCCGCATATATCTGCCGGTCCCCCTGATTCCTCACATAAAGATTCAATCTGTTTAAACGATCTAAAACCCCGGGTAGGAATTCGCTCGCACATCTCTGGTGGCCCCCCTGATTTTTCACAGAGCTCCTTCGGCGAAAAACTGCTTTGAAGAGCCTTATCAACTGATTCACACATATCTGCCGGCGCTCCTGATTCCAAACATTTGGCCTTTAGTAATTCGTAATCTATGTCGGAAGAAACCTTTTTTTGTTTAAACTCTACCACTGCTTTTTCAAGCCCTTCTTTAGTTGAAACTGTTATTGCCCTTTCAATGGCCGGTTTTGCTTGTTCCGGCACTTTTTCCAACACTCTTTCTAATACAATAATATGTTTTTGTGAGGCCTCGGTTATGGTCTTAGTTATTTCCTCAGTATCCTTTCCTTTAGTTTGAGCTCTCTCTGCTCTAAACAAAGCTTTTACTAACTGATTTTCATACCTTTCAAGTATTTTTTCTATGAGTTCTGGTTTTTCTTTTTCCGCTACTGCTTGGGCTTCAGCTAGTCTTTCGGCAGCTAAGGCAGTATACCTTTTGGCTTTCTTGAGATCGCCAAAAGTAAAGAAAGTGCCGATCGCCTCGGTGATTCTTTCCAAGAAGTAAAATGGGCTGTCAGGAGTAAGTCCCGGGTCTGGCAATTCCGTTTCTTGGGCAAAGGCCACTCCTCCAAATAAAAGTGATAAAACAATTATTGGCAATATTATTTTTTTCATATTTTATAAAGCTTAATTTACAGGCTTCTATTTATTATACAAAAAACCACCTTTTTAGGTGGTTAAGCGAAGGAATGAGAGTTCCTAATTTTGAGTAAATTATTTCACTTTTCTTCTATAAAAATCTGCTAAAAATATATTTTTTGTAAAAGTTCCAGCAGGTATACCTACTAAAACTATAAACATAACAAAAAATATTATACCCAACAAAATACTTTTCAATAAAGCTACAACATAGTCTGCTAAATTATTAAAAACAGACTTTATTATTCTCAGTTCAAAAAAAGATTTTACAGTTTCCTTATTAAAGAAATTTATACCTAATATCGGAGCTATAAATAATCCTAAGAAGAAATTAGTTAATACCATTACTCCAGGGTTTATCTTACCTAAAATGCTAATAATTGTAATATATACAATTATGAAAGGGATAGCTTTTATGAACATCAAAAATCCTAATTTCAAATCGCTGCGAAATTTAAAAGTAGGTAATTGCTTAAACTTGCCTTTACTAAATTCTTGAATGATTCTAACGCCATATCCACTTAGGGCAAACCAACCAATAACAGGAAATAAAAGCCATAAGATATTCCACATACCTTTTACTCTATTGAAGGGATACTTAAAGGCAGTTTTAAAATCTAATTTTTCCATAATTTTAATTTAGCATTTTCTGTTGGAAATTCATAGATAAAGTAATTGCTATTTTACCCCTCGGAAATATTCTCTGGCGCATTGTATCCGGCTCATTGCATTCGCCGGATGATTGAAAATCTAACGCCGCTCAAAAGGGCGGCATTGATTCTCTAATCAGCTTCGCCTGTTGGACGTCCGCCTAGACTCGGCCTTGGCGAGGCAGGTGTTTAGCCTACCCGACCAGGGAACTTTTGATTGAGTGAAGATGGAGAAAAGTTTAGAATCGGTATGTCAATTTTAACAGCCTTTATTACTATTCCCGGCCCATTGATTCTAATATTTTTCTTTGGAGTTCAAGCTCTGCCTTGATCTCTGGGTCTTTCAAAGCTCGTTCTTCGAGACCGGCTTTTATGGCTGGGTCCTCCAGAAGCGTTGACCTGAACTTAATTTCTCCGTTCTTAGTTTCTTCAAAGTCAATCCGGGTTATATATCTTTCGTAAACAAGGTCTTTGCCTAGGTCGTCTATCAACCTCTCAACTCTTTCGCGTTCATCATCTTGCAGTACGTTTTCTATTCCTGAGTGGTTTGCGCCGACCATTATACCTAGATTAGGTTTGTTGCCAAGTTCCGCTCTTAAGGCGCGGGCAATGGTTTCTGATTTCTGGGCCATAAGGTCATTCCTTGTATGTATGAGAACTGTTCTATCTTCCGGGTGTGTGGCATCCGATACTTTTCTTAGTAGTTTGTGAGCTTGTCTTACCGGATCTGATTCGTCCGGAGGTTTTTCTGCAAAATCCGTTGAAACATAACCTGTTACCTCCCTTAGCGCAGGGAGACTAAGGTAAGCGCCAGCTGCCCCTTTACCTAGAAATTTGAGAAAGCTACGACGGGACATTTCGGGATTTCTTTTTAGAACATCTGTCACTGCACTTACCGTAAAAACTAACCCTGCCAGCCCTTCTAAGATAGGTAATGTGAAATGGGTAAGAAGCTTCTCTTCGTCTAGTCCTAATTCCTGGTGCAGGCCAAAAGACAAGTCTACGAAATAGACTGGCTTTTTTTCTTTGATAGCATGCAGTATAACCTCTCTAAAACTTGGCTCTTTTTCAACATAAGCGCCAGGAAAGTCCACGCCTCCTATGCCCTCGAATATGATTGCGTCAGAATTTCTGAAAGCATCTTCTTTAACTTCACCGACTCCGTGTACGTCATAGATGATATCATAGTGAGCGTTTTCGGTTTCAAGTTCTGCAACATTTTCTGGGACTGGCTCTTGCTGTGGCGCTCTTTCAAAACTCATAAATTTATATTACAACTTTCTTAGAAAAATTGAAATTGTTTATTTGGGTCGGGATTATCGACCGAAAAAACTTGTTAAAACTTAAGCTGAAACAGTTTTCTTCGGTCCAGAAGTTACGTTGCTCCGCCTGTTGGACGCCCGCCTAGACTCGGCCTTGGCGAGGCAGGTGTTTAGAACCGTTGATTGGAGCCAGATTAGGGGAGAATTGGAAATAATAACACCTTTTATAAACCAATATATACCCAACTTCGCATATTAAAAAACAGATAATGCTCCCCACACTGGATGATGCTAGGAGCTTTTATAGCCTTTCTGCAACAATTTCCCAGTGAACAGCTTCTGCTTTTCTTCTTTTTGAATATCCTGTTTTTTCTTCTAGTTTAATCACGTGGAAATGGTTAAACAGTTCTTTTACTTCTTTCTTATCGGAAAAATGATGAGGTACATCAATTTCTGTTGGGTCTGCTTGATTGATAAATGTGTTTGGTTCAATCTCTTTCCCAGTACCATAACGAGGGTCTTTTGTAGATATTAAAGTAGCCAATAGAGCCCCTTTATTTCCCATCACTCTCTCTACTTCCGAAATCGTGTCTTTCAGTCCCTTGATGGTATTGTGTTCTAGGGCATAAACGGCGATTACTGCATCAAAGAAATTGTCCTCAAAGGGTATGTCGTGCATATCTGCTATTTTTAGATGAACATTCTTGAGGTTTCTTTCTCGTATCTTTTTCTCCGTTATTTCTTTTCCTTTTTCAGAGATATCAATTCCATAGACATCAAATCCTTTTTCAGCCAAAAATATTGAGTGTCTTCCTGTCCCAAAATCTAAATCTAATATCTTTATAATCCCTTTTTCTTTCAGGAGTTTTACGGAGTTTTTTACTAAATCTATTACTTCTGTCTGTATTTCCCCCTTATCTCTGTATAGATTGTCCCAATCTTTCTTACTCATATCAAAAATCCGGCGATTCCTACAAAAAAGATTACTATAAATAACCTATGCCATATCTTTTTGTCTAAACCAGGACGGCTAGAAATAAAAGGGAATAGGATTTTCTTCAATTTCATGAAAAGAGTTTATTTGTTAATGTTTCTTCTGTTTCACCTTTTAATTAAATAAATTGCTTGTAAGCCAACTGCTAATTATAATATTTTTTAGCAAATACAAAATTAATATATTAATGAAAAAAACAAATAGACCAACCAGCCAATAGTATTTAACTATGAATTCTCTCGCTTTTCTGCGAGCGCTTTTTTACGAGCTGCTGGTTTCATTGCTTTTAGCTCAAGCATTCTCTTTTTTGCTGCGAGTCGCTTTGGAGTTTTCTTGGAACGCGACTTTTTCCTTTTTCCTACCCCTGTATCTCTTTTCGCCATAATAGATATGATTATACATTATTTAATCTGTCTATGTGATGAAGTCCGCCTTTGGTGGGCAAGAATTCATGAGTTGTGCTGGCTAGCTTCGCCTGTTGGACGAGTTTCGAACCGTTGATTGGAGTCGAATCAAATTGGATTTGGAAAAGGTTTTAGCTTTCACATAAAGCAAAAGACCGCTCTGGTATGAGCTGGAGATATGTTAGCATGAAACATATGTTGGAAAATCTGCGAAGTGGAGCGAGTTTTGAATCGAGCGAGTCAAGAAAAATTGAAGAGCATAATGAAGAAATTGAAGCAATTCGCCGAAAGGCCAAAGCAGAAAAGGAATTAGTTTATGACGAAGAAGGAAAATTTACACATGCGATTGCTCCAAACGGAGAAAGATCAAGCTTAGAAGAAAGACAGTATCTTGAAGTACGGTCGTCTACTTTTAAGGAGTGGTTTGGAGGGGATTGGGAAGAAGGAGAAGGTTCTGTGACTTTGGATGAAAATGGAGAACCTAGAGTCTTTTACCATACGACATCTGCTGAAGATTTCACTGAATTTAAAGGAAGTCCATCTAGAGGAGGTAAAATTTGGTTTAGTCCTAGTCCTACGAGTTACGTTGAATTTGCTAAGTCCGGAAGAGATGTTCAACCCACAGTATTACCTATTTTTCTAAAGATTTTAAATCCGGGACCTGAGGAAGGGAACGACGGTTTTATTCAAATATTTAAACATGGTGAAGATGAGGACGGTTCTATGTCATTGCCTTCAGAAATAACGGTAAACGATCCTAAACAAATAAAATCCGCGACTAAAAACAACGGCCTCTATTCAATGGAAACGGCGAATATCTACGAGTAGTAAATACTTTCAACTTAATTTCACAATAAAACCCTCTATATAAAAAGGGGAAGCGCAACTGGCTCCGCGGGCAGGCTCCCTGTTTACTCAGGAGGAACGATTGATATGTAAACAGCAGTGCTTTAGCAATTCTCTCCAGATAGGTTGAAAACCTATCTGGACCTTCGGCGCTTACAACGCCTCCGGCCTTCGGTCGAGACTGCTGTTTGTTACCAATCAATTCTTACAGAATTTCTTGGACAAACAGGGAGCCTTCGGTTCGAATCCTACTCTCGAAAAACTAGAAACCAAAACCAGCGACACAAGGCCGCTGGATTGTACCCGGCTCATTACATTCGCCGGATGATTGAAAATCTAACGCCGCCCAAAAGGGCGGCATTGATTTTCTAATCAGCTCCGCGGGTAGGAAAGTCGATTTTCATTTTCTGTTTGTTTGCTTGTCGGAGTTTATCCCATACCGCCATAAAATAATATAAATATTTTATGAAAAATTTTTTTACTGGGACATATTAATTACATCTTTAATTGACCCGTTGGATATATGATATATTTTCCCTTCTTCATCTTTCAGTACAGTGGAACGCATGGTGATTCTAATAACCTTCCCTTCAGAACTGCCTATTTTTATTTTATCGCCGATGCCATATTGATTTTCAACTAAAATAAAAAGTCCAGAAACAAAATCCTTGACTAATGATTGAGCGCCAAAACCGATGGCCAGCCCGATAACGCCGGCGCCCGCCAAAATTGGTCTTATATCAACGCCGAACAAATTTAGAACCATAAACAAAATTATGGCGTAAATAGCGATATTTCCGATTGATACAATGATATGGCCTAGAGTTTCCGCTCTTTTTTCTTTTTGAGAAATATTCGCGTCATCCCCGTCGTCAACTATCCGCGCCAGCCGCTTGACGATTAATTTCAAAATTAATTTGCCAAACAAGAACAAAATAACAATCGAAACAATATCCACCGCATTTTGTTTAATGATGTTAATGATAAATTCTTGCATAGTGTTTAATTTATTACTTATAATAAAAAATGTGTTAACTCTGAATTTCTTCTACTTTATTATTATACCAAAAAACCGCTTGTTTGGCGATTTTTTTATTTTTTTCTTTTAAAGATATTCTTGTACTTTCTCTTTTTTAATCTATTTTTTCTTCTTTGTCTTTTATTTTGTCCCATGTGATTATTAAATTATTTTATATATACTCTCTTTTACCAAAAACATTTTAAAAAATCAATACCAAAAACTTGTAAGTTTTTCTTAATTTAAAAAACCCAGCTCACTATAAAATAT
>CAZGHF010000001.1:122469-141112 GCA_964525595.1 uncultured Candidatus Saccharibacteria bacterium
CTACAGGACGCGTTCAGAACCCTGAACTGGAAAGATATTAGGTTAGAGTTAGAGCTTTTTAAGTCACTTATGAATCAAGAGTTTGCGGTAAATCCGTTAATTAACTCTCTTCCAAAACTTCAATAAGTTGTTCTTTGGTGATTCCTAAAGGGTTAAGGCATTTTTTCATATCTCGTGTGTATATGAACTTGTCTTCGTGATTCACCCAAAAATCACGAAGTTTGGGCTTGCCGTCTTTATCAAATTCAAGAACTTCAAATCGTCTAGCAGAACCCCTCTTGTTTTCTTTGTTTACCTTAAGACCTTTGCTCTCTGCAATTTTATGGATAGCACGTTCAAAATCTTTAAACTTATACTTCGTTGGTATTGAAGACACATTAACTAACTAGTGCAGGGGTATTAGTTGGTAGAAAAGAGTAAGAGCCTCTAACTTTAATATTACCACCTATCCTGAAAGAGCTAGTTTCCCTTTCAAGTTGGAATTTCTCAAAATCTTTCTTCATTTTGTTAGCCACATCTTTAACTATGTGGTCAAGAACTTTTTCAAATACCTTCTTGTCTTCTTCATCTGATATTTCTTTCACGGTGAGATGGGGAGGGTAACCATACTTATGAAGCCCGTCCATGTAAATTTCTACTAATTCATCCAGTTTGCTTATAGTTTCTTTTGCGGTGTTCGCTGTGCAGGAAATATCAAAAGGCACACAAAATCCTCTCCAAGTTTTATCTTTGGATTTATATATAACCCCAATGACCATTTTCGGGGGCATTTTTGCAAGCTTGCTCATCATAATAATTATACCACCAATGGTTGTAGATTTTCGTGGAAAAATCAAGTGACTCGAAATGATGTGACTCTTGCTTTCTAAAATATGCGTGGTATAATATATCTAAGTTTTGGATAGTTCTTTGATATTCCAACAATTTCTTAGGCGAAAAGTCATGCTTTTTGATGAGCAGGTTAATTGAACAAAGTAACCTAAGGAAGAGTCCAATTGACACGTTCACCCCTCTGGGCCCCGCCCATAACTTGCAGACCGCAATCACTTAACGGTTTATGCTGAAAAGTGGTTCGCCAAATAGAGGAGAGGCAACTCCTAGGGTTGAAAACCCCAACAATAAAAGCGGAACTATGGAGGACTGAATGAAGGTGTGGAATTGGTAATTTGATAGGCGCTTTTTGCGTTTAGCCGATTACCAATTCTTCATCTCCTAAAAAGCGACTATCAAAAATAGTCGTTTTTTTGTTTAGCGGTAAGTCAAAGGTAAAAATTAATTCCCCTAAGTTTAGAGTGGGTCGCTAACTACCTTTGAGCCCGCTCTAAACTTAGGGGAATTATGCTTAAAGAGAAAAAAGAAAAAGTTAAGACATCAAAGGAATTTGAAGAACTGCAGAATGGTGTGGGCTTTTTCAGCACGCTTTTAGAAACGGTTTTAGAAAACCCCGAACTTCGCAAGAAGATTTTTAGCGAAAATAACAAGAAAAATGATTGACACCGTTATATTAGAAATAGTGATTAGCTTGTCGGCTATTCTTAACCCCAGTAGATTTAAGCCAAAGATAACTGGCTGGATAACAGAGGAAAAAGATTTTGGGGATTTTAAGAATAACCCGACAAAAGAGGATAAGAAGATTTGGGGTTATCTGCCGAGATTAACAATTTTCCGAAGGGGCGGAGTGCTTGTTTTGAAGTTAGAGTTTTCAGTATTTAAGTTGCTTACTGGAGGAGAGAATATAAACGAACCCGAAGGGGAATTTGCCAATAAAACTGTTACCTTGTTGCGAGAGGCCGTAGAGCGAATGGGAGTATTTTTGAGCGAGGAACAGGTAAGAAAGGCGCGGGTTATGACTTTTCACCCTTCTAAAAACATTATTTTGAGCGGAGGGTATAGCACTCTTTTTGCTCTAAGCGAGTTTAGCAAAGTAGATATAAGCAAGAAGTTTGATATTGATACTAAGGAGCATAGGAACGGCGGGGAGGTTTTGCAATTTTATTCAAACTTGCACGCTTTTTGCCTTTACGACCCTAAAAGAGATTCAAGGAAACCGCCGAAGAGAGCTTTTGATAAAGACCAAAGCGACCTGCAAAAATCTTTATTCGGGAGCTTATCAAACGAGGTAGAAATTTTGCGAATGGAAGCAAGGCCTAAAAAGCCTAAATTCAAGGACATTTTTGAAAAGATTGGTTATGACAACTACGAACCCACCTTTGAGGATATTTTGAACAGGGATTTGTGCCAGAAGATATTGAAATACTACTGGGATTATTTTTTCGGCGACAATATGTTTTTATTTGATACAAGGAATAATCCGCAAAGAGTATTAAACACTATTTTGGACAGATACAAGGGCAAGAAGTTGAATGTGAATAAAGCATTTTCGCTCGCTGGCTTTGTCCTTTGCGCTAAAGACAAGGAAGGGATGAGGGGGGTTAGAAACGTTATTGAGTTTCACAAGCCGAAGAATAACTGGAGCAAGACGAGAAAATGGCTTGATGATTTTCGCGGGGACTTGGATAAATCCTACCTGCATGGGTTTATTGAAGATATTGAGCGGCAGTTAGACGAGTTTAAACCGTTAAAGTTGCCCACTTGATGTGTAAAGTATTGTAAAGTATGATTATTGGTATGAAGCAGAAAGTAAAGTCGGTATTAAACTTTGTTTTGAATAATTGGTTTAAGTTAATCCTATTGGTCTTGGTATTTTGGTTTTTAACCATATTACAAGATGAGGTTGTAATACGGCACAAGGGTTATATTGATTTAGACCACGATGGGTATATTGACTTAGACCACGAGGGTTATATTGATGTCGGGCGATAGAAAAGCTATGAGGGAAAAGGAATTTTACACAGCACGGGAATTAGCCGACAAGTTGCGAGTCAATATAATGACGATTTACCGATACATTAAGGCGAAGAAATTAAAGGCGTATAAAATCGGAAAAGAGTTTCGTATCGAACGAGCCGAGTTCGAGAGGTTTATGAAAAAAGCAAGAATAAAATAAAATAATGAACCTTTTAAATTAAATATGGACAATTTTATAGACAAAATTAACAAGTTATCACTACCCACGACAATTTTAATAGCGAGCATTATTTTGGGCGGATTTTATTATGCGAGCCAAGTAAATAAACAGCGTTCTATTGAAGAGCAACAGCAGATTAAAATAGAGCAAGACAACAAAGAATATGTCGCTAAAAGAAGAAAAGACTGCTATGACTACGAAGCTTCGGAGAGAAAAAAGTTTAATAATATAGGCGGTAGTTTTTATGATGAGGAAAATGATGTTTGTAGGGTTGAATATAGAAATTCTAAATATGACGAGTTTACTTGCAATATTTATGAGCGACTTGAAGAAGAAAACACCACAGGTTTAGATTTAAGCGCTTTGATAACGGAGTGTAATAAATTTTTTACAAAAGAATATTGAACATTTTTTTAAAAAGACAAAGATAAACGCTTTAAGAGATGTTCACAATAAATTCATAGGAAAAAAGTTTAAAAGAACGAAAGTCAAAACAGAATAAAACATGAAAGTAATAATCCTAGCAAGGGTATCAACTGAAGAGCAAATGAACGAAGGGCAGTCAATTCCTGCTCAAATTTCCCGTGCTCGTGAGTATTGCGAACGGAAACAATTAGAAGTGTTTAAAGAATATCAGTTTGACGAATCTTCGGTTAAAGACAAACGAGCTAAGTTCCAAAAAGTTATAGACGACATCACCAGTTCAAAAGAAAAAGTTGCTTTAGTCGTTGAGACGGTTGATAGATTACAGAGGAGTTTTAAAGAATCGGTTTTGTTGGACGGCCTTAGGAAGCAAGGCAAGTTAGAGATTCATTTCATTAGGGAAAACTTGATAATACACAAAGATTCTAATAGCTCGGAAATTCAGAGGTGGGATTTGGCCGTCTTCGTTGCTAAGAGTTTCGTGCTTCAGATTAGCGACAATGTGAAGAGAACTTATGCGCTAAAGATTAAAAGCGGCCAGTGGGTCGGGAAAGCCCCTGTCGGCTACAAGAATATCCCCCTAGATGAAAAAAAGAGGTTGCGAAAAGATATAATCGCTGACCCCGTGAGAAGGCATTTTATAGTCAAAATCTTTGAGATGTATTCAACGGGCAACTGGTCTGTGCGGAAAATACGAAATGAGATGAAACATTTAGGACTTAAAAGCAATACGAAGAATCCTAAGCCTCTTAGCATCAGTCAGATACACGCAGTTTTAAACAATCCATTTTATTACGGAATGATGAGAATAAAAGGCGAATTACATCCGCATGTCTACGAGCCTCTTATTTCCAAGCAGTTGTTTGATAAGTGCCAAGAAGTTATGGCTGGTTATCATAAGAAACCATTTAAATACGCTGGCAAGCCGTATGTGTTGCGAGGAATGATTAAATGCGCCGATTGTGGTTGCACCATAACGCCACAAACATCAAAGGGGCATATTTATTACAGTTGCACCAATTACAAGAGGATGCACTCTAAAACATCTTTTATTAGGGAAGAAAGCCTATTAGAACCGATTTACAAGGTGCTAGAGGGCGTGAAGCTGTCAGACAAAAAGATTGACGATATTACGGCTTCGCTAAAGAGTTCTCACGAATCAAAGAATGAGTTCTACGAGCAAGCGAGAGCCGAGTTGCTGAAACAGCACGATAAGGCCGAGAGCAAAATACAGCGTCTCTTTGACTTACGGCTTGAAGAGAACGAAGGGAGTATTACTAGGGATATGTTTGCAAGTAAGTTAAAGGAGTTGAAGGAAGAACAAGCCGAAATTCGGGCAAAATTGGCTCAATACGACACGGCTGATGAGAAGTATTATATTACGGCCAATACTGTGCTAAACCTCGCTAAGCACGCCTTAGAGATATTTGAAAGTTCTGAAGTAGCGAGAAAACGGGCTCTTCTCAATTTCTTACTTCAGAACCTTACGCTAAAGGAAAGAAAGTTAGATTTTATCGTGCGAGAACCATTCAACAGTATCGGAAAATACGCTAACAGTTCTACTTTGCTCCGCGGGCAGGATTCGAACCTGCAACCATCTCCTTAACAGGGAGCCGCACTACCATTGTGCTACCGCGGAATTACGGAACTTTCTAAATTATAATCTAAATGTTCCAGAAATCCAGTTTTAATAGTTGCCCCATGTTTTAACATATGTTAAAACATGGGGCAACCTTGCTTGAGTCAGCTGGTTGCAAAAGAAAGAAGATTTGATATAGTAGGGACCATGGAACGCAAAGAATTAATACGGACGATTTATCTTTACTTGTTTTCGCTTTTGGGACTTGTTCTTATAGTTATCGGCACCGTGCGGTTGGTGGATCTAGGGCTCAAAACCTGGGTATTCAAGAAAGCTGACCAGGTTGTCGTCTATCCGGAATATCCCCGGATGGTGAAGCCTATTAGCGAGGAGGAAACGGCTCTTACACCGGAGCAGGAAGAAAAGTATAAAGCAGAACAGCGTGAATATCAGGAACGAGAAAGAGAAGCAAGGAGAGAACGTACTGCCGCAAATTCAATAGCACTTTTAATCGTTGGTACTCCACTTTTTGCCTATCACTGGAGAGTGATACAGAGGGCGAAAGAAGATAAAAAATCTTAGTTTGCGTTTCCCCCGGTTCGCTCGGTAAAAATAAATCCGCCCATAGCTCAGTTGGTAGAGCAGTTGCCTTTTAAGCAAATGGTCCCAGGTTCGAGTCCTGGTGGGCGGACAAAAAAGAAAGAGGAAACGTGAAAAACGTCAAAAAACTTTACAGGAGCAATAAAAACAAAACTTTCGCCGGCATAATCGGTGGAGTGGGCGAGTATTTTAAAATTGACCCGGTTTTTCTTCGTTTGGTTTGGCTTGTGATAACAATCATGAGCGGCGTTCTGCCGGCAATTATAGTTTATCTCATCGCCATTTTAATCGTTCCGAAGAAACCGGAATAGTTTACAGCCTATCGAAAACCTCTTTTAAGAGAGCTGTCTGAGCCGAGTTTACCAATTTACTCGCTTCTTCGAAACTAAAAAAGCCGGCTTTATCAACTTCCGGGAATTCCGTTACTTTTCCGCGCGGCCAGTCTATTTTGATAGTTTGGCTTTTTATCTCAGCCGGATTACAGTCACCCTCGAAAGCCCAAGCTTTCACAATTTTACCGCTTTTTTGTTTTATCGGGTTTAGGGACTTAAAATCCCCACTTGGTACGATTCCTGTTTCTTCTTCAAACTCGCGTTTGGCCGCTTCAAGCTCGTCTTCGCCCTCTTCAATTTGGCCTTTGGGAATGCTCCAGGCGCCCGCATCCTTATTTTTCCAGAAGGGCCCGCCCGGGTGGACGAGGAAAAACTCCGGTTTATCGCTGCGGATTCTGTACATTAAAAGCCCGGCGCTTACCCTCGGCATTATAAAATTATAACTGCTTACTTTTTTCTATCAAATCTGTTATTATTTTGAAATATGAAAATATTTCGGGTACGGAATATTATCATCGCTTTTGTAATCGTAGCCGTAATCGTGGTTATTTTTTTCGTCAGCCGCGACAAAGGACCGGTTCATGACTTTGCAACGGTGATGAGAGGCGATGTCGTAGAAGAAGTAGACGTAACCGGCAAACTGAAACCGGCTGATGAAGTAGAGCTTGCTTTTGAGACAAGCGGCAGAGTCATCGGTGTTACGGCGGACGTTGGAGACCGGGTTTTCGTCGGTCAGACACTCGTTCGGCTCAATGCCTCCGAGCTTTCAACCCAACTTTCCAAAGCTGAATCCGACCTTGCCGCCCAGGAAGCGAAGCTCACCGAAGCTAAAATCACCCTCGACAACCTCTACACGAGTATTCTGAACGTTTTGGACGACGCTTATATTAAAGCCGACGATGCGGTGCGAGCGAAAACGAGCGGGCTTTTCAGCGGTTCGAGAACTTCGGCTTACGCCCTTACTTTCTCAACCTGCGACGAGGCGGCCAAGTTAGACGCCGTTCGTGGAAAGCTTGCTTCCGAAAACGAGCTTGACAAATGGCAGTCAGAGCTTTCCGTTCTCTCCGTTGAATCTTCCAGAGAAAATCTTGAAACGGCTCTTGTCTCCGGTGAAGGTCACCTCGCCGTTATTTCAGGATTTCTTAACGATGTAAGCCAAGCGATGAATGCCGACTGCCTTCTTAACGACACGTCCCTCGACACTTACCGGACGAATTTGGGTACCGGCCGAACCAATGTTCAGACCGTTACCACCTCGATAAGCGACAAGAAACAGACAATTGCTTTTCAGAAAGCGGTTGTGATCTCATCCGAGACCGCGCTTGAGAGTTATAAAGCGTCGGTTTCGAACATTAAAGCCCAGCTTTCAAAAACAGTCATCTACTCGCCGATAAGCGGTATCGTCACCGCCCAGGAAGCAAAAGTAGGAGAAATCGTTTCTGCGAACACCGCGCTTGTTTCGGTAATTTCGGCAAGCCGGCTGGAAGTTGAAGCAAACATCCCCGAGGTTGATATTACCAAGGTTGAGATTGGGAGTGAGGCGGAAATTACCCTTGATGCTTACGGCTCGGAGGTTATTTTTACCGCAGCCGTTTCGGAGATTGAACCGGCCGAGACGGTAATTGAAGGAGTGCCGACGTACAAAACAATACTTCAGTTCAAAGAAAAAGATGAACGGTTAAAACCCGGCATGACAGCTGATATAAGCATCTTAACCGCGATTAAAAACAATGTTCTCTATATTCCTCAGCGAGCGGTGGTTCGCGAAAACGGAAGGAACTATGTAAGAGTTGAAAGAAATGGTTTGGTAGAAGAGATTGACGTTTCAGTCGGTCTTCGCGGCTCGGATGGAGTGATTGAAATAATAAGCGGCTTGAACGAAGGGGACCGGGTTATCACTTTCATAAATAAATAAAAAATGTCTCTCATTGAAGTTCGGGACTTGGAGAAAATCTATGTTGATGACGGAAACGAAACCCCGGCCCTTCGGGGTTTAAGTTTTGATATTAAAAAAGGCGAGTTTGTGGCGGTGATGGGACCCTCTGGCTCGGGCAAATCAACTCTCCTCCATATTTTGGGATTTTTGGACAGACAGACCTCGGGTGAATATCGTTTCGACGGTCGGGAAATTAACGAATACAAAGAAGAGGAGCTTTCCCGGGTAAGGAACAAGAAAATGGGTTTCGTTTTCCAAACTTTCAACCTTTTGCCGAGAATAAGCGTTTTGGGAAACGTTGAACTGCCGCTTATCTATGCCGGGATTAAGGAAAAGGAGCGCAAAAAAATTGCGAGAGACGCCATTGAATCGGTCGGGCTTTCTCACAGAGTTGATTTCGAACCAAATAAACTCTCCGGCGGTGAGCGCCAAAGAGCGGCAATTGCGAGAGCGCTGGTCAATAATCCGGCTGTGATTTTTGCCGATGAGCCGACCGGAAACCTGGATTCAAAATCGGGCCGTCAGATAATGGAAGTAATCCGCGAGCTGAACGAAAAAAACAATCACACCGTGATTCTTATTACTCACGAAACTTACACTGCAAACTACGCTGAGAGGGTAATAAAACTTTTGGACGGGAAAGTGGAAAGTGACCGGAAAGTGAAGGAGAGAACGACTGCCGACCACTTTAAGAAGTAGTTTAAAATGCGGATAAAAGACGTTTTTAAAATAGCCGTTCTGGGGATTCGGGCTCATAAATCACGGTCGGCTCTTACCGTCTTAGGGATAGTAATAGGCGTTACCGCCGTAACGCTTGTAGTCTCCATCGGTCGCGGTGCCGAAAACCTTGTTTTGAATCAAGTCGCTTCTTTGGGTTCACGGACTATTGGTATTGTTCCCGGCAAAGAACCGAAAGGGCCGACTGACCCTTCTCTTGTGCACACTCTTTATGGTGATTCGCTGAAAGCAAGGGAAGTTGAAGCGATAGAGAAAAAATCAAACGTGCCCCACGCGGCAGAAGTCATGCCGATTGTCTTCGGAATAGAAACTGTTTCTCATAAAGGAGAAACTTTCCGACCGATGATTTTGGGCGGCTCGCCGCTTGTTACCAACATTTTCGATGTTTACCCCGAAGAGGGAACTTTCTTTACTGAAGATGACGTAAAAAACAGAGCGGCTGTTGCGATTATCGGGAAGCGCGTAAAAGAGGAACTTTTTGGCGAGAGAGAAGCCGTTGGTGAAAAGATAAGAATTGGCGGAAGCACTTTGAAAATTGTGGGCGTTTCTCCTCCGAAAGGTCAGGTTCTCTTCTTTAATTTTGATGAAACGGTTATTATTCCTTACACTTTCGCCCAACAGTATATTTTCGGTATTAAATATTTCAACCGGGTAATAGTTCAGGTTGATTCCGAAGAAAATATTCCCCGAACTGTCTATGACATTGAGATTACGCTCCGGGCGCTTCATAACATTACCGATCCCGAAAACGATGATTTCTTTGTGAGCACTCAAGCCGAGATAGCCGAAACTTTGAAATCCATTACAGGCGCTCTTACTTTATTTCTTGCATCGGTTGCGGCGATCTCTCTTATTGTCGGCGGCATTGGGATTATGAATATCATGCTTGTTTCAATCGCCGAGCGGACGAAAGAAATAGGCTTGAGAAAAGCAGTTGGGGCGACAGAAAACAATATCTTGCTGCAATTTCTTTTTGAGGCCGTGACTCTCACAATTTTGGGAGGGTTGATAGGTGTCTTGATTGGTTTTCTGCTTCTTTTTGGGATTACCTTCGCTTTGGCCGAACTTGTCAGCGCCGAATGGAAATTTGTTTTTCCGGCGGATGCCGCTGTGGTAGGAATAATTGTTTCCCTTGTTATCGGGCTCGTTTTCGGACTCTTCCCGGCTCGGGCGGCCGCGAAGAAAGACCCAATTGAAGCTCTTCAACACGAGTAAAATGAGTTTTAAAGAAACCCTAAAAATAGCACTAAAAAGCCTTACCGCCCATAAATCCCGCTCGGTTCTTACGATTTTAGGGATTGTGATAGGAATAGTATCCATCATTCTTATCGTTTCAATCGGGAATGGTGTTAAGAACCTTATTACTAAAGAGATTACTTCTCTTGGAGCAGACATCATCTGGGTTGAGCCCGGTCGGGAACCCCAAGGACCGACCGATTTTGCCACAACGGCTTTTTCAAATACTTTGAAAGAAAAAGATATAGAGGCTCTAAAAAGAAAGAGTAACGTTCCCTCTGTTGTTGAAGTTGCTCCGGCAGTTGCCGTACCCGGCAGTGTTTCCTACGGTGGAGAAACCTACCGGCCTTTTATTACGGGATGGTCGGGAGAGTTTATGGGTCGGGTTTTCAATATTTATCCTGAAGAAGGAAATTATTTTGACGAAGTTGCCATAAGGAACCGCGAGAGAGTAATTGTTATCGGAGCAAGAGTTAAAGAAGAACTCTTTGGAGAGTCGAGTGCCGTCGGGAAGAATGTAAAAATCAAGAATGAAAAATTCCGAGTGGTCGGCGTTCTTCCCGACAAAGGTCAGATATTCTTTTTTGACATTGGTGATATGGTTGTCATTCCTTACACAACGGCTCAGACTTATCTTTTGGGTATTGATTACTACAACGAAGTGTGGGTGCGGGTTGAGGACCCTTCTGCAGTCCCGGCCGCCATTGAAGACATCAAAGCAACCTTGAGAGAAATGCATAATATCACCGATCCGGAAAAAGACGATTTTTATATTCTTACCCAGGACAATCTTCTTGAGCAGGTGGGCGGGATTGTGAACATTTTGACGGCTGCCCTTTCTTTTATCGTCGCTATCGCTCTTCTTGTTGGCGGGGTCGGGGTCATGAATGTAATGCTTGTTTCGGTTACCGAGCGAACGAGAGAGATTGGCTTACGGAAAGCAGTGGGTGCGGCAAACAGCGACGTTTTAAACCAGTTTCTTCTGGAAGCGGTAATCTTAACTGCAATCGGCGGAATTATAGGCATCGTCCTCGGTGCCCTCCTTTCTTTTGTCGCCACTTTCTTGGCGACACGGACTTTGGGTTTGAATTTGTCATTCGTTTTCCCTGTAGGGGCCGCTCTTCTTAGTTTCGGAGTCGCAGCCTTGATTGGACTGATTTTCGGCATTTATCCGGCTCGGACCGCCGCCCAAAAGGACCCAATTGAAGCCCTGCGGTATGAATAAAGCTTTATTTTTTGAAGTCCTTCTGCTACTTTAAAAGCAGCATTGGCCCGAGAAGAAAGGAGAAACAGCGATGTCCATTTGGAAGAAGTTTAGTTGGTTGAAATACGCACCCTTGGAATTCTGGGTGGTGGTCGTTGTCGGAGGCGTTCTCGTCGCGTGGATAATCTCCGCCACTCTCCGCTGATTACTGCCTGAGTTTCCCCGAGCATGCTCCGCAGGATTCAATTCTGCGGAGTTTCGTTTTTGCCGAGCCCAAAGTCAATTTCCTTTTTTGAACCTGGAATGATTGTCTTATGCTATAATTAGAAAGAGAAAGGAGGTATAAATCTCCAGAGTTAAGTTTTAATTAAAGGTCGATAGTTAAGTAATCGCTAATAATGCTATTAACGGCAGGTAATGCGAACTCGCGTTATTGAAAGTAGATTAGCGTTGTTCGCGAAAAATCATATGAAAGTTTTGCACACGGTTGCATTTGTTCTTCTCGTCATCGGTGGTTTGAACTGGCTTCTTACTGCTTTCGGCTGGAACGTAGTGGCTTATCTGGGAGACACAATAGCGACAATTGTTTACGTTATTATTGGTCTTTCTGCTCTTTATGAGATTTTCGTCCATGGTAAAAACTGTAAGTCCTGCGGGAAGGGAGCTTCGACGGCAGCCCCCTCGATGTAATGAGAGTTAAATAACTTTTTCAATAACCCCCCGCATATGCGGGGGTTATTGTTTTTAGACCCTCTTTTTAATATAAAGCAATTTTTTATAATTTGACAAGATTGTGTCTTTGTGCTACGCTAAGTCAGTATCTAGACAAGTCGCAAATTTTGACAACCTTCGGACGGAGAGAGACCATGACGAAAGAGGCACGAGACCGTGTCAAGTGGGAGAGCATGAAGAATCGGTTCAGCGACGTCGCTCTCCGCGCTCCGACTGCTGACGAGCTCATCAGGTTCATGGAAACTGCTCCCAAGCTCCGCGGGGAGATCTGGGAATTTTCCTCTGAGCGTGGGGGTTTCGTGGGAAGGGATACTCCCGAGCTCATCGGGCTCATGAAGATTGCTCCCGAGATCTGCAAGGAGGTCTGGGACTTTCTCTGCGATCGCAGATTCCTCGGAACGGAAGATCTCCGCCGGGTCGAGGCAGGAATCCCGGATTCGGAGATCGTTGAGGAGGCACAAACTCTCCTCCGGCAGGAGATGAGGGTACTCAAGGAGCGGGAGACGCCGGCAAGAGCTTCCCGCCTCCGTGGTTAACTGAGGGCACTTCTGCCCTCCAAGCGAGGATGCCCGCGGCTAACTAGCACGCGGGCTCCTTCTTTTTTGAAAGGAACCCGGGATTAATAAAAGAAAAACCGCCCGAGAAGAGCGGTTTTTCTTATTTTGAATTTCTTATCGGAAATTCCTTCGGGGAGGACGGTTGTCTCTGAAGCAATCCCGGCACTTGAGCTGGCTTACCCGGTCCGGGTCCGGCTCAAAAGGCAGTTCAGTTATTTCCTTATTGCACTTTGAGCAATTCCAGCTGCCTTTATACATCTTCCGCTGAAATCCGCCGCCGCTGTCCTGGTTTCCTTGAAACCCGCCTCCGTTATCTTGAAACATCATTTCGATTTATCTATTTTTTTGACCTTTCTCACGAGATTCAATTTTCTTAAATCCGTTCAATAAGGTTAATGGAATGATAAACTTTGTCAATACCTCGTATAATTCATATAAAGGGTTAAACTCATGTTCTATAATTAATTAAATGGTGATTCAGAAGAAAACTTGGGTTGTATCAGTAGAGATGGGCTACGGTCACATGCGAGCAGCTCGCCCTCTTCGCGTTATTGCCAGGGATGGAAAGATAATCCCGGCCGACAATTATGAGGGCATTCCTGAGCGTGACCGTTCAATTTGGGGGAAATCAGCGAAAGTTTATTATTTCTTTTCGCGTTTGAGTGATAAAGGTATGCTGGGTAATCTGCTTTTCAGAGCTTTCAACCATTTTCAGGGAATAGGGGACGTGGGAAAGAAAGAAATAAGACCGAGCCTCCAGCTGAAGTCAGGTTATACTCTAATCAAAAAGGGCTGGGGCAAGCAACTGATTGAGAAGCTAAATAAAAATCCTGTTCCTCTCATTACCACCTTCTTTACGGTTGGTCACATGGCTGAATGTTGGGGTTACAAAGGTGAGATTTACGTTATTACAACCGATTCTGATATTTCCCGCACTTGGGCGCCCTTGGAACCGGCGGGGAGCCGGATAAACTATTTGGCTTCGACTAAAACTGCAAAGAAGCATCTTCAAAGTTACGGTGTAAACCCGAAAAGAATCCACCTTACCGGTTTTCCTCTGCCGCAGGAATTGGTGACTAAAGCGCCGCTTTTCAAGCCCCGGAAACCTCTTGCGGTCACTTTCGCTGTGGGCGGAGCCGGCGTTCAAGCGAAAATAGGCAAAGAAATAGTAAAGGGCCTTAACCCCCTTATTGAAAAGAAAAAAGTTATTCTTTGCATAGTTTTAGGAACTCATCTTGGCCTCGTTTCGCAGTTTAAAGAAGAACCCGGTGTTAGCGTGTTCTTATGCAAAACAAAGGAAGAATATTTCGAATCTTTCAATAAAATTATTGCCAAGACCGACGTTTTATGGACGAAACCATCCGAACTTTCTTTTTACGCTGGCTTGGGTTTACCGATTATCATCGCTCCGCCTCTCGGAGCGCAGGAAGAGAAAAACCGGGAATGGCTTTTAAAGATTGGGGCGGGAATTGACCAAAGAAATCCGGCTGAAGCAAACAAGTGGCTCACGGAACTTTTGGAGTCGGGCGCACTCGCTCAGGCATCAAGAGCTGGTTTTCAAAAAATTAACAAAGACGCTGTGAAAAATATTTCTAAAATAGTATTAAAATGACTTGGCTTTGGGTGACAATCATCGCTTACGTCATTTTGGGCTTTACTCACGTTGTCAACCGCTATCTTCTTGCTGGTCCTCTACCGGATCCGAAAATATATGTTTTCTACGTCAGTCTTTTATCGATGCTTGTGTTTCTTCTTACGCCGGTTTTCGGTTTGGTGGTTCTGCCGCCGCTTCCAATGACCGCGGCGTTTCTTTCCGGCTTTGTTTTCATGGTCGGACTCTTTTTTATCTACGCCGGCCTTCATCGCTTTGAGGCCTCCCGGCTTGTTCCGGCGATCGGCGGGCTTACACCAATTTTCACTTTGGTGGGGAGTTTTTTCGCTTTTTCGGGCAGCGGAATTCAGGGCGCTCATTGGTTCGCCTTCGTTCTTTTAATCGCGGGGAGCGTTTTCATAACAGTTGAGCGGGGCAAGAATATAACCCTGCCGAGTTTGAAATTTGCCGTGGCGGCGGCGCTTTTCCTTTCTTTTTCTTTCGTTTTGGCTAAATACGTTTATCTCGTTCACTCTTTCTGGTCGCCGTTCGTTTGGATGAAAGCCGGCGGTTTTATTTTTGCGCTTTGCCTTTTTATTTTCTCCCGGGAACTGCGCCTGGTGATTTTCAAGCGTGATTCCCGAAAAACAGCGAAGAAAAGAGGAAAGACGGTTTTTATTTTTCTTGGCAACCAGGCGCTTGGCGCTGCCGGCAACATTCTCCAGAATGTTGCTTTCTTTCTGGTACCGGTACTCTATGTTTCTTTCGTCAACGCCCTCGAAGGAATCATCTACGTTTTTATTCTTGCTTTTTCCGCTCTCGCCTCGGTATTTTTCCCGCACTTGATTAAAGAAGTTTTCACCAAAAAAACGGTGTTTCAGAAAGTTACCGCCACGGCTTTTATCGTTGCGGGAATATTAATTTTGTCTTTAGGGTAAAATGAAAAAAATGTTAGCAATAGTTATTGTCATCATCATTGTTGCTGTTTTTTCCTTTTTCTTTGTAGGCAGTA
This sequence comes from uncultured Candidatus Saccharibacteria bacterium, assembly GCA_964525595.1. Lineage (GTDB taxonomy): Bacteria > Patescibacteriota > Minisyncoccia > UBA6257 > GWB1-50-10 > CAZGHF01. The sequence continues at coordinate 137,438 of CAZGHF010000001.1, forward strand.
ATAAGCCTAAGGAAGACGTTCGCTGGGGTGTGGATTTTTCCCATAAGCACGCCGAAAGATTGGGGCTTGACTGGCAGGAAAACTACCTCGCCCTTCTTGATGACTTGGGAGCAAGAAGAATAAAACTGAACACCCGGTGGAATCTTCTTGAGCCGGAAAAGGGGAAGTTTGATTTTGAGGCGGTTGATTGGCAGATCAAGCAAGCGGAGGAGAGGGACGCCGAGGTACTCTTTGTTCTTGGGATGAAGACGCCGCGTTATCCGGAGTGCCATATTCCCGACTGGGCCCGTGAGCTTGAGGCGGGAGAACGTCAGGAAGAGGTTTTGGAACTTCTTCGGGCGGTGGTTGGAAGATACAAGTCATCGCCGGTCATCTGGGCTTGGCAGGTTGAGAACGAACCGCTTTTTCCTTTTGGCGAGTGTCCGCCGGCCGATAAAGATTTTCTTAAAAAAGAAGTTGCACTCGTCAAAGAGCTTGACCCCTCCCGGCCAGTGGTCGTGACTGACACCGGCGAGTTCTCACTTTGGTTTGAGGTTTCTGAAATTGCCGACGTGGTCGGCACCACCCTCTACCGTAAGGTTTGGTTCAAGGAGCTTGGGATTTATGTGCCCTATGTCTTGCCGTCGGTTTTCTATGGCCGCAAGGCGTCGCTTGTTAAGAAGTTCTACGGCAAGGAAGTGATAAATGTAGAACTCCAGGCCGAGCCTTGGGGGCCGACTCTTCTTTATAATTCACCGCTTGAGGAACAGGATAAAACAATGAATTTAGAGAGATTCAAAGACGTTATAAGCTATGCCAAACGCACCGGCCTTTCGGAATTTTATCTCTGGGGAGCAGAGTGGTGGTATTGGTTGAAGGAAAAGCAGGGCCAGCCGGAGATTTGGGAAGAGGCGAGAGAGCTCTTTCGGGAAGGAGGAAGCCAGACTTGACAAAATCTCTTATATTGTTTAATATATGGACAGCAAACCTCATTGATTGGCCTATACTAGGTCGAAAATTGGTTCAAGTCAGAATGGAGGAGGAGAGATGAAAAAGTCGAGCTTCGGATTGGCCGTAGTGGTACTCTTACTCGTCGCGACTGTTGCGGTACGGGCCACGGCTCAGACGGTGGAATCGGGAACCATTCCCGGGCCGTGCGACTCAACTCAAGTTCAGAAGGACATGACGGTTGCTGACGCCGAACAGGTTCTCACCGAGCTGCGTGTCTGCGACCCGACAGGCGAGTACTTCGACCTTGCCGGCCGGATTCGGGAGGACGGAGTCCACTTCGATTTTGGCGATGCGGGTGCCAATGCTTTCGCTAACATCTACGCCGCTGTGGGTACCCTAAGGCCGTTCTTCTGGGTGTTCGAGAGGCTGCCGGTCCTGCGCCGCCGAGAAATTATGGAGTCGGTTGGGCCGAAGGCCGCCGTTTTCACAGTTGAATACCTGCATCCGGAGCAACTGGAAGAATGGCTTCTCGGTCTCGATTGGGAGCAGGATATCGCTCCGGTCAACCCCGATTGGTACTTTGGGACGACATGGCCGACCGATCGGTACGAGCGAGTCGAGATTGACGGTTACGGCAGCATCTCCAAGATTGAGCTTTGGGTCAGGATGTTCTGGCGGCGGCGCGGCGAAGCCATGTTCGAGATCACCAAGAACCTCGTGTCCGAGGCAGTCGCAGCAAAGTCCGGCGGCTGACACCTCCTTGGATCTGCAAGCATTGCGGGAGAGTCGAAATTTGACTCTCCTGCTTTTGTTTTTCAGGGAACAATTCGCGCGAATTGGCGAATGATTGGAAGAGGTGGTGGAGGATTGGGAAGGTTGATTTTTTGTTAAAATTTTAGTAAAATGGTAGAACTTTGGGGTTAGCAACCCCGACTTAGCGAAATTTTCACTACGCCGGGGTCCCAACCCCGCGTTTTTAGTAATTAAAGGTCGACAAAAGTTAATAATGACGAAAAATAACATGAAAAAGTTTAGTCCTAAAAAGCAAATTACAAAGGGCAATACAGAAAAACTTTCAGGAAAGAGTGCAGGTGTATACAAGATAACTGATTCGGGAGGAGAAATTCTCTATGTTGGTAAGGCCAAATCGGGTCGCCTTGGCGAAAGGATCTATGAGCATAAAGGTCACTTCAAGGGAGGTACAAATTTCCGCTATAGGGAAACCGGAACAGTTGAGAGAGCAGAAAGGTTAGAAAAAAGGTTGATAAAACAAGAAAAACCTCCACGTAATCGTATGCTCAAGCGGAAAAGATGAAGAGGGAAGTAAAAAACAACGCGAAGATACTAATAAATATAGCCCAGGGCGATATTTTATTTGTCCCAAGTGAAGATGATTACCCTAGGTATTTACAAGCCTTTTTATTGCAAGCAAGCGTGATTGAGGGCTTATTAAGAGAAAGTTGTAATGATCAGAACAGAAAAAATAGGGTGAGCGGTTTAAAGGCTCCAAAAATGTTTCGTCAGGCAGTGAGAGAATATCGTGTATCAAAGTCAATATCGAAGAGTCAATTTGAAAAAATTGAAAAGTACATAGATTTCCGTAATAAAATTGTTCACACCATCTTGGAAAAAAGCAGTCGTGATGATTTAGAGGGTAACGTAAACGAACATTATAAGATTGGTTCGGAAATAGTTGCTTTTCTATTGAAATAGTTATTCTGATTTAACCATGGATAAAAGAGAATTAGCAAAACTATTATCAAGACTAACCTCGTTAAAGACTAATTTGCCTAGTAGCATATCAACTGATGAAAAGTATGTGAATGAATTTCATTCAGTCTTAGGTGGACTCGAGAAAATTGTTGGTGAACAATTGAAAGAATTTTATATGCCAAATTCAGAAATGAAGTCGTATCAAAACGAAACGTACTGTGATCGAGAATTTCTATTAATGAAAATTGATGGAGTTTTAGGGTACTTTACATTGTCGCTTCAACCAGAAGAGATTAAAGATGAGTTAGGTTTTAAAGTAGAGGAAAAATAGTTAACCACCAAAAAATTAGGGAGTAGTAATCATGACATTAAGGCCCAATGAAACCGAAAAGGAATTTCTAAACTTAGCGTACAACAGATTTTATGATGTTTTTGAGGAGATTGTAACTGATGACTTTTGGAAACGAGATGCGACATACAGGTTTTGCAAGATTAAGGACGTTTTCGCTGTTTATAGTGAATTATTAAATTATGACCCAATAAAATGGGTTATAGATTGGATGAAAGAGGGAGGACGACCCCCTATGGAAGGTAAAATAGCCAGCGATTTGTTCAAGTTTATTAGGAATGTAATTCTACATTTCCCTTATTTTGAAAGTTGGGACTCGGTCTGGATTAGTAAGTCACTCTTAAATTGGAATAAAAAGGGCCAATCGATCGATAAATTTCTTGGGAAATATAAAGGGCAGAAAGAGATTAAGTATAGGTTTTGGGAAAGTGATAAGAAAAGAATGACTTACTTGGCTATTAAATTTCCCGATCAGTATAATGAAACAAATAAAATCTTTTTAAAAAGTATTGTTTCTGAGAAAGAAGGGGTCAAATTTTCAATAATTTTGATGAAGAAAATCTTAGATACGCAGGTCGAGGAAATTAAAGAAAAATAATTAACCCACCCCTCCTTCGCTAGGGTTATAGCTACGGGCGGGCAAGCCCCACATAATTCAGGAGAATTTTACGGGGCAGGCAAAA
>CAZGHF010000002.1:0-50887 GCA_964525595.1 uncultured Candidatus Saccharibacteria bacterium
TTCCTGAAAGATTCAATGAACTGCCAGAATTGTTTTGCCTCGGCCAACTTGCGAGGCAAGAAATACTGCATTTTTAACAAACCTTACACCAAAGAGGATTATTTTAAAGAAATCGCCAAGTGGGATTTGGGTTCTTATAAGACATATCAAGAAGTTAAGAAGATGGCCGAGGAGCATTGGCAGAAGTTTCCGCCCAAGCCTGTTATGGATGATTTTTCTGCCAATTGCAGCGGCAGCCACCTTTTCCAATCCAAGAATTGTAAGGAAAGCTATGAAGTAGTCGGCGCCGAAGATTCCAAGTTCATTTTTGATTGCGACTCCAGCGTAAAGGATTGCTACGACATTTCCAATTGGGGCAACAACCTCACTCTTTCTTATGAAGGCTGTGTCATAGGAGAAAATTGTTCCAATATGAAATTTTGCCAGGAGGCCGGCATAAATTTTTATAATGCTGAATATTGCAAACTCTCAACCGGTGGTTCAAATCATGTCGGTTGTGTATCTGTCAGGAAAGGTGAGTATGTAATTTTCAACAAGCGAGACTCGGAGGACGAGTCTCACAAAATGCGGGAGAAAATCATCGGACACATGAATGACGTGCCTTACATTGATAGAAAAGGAGTGGAGTATAGGTATGGTGAATTTTTCCCGATAGAATTTTCTTCTTTTGCTTATAATGAAACGGTGGCGAATGATTTCTTCCCTCTTTCCCGGCCGGAAATCGAAGAAAAGGGCTATCGCTGGTGCGAGCCGGAGGAGCGGACGCACGCGGTAACAATGGCGCCTGATAAGTTGCCGGACCACATCAAAGACGCAAAAGACGATATTTTGAAGGAAATAATCGGCTGTAAAAAATGCGGCCGGGGATTTAAGATAATTCAGATGGAGCTTAATTTCCTGCGGGAGAGAAATTTGCCTCTGCCCCGGCAATGCCCTTTCTGCCGTATTGATGAGAAGTTCAGGCAATGGATTAAAAACCTGCGGGTTGTAGAAAGAACCTGCAGTAAGTGCAGCGCTGAATTTGAAACTAATTATCCCAAAGAGGAAGTCGATTATATTCTTTGTAAAAAATGTTATCTTAAAGAAGTAATCTAGATTTACGTATTTTAATACGTATTTAATTACGTAATTAAATCATGAAAATAAAAGGCGCAAATAAAAAAGAAGAATCAAGAAATTGCCGGAGCTGTAAACAGGATTTTATAATAGAACCCGACGACTTCGGTTTTTATGAGAAAATACAAGTTCCGCCGCCAACCTGGTGTCCGGATTGTCGTCAGCAGAGGAGATATGCCTGGCGGAACGAAAGAGTGCTCTACCGTCGCAAGTGTGATTTATGCAGCAAGAGCACGGTAACTATTTATTCGCCGAACAAGCCCTACAAAGTGTACTGTCCGCCCTGTTGGTGGAGCGATAATTGGGATCCGATGGAATACGGCCGCGATTTTGACGAATCAAAACCTTTTTTGGAACAATGGCATGAATTGCAGCTTGTGGCGCCGCGGATAGCGCTTCTTACCAAAAACAGCGTAAATTCCGAATACACCAATCACTCGTCCGATAATAAGGACGCCTATCTTTGCTTCGGTACTTTTGATTCGGAAAATGCCATGTATTGCACCAATGTTTGGGGCGGCAAAACAAAAGATTGTATGGATTGTTACCGCATTCTAGGGGGTAATGAGCTTCTTTATGGATGTATCGATTCGGAAAGGTGCTATCGCTGTCAATACGGTATTCGGCTCAGAGATTGCACCGATTGCTTTTATTGTTTTGACTGCCGCGGTTCTTCCAACTGTTTTTTGTCGTCAAATCTTCGTAACAAGCAATATCACATTTTGAACAAACCCCACAAGAAGGAAGAGTATCTTAAAAAAATTGAAGAGTTTAACTTGGATTCCAGCAAAGCAAGAAAAGAGCTTTATGATAAGTGGCTGGATTTAATGGAGAAAGAGAGTCTTCACCGTTTCGCCGTTATTGAAAAATCAACAGAGGTTACCGGCAATAATATTTTGAATTCAAAGCGGGCTTATCATGCTTTTGACGGTAATGACCTGGAAGACGTTAAATATTCCGCCCTCTCGGTGGAAATGAAAGATTCAATGGATTTTTATCACGTCGGTTTCGGTTGCGAACTCATATACGAAGGGCACGGTATGATTTACAACTATCACGCTCTTTTCAATCATTTGAGTTATCACAACAGAGATATCACTTATTGTGACGGCTGTCAGGATAGCGAAAATCTTTTTGGCTGTGTAAGCGTGAAAAACAAAAAATACTGCATTTTAAATAAACAATACAGTGAGGAAGAGTATAAAAAATTGAAAGATAAAATAATCCGGCACATGAATGAAATGCCTTATGTCGACAAAGTTGGTAATGAGTTCAGGTATGGCGAGTTTTTCCCGGGCACCCTCTCACCGATTGGCTACAACGAAACCCAAGGGATGGTTTATATGCCCCTAAGCAAAGATGAAGCCCTTAAAAAAGGGTATAGGTGGGAAAATGAAGAATTCGGAACTTTCGGAAAAGAAACAGTGGAGCCGGAAAATATCCCGGATAATATAGGCGATGTTGAGGAGGGTTTTCTGAAAGAAGTTTTCCGTTGCGAAGACTGCTCTATAAATTACAACGTAATTGGCCGGGAATTATCTTTTTATAAAAAAGAAAATATCCCTTTTCCCCGGCTTTGTCCGAATTGCCGGTATAAGTGTCGTATTGCTCTGCGCCTGCCGCGCAAACTCTGGCACCGTCAGTGTATGTGCGATTATAAAGTCCATAAAAATACCACGGAACATTCCCATCACCCAACTGGCAGATGCCTCAACGAATTCGAAACCTCTTATTCTCCGGAGAGAAAAGAAGTCGTCTACTGCGAGGAGTGCTACAACGCAGAGGTAGTTTAAGCATCGGCTCAAGCTCGGTTTTGGGTCGCAAACATATTTGAGTCAAGAAAGAACTTCTTGGTAAGAAGGAATTTTTTCTGATAGAATGGCTAAATACGTTCTTATGAGGGTTAAAATTACTCGAAAAGTTGATAAAAAGACGGCGCCGGTATTCGTTTTAAAAGAAAAGCAGAAACCGGATAATCACCCCTTTTTTAAGCTTATTTCCAAGGAGGATCAGGCCAACCTTCGGGCTTTTGCCGGCCATGCCCACCGGGAGGGCGGTTATGAGCACGTGGTGTTGCTCTCCGGCGGCAGGCATGCCCTCATTTTCGGAATTCCAAAAGAATTTAATCACCGGAAGGCAATCAAGCTTATGCGCCGGGTGGTAGCAGTTGCAAGAAAAGAGAAAGTAAGCAAAATCGCCGTTAACCTGGATGATTTCAATGTATCAAGATTGAATCTCGATAATTTTGCGGAAATACTGGCCACTCAACTTGAGATTGCGAATTTTGAGTTTGTTCAATACAAGGAGAAACCGAAAGACGGGTGGTTTTTTGTAAATGAGACTCAGGTCTACATAAAAGGAAACGCGAGAATTCAGCAAGCTTTGAATAGAGGAAAAATAATCGGTGAGGAAATAAACCACACCCGGATTCTTTCAAACACGCCGGGCGGCGACATGACCCCTAAGAAACTTGCCGAGGCAGCAAGGCGAGCCGGTAGGCGAGCCGGGTTTAAGGTTAAGGTTTTGGAGGAGAGCGCGATTCGCAAGCTTAAAATGGGCGGTGTCTTGGGAGTTTCTCAGGGTTCGGATGAACGACCAAAGTTTGTGATTATGGAATATATGAAAGGTGGGAAGAAAGAAAAACCCGTTGTTTTAGTGGGGAAGGGTGTGACTTTTGACACTGGCGGTTTAAATTTGAAGTCGAGCGAAGGAATTTATGAGATGCATATGGACATGTCCGGCGGGGCGGCGGTTATTCACACGATGGCGGCTCTTGCCCGTCTTAAGGTTAAGAAAAACCTCATCGCTCTCGTGCCGGCGGTTGAAAACATGCCCTCCGGCGGCAGTTATCGGCCGGGAGACCTGTTAAAGACGATGTCCGGTAAAACCATTGAGGTTTTGAATACTGACGCCGAAGGCCGGATAATTCTTGCCGATGCTCTGGAGTACGCCAAGCGTTACAAGCCGCGGCTTGTGATTGACGTGGCAACTCTAACCGGAGCGGCGATTGTTGCTTTAGGCCCTCGGGCTTCGGCGGTTTTTTCAACTGACGAAAGGTTTACTGAAAAACTGCAAAAAGCAGGGGAAACGATTGGTGACTTTGTCTGGCCGCTCCCACTTTGGGAAGAGTATGAAGAAGACATTAAAGGAACTTTTGGTGACGTTGCAAATACGGCAACCCAGAAAAATCGCGGAGTAAGCACCAGTGCGGCATTCCTCTGGCAGTTCATAAAAGGATACAATTGGGTTCACCTCGACATTTCCCCGCGAATGACTGCAGTTAAATCGGATAATTTGGCCAAAGGCGCCGCCGGTGCTCCGGTTGCACTCCTTACGCAGTTTTTGAGAAATTTTTAGATTTATGAACTCAGAAACAAAGCAATGCCAAAGTTGCAAGCAGAGCTTTGTTATTGAACCGGCTGATTTTGATTTTTACAGGAAAATTTCTGTCCCGCCACCCACATGTTGCCCGCAGTGCCGGATGCTCCGGCGCTGGATTTGGCGTAACGACAGACGCTTATTCAGAAGAAAAGACGTTGTCTCCGGCAAGGAGATTTTTTCCAATTTTCCACCGCAGGTGAAGGCAAAAGTTGTAGATATTGAATATTGGAAGTCCGATGCTTGGGATCCGTTGGAATACGGGCGGGACTACGATTTTTCGCGTCCTTTTTTCGAGCAGTTCAAGGAGCTCTTGTATTCAGTGCCCTGGCCGGCAAAAAGCGTTCAACAAATGGTCAATTCCGACTACTGCGACCAGGCCGGTTATTTCAAAAACTGCTACCTTTGTTTCAACGGTGATGGAATGGAAGACTCGGCTTATTGTGTGAACGGTTCTTTTTTAAAGAACTGTTTTGACCTGCGGGAGGCCAGTTCAAACGAGCTGTGTTATGACAGTGTTGTAATCGGTTCCAGCTACAAAACTTTTTTCGCGGTAAGTTCCGAAAATTGCCGCGATTCCTGGTTTCTGAAAAACTGCAGCGGTTGTACCGACTGTTTCGGCTGTGTGAATTTGAAAAACAAGTCCTATCACATTTGGAATGAACCCCACGCAAAAGAGGAATATTTCCGGAAATTAAAAGAATTTAATCTCGGTTCTTACGAATCACTGGTTAAATTAAGAAAGAAAGCAGAAGAGTTTCGGTCCGGATTCCCGGTTAAGTACAGGTACGGCGTAAGAAACGTTAATTCTTCCGGGGAACTTGTTTTTGACGCCAAGGACGCAAAAGATTGCTATTCGATTTTGGATGTCGAAAATCTTCGCTACTGCCAATTCGTTTACCGGAAGGTAGCCGATTGTTACGACTATTCGGTTTGGGGCAATGCTTCCTCCGAAATGTACGAGTGTATGACTTGCGGTGACCAGTCCAGTCGGATGAAATTTTGCTGGGAGGTTTGGCCCGGATGCAATGACGTTGAATATTCAATGTTTTGCCGGTCCTCCTCTGACCTTTTCGGCTGTGTCAGTTTGAAGAAGAAACAGTATTGTATCTTTAATAAGCCCTATTCAAAAGAAGAATATATCACTTTAAGGGAAAAAATTGTGAGACAGATGACCGAGAGCGGGGAGTACGGCGAGTTTTTTCCGATAAAGCTTTCTCCCTTTGCTTATAACGAAACGATTTGTCAGGATTATTTTCCTTTGTCCGCCGAAGCAGCGGCAAAAAAGGCGGGTTACCGCTGGCGAGAACCGGAACTGCGGGAGTTTGAGACGACAATGGATGCGAAGGAATTGCCTGATAATATCCGGGATGTCGAAGAAGACGTTTTGAAGGAAATAATCAAGTGCTCGTCCTGCGGCCGGGCTTACCGCATTATTGAAATGGAATTCAATTTTTTAAAACAGATGAACGTTCCTCTGCCGCGATTGTGTGTTGATTGCCGCTACAAGAAGAGGTTTGAGCACATCAATCCACCTAAATTTTGGCATCGGCAGTGTATGTGCGATTATAAGGCGTATGATAATTTCTCGAAGCACGAATGGCATCCGGAAGGCAGGTGCCCTAACGAGTTTGAAACGAGCTATGCGCCAGAGAGAAAAGAAATTATTTATTGTGAGGAATGTTATCAAAAGGAATTAATATAAGTGATTGATAACCAATAACTGGTAACTTATGGCAGTTGAAAACAAAAACACTTCGATAAACTCAGCATCTTCGACTTGCAAACAGTGTAACACCCAATTTGAAATAACGGCTGATGATTTGGGATTTTACGAGAAAATCGATGTGCCGGCGCCGAGTTTGTGTCCCCGTTGCCGTCAGCAAAGGAGAATTTTATTCCGGAATTTTAAAACGCTCTACAAGCGGAAATCCGATAAGTCAGGAAAGTCGGTAGTTTCAATGTATTCTGAGAAAGCTCCCTTTCCGGTGTGGAGCCACGATGAATGGTGGGCTGACGACTGGGACGCGAAAGAGTACGGTCGTGACATCGACTTTAACCGTTCTTTTCTTGAGCAATTCAAGGAATTGCAGAATAGCGTTCCTCATTACGCGGTTATGAATACCAAAAGCGAAAATTGCGAGTATTCAAACCTGACTTTCAACAGTAAAAATTGCTATTTGGTTTTCGGGTGCGTTGATGATGAAAATTCTGCGTATGGCCATATTGTCTGGAATTCCAAAGATTGTTTTGACAATCTCTACGTATATAAAGGAGAACTTTGTTACGAGTGCGTTGATTGTCTGAATTCTTATCGGCTTCTTTATTCGCAGGAATGTGAGGACTGCGCTGATAGTGTTGGGCTCTACGATTGCCGGGGATGTTCAAGCTGTATAGGGTGTGTTGGCTTGAAACAAAAGTCTTATCATGTTTTTAACGAAAATGTTGGCAAGGAAGGATACGAAAAGTTTCTAAATGAACATCCTCTGCATGACCCTAGGGCAATATCTTTGATTTTGAAGAAACAGCAGGAACTTCGAAAGAAGGTTCCGCAAAGACACTTTTTCGGGTCTCATAATACCGACGTTTCCGGTAATCACATTTATAATTCCAGAAATGTTCACTATTCTTTTGATGTGAAAAGCGGCGAGAACTCAAAATACGTTTTCACTCTCAGGAAAGCTATTGATACCTATGACACTTCTTTTTCTCCTGATTTGGAGTTGTGTTACCAGGTTCTCGCGGGTCAGGGCATGCAGCAATTCTTTTCTCGGAACTGCGCAAATTGTACAAATATTTACCATTCCGAAGATTGTTTCAGTTCTCACGACATTTTTGGCTGTGTCGGTTTGAAAAGCGGGGAATACTGCATTTTAAACAAACAGTATTCTAAAGAAGACTACAAATCTTTGAAATCAAAAATTATTGAGCATATGAAAAATAGCGGAGAGTGGGGAGAACACCACCCCCCGGAACTATCTGCTTTTGCCTACAACGAATCTATCGTAAATGAATATATGCCTCTTACAAAGAAGAAGGCTCTAGCTCAAGGTTTCCGTTGGGAGGACGACATTCCTGCAACGAGCGGACAAGAAACCATCTCTTACGAGGAGCTTCCGGCAAACCCCAAGGGTTATTCCGATGGTTTAACAAAGCATGTTTTGAAGTGCGAAGTTTGCGAAAGAAATTATCGTCTCATTAAAATGGAGATTGGTTTCTATAAAAAACTCGAACTTCCTCTCCCAAAAGAATGTTTTAATTGCCGGCATCAGAGAAGAATGAACTCAAGAACCCCGCGCGAGCTTTGGCCGGGGAAGTGCGCAAACTGTGGGACAGAATTCCAAACTTCCTATTTGCCCGAGAGCCAAAAAGAATACAAGATTTTTTGCGAGAAGTGTTATCTTGAGGAATTAGGATGAATCAAGTAGAAGCAAAAAACTGCAAACAGTGCGGGAGTCAGTTCGAAGTAACGGCTGACGACTTGGGATTTTACGAGAAAATGGGCGTGCCGGTACCGGTTCTCTGTCCCGAGTGCCGCTTCAAGAGACGGGCGGTTTTCAGGAATGAGATGCGGCTTTATTCCCGGACTTGTGATTTATGTAAGAGGTCAACTCTCGCCATGTATCACCCAGATTCGCCTTATAAGGTTTATTGCCGCGATTGCTGGATGTCTGACAAGTGGGATCCTTATGAATACGGCCGGGAGTATGACCTCAACCGCCCCTTTTTTGAGCAGTTTGCCGAAATGGTTTTAGAGGTGCCGAAAGTCGGAATATTTGCCTCCACCGATATGGGACCGAACATTAACAGCGATTGGACTAACTTTGCCGGCGCGAACAAGGATTGTTATTTGGTTTTTAATTCCGGTCCGCGGAACGAAAACTGCGCTTACTCTCGCGGGTTAATAGAGAGTCGTGATACTTTTGATGCCTATTTTGGCGACAATGTGGAGCGAGTTTACGAATGTGTGAATGTTCACAAAAGTTCCGGCGTGGTTTGGGGACAGAATGTTCTGGATTCCATAGATTCTTGGTTTCTTTTAAATTGTACTGATTGTCAGAATTGTTTTGGGTGTGTTAATTTAAGGCATAAACAATACCACTTTTTTAACGAACTGCTTGACAAAGAAGAATGGCAAAGGCGGGTTGATGAAATTATCGGCAGTTACGAGAAGTTGGAAGAAGTGCGCAAAAAGTTTGACGATTTCTCGCTCAAGTTTCCGAGGCGGGAAAATAATAACCTGAAAAACACCAACTGCACGGGTGATTATATTTTTGAATCTAAAAACTGCAAAGAGTGTTTTGAAGCTTCTTTTTCCGAGGATTGCAAATATTTGTTCTCAAATAAGTACACCAAAGATAGTTATGACCTTTTAGGTCATGGTCGTCAGGCAGAAATGATTCTTGAAGGCATTGCGGTTGGTAGTGGTACACGTATTATCGGCTCTTGGTGGTGCGTTAACGGCCACGATATTGAATATTCAATAGCTCTTCAGGGCGGCGAGTATTGTTTCGGTTGTGATAGTTTGAAAAAAGGTAAGTATTCGATTTTGAACAAACGGTATGATGAAGCTAAATACCAAAAAATTCGCAACCACATTGTAAATGAATTGAAAGAGAAAGGTTTGTATGGTCTCTATTTTCCGCCTCAAATGGCTTTCTTCGCTTATAACGAAACCATAGCTCAAGACAATCTTCCTTTAACTAAGGAAGAGGCGATAAAGCAGGGTTTTCGCTGGCAGGATGACTTGCAGATGACGACCGGCAAGGAAACCGTTAAACCGGAGGAAATTTCTGACCACATCAAAGACGTCTCGGATGATATTTTGAAAGAAACGCTGGCTTGTATTGAATGCGGCAGGAATTACCGGTTTATAAAACCGGAATTGGATTTTTACAAACGAATGAGTATTCCCATCCCCCGAAAGTGCTTTTACTGCCGCCACACCGATCGTCTCCGCCGCCGCGGACCTTTCAAACTCTTTGCTCGCGAGTGCGCAAAGTGCAGTAAAGAAATAAAAACCACTTATGCTCTGGAGAGACCGGAGGTGGTTTACTGCGAAGCTTGCTACCAAAACGAAGTTATATAATGAAAAGTAAGCGAAGTCCCGCCGAAGCTTTAGCGAAGGCGGACGAAGAATGTTATCAAAGAGAAGTGATATGAGCAAAACTCCACAATTTGATAAAGCGCTAAGGGATTACTATGCATCGCTAAAACTGGACGAAAAGGGCGGGCAAGAGCGAAAATGCCGTTTTTCAGGAAACTCATTTTATGTCACTTCAGAAGATATAAGTTTTTACAAAAGAGTCGGAGAGCCGATGACTACTCTTGAGCCACACGAGCGTCGCCGCGGGCGGTCGGGGTTTATGAATTGTTATAAGCTTTTTAAGAATAAATCTGCAGCGACAGACAAAACCATAATTACAATGTACCCGCCGGGGTCGCCGTACAAAATTTACGAGCACGGTTATTGGTACTCGGACAAATGGGATCCCGGAGAATATGAAAGGAATTACGATCCTCGGAAAAGTTTTTTTGACCAATACGGTGAATTACAGCGGGATGTTCCCCGGCCGAGTTTATTGTCTGACGTGAGTAACGTAAATAGCGACTACACTAACAGCAGTAAGAACCTCAAGAATTGTTACTTAACCTTTGACCAGAACAAAGGGGAAAATTTGTACTACCATCAGTGCTGTGAAGATGACAAAAATTGCATTGAGTGCTGGGCGCTTGATTTTTGCGAGACATGCTATGGGTGCAAGGTGGGTCACCACCTTTTCAGATGTTTTTACTGCGAACAGTGCTCTAACTGTTTGGATAGTTATTTCCTTTATGACTGCAGGGGATGCAGTCATTGTTTTATGTCTTCAAACTTGAGGAATAAGAAGTATTACTTTAGGAACGAGTTTGCCGGCAAGGAGGAATATGAAAAACGGATGCGTGAGGTGTATCTTGGTAGCAACCGCAAGAAGTTGGTGCTTGAGGAGGAATATGAAGAGTTGAAGAAAAAAGCGATAAGAAAGCCGGACTGGAATGAAAAATCATCAAATTCTTCGGGGAATTTTATAAAAAATTCCAAAAATATAAAAGATGGTTTCTGGGTTGTTAATTCGGAAAATATTGTGCACTCCGAAGGGATTTACAATTCGAAGGATTCTTATGATGCGTTAGGTGTATCAGATTCAGAATTGTGCTACGCCATAGCAAGTCTTTGGGGAGGCAAGAACTATCTCGTAAAGTTTTCCGCACACGTTGATAATTGCCGTGAAGTTGAGTACTCAGAATACCTTAAGAATTGCACAAATTGCCTCGGGTGCATTGGTTTGAAAAACAAAAAGTTTCACATTTTCAATAAGGCATATTCTGAAGACGATTACTACAAGAAAATCGAAGAGATAAAAACAAAAATGCTTGCAGTCAAAGAATACGGTGAGTTTTTCCCACTGAACCTTTTCCCGTTTTCTTACAAAGTCTCGGATGTTACAAGTTATAGAGGATATAGGGATTATGAAAATGCCGAGAAGTATGGATATGATATGAGTGACATGCCTGAGACCGCTAGTTCGGTAGAGGGAGAGGTTTTGCGTGCTGATGAATTGCCGGATGATATTAAGGATGTAGGTAATGATATTTTGGAGAAAACGATTCTTGACGAAAAAAATAATAAGAAGTTTCGCTATATTAAACCTGAGCTGGAGTTTTACAGAACGCATGGCATTGCACCGCCAAGAGAGCATCCGTCAATCCGAATGGATAGATGGCGCGACAGTTTTGAGGTTGTCACAAGAACATTCAGACATTCTTGCCTTAGCTGCGGCGTTGAAGTTGAGACAATGTATCCTTCTGATGATGACGTAAGGGTGTATTGTGAAAAATGTTACCAAGCCAAGGTGGTGTAGTTAAGTACATCACCCACTTAAGAACATGAATCGAGAAACAAAACAATGCCAAAACTGTAAGCGGGATTTCACGATAGAGCCGGAGGATTTCAAGTTTTACGAAAAACTAAAAGTCCCGCCGCCGACTTTTTGCCCGGAATGCCGGTTTCAGCGGCGGCTTATGTTCAGAAATGAACGCACTTTTTACAAGCGCGATTGCGAGCTTTGCGGAAAAAGCGTTGTTGCTCTTTTTGCTCCGGAACGGGGGAGACGAGTTTACTGCCAGCCTTGCTGGTGGTCGGATAATTGGGACGGCACCGATTATGGTATGGATTACGACCCCACCCGGAATTTTTTCGAGCAACTTAGAGAGTTAACTCTCAAAACTCCCTACATGTCGCTTATTACGGATTATTCCACGCTTGTAAACAGCGAGTACACCAACCACGTCGGTTCACTTAAAAATTGCTACCTCGTATTTAACGCCGATTATTGCGAAAATCTTTATTACGGCGCAGTCGTTATTCACGCCAAAGATTCGATGGATGTTCTTTGTTTTGGTGAATCAGAGCTTTGTTATGAAGTTATTATGACTGGAAAATCCTATCAGACATTTTTTTCGGAGGACTGTAATAGCTGTACGGACGTATATTTTTCCAAGGCCTTGAGCGGTTGTGACCACTGTTTTGGCTGTATTAATTTACGTAACAAAAGTTACTATATTTTCAACAAAAAGTATTCTAAGGAAGATTACGAAAAAGAGATAAAAAAATACAAACTTGATTCTTTTTCTTCCGTAGAAGAACTAAAAAGGAAAGCCCGGGATTTTTGGAATAAATTTCCCAATAAGTTTATGCATGGTACTCATAATTCAAATGTTTCGGGGGATTATATCGGCGCATCTAAAAACGCCCATTATATGTATCAGGTAAGGCACGTGGAAGATGGTAGATACTGCCAGTTTATTACTCTTCCTCCGGCCAAAGACGTTTACGACCTTACGGAATGGGGAGCCGGGGCCGAGCTTGTTTGCGATAGCGTTACCGTGGGCGGCAACTCCCAGAATATCCAGTTTTGTTTTGCTTCTTGGTCGGGAGCGGTGAATACCCAGTATTGTATGTTTACACCTTCCTGTCAGAACCTTTTCGGTTGTGTAAATTTGCACAAGAAACAGTACTGCATCTTGAACAAGCAATACAGTAAAAATGAATATGAAACGTTGCGGAAGAAGATTTTGGCTGACATGGAAAGAAATCCTTACGTTGATAAAGTTGGGAGAGTATGGAAATATGGGGAGTTTTTACCCTATAACCTGAGCCCCTTTGCCTATAACGAAACCCATGCGGCTCAATTCTGGCCGCTTAACGAAAACCAAGTATCGGAGAAAGGATGGGAATGGCAAGAGCCTGTGCGTAGTTCACATCAGGTAACGATTCAACCTGATAAAATTCCGGACAGTATTAACGATGTCGATGAATCAATATTGCGGGAGGTTTTGAGTTGCGCTGACTGCAATAAAGCCTTTAAGTTAGTAAAAGGAGGATACGATATTCTAAAAAGATTCGGTTTTCCAATCCCGCGAAAGTGCCCGAACTGCCGGCATATGGAGAGAATGTCGCGCGTTAACCCGCCGCGTTTGTGGGGGAGGGAATGCGCAAAATGTGGAAAAGACATTCAAACATCATATTCCCCGGACAGGAAGGAAATTGTGTATTGCGAAGAATGTTATCAGAAGGAAGTAATATGACAGAAACCAAAACCTGCCAAAACTGTAAACAGTCATTCACGATTGAACCCGAAGATTTCAACTTCTACAAAAAGATTGATGTCCCGGCACCGACTTTTTGCTCCGATTGCCGGATGCAAAGGCGGATGCTGTGGCGCAACGAGAGGATTTTGCATAGGAGGAAATCAAGTCTTTCGGGTAAAGATTTGATTAGTCAATATCCCAAAGAAACTTCTTTCCCGGTCTACGGTGTAAGAGAATTTTATTCCCGCGACTGGGACCCGCCTTCCTTGAAATATGATTCAAACCGGAGTTTTCTCGCTCAATTCCAAAGCTTATTATTGAAGACGCCGCGTTGTGCTCTTCTCACGGATATTCAGTCTCTTGATAATGGCAGTATTTACCAGAACTCGGCCAGTCGGAACAAAAATTGCTATATGGTCAGCGCTTCGGGAGACAACGAAGATTGCCTTTATAGCAACAACCTCGATTACGCAAAAAACTCCATTGATTGTCTTTGGTGCCGGAGAGTTGAACATGCTTATGAATGTGTGGATTCAATTGATTGTGCCAGAACTTTCTTTTGTGACGAGTGCAGGCAATGCGTTGATTCTTGGTTTTTATACAATTGCCGGAACTGTCTTAATTGTTTCGGTTGCGTCGGTCTTCGGAGCAAATCATATTGTCTATGGAATAAACAGCTGACTAAAGAAGAATACGAGTCACAGGTCGGAAAAATACTGGAAAGTTTGATTTTAGAACGAGTCCTTGAATTTCAATCAAAGCTCAAAAATATGGCACTCGCTTTTCCGAGGAAGTACGCTCATATAGATCCTAAAAGCGCTCCGACTTGCACAGGTGATTACATTATCGATTCTCAGAACGTGTTTCAGGGTTTTACGGTTCACGAGAGCCAGAACGTTCGGTATTGTTCCAAGCTCATAGCCGGCAAAGAGTGTCTGGATGTTAACGATTGGGGAGATCCGGCCGAGTTGTGTTATGAAAGCATCACCGTCGGTAAGGGCGCCTATAAAGTTTTCTTTTCCTCAAATTGCTGGCCGGAATGCCGAGAGCTTCAGTATTGCGAATCCTGCTCAAGCTCTCACCACCTCTTTGGCTGCGTGGGATTGAAAAACGCATCGTATTGTATTTTGAACAAACAATATACAGAAGAAGAGTACAATCGGATTGTTCCGGAAATAATCGACGAAATGAAGCGGCGCAAGGAATACGGCGAATTCTTCCCGAAAGAATTTTCTCCCTTTCCTTACAACGAAAGCATTGCCCAGGAGAATTTTCCTTTAACCAGAAAAGAAGCGGTTGAAAAAGGTTTTATCTGGCGGGAGAGCGACAGAAGGGATTATGAGATAACGATGAAAACTATGGATATTTCCCGGAGTATAAAACAGGTAGATGACTCTATGTTGCGGGAAATTATAGGTTGCGTCCACGGCGGCAAGTGCAATCACGAGTGTGCAACTGCTTTTAAAATTGTATCGGAGGAACTCAAGTTTTATAGGCGGTTCGGCTTACCCTTACCTCAACTTTGCTTTAATTGCCGGCACGCGGCGAGATTCAACCTGCGGAATCTGCCTAAAGTTTGGAAAGACTCATGTAAATGCGCCGGTAAAAAATCGGAAAACGGGATTTATCAAAACACCACCGAACACTTCCACGAAGCGGGGAAGTGTCCCAATGAATTTGAGACATCATACTCTCCGGACAAAAAAGAAATAGTTTATTGCGGACAATGCTACAACGCTGAAATAATTTAAATGACTTTCAAGATTTACAATAAGAACTACAACATTCGGGATTTAGTGAGAAAGCTGGGATACAAGCCGTTGGGGTATACGCCGAAAGGTGAGTTAAACTGCGTGCGGCCCCTGGGCGGCGATTATCCGCGCTTCCATATTTACCTGAAGAAGGATAAAGATATCATTACTTTCAATATCCACCTTGACCAAAAGAAGCCGATTTACAAGGGTGTAACCGCCCACAGCGGCGACTATGACGGCGAGGTGGTTGAAGGCGAGGTTCAGCGAATTAAGGATATAATTTTTAGATGAAACCCGAAGTTAAAAATTGCTCAAGATTAATTATCTGCAAAAACTCCTTTAAGTGAAAAGTTTTTTAATTCAATTTCAGTATCAAAAGCCCCTATTATTTCCCAAGCGGTGTCAATGTGAACCAGCTCATAATCGGTAAAATCAATATCTGTACCAAATTTGGCATTGTAATAATTGATTCCATCTTCAGCAAACTTTTTCAAATCAACATTATAGTTTAACCACTGCCCTTCTTTTAGGATGGGGTGCGTGTTGTCAACGGAAGATATGATATTGCGCATTGGCGGATGATACATTGGAATTCCATTACCGTCATTCATTATATATTCTCCACTATTTGATGCGCATTCTTTATTCCCGGATTCTCCACGATCATATGCTCCTCGCCACCAATGCTTGCTGCAAGAATCTATTAACAGCCAGTACAGATTCTGTGGACCATAACCTTCTCCTTTAAGTTTTAATAGAAAAACAATCCCGAATCCACCGTATCTATCAATGATTGCGCCATATTTTGTACATTTTTGTTCGAAGATAGTTGGTTCAAACTTGTTCAGTCTTACACTTAAGCTAAAGTTTAGCTCCTCAAAGTCAGTAAAATCTATGGATGTTTGTTGTTTTAGGCCGTAATAGGTCCAGCTTTTTCTCGGCGGAGTGCTTTTATAACTAGTGATAATACAACCTTCTTTTTCTTCTGCGCTGGTATCTAGCTCAAGCTTTATCCTGCCGTCTTTGTAGGAAGAAATCTTTTTGTGTCCTCCCTCTGATTCAAATATTATTATCGGCTCTGTTGACTTAGGATTAGGAAGATTTTGGCAAAGATGAGTTTCGGTAGCTACTTCTGAAACTGCCCAGGCAGGTTCCTGCTCGCCAATAGGCATTTCGCACCATTGGTCCTGAGGAACATTACTTTCTGTGAATTCACCAAATCCCCACTCAAATTTAGTGTCCTTAATAAGTTCTATTTCTTCATCCTTGGGCCTACATTCAGCGTTATAACATACATAGCCGTCAGAACAGGATTTGGGTTCATAAAATTCGTCGGTGCAACATTCATAAGGACAATCTGCCTCTACAACCACATCTTCTTTTCCGACAGATTTAATTTCAACATCATCTATTAAAAATTCTGAATTAGCAATAACGGAAAAAGAAACTGCGCCGGAGAGAATAGGGGCTTCTACGTCTTCATGTTTTATTAAAAAGTTGTCATCCAAATAAATGTTAATGATATTATCACGAACTTTTATCTCAAGCGTGTGCCAATCCCTATAATGATCAAAATTAACTCTATGGGATATTAAATTATGGTTTGCATTGATTTGTTTGCTCAAATTTATTGCCGTTCCCTTATCATTTCCCAAACCAATCCAATATGTACTGTTCTCCTCTTCTGAGCGATATTCCCTAAAATTAACTATCATTGAACCCTTTATCCTCTTGAATCTGAATTTTAAACTGTAATCTTTCAAATCTTTATCAACCCTTGCCCAATAGGGACCCACAGCTCTTAAAACCTTGTTGTCGTCCACTTTTTCTATATTTGCCTTGGCTGATTTTGATTCGCCATTGTGATAAAAAGACCAAGCACTTTTCTTTCTGTTAAAATTATCGCTGAAGTAAGTTCCTTCATCAGGTTCTTCTCCATTGTTTTGAGTGAGGAGGAAATATACACTAATGGCTAATACAATTACCAATATTAAAATTCCTAATTTTAAAGTCGTTTTTCTCATGTTATTCCTATAGTCCTTATATTTTACCATACCAATACGAAAATAAACGGCTCAGTTTAGAGCTGAGTTGTAAGCCCCTATTTCTTTTGCTAAAATAGGTGAATGCTGCAATCTGAACTTTTTACAAGAACCTTAAAGGAGGCTCCAAAAGATGAAGTAAGTGCGAACGCCAAGCTCTTAACGAGGGGCGGTTTTATCTATAAAAATTCGGCCGGGGTCTATACCTATCTGCCGCTCGGCTGGCGGGTAATAAGGAAGATTGCCGACATTATTCGCGAAGAGATGAACGCCATCGGCGGTGAGGAAATGTTCATGCCGGCAATGGTGGAGAAAAAATACTGGGATGCCTCGGGTCGCTGGGACTTGGAAGTCGGTTTTGAAGCCAAAGGCAAGAAGGAAAAGAACTCGAACTTTATCCTTGGCTGGAGTCACGAGGAAGTGCTCGCAGAGATTGCTTCCAAGTACATTAGTTCTTACGAGGACCTGCCTTTTTATGCCTACCAGATTCAGACTAAATTCCGGAACGAGTCCCGGGCTAAATCGGGTCTTCTTCGGGGGCGGGAGTTTATGATGAAGGATTTGTACAGTTTTCACACTTCGGAAAAGGATCTTTTTCGCTATTACGAAGAAGTTAAGAAGGCGTATCTCAAAATCTTCAACCGGTGCGGCCTGAAAGCGATTTATACTACCGCCGCTGGCGGCGATTTTACGCTTTCAGACACCCATGAATTTCAGGTCGCAACGGAGACGGGCGAGGATGAGATTATTCTCTGTCGGCTCTGCGGCTTTGCCGAGAATAAGGAAATCACCAAGTATAAAGCGAAAGAACGCTGTCCCAAGTGCAATAAGGGTGTTCTTGAGAAGCTCAGAACCGTTGAAGTGGGAAATATTTTCCCGCTTGGCACCAAATATGCAGAGGCTTTCAATCTTCAGTTTACGACGAAAGAAGGGAGAAAGAAGCACGTGGTAATGGGTTCTTACGGTATCGGTCTCGGCCGGGTGATGGGTACGATTGTGGAGGTTTATCATGACAAGGAGGGGATTATCTGGTCGGAGTCAGTTGCTCCTTTTCTGGTCCATCTCCTTTTGGTCGGAGAGGCAACGGCGGATTTGAAGAAAAAAACTCTTGACGTTTACAATAAATTTAAGAAAGCCGGCGTTGAAGTGCTCTATGACGACCGCGAGGGAGTTTCGGCCGGCGAGAAATTTGCCGATGCCGACTTGCTTGGTATTCCTTACCGTCTGGTTGTGAGTGAGAAAACAATTGTTCAGAACAAAATTGAAATCAAGAAAAGAAATGAGGATAAAGCAAAATTAGTAAAGCCGGAAGAATTGTTACAAGTCATAAATCAATAGTCATTGGTTGCTAAGATGATTTTCAAAAAAAGCATCGGTATAGATTTGGGAACTGACACCACTCAGATATATCTCGTCGGGGGCGGGGTGGTTTTGAACGAACCGTCAATCGCCGCTTTTAACAACCGGACGAACCGGGTGATAGCTTACGGCTCGGAGGCTAAGAAAATGCTCTCGCGAACTCCGACTCATATTACCGTTGCCCGGCCGATCACTCACGGCGGCCTTGCCGATCTTGACATGGCTCGGTAAATGGTCCGACGGTTTATGAAGGGCACGCGACTACGCTGGTCCTGGCTTACCCGGGTTGTGGTGAGCGTTCCCACTAATCTCACCGAAGTTGAAAGAAAATCGGTTGAAGACTTAATCAAAGAATCCGGTGCTAATGAGATTTACCTTGTCGAGCAGCCGCTTGCGGCCGCTCTAGGCAGTCAGCTGGACATTGAAGAACCCACCGCCTATTTGGTTTTGGACATCGGGGCCGGTACCACCGACATGGCGATTATTTCTATGAACGGCATTGTTACGTCAAAACGCCTCAAGGTTGCCGGTGATTATCTGAACAATGAAATAGTAAAGGCAACAAGAGACGAATTAAAACTTCATATTGGTGAACCAACGGCTGAGGAGATAAAAGTCATGGTTGGTGCCGCTGTGCCCCAGTCTGAGCGTTTGGAGATTTCGGTAAGGGGAAGAGACATCTCGAGCGGCCTACCTCGCGAGGTGGTGGTGAAAGATACGCAGGTTAGAAACTGGCTTACAAAACCGCTTAAACTCATTATTGAAGGACTAAAGGATTTAATAGAATCTTCACCGCCGGAGCTCGTCGGCGACATTCACAAAAACGGCATTTACATGTGCGGCGGAATGAGCCAGCTTCGGGGTTTGGATGAACTTTTTGAGAAGGAAACAGGTGTGGGAGTAAAACTTGTTGACGAGCCCCTGACCTGCGTTGTGAGAGGGACGGGAATTATTGTCGAGAATTTTGAAAAGTATCGCCATCTTTTAGATAATTTTTCCACTTTAAAAATGGGATGACTCCAATAACTAAATCACCACGATTTTTTTTAGGCATTCTTTTTATTGTAGTTCTTCTCCTCACGACCTTTTTTTATCGCAACGAAACCCTTTCTTTTTTAGGGGTTATCCGCTCTTTTCAGTACGAAGAACTGGAAGCGCTTGAACTTGAGAACTTGGTGCTTAGAGCAGAAGTCGAAGAGTTGAGGGAGAAGAGCGATGTCGTTGGCGATTCCTACGTTGAAGCAAAAGTTTATTCCCGCTATCCCTTTAACGACCGTAGGTCTGTAGTTGTGAATCTTGGAGGGAAGGATGGTATTCGTAAAGGGATGCCGGTGCTTGCAAGGGAGGGCGTTCTTCTTGGCAAGGTGAAAAGTGTTTTTGGAAGACAAAGTCTGGTGGAGACTATTTTTGACCCCGCTTGGCGTTCAAGCGCCATTATTGGCGGTCCCGGCGGCTCGGGAGAATCTTCGGTTGGAGTTAAAGCTCTCGTTGAAGGCGGGATAAATCCATCCCTCACTCTTATCTCAAAGGAATCAATCATTGTGCCGGGGGACCGGGTGTGGAATATTTCACCGGAATTTCCTTTTGGGCTTTTGCTGGGTGAGTTGAGCAAGGTGAAACCGACGTCGGATGATATCTGGCTTGCGGCTGAGCTTCATACTCTCTATGACTTCGAGGACTTGACGAAGGTTTTAATAGTTACAAACTTCCCTTGATTTCTACATGAGAATTTTATCAGCCGTTGCGTTAACCATTGTTTTTTTTATTTTTCAGCAATCTCAATTCCTTAGCATCTACGGCATAAATCCAAATCTTCTTCTTGTTATTTTTCTTCTGTTTACCTTTAAAGCGGACCTGCTCGGCCAGGCAATTCAAGTTCGGCTTTTGGGCGTTCTTTTTGCAGTTTTAGCCGTTCTCGTACTCCTTTTTGTGCCGTTTTGGTTTCTCTATTTTGCCGGCATCTTGGTAGTTGTTCTTATTTTTAACTTTCTGAAGAACTTTATGACTGGAGTCAGGTTCTTTGATTTTTTGATTAGCGTAATTTTAGGGACGTTTCTTTTCTATTTAATTATCAATTTCTTTGGACTTGGATTACCTTATGTTTTAATCTTATGGGAGGTTGTGTATAACTTTGTAACAGGGTCGTTATTATACTGGGTATGCTGCACAAAAAATCACAAGTTAATCTAGAGGATATTTTATCCGACCACCTGCGGGAAGACGACTTAATTGAGGTTCCCTTAAGCTCACAGGTCTTTAGGGGTTTTTGGATAATCATTCTTCTTCTTACTGCCGCGGTTTCTTTTCGGTTTCTGAATCTGAGTATTACTGACCACTCTTTTTACCGGACTCGGGCTCTTGCTAATATGAGTTACTCGCTTCAGGAATCTGCGCCGCGGGGCGTTATTTTTGACCGTAATGGTTTTCCCCTTGTGGAGAATAAACCTGTCCTGGATGTCTTTCTCGTTCCTCACGAGCTTCCAAAAGAGAAGGGAGAGCGCGCCGAAGTTTTGGCATTAGTTGCGGGGCATCTCGGCCTGGATAAAGGAGAACTTGAGGCGAAACTCAAGGAAAAAGATTGGCATTTCAGCGAGAAATTTCTTCTGAAGAGTAACCCCAGTTACACCGAAATTGCCACTCTTGAATCAAACAGTTTTTCCGGAGTTCGGATTGAATCAACTTTTCTGAGAACATACCTCGACCCGATGGTTTTTTCTCATGTTCTGGGATTTGTGGGTCTTACTGACCGGGAAGAATTAGAAAATAATCCCGAACTTTTCATTGATGACAAGATTGGTAAAGCCGGCCTTGAACTTTACTACGATGACAAACTGCGGGGTAAGAGCGGTCGCGAAGTCTACCTTCGCGACGCCTTAGGTGAAGTAAGAGAAAAAGGTACTTCGGTCGAGAGCGTTGCCGGGGAAGATTTGAAAACTTTTATCGATGCGGAATTCCAAGGATATTTTTATGGGCGGCTCGCTCAGGGGCTAAAAGAGCTTGGTCGGAGCATTGGGGTTGGTATTGCTTTAAATCCTAAAAACGGCGAAGTGCTTGCCCTTTTTAACATTCCCGGCGTTGACGTTTCAGAACCAGCCCTTTTTTTAGACGACAAGAACCAGCCCTTTTTCAACCGGGCAGTGAACGGCCTTTATGCTCCCGGTTCCGCAATAAAGCCGCTCCACGCTGCAGCCGCTCTTGCCGAGGGAGTAATAGATCCCTCACACCAAATATTCTCCGCGGGATTTATTGAAATACCGAATCCTTATGACCCGTCACGTCCGAGCCGGTTTGTAGACTGGAAGCCGCACGGCTGGGTGGATATGAAAGCGGCCCTCGCGCGTTCTTCAAACATTTATTTTTATGAGGTTGGCGGAGGTTTTGAGAGCCAGATAGGTTTGGGTATTGAACGCTTGCGTAAGTGGTGGCAAAAATTCGGCCTCGCCGGGGAAACCGGCATCGATTTACCGGGCGAAGCAAAAGGGTTCTTGCCGAGCCCCTCCTGGAAAGAGAAGGCATTAGACGATTCTTGGCGGCTAGGGGACACTTATAACGTCTCAATAGGCCAAGGCGACCTTCTTGTTACTCCGATTGAACTTCTAAATTATATAAGTTCAATTGCCGCCGACGGAATATTCTACAAGCCAAGGGTGGCGGATTTGGGTAACGATTCCGAGATTATAAACGATTTAAGCGGTGAAATAGGCGGTTATTTAGAGACGATTCAGGAAGGAATGAGAGATGCTGTAAGGCAGCCCTACGGCACGGCGGTGATGCTCAGCAGTTTGCCGGTCGAAGCGGCGGCAAAAACCGGTACGGCTCAGGTTCTGAATAATGAAAAGGTAAATGCCTTTTTCGTGGGTTACGCTCCCTATGACGACCCGGAAATTGCAATTCTTGTTCTTATTGAAGATGCCCGGGAGGGAAGCTTGAACACTGTACCCATAGCTTACGACGTTCTTTTATGGTACTATAACAACCGATTATGGAAGTAAATTATCTATCCCAAGAACGCTACGACGAAATTCAAAAAGAAATCAAAGAACTTAAGACCGATGGCCGGCTTGAGGTGGCAAAGCGTCTAAAGCAAGCTAAAGAACTTGGTGATCTTTCGGAAAACTCTGAGTATCAGGAGGCAAAAGCGGCTCAGGCAGAACTTGAGAGGAGAATTAATGAGCTGAACGGAACCCTGCGGAACGCCTCCATTATTAAAAAATCAGTCGGGGCCGCGACTGTAAGAATTGGTTCTCAGGTTCATCTTGAAAAAGACGATAAAAGCGAGGTTAGTTATGCGATTGTCGGCTCAAGCGAGGCTTCGCCAATCAAGGGTTTTATTTCCAACGAGTCGCCGCTTGGTCGGGCGATTCTCGGCAAGAAGATAGATGACGTCGTTCAAATTGAAACACCTGTTGGCAAGAAAGGTTACAAAATCTTGGCTATTGAGTAACGGACCTAAAAATTAAGCATGCTCGATGATTTAATCAAAGAGAAAAGGCGGAAGCTTGAAAAGTACGCTGAAACGGAAGAACCTTATCCGGCCGAAGTTAAACGCGATTTTCCTTTAGACAAAATAACGGGCAACTTTGGAAAATTTGAAGGAAAAAATTTATCTGTTGTCGGACGGGTGATGGCTTGTCGTGACCAGGGAAAAATAATTTTTCTGGTCGTTAATGACGGTTCAGGCCGTCTTCAGTTGGTTATAAGTGAAAAGAAGACGGATAATTTTAAACTTATTAAGGAGACTTTTGATATTGGCGATTTCGTGGAGGCTGAAGGCAGGGTTTTTAAAACAGAGCGCGGCGAGAAAAGTCTTGAGGTAAAAAGAGCGAAAATCATTGCCAAAAGCTTGCGGCCGCTCCCAGCCGAATGGTTTGGCATTGAAGACGTTGAAACGCGCTTGCGGGAAAGATATCTGGATATTCTTTTCCGCCCTGAGGTAAAGGAAATGTTCATTAAAAAAAGCCGCTTTTGGGATGAAGTTAGGGCTTTTATGAAAAAAGAGGATTTTTTGGAAGTGGAAATGCCGATATTTGAAAATGTTCCTGGCGGAGCGGACGCTGAGCCGTTTGTAACCCATATGAATGCCCTGGACAGAGATTTCTATCTTCGGATTTCTCTTGAGCTGCCCTTGAAAAAACTTCTGGTCGGCGGCTACGAAAAAGTTTTCGAGGTGGGAAGGATTTTCCGTAATGAGGGGATAGACAAAGAGCATCTTCAGGACTACACCCAAATGGAATGTTATTGGGCCTATGCCGATTACAACGATATGATGAAGTTGATGGAAAGTTTGTACAAGCACGTGATAAAAAAAGTTTTCGGGACAATGAAGATAAAATCATACGGAGTTATGGTTGATTGGTCCAAGGGTTGGAAGAGGGTAGATTATTATAAGATTTTCAAACGGGAAGCCGGCCTTGATTTAAAAACGGCAACCCGGGACGACCTTTTTAAGAGAGCTCAAGGTTTAAGGTTGGGGCCGGATAAGAACGCGAGCAAGGGGCGGCTCATTGACCTTATTTTTAAAAATACTGCCCGGAAAAAGCTTGTAGAACCGTCATTTTTGGTTGACCCGCCGGTTGAAATAGAGCCGCTTGCCAAACGCAGCCGGAGCGACCCGGGGCGGGTGAAAAGATTTCAGATTGTGGCTCACGGTACTGAACTTGGTAAGGGATTTTCGGAACTAAATAATCCGATTGACCAGCGGGAAAGATTCGAGGAGCAGATGAAGTTAAGAGCTGAAGGCGATAAGGAAGCTCAACAGCTTGACGAAGAATACTTGCGGGCGATGGAGTACGGCATGCCGCCATCAGCCGGCTTTGGCATGTCCGAAAGACTCTTCGCCGTTTTAATGGACAAGCCGGTAAGGGAAACGGTCGTCTTTCCCTTAATGAGAGAAAAAGAATAGGTAGTATGAAGCGAGTAATGGTATTCGGTACATTTGACGGCCTTCACGAAGGCCACCGGGCCTTTTTGAAGGAAGCCGGAGCCCACGGTGATTATCTTATTGCCGTTATTCCCGCAGACGTTATTGTCGAACACTTAAAAGGTCATTTGCCTAAGTTAAATCTTGCCGAGAGGTTTGAAAATCTTAAAAAGGAAGACAAGGTTGATGAAGTCGTGGTTGGCGATGAAAAATTGGGAACTTGGGAAGTGGTTAAAAAACATAAACCGGATATAATTGCAATAGGTTACGATCAATATACCTTGAGAAAAGATTTGGAAAGTCATCTTGATGACTTGGGTTTTACCCCCGAGATAAAAGTAATGCACAGCTACGAGAAAAATGCTTGACGTAAATCTAATCCGGCAGGACCCGGAAAAAGTTAAAAAAGGGATAGAAAAAAAAGGAGTTGACCCTAAGCTGGTTGATAAATTCCTCCGTCTTGACGAGAAATGGCGTAAAGTCTCGGAACTTCTTGGTAATCTTCAGGCTGAACAGAACAAAATTTCCAAGAGCATTGCCGGGGATAAAAGCGACCATCTTATGAGTCAAGCTCAGGTCTTGAAGAAAAGAATCGCAGAGGTGGGAGAAGAGGAAAGAGAGCTGAAGGAAAAAAGAGACGAGATTTTGTATCAGTTGCCGAATTTGCCTTTCGACGAAGTCCCGGTCGGTAAGAACGAAAGCGAAAACAAGGTTTTGCGTGAGGTTGGAAAGAAGCCGAATTTTGATTTTAAGTTTAAAGATTATCTGACTTTAGGTGAATCTCTTGATCTGATAGATGTAAAAACCGCCTCGCTGGTTTCCGGTACGCGGTTCGGTTATTTGAAGAGAGAGGTAGTCATGCTTGAATTCGCCCTTGTCTGGTACACGATGAAGACCCTTGCCGACGAAAAGGAACTTTCCAAAATAGCGAAAAAATTCGGCCTCGGAAACGCGAGCGTTAAACCGTTTATTCCGGTTGTCCCTCCGCAAATGGTCAAGGCCGAGGTTATGCAAAAAATGGCTCGTCTTGAACCGAAGGAAGAGCGGTATCACATACCTTCTGACGATTTGTACTTGATAGGAAGCGCCGAGCATTCCCTGGGTCCGATGCATATGAATCAGACGTTCTCGGAAGAAGAATTGCCGGTCAGATACATCGGTTTCTCAACTGCTTTTCGCCGGGAAGCCGGCTCCTACGGAAAGGACACTAGGGGAATTTTGCGGGTTCATCAATTCGACAAATTGGAAATGGAATCTTTTTGTTTGCCGGAGGCTTCGCGGAAGGAACTTGAATTCTTTGTTGCCTGTCAGGAATATCTGATGCAGGGACTGGAAATATCGTATCAGGTGGTTGAAATCTGTACCGGTGATATGGGCGGACCGGATGCGAAACAGATAGATATCGAAGCCTGGCTGCCGAGCGAGAACCGTTACCGGGAAACGCACACTGCCGACCTTATGACTGATTATCAGTCGCGTCGTTTGGGTACCAAAGTTAAAGTCGGGAGTAAAACGGAATTCGTTCATATGATTGACGCGACTGCATTTGCCGTCGGCCGGACGCTTATAGCTATCATCGAAAACTATCAAACCAAGGATGGTACCATCAAAATCCCCAAAGCGCTCCAGAAATACGTTGGCAAAAAAGAAATAGGGAAGTAACCCCGCTCCTGGTTGATGAGCTTGAGACGGGGGATTATTATTAAGGTATTGTGAGTGACCTTGTTTTTGAGAAACGGAAAAGGCGGACGCGGGGGAAGTTTTTGCTTTGGTCCGGTATTTTCCTGATTCTTGGCGGGATTCTCGTCGGTGCCGCCTATTTTGTTCTTTATTCCGATTTTTTCAAAGTTGAGAGTTTTGAGATTGTTCAGTCCCGGTATACGCCGGATAACGTTCTTCTTACGGCACTTGATATCGAAATGATTGCCCGTTCCCGGTTTCTTTCGATACTTGGGACGGATAACATTCTTTTTTGGGAGTTTGGTAAAAAACCCGAAACCTTGACCGCCCTGCCGCTTATTGCTCGGATATCGGTTGAGACCGACCTTACTGCCCGAAAAGTTCTAATAAAAGCGGAAGAGCGTGATTTTTTGGGCATTTGGTGCCTACCGAGCGGAGATTGTTACGCCTTTGATGATGAAGGTATTATTTTCGCCCGAGCGCCGGAGGCGGAAGGCGCACTTATTTTGAAAGTGACGAGTGAGAACGACAGGCCAGTTGTTTTGGGTAATCCTATTTTTGTAAACCCAGCCTGGCGGAATAACTTTTTTCAGACTCTGGAGATTATTAAAAAACACGGCTTGGTTATCTCCCGGGTAACCGTAAAAGATTTTCAAATTGAAGAATGGGAAATTAAAGTTGCCGAAGGGCCGGTTTTCCAATTTAATTTTAATTTTACACCGCCTAATTTAGGGAGGATTTTGGAAAATCTCGACGATAAGTTTGAGCTCGACAGAGTCACTTATTTTGATTTCCGAGTGGAGAACAGAATTTATTATGAGTAGCCCCGCGGCGGGGCAAGTTTGCTTTTTTCCGGCTGTTCCCGTAACTTGGTAGACAGCACGAGATTTGAAAACTGCCTAATTCGAAAACTACCTGAGGAGGTGGAATTATGTCGTCGAACGGGATTTTCAGCTCCGCCGAGATTGCCGAGATGGGCCAGGAGGAAATCCTTCGGCTCACTCCCGAGGACTTCCGTGGGGACATGGACCAGCGTACGCTCCAGCGCATTCTGGAGAAATGCGGCGCCCTCTGGCTTCATTCGAGTGACCCGGCCGCGCCGCACGCCGAACTCCCTTCAAGGGAGTGCAGTAACGGGTTCGTGGATGTAAGCTGCGTTCTCCAGTACCCGAACCTCTGCGAGCTTCTCGCGAGATTGCTCGTTCGCAAGCTTCGGGCCAACTACTTCCGCGGCGTTCGCTGGGTGGCTACCTCGGATGAGGCGGCGGCACCTCTCGCCTCGGCAGTGGCCGACTGCATCAGTCTCACTAAGGAAGGACCGAAGAGCACCCGGGTTTGGGAGTCGTCCATTCCCATCCAACCCGATGAGCCGGTGCTCCAGGTGGAGGGTGAGGTAATCACCCTGGACGCGCTCGAGAGGACGCGTCGGAGTATTCGGGAGGAAAATCCGGACGGAGTGACTTTCGCCTCAGCGGTTCTCACCGTCGTCCATCACCCCACTTTCCACTGGCTTGAGGGTGGTTCGCTCGTTGCCTTCCTTTTTCGTGTGGATATCGAGACGTGGGAACAAGAGGAATGTCCTCTCTGCAAGGCGGGCTCCGAGCGCCTCCGGCTCGGGCAAGACTGGGCCAAGCTCACGAGACGGGCCTGAAAATCAGGCCCCCAGCAAAAAGCTAAGCGGCACCGATTCCCTGGTGCCGCTTTTCACATTTTACTTTTGTGTTATAATGCCTGTTACAACCGAATAGTTATCAAGAGCGCGGGGAGGGGACTGGCCCAGTGATCCGCCAACAACTTGTCCCGACGCGAGGTCGGGATAAAGTGCTAAATCCAGCCCTGTTTAGGGAAAGATAAAATTTTATCCTTCTTTCCTTCTTCAGGAAAGATTTTATTTTTATGTTTCACACGCCGAAAATTTACACAGTTGAGTCCGTTACTTCCGGCCATCCGGACAAAGTTTGCGACCAGATTTCTGACGCAATTTTGGATGAGTGTCTGCGGCAGGACCCAACCTCCCGGGCTGGCATTGAGGCTTTCGGCAGTCACGACCTTTTAGTTGTGGGTGGTGAGGTAACAACCAAAGCAAAAGTGGATTACAAGAGCATCGCCGCCCAGGTTTATCGTGACATTGGCTACACCGATGATTTGAAAATCATTGTAAATGTCAGTGAGCAGTCGCCGGATATCGCCCAGGGGGTGGATACCGGCGGGGCCGGTGACCAGGGGATTATGTACGGCTACGCTACGGATGAAACGCCGGATTGCTATATGCCAAAGGGAGTGATGCTGGTTCATAAACTGGCCCGGGGTTTGGAAGATTTGCGCCGGAGCGGCAAGTTCAATTGGTTGGGACCCGACGGCAAAACGCAGGCAACTCTCGATAACGGCAGAATTACCAAGATTTTAGTGAGTACCCAGCACGACGACTCAGTTGAGCAGGCCGAAATTCGGGAGGCGCTTATTGAGAACTTGATAAAGCCTTTAGTGGAAGATTTAAACGACGTGGAAATTTTGGTAAATCCCACCGGTAAGTTCCTTGTGGGCGGCTTTACGGCCGATACGGGTCTTACCGGCCGGAAAATAATGGTGGATACCTACGGCGGTCTTGCCCCTCATGGCGGCGGCTGTTTCTCCGGCAAGGACCCGACCAAAGTGGACCGCTCCGCCGCTTACATGTGCCGGTATATCGCCAAAAACGTGGTTGCCAAGGGTCTTGCCAAAAAGTGCCTTGTTTCCGTCTCTTACGCCATCGGTCGGGCCGAGCCCTTGATGGTTGAGATTCAAAACGAGGAAGGTAAAAGTTTGAGCGGGTTTTTGGAAGATAATAACTTTGATTTCCGGCCGGCGGCAATAATCGAGCGCTTGGACTTGCGCCGCCCGATATATTTTAAAACAGCCGCTTACGGCCACTTCGGCCGCCCGGGTTTCTCCTGGGAAGCTGTTCTTAATTAAATCTGTAAAAGTTGACTATTTTTGAAAAATGGTTTATTCTATTTTTAGCAGATCCAAATTTTGACCCTACAGACCATGGAGGTAAAGGATGCCACTCACGGGAGAGAAACTTGAAAGGCTACGGCTTCTTCTTTCCTTGGAGCCGAAGAAGCTCACCGACGATGAGATTACGGATCTCCTTGAGAACAGGGAGGAGCTCGCCGGTTTCACCCGCATATCCCGGGGGTTTCCCTACACCGTGGAGGCGGTGCAACGCTATCGGGCTCGTAGGACGGACCTCTCGCTGAAGTCCACGAAAGATCTCGAGGCGCTCTTGGAGAGTATCCTGGCTAGGCGGCGGGAAGATCTCGGCGAGGACGACTCAAGGGATCCGATGAGTTCTCCCGTCACCAATTCGTCCGCCAATCTCGACGAACGCATCATCCGTGAACTCCTCGAGGAGCGGGAAGCGGCAAGTGCCGTTGCGACCTGACCATGGGGCAAGAGGGAACAACAACAGCATACAGGGCAAGCTTCGGCTTGTCCTGTGTTTTTTTGAAATCCTTTTTGAACTCCTTAGTTTTATTGCCAGAACGCTGTTTTAGTTATATTCTGTTTTTAGTAACCCAAAAAGGAGGTGGTTATGAATACGCCCCTATTGGCTGTGGTTATAATCGGCCTGTTCCTGGTGATTATGGTAGAGGAAAAGCCTTCTTCCGGCACTCGCCAGTAGTGCCGATTGGGAGAACCGGCCGGAGCAAATGACCGTCGTTGGCACAAGCCGCGGCGGTTACTTCTTTTTGTATTTGTTGACAAAATAGACATTTCTTTATATGCTTTTCGCCAGCATTAGGTTGTAAACCAGGCAAATGACTGATAATCCAGGAGGAGAAAATGAACAATCCTGAAGGCGAAGTTCACACGCTCATTAGTGGACGGCCGCCCTGCGGTTTCTCCGATGATGTGCCGGGAAACTGGCCGCCGGGGCACCTCTGGACCGATTACCGGGACGTGAAAAACATCACTTGTCCGGGCTGCAGGGAAGCTGCAGAAAAACTGCAGAGAAGCGAATGAAAACACCGTAAAAACTACGGTCATTCTAAGCAAACCAATCATGCCCCCGAGGTTAAACAACCGAGGGGGCATTCTTTGTTGTGGTTGCCCCATGTTTTAACATATGTTAAAACATGGGGCAACATTGGTTTAGGTGGGGTTTGATTTACGTACTTATTTACGTAAATTATTTATGCCGAATTTATTGAGGTATAATAGGGGATATGGCTAAACGCTCTGACAAAAGGGATATTAGGAAACTAACCCGCCTGGGCTAAACTTATGAATTTTGAGGTTAATAAATCAGAACAAGGAGAGTCAACTCCAGAAATAGTTGAAGACCCGCGTATTGAAGAAATATTAGAAGATTTACGCAAGCCAGAGAATAGACAATCAGACGAGGCATTTTTTAGTGCTCATATTGAGGCAGTGACACGATTAGAAGAGTTGTTTCCAGAAGAATCAGAGATGTCAGAGGTTGCGCAGATAAAATATTTGGCAGAAATTTTTCATTATGAGGTGGATCGTCTTATCATAGAAGATGTAGGAAAGAATTATCTGCATCAAGCCATAGAGGTTAGTATGCCTATAGAGCTTATTAGTCTTAGTTTTGAACACGAGGCAGCGCATCAAGAAAGAGCAGATGAAATAAAAGACCAAATTCATGATAAAAAAGCAGCTCTTGTTGTTGAACTTTTAGATAATACAGAGGAGGAGTTATACCAACACTTAGGCGAGAATTTTTTAGAGAGAATAGATAGTGATACTCAAGAAAGAGTGGAGGGATTATTAAGACATTTTCAGGATAGCCTTCCGTATAAGTTAGATAAAGATAAAAAAGAAGAAGCATTACAAAGAGAACAAGAACGTATTGAAAAGAGCGGCGAAGCTAGAAGATATGTAATAGCGAGCAAGATCCAAGAGTTTCTTTTAGAGAATAATATCTTGCCCGGCAGTACTTATTTTTTGGGTCCAAAACGGATAAGGGAAATCTTGGAGGTAGTAAGTGAAATAAAGGATTCGCAATTAGCCAAAGGCTACGCTCATGTAATCAGAAACCGTTTGGTGGGTTCGTCAATAGTTCAGATGTTTGATAAATCTTCAGTGTCACCGCTCGACTCAGTAGAGGTTGAGAAGTTTGTTTTAGAATTAGTAGGGAAGTAAAAATAAATAAGAACATATTGATTTCTTTGAAATTTGAAATCCGGCTCATCGGCTAATTCGTGCGAATTAGCCAATGGGGTTGGGGAATGTTGCCCCATGTTTTAACATATGTTAAAACATGGGGCAACATTGGTTTAGGTGGGGTTTGTGAGGTGATATAATTAATTCATAGATTAATTACTGAATTAAATCAGTAATTAAATCAGTAATTCTATGGGGAGGAGAAAAATGACGGAAAAGAATATAAGAAAAATCACCAAAATGGCCGGTGGCGGAAGTTTTGGTATTACCTTGCCGATTGAGATGGTGCGCAAGTTAAAGTGGAGAGAAAAGCAGAAGGTGGTTGTAAAATTGAGAGGTAAGAAAATCACAGTGGAGGATTGGCCTGCCTCGCCGAAGCGCAGCACAGGCGGGAAGAAGTAATATGGAACAAATAACGATAACGAAAGATTTCTATTTAAAATTAGGCGTTTCTGCAAACGAGCTTAAGATAGTAAACAAAGGATTAGCCTTGTCAGCTGGACTAAAATTAAGCCCTTTTGCTAGACCCCGTCGGGTTGAAATGTTGCAAGAAGCAATAAGTTGGCCGAAAGGTAAGAATCAAGAAGATCGCAAAATCACAAAACTATATAAAGCCGGCGGTTTTGAAGTTGTTGTTGGTAAACCTGGCAAAGAAGCTGCCCCCGATTTTAGAGGAAGACATTATATAACAGGTGAGGTGACGAACAATGCGAACGATATGAATCCTTCAATTTTAAAAAGAGGTAAGAAGATTGAAGGTGATTTAACTTTTAGTGATATGTTTGAGAAAATCGAACATCTTATGCATGCCGATGTTTTCGGATTAGAAATTCTTGGTATGTTAATTTTCCGTATGGCATTTATGTTAGATCATCAAAAAGACAAAAAAGAACACTGGCGATATATTCCTCCAGAGACCTCGCTACGTTCACTCAAAAAACGAATACTTAAAATCAATGATGTCCCAATAGAGATATTTTTGTATTTCTTGGATGTTTTAGCACTAAACGAGGATGTTAAAATGCATACTC
The DNA here is from genome assembly GCA_964525595.1 of uncultured Candidatus Saccharibacteria bacterium. Taxonomy (GTDB): domain Bacteria; phylum Patescibacteriota; class Minisyncoccia; order UBA6257; family GWB1-50-10; genus CAZGHF01. The sequence goes on from CAZGHF010000002.1 coordinate 32,081, forward strand.
TAGGTTATGAGAATGCACGGCATGACTACGGACGAATAAATACTCTTCTAACCTTTGTTAATTTAATAGCTGTTCTATTGAATCGGCGTTCTCTCGCTAAATTTGCTGGTGCATTTGCTAGGCCACCTTCTGGTATGGCGCCCTTGCCTAAAATTAAAGATCTTTTTGATACTTTTCCTCTTTTGTCGCCTAACTTCTTAAAATCTTAAATTCGTTTTCGTCCTCGAATTAGCTTATATTTTGGAGTAATATAACCGTTAGCTAAACGGTCGTTTATTATATTGCAATAATTTTTATCAATTTCAGCTGAGATAAATCGTCGGTTTAGTTTTTTGCAGACATCTATTTCTGCTCCACTACCTCCAAAAAGAACAAAAACAACGTTTTTAGGTCTTGTCGATGCTTTTATCAGCACTTCAGTTAGTTTTTGAGGAATTTGACAAGCGTGATAGGTTTTTTCCTTGCTGACATTTTTGACGAGGTTGAATTCGAGCCACGAATACGGCATTCGACCCGCCGAGCCATTTGCTAAATTCCGTTTAATTCTTCGGTCGTTAGGATTTTTATAAGGAAGAGCAACGGCGTTTTTGAAGAATTTATTTTTTGCATTTTTTCGAACATGTAGAATGCTGCGGTGTGCCGTTGTGAATCGTTTTGGTGTATGTCCTACATTGGTGTTATAAACCCAAACATATTCGTTAATATTTGGAAAATGTGAGTCTAAATATTTAACACGAAGGTGAGCGTTTTGTTGAGGATAATTCATCGTAAAAAAATTGCCGTCTTTTTTAAGTACACGCATTGATTCTCTTGTGAGTTCTATATACCAATTAATATAATCATCAAATTTCTTCTTGTAATTATTTTCACCATATCTTACGCCAACGTTATAATCCGGGTCACCAAAAATCATATCAATGCTGTTGTCTGGCAAGTCTCTAAGAACGTTCATCACATCGCCATTATAAACTTTGTTAACGTAGTCTGATATTTTACCTCGTTGTTTTTCACTTTTCTTTGAAGACAAGACAAAAGTATTAACTGGTTGTTCTGTTTCGTTACTTCTTATTACATCAATTAATATCCCTTGGATTTTAATATCTCTTTCACCTCTCTTTATAATTATCGGTTCAAAGTTTTTATTCGCTGACTGCAAGCGGATGTGGCCGCGTTCTTTGTAGAATTTTTTTAAAGTCGCTTCGGAGTTATCAATCAACGCGACTACTTTTTGGCCATTCTCAGCGGTTCGTTGGTGTCGGACTAAAATGATGTCGCCGTCTTTTACACCTTCTTCAATCATGCTTTCACCCTCTACTCGCAGGGCATAGATTTCTGATGAGGGAGGTATTTTATTCTTTGGAACCGCGATGGTTTCGCTTGGAACGTCAAATAAAGTTAGTGGCCGGCCGGCGGCGATTGTACCGAGTAAGGGAACTTGAATCATGGGCACTGATTCTACTATTTCAATTCCTCTTTTATGATTTCTATTTAGTTTGATTTGCCCTTTCTTTTCTATCTTTTGCAGGTGTTCTTGAACAGTCCCTAAAGATTTTAGCCGGAAGTTTTTGGCTATCTCCTCAAAGGTGGGGGAGTAGCTATTTTTTTTGATATAGCTTTTTACGAAATCAAAAACCTCTTTTTGTCGGACTGTAAGCATTTTATAGTTATCCACAACCTACGGCTTTTCTACGGTATAAATATATTATAATCAAAGATGACCCGTAGATAAACCGTAGGTTGTCCACAGGGTAAAGGTCGTAGAAGTAATTAAATTCAATAAAATGGCTATTTCTGAAGAGACTAAAAAAGCTTTACGTAAGCGTGCCGGTGGTAGATGCGAATGTACTATGCTTGTCTGTGATCATCGTGGTAGAAGATGTCAGCGTGGCCTTTCTACTGAATATTGGGATGCCCATCGTCGTGATGCTGGTGGCCTTTATATTCTAAGTAACCTTATCGCTATGTGCGCAACCTGTCACAAGAATACTCGTACTTACGGTTGATGAGGTAAAATAAAGGTACCAACCCGCCGCGGGGTGGAGGAGTAAGTCTGATCACGGATTTGTTAAAAATGAGCCTCGTTTTGGTGTTTTTGTTAGAATAAACTTATGCCCGAAGATCCTGTACATAGGAATCTTAAAAATAAGCTGAAAGAAGTTTTGGACAGATGCGGCTTTATTAATGACCGGGAATTGTCGTTTAACTTTGACGGCGCGACTGATCAAGATGGTAAGTTGATTGAAAATACTAGTATAGATGTAGCTTCATTAATTAATTACAATGCACGAAAGTGCTTAATTTTGTTTGAGGTAAAGAAGAGTAGACCTAGTCAAATCACCAGGATTTTCTCGGCTTGGCAAAGTCATATCAGTGATATTAAGAAAGGGAATTTTGCAGTCTTAAACTCAGACGATAAAAGGATAAGAAAAGCCGACTTAGGGAACTTAGACTATATTGTATTTTGTTTAGTCGTTGGAGAAAAAAACGTTCCAAGGTCTAGCAGGAAGAATTTTTATTCGTGGAGTATAGACGCGTTGAAATATTACGATAAAGTATCGTCAGTCCTGGGGGAATGGACTAGGTATGAAATTTTCAAAGATTTTGATTTGTTTTTAGAATCTAGTGGCACTTACACGGAGGACGCTTTAAAAATTAGTCAGGGCAATAATAAGTTATATATATTTGGAATGCATCCAGATGCTTTGTTGAAGATATGTTATGTGTCTCGTAGGTCTTCTACTAAGAGTTTGGCGTATCAGAGGCTACTGAGCAAGAACAGGGTTAGAGAGATACACGACTATTTACTAAACTCGAACGTTCTATTACCCAACGCAATTATTTTAGCGTTCGATAACACTTCCACAATCAAGTTTGACCACACTAATAAAAAAATAGACTTGCCCAAGGTTTATTGTTCTGCCTGGATAGTTGATGGACAGCATCGCGTTTTTGGTTTCTTGAAGAATAAAAAGTATTACGGTGTACCAGAGAACCAATATAAGTATTTCCAATTACCGGTGATAGCTTTTAAAGATGCTGACGAAAAAACGCAGAGTAAAGTTTTTATTGATATCAACTATTACCAAAAGAAAATTGATCCATCTTTATTATGTGATTTATCAACGGTTATAAAGAATCTCAAGAGCGAATTAACGTGGGCGAGTTTATTAGTCAAAGAACTTAATAGTAGGAGTGACGTTTTGCAAGATAGAATAAAGGTGTCTGAGTTAGATAGTAGAGGAAAAAAGATTTCATTATCCAGCGCTGTTAAATATGGGTTGTTAGAATCGCTGTTGGGCTACAATAAGAAAACTAAAAGATACGATGGTGCCCTGTACAAATATGCGCCTTTTAATGTTAACGCTAAGTTTGAAAACGAGAATAATCAGAGAATGTTCGAAAAACAATGCAAGTTGTTAGATAGATTTTTTAAGGCAATCTACCTGAACACTAAACCTCGTAGATCTACACCAAAGGATCCTTGGGAAAATGTAAGGCACTATTCTTTACTGAAGCCAACTGGTGTCAATGCGTTATATCTAGTTCTAAACAGAATTTTAGAAAAATATCCCAGCGCCGGACTCAATTTGGATACATATTTACAACCTATTAATAAGGATATGTTTGAAAGAAAAAAAGTCGCAAAATACGGTGGGGGATGGAAGGGTTTTCGTGGCTTGGCAGATAAGATGTTGGAAGTAATCAATCGGAAAAATAACGATAGTCTGAGATTATATAGTTAAAGTAATAGAAAAAACTGGAAACTAACCCATCGCGCCCCGGAGGAGGTGGAGATTTATAAAAATTAAATGTCTGTGAAAATTACTTATTTTGTGCATGGTACTACGACGGATAATGAAAAGGGAATCTCGTCGGGGTGGCATGATGTTGAACTTTCTGAATTGGGCGTAAAGCAATCAATAGAGCTTAGAGGTAAGATAAAGGACAAGAAATTTGACGTTGTGTTTTGCTCTGATTTAAAAAGAGCGGTTGATTCTGCGAAACTGGCTTTTGAAGGAGTGGCGCCGATTGCGGCGGATAAAAGATTGCGGGAATGCAATTATGGAAAATATAATGCGCAGCCATCAGGTGTTGTTGAGCCGATGCAGGAGAAACGCACAACGGAAAGGTTTCCGGAAGGGGAGAGTTATGAAGACGTAAAAGCGCGAATGGCTGATTTCTTGAAGTTTTTGAAAGAAAATTATGACGGGAAAAGCATTGTGATAGTGGCGCATAAAGCACCCCAGCTTTCGCTTGATGTGCTTTTAAGAGGTAAAACGTGGGAAGAGGCATTCGCGGAGGACTGGAGAAAAACAAAATCATGGCAACCCGGATGGGAATATGAGTTGAAATAGTGGTTTATAAGGAGGTTAAGATTGTTAAAGAGTAGGTATATAATTTAAATAACCCACCGCGGGGTGGAGGAGAAAAAAGAGGTCGAAAATGATATAACTTAAAAATTAGTTACATCTTTCGAAGGAAATTGGTAATATTAAAAATATGGCTGACGTCCTGACCCCGACGCAACGTTCCTATAACATGTCGATGATCCGGTCGCGGAATACCGGTCCCGAGGCTTTACTTGCGGAGATGCTTATCCGGAATGGTTTTTGTGTCTATGAATTCAGTCCGGGGGATATTCCGGGGAAACCTGATTTTTACTTTCGCAAGCAAAAAGTAGCTGTGTTTGTCGACGGCTGTTTCTGGCATCGATGCAAGCGATGTTTCAAGGCTCCTGAAACCAACACTGAATTTTGGAACAGGAAAATAACTGCGAACATTGCAAGAGACCGGAAAACCAACCGTATTTTGAGCAGGGAAAACATCCGGGTAGTCAGGATCAAGGAACACGAACTAAAAAAGGATCAGAAAAAGGTTTTACAGAAACTCAAAGCTGTTTTAGTAGAGACCCGCCAGCTCAAAACACTCGATTTATTTGCAGGCGCTGGGGGTTTCTCGGAAGGTTTTATACATGCCGGATGTGATATGGTCGCACACGTCGAAATGGATAAAGATGCGTGTAATACCATTCGCACAAGAATGATCTATCATGCACTTAAGAAAAAAGGGTTGATACGCGAATACAAAAAGTATCTGCTCAGCCGAATAAGTATCGCCGAACTTGTGGCAAAATACGGTTTGCAAAAAGAATATGACTCAGTCATTCAGGCAAGGATTGACAAGGGTAACTATGCGGAACTTATAAATCAAGTGAGGGAACGTCTCGGAAATCATGACCTCGATATAATAATCGGCGGTCCCCCTTGTCAGGCCTACTCGCATATCGGTCGCTCATCAGATAAAAAGCGGATGAGGAGAGATAAACGAAAGTTCCTGTACGAATATTATATTGAGTTTTTAAAAGCATTTCGACCGAAGGTGTTTGTGTTTGAAAATGTGCCGGGACTCCTGAGTGCGGGCGGGGGTATTTATCTGAGTAAAATGCGGAAACTTATGCGTGAAGCCGGATATCGCACAGACTATCAGGTATTGAATGCAGCTGACTTCGGTGTACCTCAAGACAGGAAACGGATTATTCTGATCGGCTGGAATAAAAAATCAGGTATTGATAAATACCCCAATTTTGAGTCGGTAAACAGAAGTTATACGGCCGAGGATTTCCTGAAAGATCTTCCGGTACTGAAAAGCGGCGACGGGGAGAGCGCTCTTGAATTTAAAAGCAGGTCATCTCTTTTACACAGACTCGGAATTATTCAGCAGAATATACCTGTCCTACTTGGTCATGTTGCTCGTCCTCACACTAAACAGGACCTGGAAATATACCGGCTGGCAGTAAAACATAAAAATAAAGGCAAAAATATCAAATACAATGAACTACCGGAACGATTAAAGACACATAAAAATCAGACCGGCTTCCTTGACCGCTTCAAGGTGGTTGATGCTACTGCGGTAACGAGTCATACTGTCATCGCCCATATTTCGAAGGACGGTCATTATTATATTCACCCAGATATCAGACAGAATAGATCATTAACGCCACGTGAGGCAGCCCGTCTCCAGACGTTTCCTGACAATTTTAAGTTTGAGGGTAGTAGAACCTCCCAGTTTAGACAAATCGGGAACGCCGTGCCCCCTATGCTTTCCAAAATAATCGCCAAAACGATACTTAACTTCACATAATATGGCTCGAGAAAAAAATAAAACAGGTGTTTTTAAAATCAAACCGGCAGCCAGACATATATTGACTATCGGTCGTGACTTGATAAAAGATAACGCAACCGCTCTTTTAGAGCTGGTTAAAAACAGTTATGACGCCGATGCAACGCAGGTGACCATTGAATTTTCTTCCGTAAAAAGTAGGCGGGGGGCGGGTATAAAGATTAGCGTGCAGGATAATGGTCTTGGCATGAATTATCAGACAGTGACTACAGTGTGGATGGTTCCATCAACTCTCTACAAACAACAGAAGGAGTTTTTGAGCGAAATAAAACAGCGTCCGTTACAAGGAAGGAAAGGTATCGGAAGATATGCCGCTTCTATTTTAGGAGATGAGCTTCATCTTAAAACAACTCAAGAAAGAGAAGTAACTACTCTTTCGATATATTGGAAAGATTTTGAAGAAAAAGAATATCTTGATGATATTGAAATCTCAATTAACAGGGGAAAAACAAGTGACCCCGCCGGTACATGTATTGAAATTATCGGTAGTACTGACAAATTAAGAGAGTGGGATAAGCCTCAAATCGAGAGCTTTATAAAAGAATTGCGGCGCCTTATTTCTCCTATACACGAAAAGGATATAAAAACCGATTTTGAAATAAAACTCCTTTTTAAAGATTTTCCGGTTGATGCATATAAGAACGAAACAATAACCATCGAACCATTTCCAATTCTGGAGGTATTCGATTATCGCATATCGGGAGAAGTATCAGGGACCGGTGAAGCAAATCTTGTATTTGAAAATGGGACCGCCGGAACTGTTAGTGAAAAGTTTAAAATTCACATTCTCCTTGATGACGGAGCAAAATACTGCGGTAAGTTAAGCGTGGATTTTAAAATATATGACAAGGACGCTGACTCTATAGAGAATCTTATAGAAAAAATTGGAGACCGGACGAATGGTTCTAAATCTGGCGAAAAACTCAGTAAGAATGAAGCAAGAAGCCTCCTAAAACAAATTTGTGGTATTGCTGTTTATCGGGGTGGCTTTCGCATCCGTCCGCACGGAGATCCGGGATATGATTGGCTCCAACTTGACCGCCGGCGCGTTCAAAAACCAGGAGTGCGCGTAGGCAGTGACCGAGTAAGCGGATTCATTGAAATAGAACCCGAGGAAAGATCTTGTCTGGAAGAGAAAGCAAGTCGTGACGGCTTAAAAGAAAATAAGTACTTCCTTGGTCTTACTCAGATTGCCACCCGTATCCTTCTTGAGGCGGAAAATAAGCGTTATCAATTTAAGCTGAAAACAGGTCAGGAAAACTCACAGCGTAATCTTATTAGGAAACTCGAGAATCTCTTTGATTTTTCAGATGTTACCCAGAGTATAGAAAAAAAACTCGCGGATCATGAGATGCCGAAATCGGAGCGTAAAAAGATTGTCGGTTTAATTGATGCGCGTGTCGAGGAAAGTAACAAGGTTGTTGAAGATGTAAAACGCATCATTGCCATCTATCAAGGACAAGCTACACTCGGAAAGATTGTCAGGGTAGTCCTACACGAAGGCAGGAATCCCTTAAGCTATTTTCAGAATCAAATACCCGTCATTAAAAAGTGGGTTGATGAGTTAAAAACGGAATTTAATAAAAATCTTCTAAATCAACTCGTTGACCGCCTCGACGCTATTAAACGACAGGCTGAGTTGCTAATTAATCTTTTTAGAAAAATCAGTCCCCTGGCCGCCCAACGCAAGGCAAACCCCGCTACTTTTTATTTGAAGAAAAACCTGGAGGAGATCATCGATATTTTCTCGCAAGAATTCAAAGAGAAAAAGATCAAAATTAGACTGGATTGTGATCCTGATATACAAGTTACTGCGTGGCCTGAAGATATAAGCCAGACAATAGTAAATCTCCTTGACAACAGTTTGTACTGGCTTGCACAGAATAAAAATAGCGCCAGGAAAGTTACAATAACCGGAACGATTATGGGTGACACGTTTCAGTTGACTTACAAAGACAATGGCCCAGGAATTGAAAAAAAGTTTATACGGGATGAACTCATATTTGAGCCGGGATTTACAACAAAACCTGATGGAACTGGTCTCGGGTTGGCAATTGCGGGAGAGGCTATGGAAAGGAGCGGGGGTAAGTTGACCGCTGTTTATTCAGAATCTGGTGCACATTTTGAGATAGATTTTCCTTTACAATCAAAAAAGTAAAGAATTCAATTATATGAAACTTATAATTGTTGAGGACGATAAAGATCAAATCATTTCCTATCTGGATACAATCACAGTCGTAAATTCATCTGGTGGTGGTCATAATATAGAAAACCCTAAGGTAGTGGGAACTTTAACAGAAGCACTCGAGGCGATAGAAAACAAGCACTTTGACGGAGCAATAGTCGATCTGAAACTTTCTCGTAGTAACCGAGACAAGACCGACGGAAACGAAATCATCGGGCAGATTGTAAATTTAAAAAGGTTTCCTGTTTTTGTTTACTCATCTTTTCTTGAAGATATTGACCCCGCCATAGAGAATTCTTTTTTCTTTCAGCAATTTGAAAGGACTACTGTCCCGTTTCGGGATGTTGTAATAAAACTTCATGATATTTATAAAACCGGAGTAACAAAAATTCTTGGTCGAGACGGTGCCATAGAAAGCCATCTGACTAAAATCTTCTGGAAGCATGTGGCTGAGTCATTTGAGGGTTTATGTCAAAAAGGGATTACCGAGAAGCAACTCCTTCGATATATTACTGGGCATTTATATGAATATCTTGAACTCGATGATATGGCTGAGTCATTTAAAAAATATTTACCGGAAGAGGTTTATATTAAACCCTCTATAAAACTTAATTTTTTTACGGGGGGTATCATTAAAGACAAAAACTCCCAGAGAAACTTTATAATTCTCACACCATCCTGCGACATCGTCCAAAACAAAGCTAAAAGTATGCTTCTGGCGTCTGTCCGTAGCCTTACAGATGATCCTGTACGCGATCTCAAAACCAAATCTACAAACAGAATTCCTGCTGATCTTCGGGGAGCACAGAGGCAAGTTGCGGAGGAAGAAAAAAAGACGGCTAAAAAACAGCTTGAAGATTTAATACGAAATAATTATTCTCACAAATATTATTTCCTGCCCAGAAGCAAGAATTTCGAGGGAGGTTTAATTAATTTCCAGGATTTGGAATCCGTAGAACCAGCCGCAATGAACGGGAGATTTGATATTATTGCAACTATAAATAATCAATTTCTGAAAGACATCGTCGCAAAGTTTTCGTTTTATTATTCCCGTCAGGGCGCACCGGAAGTCGACTTTTCTGTTGCTGATCTCCCGTAGATATGACGAGCACACAAATCCAAAAAAATTAGGATAAATCCCACATCCTCCACCGGTATAATGAAAAGAGATAAAAATTGCGGTTTATGTAAAGAGGGACATAATTTTGATGACCACTTAGTAATGCTTGCGATGGGACACCTGTTGATTGAGCACCATCCTAAAAATGGATTTACGGAAGACGAAATATTTGAAAAGTGTAATGCGCTCTCAGCGAATGTTGCACATGAAAATATTCACAGCAACATCGAGCTGATTTCCGCGCAATTCAATGAATTAGGAGTAGAAAAATAACCCTCCACCGGCGGGGCGGGAAATTAGATTCATGGAATACAAAGGCGTAATAATTGAGGAAAGCTTGGAGAATAAAGACGTTTTGGGTAACGTGAAAATTTTGAGTACTAAAATCGAGCCAGTGACGGAAAACCACAAAACGCCTTGGATAAAGCAATGGACGCTTCATACGGTTGAGGTTTCGAAAAGTGATGCCGAAGAAATTGCCGAAAAAATAAGCAAATCGCTGGATAGTGAGCATAACTGGTACGCCGATTTTAAAAACGAAGAAACTCATTTCATTATCTTTCGCGGCAGAGTTTTTAAGGTGAACAGGACTAAAAAAGAGGAATACGACACCGCGACAAAATACGGCCTTACTCTCGGCATCCCAGATTACCAACTTGACTTCTCGTCGCATATCAAGAAGTGGGAAAGATAATTCTACCCCCTCCACCGGCGGGGTATAGAGAAATAGATTAATGGATATTATTTTTCAGTATGCTTATGCGGTGTTAGTCGTGCCTTTTGCGGTGGCGTGGGTTTTGATTTTTATTTTCAGCAAGAATACCAGGAAGGAACAACTTATCATGAGCATTTTGCTGATTCCTGTTGGTCCGATTAGTGAATTGATTTATTTTCAGGATTATTGGACCCCCGGCAGTATTTTTTCTTTTTCCATCGGTCCGGTACTCATATTGATTGAGGATATCCTCTTTCTTTTTTTCATAGGCGGCATCGGGGGAGTTATATATGAAGCGTTGGTCGGCAGGCGGGCGCGAAAAATAAAAAAGTCTCCTCATTACCTCATCAGCGTTCCTATTGTAATAGCGGTTGTAGTGATTGTTTCTTTAGGGCTTTGGTTTTTAGGGGTTAACTCTATTTTCTCAACATCACTTGGGTTTATTGCCGGTGCACTTCTTGTAGTAAGTCAGCGGAAAGACCTATTTATTAATTCATTATTGAGTGGTTTGGGCGTAATGGCGATTATGTTTGTTTCTTATTTTATTCTTTTTAGCTTCGTTACTAACTCCGAAGAAATTTTACAGCAGGGATGGCTGATCTACGGCACCCGGCTTGATATGAGAATTCTTGGTTTGCCCCTTACGGAAATGTTTTGGGGATTTTCCTGGGGATTGCTCGTCGGCCCCATTTACGAATTCGCCCGCAAGCTACAATTGGTAAAATAACCTCACCCCCTCCACCGGCGGGATGGTTGATATACCACCCTAGGGGTGGTATTTTGTTTAAAGCAAATCAATCCCACTTAGCCGGAGGCGGAAGATGCCGGACATCATTTTATTAGTATCGCAGCTGCTGCTTCTGGTTATCGGACTGGTTGCAGTGGTATTGGCTATTCTCGTCGGCTCATTCATCTGGGCGTTGTACCTCGAATGGAGGAGCCCTTGATGAAAAGCGCCGCGACGACAAGCGAAGGGCGGTCCCCAAAAAGGACCGCCCTCAAACTTTTTAAAAAGTCGCTGTTTTGCGGTAGAGTTAAGGGTGATGGAACCTTTAGCTTCAAAAATCAGACCGAAGAGCTTAAAGGAATTTTTTGGCCAAGAACATTTGGTGGGGAAGGGAAAGCCTCTCCGGATTGCGATTAAGGAGAAACATCTGTTCTCCTTTATTTTGTGGGGGCCGCCCGGCTCCGGCAAAACAACGCTGGCAAAGATATATGCCAGGAGCTTAAAGGCAAAACTCTACGAGCTTTCTGCGGTTTCAGCCGGCAAAGACGATATCAAAAAAATACTGGGAGAGGGTCGTTCGCAAACTAACTCAAGAGGGTGTTTCCGGGGCGACGCCCAAGTCTTACCCTCTATCGCCAGTTCGCTCACTCCCGTTCCGAAGATTTTATTTTTGGACGAAATCCACCGATTCAACAAGGCCCAGCAGGACTTTCTTTTGCCGTATGTAGAATCAGGAGAACTTACCTTAATTGGAGCTACAACGGAGAATCCAAGCTTTGAGATTATTTCGCCCCTGCTTTCGAGGTGCCGGGTGTTTGTATTAAACGAGCTCTCTGCAGAAGAAATGGCAAAGATAATAAAGCGGACGGGCTTAAAGCTGGACAAGAAAGCTACAGACTGGCTTTGCGCTATGGCTAACGGAGATGCCAGACAGGCCATTTTAATGCTTGAGAACACCAAAGAACTCTACGGGACAATTAGCGTTGAAACACTTAAAGATACGCTCCAGGCAAAGTTTCTCCGATATGACAAGAAAGGGGATGAGCATTACAACACCATTTCAGCCTTTATTAAGAGCATGAGAGCATCCCAGCCCGATGCCGCCTTGTATTACCTGGCAAGAATGATTGATGCAGGAGAAGATCCAAAGTTCATAGCAAGAAGAATGGTCATCTTTGCCTCAGAAGACATCGGATTAGCCCAACCCACGGCTCTTGTTGTTGCAAATGAGGTATTTCATGCAGTAGAGATGATTGGGCTTCCGGAATGTGCCATTAACCTGGCGCACGGGGTAGCCTACCTGTGTAAATGCGAAAAGGACAGGAGCTCATACGAGGCATACTTTCGCGCCGTGGATGATGTGAAAGAATTTGGTAATCTGCCGGTTCCTTTAAAGTTGAGGAATGCCCCGACCAAACTCATGGAAGAATTAGAATACGGAAAGGGGTATGAGAAGTACGCAAAGGATGATTTTTTACCGAAGAAGCTGAAAGGAAAGAAGTATTTAAGATAAGTACGCTATACTATATATAATATGACCCGAAGAAGTCTCACTCTGTATATTATCTACGGCCTGGTAGTACTCTTTGCTTTAATCGTCCTGCCCCGCCTTTTTCAACTGTTGACCGACTGGTACTGGTTTGGAGAAATTGGCTTTAGTAATATTTTTACCACCATACTTTTTTCCAAGATTCTCCTGGGATTAGGAGTGGGCGTTCTGACCTTTTTTATTATCTACGGCAATCTTTGGCTTACCAGGCGGCTTGTTACGTCAAAGCCGCTGGTTATAAATGAAGGTGTACAAGGCGGAGTCATTAAGCTTAGAGAATTAGACGCGGGGAAATATATTGATAAAATCATTTTGCCCGTTTCACTTGTACTCGGGCTTTTTACGGGTCTGGTTGGAGCAGGCAGTTGGGAGACGGTGCTGAAGTTTTTTAACGCAGTGCCCTTTAACACGTTCGATCCGATTTTTGGCCGCGATATTGGCTTTTACTTTTTTAGTTTGCCGTTTATTCAGTTTTTGGTCGGGCTTGGATTTTGGGTTATTATCGCTTCTTTCATAGGGGCTGCTGCAAGCTACGCCTTGCGGGGCGCCATTACAAGACAGTCGGTACCGGGCCTGCCTGCGCAGGCAGGCCTGCCTGTCGGCAAGGCAGGTGTGAGAGTATTGAAATCTTTATTTATGGAAAAGCCGGCCAAGGTCCATCTGTCAATTCTTGTCGCTCTTTTATTTGTTTTAACCAGTTTCAAGATTTATGCCATAAGAATTCCTTCTCTGCTCTACAACTCTACCGGGTCCTTTACCGGCGCCAGCTTTACCGATGTTAATGCCGTTTTGCCGTTCCTGAAGATATTTATGTTTGTTGCCATTATCGCCGCCGTGCTGATAGTGATAAATATTTTTAAAACGAGCAACCGCTTAATTGTTATAGCTATCGGCATCTATGTCGCAACTTCTATTTTAGGCGGCTGGGCATACCCCTTCTTCCTGCAAAAACTCGTGGTTTTGCCAAATGAGCTGGTTAAGGAAACTCCTTACATAGAATATAATATTGCAGCTACGCAAAAAGCGTATGCTTTGGACACGGTGATAGAGCGTGACCTGACGGGTGAAGCCGCGCTGACCATGTCTGATATCAACAATAACCGCTCCACTATTAGAAATGTGCGGCTCTGGGACCGCAAACCCCTACTTGACACATTTGGTCAGCTTCAGGAAATCCGCACTTACTATGATTTTGTCTCCATTGATAACGACCGTTATGACTTAAACGGCGACTATCGTCAGGTTTTGCTTTCCCCGAGAGAGCTTAACTCCGTGAGTCTCCCTCAGCGCACATTTATCAACGAGCGCTTGACCTTTACTCACGGCTTCGGGCTTACCTTAAGTCCGGTTAATGAAGTAACGCCGGAGGGTCTGCCAGTGCTGTTTTTAAAAGATCTGCCGCCTTCCTCCAGCATAAAATCGCTTGTAGTTAACAGGCCGGAAATATACTACGGAGAGTTGACCAGCGACTGGGTTGTGGTCAATACCAAAGCCCAAGAGTTTAATTACCCATCCGGCGAAGAAAATGTCTTTGAAAATTATGAAGGACAGGGGGGCGTGAAGATTAAATCAATTTGGCGTAAAGCGCTGTTTGCCCTGGAATTCAGGTCATTAAAAACTTTTTTGTCCGACGACATAACGAATGAGTCAAGAATAATGTATTACCGCAATATTAAAGATAGAGTCAAGCGGGTATTGCCTTTTTTGAGTCTGGATGACGACCCTTATATGGTTGTTACTGAAGGAGGGGAGCTGAAATGGATTTATGATGCTTATACAACTTCAGATTATTATCCGTACGCCGAGCGGATGAATGACGCGTTTAGTTCTTTACCGGGGAAGGAAATCAATTACATAAGAAATTCGGTTAAGGTGGTGATTGACGCTTATGACGGCAAAATGACATTTTATATCGCAGATGAAGATGACCCGATTATTAAAACCTACGCCAAGATTTTTGAGGACTCGTTTTTGCCGCTTGAACAAATGGATGAGGATTTGAGGGCTCATATCAGATACCCGGAAGATTTGTTTATTTACCAGACGGCACTTTACACGGTGTATCACATGGATGAGGCGCAGATTTTCTATAACAAAGAAGATCAGTGGCAGATTCCATTCATTGCAAGCAGCGCGCAGGCTGACCCAATGATGCGGCATATGATTATGAAACTGCCGGGCGAGAAGCAGGAAGAGTTTATTCTAATGATCCCGTTTACGCCTCGCGGCAAAGACAATCTCTCGGCCTGGATGGTGGCGCGCAATGACGGAGAATTTTATGGCCAGCTGGTGGTTTACCGTTTCCCCAAGCAAAAACTGGTCTTTGGGCCCAAGCAGATTACCAATCGTATCAATCAGGACACGGAAATTTCCCGGCAGATTTCTCTTTGGGATCAAAGAGGTTCTGAGGTAATCAGAGGAAATCTTTTGGTAATCCCGATTGAAAAGTCACTTATTTATGTTCAGCCTATTTATTTGCGGGCTGAAGGCGGCAGGATTCCGGAACTTAAAAGAGTGATTGTGGCTCACGAAAACCGCATTGCCATGGAAGAAACTCTGGACTTAGCTCTGGAGAGGGTGTTTGGCGGCCAAGTTATGGTGGGCAGAGAGGCGACTGCGGCAGTTCCGGACAAACCGGTAATCAGCCAGGATTTAATTCAGCAAGCTAAGGACCATTTTGATCGGGCTATGTCTGCCCAGCGCCGCGGCGACTGGGCTTTGTATGGTGAAGAAATTAGAAAGTTAGATGAGGTATTTGAGAGTGTGAGGTAGTGAAATTATGAAAAAGTCGCTTTCCCGGAAACAAGCCTATATTTGCGGGCCGCTCACCGAGCTTGATCTAGAGGAATTGCCGGCGGTGAAAAATTTCTGCGAAAAATTAGCCGATGTTTGTGAGAAGGTTCTTGGGGTTAGGGCGTTCGTTCCTCACGAACATTATGATCCAATCAAGTATGCTCACTACACCCCGTTGCAGATAGACGAAGTGGAAAGGCGGCAGGTTTGCAAAGAAACAAACCTGCTTGTTGTAGTGGCGGTTGCTCCTTCCTGGGGCGGCGGGATTGAAGTGGAAATGGCAAATGTTAACAAGATACCAGCGGTACTCCTTTGTGCCGAGAAAAAATTGAAAGATCGCAGAATTTCCCGCCTTTTACGGGGCAATCCGGCTTTCGTGGAACAGATTGTCTATAATGACGAGACGGACGCTTTAGAGAGGTTTTCCTCATTTCTCAAAAGCATAAAATCAACTAATAGCCGGAAATAACCTCGTCCCCGCCGGCGGGAGGAGAGGTATTGACATATAACGCATAAACCCGTACCCTCAAGGATATTCAGAGAAGTAGAGAGGTGGTCGAGTTCTGCAACTGAAGTACAACATTAGACATAAAATTATATAATGGAAGGTGTTATAAAGAGACTTACCGACAAAGGCTACGGTTTTATCGGCAGAGAAGGTGAAGAAAAAGACTTGTTTTTTCACTCTAACAGTCTGGTTGGAACAGATTTCAACAGCTTGAGAGAGGGAGATAAGGTCAAGTTTGAAGTTGAGCAGTCTGAGAAAGGCCCGAATGCCGTAAGTGTCGAAAAGCTATAAGCTTTTAAAGTAAGAAACCAAAAAGCCCCGATTCGGGGCTTTTTTGGTAGAATAAACCTATGGCCATTATCAAGAAGAAAATCTGGAAAGAGTATTTTGATCTTGTTGCCTCCGGCAAAAAGAAAGTGGAACTGCGCCTGGCTGATTTCGACGTTCAAGAAGGGGACACGCTGATTTTGGAAGAGTGGGATAAAGACAAAAAAGAATACACCGGCCGGACGGTTAAGGTCACGGCCACCTATGTTTTAAAAACGAAAGACGTCACTTTTTGGTCCAAGGAAGATATTGATAAGTACGGATTTCAAATTATTCAGATAGAGCGAGAACCTCCTCAATAAACACTCTTTAAGAGGGTGTGATAGAATTTAATCATGAAAGGTTATATCGGAGACATTGAAAAAGAAACGACGGAAAACGAAAACTTCCGCAAGGTTTTATATACGGGGAAGTTTAGTCAGCTCGTGGTGATGAGCTTGAAACCCGGCGAGGATATCGGTGAGGAAGTTCACGACGACACTGACCAGTTTCTCCGCGTGGAGGAGGGCGAAGGAAAGTTGATTTTGGACGGCGTGGAGCACATTATTGCCGACGACTACGCTGTGGTGGTTCCGGCCGGAGCCAAGCACAATATTTTGAACACCTCGGCCGATAAACCAATGAAGCTCTACACTATTTATTCGCCGTCCCACCATCGCGACGGAATTATTCACAAAACCAAAGAAGAAGCGATGAGTGATGATGAGCACTTTGACGGTAAGACTACGGAGTAGATAAGAAAATGACTCTTACCAAATCTTTTGACAAGCTGAAAAAAGGCGACGAGGCGCCGGGTTTTTCGCTGAAGGGCGCCGGCGGCAGGACTTACGCTATTACTGATTTTGCCGGGAAAGAGGGAATGCTCGTAATATTTATGTGCAATCACTGCCCGTACGTGATAACGAAAATTGAGGCAATGAAAAAGCTTTATGAGAGGTGGGGAGACAAGATTGCCATCGTAGGGATAAACAGCAATGACCCCGATTATCCGGGTGAGGGAATGGAAAACATGAAAAAATTCGTGAAAGAGAGCGGTATTTCTTTTCCGTATCTTATGGATAAAACGCAGGAGGTAGCTAAAGCGTACGGGGCAACCTGCACCCCGGACCCATTTTTATTCGATAAAGAGCAACGCCTGGTATTTCACGGAAGAATCAATGATGAAATGGAGCCGGGTCAGAAAGTGAAGGAAAACACAATGGACGAAAACATAGAAAAACTTATTGCCGGTGAGGAAATTGACGGAAACGGGAAATATTCCATGGGCTGTTCAATTAAATGGATTAAAAGGTCGGCGGATTAGATTAAAAGAAATTTATAATTATTTATGTATTGGGGATTTAACGGTCCTTGGGATGGTTGGTTTTGGGGATTCGGTGGGTTACTTTTTGCAGTGCTTATTGTTTGGAGTCTTGTCTGGAAGGGGTTGGCTCTCTGGAGAGCTGCAAAGCACAGCCACAAAGTTTGGTTTATTGCCTTTCTTCTTATAAACACGGCCGGCATTTTGGAGATTCTTTACATTTACTTTTTCAGCAAGAAAAAGTGGGCTAAGTGACCGGGGTTAGTGTATGCCGGTTATAATTTGTAAATGAATATTGAAGTGCCGGCGCGGGCGTAGGGTTCAACGTTCCGGAGGAAAGAGTATTCATCTTCGGGTTTGCGGTCGAGATCTTCGTCAATTTTGGCGTGGGCGCCCTGAAGAGTGTTGGCGGATACGGCGAGCCAATTGATGCCGATGTCTTTCGGGTTGCCGCGGGCCGACCACCAACCCTCAGTTATGTCCTTGCCAAGGTGATATTGGGGACTGCCGCCGCCAAAGTAATCAACGGCAATTTTATCTATTCCTTTCTCGTCAGTGAATTTTTTCAGGAATTTCAGGTCCTGACCCCAATCGTAGTTCGAGTCGGTAACATGGCGATAGCCGTTTTTGGTTCCCCCGCCGAACTCATTGAAGTAAGAGAGGAAATGCGGAGAAACAAAGGCAGTTTCCACGAGAAACCAGACAAGGAGAATTCCCAGGAAAAGGGATTTGCCCTTCGTCGCCCTGGCCGAGTACCAGGATTTTATGGCGCCGGCCGAGAGTATGTAAATAAAAGGAATGGTAGGCAGAAGATGCCGGACACCGATGTTTAATGAGCTCTGGATGCTGTAGGCCCAATAGATAACGACGAAGAGAAGCATTGCAAATTCGGGAAAGTGAGTACCGAGATAATCGGTAAGAATTTTAAATTTTGAATTACGAATTTTGAATGTTTTTGCGATTCGCCACGAACCGAGGGCGAGAGCGAGAAAAATCAGGATTAGCGAAGGAATGGGTTCTTTGAGAAGAAAGACGACAGGGAAATAGTACCACCAGCCTTGGGCGGAGAGCTCGCCCAAGAAGTAAGCGGTGTTGCCGCCGGCGGCGCGCTGTAAAATCATCAGAAGCCCGAAAAGGTACTGGCCGATGGGCCGGAGAACCGGGTTCTCAATAAGCCAGAAGTTAAAGTTCATAAGCCACTGCGGGTCGGAGCCGCCGAGGATGGCGGTTGCGTCAGTGAGCTGTTTCTCAGCCGGGTAGTTTAAGGTAAAGATGAAATAGACGGCGTAAATAACAATAAGAGCGATTAGAAATATCCCGACTAAGCCCCGCAGGTATTTGAAAAAGTTTTTGCGGGCAAAAAATATAAAATAAATAATCGCAAGAAGGATGAAGTAGGGAAT
>CAZGHF010000002.1:50897-79081 GCA_964525595.1 uncultured Candidatus Saccharibacteria bacterium
CTTGGCAAGGAGAGCGATGCTCAGAGCAAAACCGGCTAGGATAATCGTGCTTGCTTTCGGTCTTGCAAGGAATTTAGTAAAACCAAAGACGGCAAAAAGAACTCCCAGGGCGGCGCCGATGTCGGTTGTAACGTAGTGGCCGTGGGCAAGGACGATGGGCGAGAGACCAAAAAGAAAAGTAGGCAAAAGGGCCCACCAGTTACCCAAAAGTTCCCGTGACCAGATAAATATGAGGATTGTCGTAAGGAGAGTGAGAATTATCGGGAAGATTCTGGAATTGGTAACGATTTGGTCGGCGTCGTTGCTTACGCCATAGAAAAACTGGTTGCCGACTTCCCACTGGCCGTTTACATCATCAGTCCAGGCCGGGTAACTTGCGGGGAAGTTCAGGTTCATAAAGGTAAGGGGAATTGCCGAGAGAGCTTTTACAAGCGGCGGGTGTTCCGGGTTTAAGCGATAATCAAGATAATTCACATAGCCGTAACCGGCCGGGATGTGGGCGGTCTCGTCAAAAATGGCGGTCTCGACTTTAGCGGCGTTCCACATTAGGGAGCCGGCGACAATAAGGATGATTATTAGGAGGAGGGGTTGGATTATTTTTGCGGATTTGATTGTCATTCTTTAATGTTATAATTATAACGTAAATCATGGATTATAAATCAAAAGAAGGATTCACTTTGGTGGAGGTTTTAATTTACACGGTGATTTTTGCGGTGAGCGCCGTTTTTTTGGTGGGAATTCTCACCGCCATTACCCGGGTTCAGAGCCGGCAGTCCTCGGTGAACGAAGTAAATGCTCAAATTTCTTTTGTCGACAAGACTATTCAGCGTCTGGTTCGGGAAGCAAGTCTGGTTGATATGACGGCCGGGGAGGCGACGACGACCTTAACTTTGCGGATGGCTTCATCCACCCTTGACCCAACTCTCATTTACGTTGATGCGTCAAACACCGCCATTTACTTCCAGGAGGGGAACAGTACAGTCTGGGCTTTGACCGATTCCAACGTGACGGTGAACAACTTTTTGGTGACGAAGTACGAAAATCCCGGCGGGCCAACCATCGTTCAGGTTGATTTGACGCTTGAGTATAATGCGACCGGTCCTCAATCCCAGGCGGTGCGGACTCTGCGGACGGCGGTGGCCAAGATTTCGGCGGCCACTTTTGACTCAAGTATTCTCCCGAACTCTAACGATTCTTACGATATCGGAAATTCAGCCAATAACTGGAAAGATGCCCATTTCTCGGGAAATATCGGCATCGGAACGGGGCCGGTCTCCGGCGTGAAGATTAAATCAAACGGTGACATTGGTTTTGCCAGTTCCTCAGCCGGAATCATCTTTGTTGCTCCCGGCGGTTCCTGTTTTCACTTGAAGCTTAGTGATTCTGGAAACATCGCAACGAGTACCATCGCCTGTCCTTAGGAAGCGAACCTGTGTGAGTTTTTAACGTCGTTTAGCGCGCTGTTTAACTTCGTTTGGTTTCTGCTTTAAAACTTGACACAAGCGGGCGATAAAACTATAATTTTCATTCCAGAAAAAGAGTTTTATGGAGAAAAAAGACAAAGAACTTCGTAAGTGCAAAAAGGAACGCGAAGAGTATTTAGACGGTTGGAAGCGGACTAAAGCTGATTTTATTAATTACAAGAAGGAGGAAGTCAAGCGGTTCCGGGAGTTTGCGAAGTTGAGTAACGAAGCGCTCGTTTTGGAACTGATAACGGTTTTGGACAGTTTTAATTTGGGTCTCGCGGTTCTCGAAGATAAGCCGGCTCAAAAAGGGATGCTTCAATCAAGAGCCAGTTTGAGGAAATTTTGAAAAAATACGGATTGGAGAAAATCGTCGCCAAACCCGGTGACGACTTTGACCCCAGTTATCACGAAGGACTGGGAGAAGTGAAATCCAGAGAAAAACCAGGAACGATTGCCGAAGAAGTTGAGAAAGGCTATGCCTTAAATGGCAAGGTGATAAGACCGGCAAGAGTCAATTTGTCGAAAAGGCGGAATTAACAAATAACAATATGGCAAAAATTTTAGGAATAGATTTAGGAACAACAAATTCGGCGATGGCCGTAATGGAAGGCGGCGAGCCGCGTGTATTGGAGTCAAGTGAAGGAGCGCGAACTACGCCTTCGGTTGTCGCTGTTTCAAAGTCGGGCGAGCGTTTGGCGGGACTCCTTGCCAAAAGGCAGTCGGTTGTAAATCCAAAAAACACCATTTACTCGGTTAAGCGCCTGATTGGCAGGAAGTGGAGCGACAAAGAAATAGCTCATGATAAGGATTGGCTCTCTTTTGAAATAAAAGAGTCTTCCGCAGGAGGCGTTGAAATTAAGATGGCTGACAGGTGGTATAAGCCAGAGGAGATTTCCGCCATGGTTTTGCAGAAGATGAAATCTGATGCAGAAGCTGCACTCGGTGAAAAACTGGAAGAGGCGGTAATAACCGTGCCGGCTTATTTTGACGATTCCGAGCGGCAGGCGACAAAAAATGCCGGCGAGATTGCCGGATTTAAGGTTCGCCGAATTATTAATGAACCGACAGCAGCCGCTCTGGCCTATGGTTTAAACAGGGAAAAAGACGAGCGTATAATCGTTTATGACTTTGGCGGCGGCACTTTTGACATCTCCGTTCTGGAAGTAGGCGAGGGCACCGTGGAGGTTAAAGCCACCGGCGGTGACATGCACCTCGGCGGCGACGACTTTGACCGGCGGATTATCGAGTACATGGTCAAGGAATTCAAAAGCCGGGAGGGGGTAGACATCTCCAAAGATCCGCTGGCTCTCCAGCGTCTTAAAGAAGCAGTGGAGCGAGCCAAACATGAGCTGTCAACCGCTCTTGAGACGGAAGTGAATCTTCCTTACATTTCATCCGATACCTCCGGCCCCAAACACTTTTTAATGAAGCTTACCCGAGCCAAACTTGAGGATTTGGTTAAAGACTTGATTGAAAAATCAATAAAGCTTGTTGAGGAGACCGTAACGGCCGCCCCGCCAAAAGGAGCGGGTCTGAAATTCTCCGATATTGACGAGATAATTTTGGTTGGCGGTCAGACACGGATGCCAGCCGTGGCTGATGCGGTTAAAAAGATTTTCGGCAAAGCGCCTCATAAAGGCATCAATCCCGACGAAGTGGTTTCAGTTGGCGCCGCCATTCAGGCCGGCGTTCTTCAGGGCGACGTAAAAGATGTTTTGCTTCTTGACGTTACACCTCTTAACCTTTCCATCGAGACTTTGGGTGGAGTGGCGACGCCGATGATTCAGAAAAACACGACTATTCCCACTTCCAAAAGCCAGATTTTCTCGACGGCGGCGGGCAACCAGGTAAGTGTGGAAGTGCATGTTCTTCAAGGCGAGCGGTCGATGGCGGTCGACAACAAAACCCTTGCCCGATTCATATTGGACGGCATACCGCCTGCGCCGCGGGGGGTACCTCAAATTGAAGTTACTTTCGATATCGACGCGAACGGTATTTTGAACGTATCGGCGAAAGATAAAGCAAGCGGTAAGAGTCAGTCGGTAAAAATTGAAGCGACCACCAGCTTGAATAAGGAAGAAGTGGAGCGACTTAAAAAAGAGGCAGCCGAACACGCAGTTGAGGACGAGAAAAAGAAAGAACTTGTTGACGCAAAGAATCAAGCCGAGTCAATGGTTTATCTTACTGAGAAGAGTCTGAAAGAATCCGAAAGCAAGGTGTCAACTGAAATCAAGGCGGTTATTGAGAAAAAGGCGGAGGAGTTGAAGAAAATTCTCGAAGGAGGTGATGTTGAAGCGATAAAGAAAGCGACCGCCGAACTTTCTACCGAGCTCCAAAAGCTGGGTCAAGTCTTGTATAATCAGAAAGATAACCCGTCCGCTAACGGAGATAAAAAAGATGACCCCAAACCCGACGGTAATTAAGCAATCGGAGGAATCCGAAGAGGACAGAAGTTTCTGGAAAGTTTTGATTTTAACGGCACTGGGTGCCGGTTCGCTTTTTCTTTCATTTTTTCTTTTTGATAAATTTTTAATTGAAGGGAATTTGGTGCGAGCTTTAGGGAGTGCTCTTTTCGCCGTTATTTTTCTCTCTTTTTTCGTTCTTCAGGTTTTTTTCACAAAGAGCCGGGTAAGAATAGTTATTCTTTCTTTCGTTCAGGCATTTGCACCGATTTTATTTTTCACCGACCGGCTTTATCCGGACCCCTCAATAATTCTGATAATTGCTTTTGCAATCCTTTTCCTGTTTTTCACCGGAGCGGCGGTGAGAGGCGAGCGGGACATTACAAACAGTGTTGCCATAAAATTTTTCCCGGTCGCGAGGAAAGTTGTCAGCCGAGCCACCGCCGGAATACTTATCGCTTTTTCTATCCAGCTTTATCTTACTTATTTTGTCTGGGGAGGCTTCAATGAGGATTTTTCAAGGCGACTGGTTAACCAGACGCTTGCTACTTCTGAGCCGATAATTAAAACCGTTCTTACGGAAGTTTCTTTTAGTGACACGGTGGACGATTTTTTTCGAACCCTTGCTGAAAACGAGCTTAGTAAAATAAGAGTGGGCGGTGTAGGGAACGGTGAAGGAGAAGCAGAAGCAGCCATTGAGTTCAGGCGTCTGCCGCCGGCTGAGCAGGAAAAAATTCTTGGCGAGATTTCACTTGCTCTTCAAAAACAGGCGGAGGAAATCCTCGGGCCGCTCAACGCCGACAGAGCGATAAATGGAGAAGTTTTCAGGGTTATTAAGGATTACGTGGACGGTATTCCGCCGGCTACGAAATCCGTTCTCAGCTTAATCGTGGCGGTGTTTTTCTTCCTTGCGGTAAAGGGCGTTACCTTTCTCCTTTACTGGCTGCCGGAATTTATTGCTTTCCTTATGTTCAAATTATTCATGGTTACGGGTTTCGCTTACGTTAATTTGGAATCAAGAAGCAGAGAGTTTATAATGCTATCTTAAATTTATGAATGATTACTACAAAATATTGGGCGTGGAAAAGGGTGCGTCGGAGGACGAAATAAAAAAAGCTTATCGGCAGCTTGCTCATAAATATCATCCGGACAAGCCGGATGGCGACGAAGGAAAATTCAAGGAGGTAAACGAGGCCTATCAAGTACTTGGAAACGAAGAGAAGCGAGCCCAGTATGACCGATTTGGCCGGGTTTTTGCCGAAGGAGGCGGCTGGCCGTCGGGTGCAAGCGGTTTTCGATTTGATGAGGATATGTTTGACTTGGGCGATATACTCGAGAATATTTTCGTTAATTTCGGCGGTCCGAGACGCCAGACTTATACCCAGGGCTCCGATATTGAAATCACTGCTCAAATATCTTTGGAGGAGGCGTTTCAAGGAACAAAACCGGAGATAAAATTCAAAACAATGGTTGCCTGTGATTCCTGTAGCGGCTTTGGTTATGAAAAAGAGGCCGGTTTTTCCAATTGTTCTCTTTGTCAGGGGAGAGGTGAAATAAGAGAGGAGAAGAAAACTTTCTTCGGCCATTTTGCTCAAGTGAAAGCTTGCCCCGACTGCCGGGGTCGGGGAGAAACCCCGAACAAGGTTTGCATTGACTGCAAGGGTTTAGGGAGAGTTTCCGGGGAAAGAAAGGTGACTATTGAAATCAGTCCGGGAGTTGAAGACGGTCAAATCATCAAAGTAAAAGGCGCTGGCGAGACCGGAGAGCGGGAGAGCGCGAACGGCGACCTCTACGTTATGGTGAAAATCAAGTCCCACCCGGTTTTTGAAAGAATTAAAAACGACATTTACCTTACAAAAAAGGCAAAAATTACGGATGCGCTTCTGGGCAAGAAAATAAATTTTAAAGACATAAACGGTGAAAGTTTCGGTATTTCAATTCCTGGTGATTTTAATTTTAAAGATAAATTTCGGGTGCCGGGGCGGGGGATGCCGATTTTCGGTTTTGGCACTACCCGTGGCGACCTTTACATTTCTTTTGCCCTGAAGACGCCGAAAAAACTTTCCAAGAAAGCCGAAAAACTACTCAAGGAGCTGGAGGGAGAATTGTAGGAATTGACAAGCAGGCGATATTGATTTAGAACTAAAATTAGCACGAGACAATCCGATCACGAGACAATCCGACCCCGAGCCGGAGGCACGATTAGATGAGCGGAACTGATTGCAGCGCCACCGTCGTGGCTATGAGGCTTTTCAGTGAGAGGCCTGGCTACAGCATCTTCGAATGCAAACCCGAGGACATCATCAAAGTGGGGACAAAGGGAGATTCCTGCGTGCTGGTGGTTGTGAATCCCGAGGAAGCCGAGGTCGTGCTTCAGGGCACAGTCAGCATTCTCGGTGACTCAGACTCGGTCGCCATCAAGCCGACGTTCGTTACCCTGCGCGGTGCTTTGTTCAAAGGCAGTATCATGATTGGCTGGATCCTAAGAGGTGCTCGTCTGGACTTCGACATGCCGGACGGTCGCCTTGCTTCCATTGAGGAAGTTCTAAGGGTTTCCGGGCCAAGGAAGAACGTCAAGGAGGCCAAACGCATCATCGCGGAGGCGGCGGCGACAAGACCGACGTGACGGGTAGCAGTTTTCAAGGGGGTGTTCCTTACAAATCGGAACACCCCCTCTTGACATTAATTTCGGGGTAGATTAACATTAAAACAATCCGCAGATAACGGGCATTCATAAGTCCCGTCGAGGAAAACAGAAGTTTTTCGTCTGCGGCAACAAGCAGGCGTTTTTGTTTACATGAGAACAAAAGAACAGAAAATTAAAGACATAGAGAGAGGGGCGGAAGATTTGAAAAGCAGCAAAACCGTGCTTTTGGTTGATTTTACCGGTACGCCAGTTGTGAGACTGAATGATTTTAGGAGAGCCATTCGGGAAGCCGGCGGCGTTTTCCGGGTGATAAAAAAGCGCCTCTTAAAACTTATCTTTAGTAAGGAAGACATTGATTTTAATCCTAAGGACTTTGAAGGTCAGGCTGGAGTTGTTTTTTCGCCGGAGGAAGTTTATGAAACATCTTCCCTGGTTTATAAAAGCACCGGGACGGCTGAAACTTTTAAAATTCTTGGCGGTTTTAATGTAAATGAGAAGAAATTTATTGAGAGCGAGGAAATTATCAAGCTTGGCCAGTTGCCGAGCAGGGAAATCCTTTTGTCCCAGTTGGTGGGTATGGTCTCGGCACCTATAAAGATGATTATGAATGTTTTGGAGCAAAAGTCAAAAATGGTCGAAAATAAATAGAACAAGATTAAAATGGCGGAAAAATTTAAAGACATAATTGAAAAAGTAGAGAAATTGACGGTTGTTGAACTCTCTGAGCTTGTGAAGGCGCTGGAGGAGAAATTTGGCGTCTCCGCTGCAATGCCGGCGGCAGCCGGTGCGGCAGCCGGCGGTGATGCGGCAACGGAAGAGAAAACATCTTTTGATGTTCTCTTGAAAGCAAGCGGTGGGCAGAAAATCAGCGTTATTAAAATCATAAAAGAAGCAACCGGCATAGGTCTAAAAGAGGCAAAGGATTTGGTTGATGGTGCGCCGAAGACGGTAAAGGAAGGATTGAATAAAGAGGAAGCAGAGGAGTTGAAAAAGAAGCTCGAGGAAGCAGGAGCTTCCGTCGAGTTACAATAATAGAGAAGCCCCGACGCCTTTTGGGTCGGGGTCCCGACTTCGCAGTGCGAGCGTCGGGAAAGAAACTGGAAGAGGCCGGCGCCCAGATTGAGTTGCAGTAAATTTTTTCTTCTAATATGTTATAATGCTTTTTATAAAAAGGTGTTGTAGCAGTTCAGTGAGGGAGTTGCAAACAGCACCTTTTTTGTTTTACCCCCACACCAATGGTGTGGGGGTTTATGGCGGAAAGATTTCTCTTATGTTAATATTTTCTCGATGATATGCGCGCGTAGCTCAGCTGGTTAGAGCGCTACGTTCACATCGTAGAAGTCCCTGGTTCGAGTCCAGGCGCGCGCACTAAATTAAAGTAAAAAATACTGTGGGGGTAAGTTGTTGAAAACTTAGAGGTGAAAAATTAAGTAATCCGCATAAACAAAAGGTTTTTGGGTTTCGCCGGAGGGCGATTTTTTGTTTTTGACGATTTGGAGATTAGTGGGGTAATATTCAACATAAGTGGGGAATTGTGGATAAGTATGGGGATAAGTACCCACTTCTGGGGATAACTTCAGTGATATGTTACTAGGAGAACACAAACATAATTTGGATACAAAAGGCCGGCTGGCCGTGCCGGCAAAGTTTCGCGGCGATCTCACGGGCGGGGCGATTATTACTCGCGGACTTGATCGGTCGCTTTTCATTTTTACAACGAGTGAATGGGAGAATTTGGTTCAGAAATTAACGTCACTGCCTTTGGCTCAGGCGAATTCCCGGGCTTTCGTTCGTCTGATGCTTGCCGGAGCAAGCGATGTGCGCCTTGACGTTCAAGGCCGCATTTTAATTCCCGATTATCTGCGGGAATACGCCGGTTTGAAAAAGCAGGTGATTATCGCCGGTCTTTATAACCGGATTGAGGTTTGGGATGCGGAAGTGTGGCAGCAATACAAATCAAAGACCGAAGCCGCATCGGATGAAATAGCGGAAAAGCTTGGTGAATTGGGAATTTAATTAAATTGAATTTTATGCCGCACAAACCAGTCCTTTTAAAAGAAGTAATAGAAATTTTAAATCCCCAGCCCGGAGAATTTTTCATAGACGGGACTTTGGGCGGCGGCGGTCATGCGGCGGCAATTTTAGAAAAGATTTCACCGAAGGGTATGTTGCTCGGAATTGATTGGGACAAAACAGCAATTGGGAAGTGTAATTCAAAAATCAAAAATCGGAAATCAGAAGTAATTTTAATGAAAGACAACTATAAAAATATTCCGGAAATATTAAACGAGAAAAAATTAGGAAAAGCTGACGGAATGCTTCTTGACCTTGGTTTCTCTTCCGAGCAGTTGGAAAATTCGGGACGGGGTTTTAGTTTTCAAAGAGACGAACCGCTTTATATGACTTATTCGAATGAAACAAAACCAGCTTACCGGGTGATAAGTGAGGAGAGCGAGTCTAATCTCAAAAATATAATCCAAGAATTCGGCGAAGAAAGGTTTGCCGGCAGAATTGCCGAAGCGATAAAAAAGAATTTGCCGATTCTTACTTCCGGGAAGCTTGCAGCCGTTGTTGCCGGGGCTGTGCCCGAGAATTACGAAAAGGGCCGCCGCCGGGGCGGGGCAAAAATTCATCCGGCTACCCGAACTTTTCAGGCGCTTCGAATTTTCGTGAATCAGGAACTTGAAAATCTAAAAGAGGTTTTAAAGGAAATCCCCTTAATTTTAAATTCAGGCGGGCGGCTTGCGGTAATTTCTTTTCATTCTCTGGAGGACCGGATTGTTAAGAATCATTTTCGGGAACTTAAACAGGAGAAGCAAGCTGAAATTTTGGTTAAAAAACCTATAACTGCAACGGCTGGGGAGGTTAGAAGTAATCCTCGAGGTCGCTCGGCCAAGTTAAGGGCAATTAAACTTTTATGACGATAATCAAACCTTCGGAGTACGGTTCTTGCATTAAGTTTCTCGCCTTAGTTTTCGGCGTTCTTCTCGTCGGCGGAATTATCTATATCTTTCAATACAACGCTCTAGTTGACATCCGCTTTGAAATTCGCTCTTTGAAAGATAGAATTGTTGAATTGGAGGCAGTGAATGCCGATCTAAAGAATAATCTTTATAAAATGACCGAACCGGAAAAACTCCAGTCCTTTGCAGAGGAAAACGGTCTTATTCTTGAGAAAAACCCGAAATTCTTATCAAGCGACAAATGGCTTTCAGATTCATCGCGTTAATATCGTTATTTTTCCTCTCTTACGGAGTCTTAGGTTACAATCTTTATCACCATCAAATTTTGAAGGGTGACTATTATTTTGAAAAAGCCGAGGCGCGGAGTGAATTTCAGAAAGAACTTGAGCTAAGGAGGGGTCAGATTTTTTTTACCGACCGGAACGGTAACAGTACTGCCGTTGCTCAAAACAGAGATTATCCGGTTGTTTTTGCCTCACCCAAAGAGATTGAAGACGCCGCTCTCGCGGCAAAGCTTTTGAGTCCGATTGTCGGGGAGGATGAAGAAAGGCTTGCGACGGCTCTTGGCAACCCTCGCAGTCTTTTTTATCCGCTTATTGATAAAGCGAGCGAGGAAGAAATAAAAACGGTCGAGAGTCTGAATCTGAAAGGGATTTACATAAATGAAAGACAATATCGTTTTTATCCTTTTTATAATCTTTCCTCTCATCTCCTTGGTTTTGTTGGCTTGAACGAAGACACCGACGTGCCAACGGGTCTCTACGGCTTGGAGAAATTTAAAAATAATGAACTTAAAGAGGGCAAAGATTTAAATCTTACAATTGATATAAGTCTACAAAGCGAGGCTGAGCAGGTGCTGGAAGACCTTATCCGGGATTTCGAGGCGGTAGGCGGAACGGTGATAATAGAAGAACCGACGACCGGAAAGATTCTTGCTCTGGCTTCGGCGCCGGATTTTGACCCCAATTCTTATGGGAATTTTCCGGTTAAGAATTTTTTAAACCCGGCTCTGGCTAGTATTTATGAACCCGGTTCGGTTTTCAAACCGATTACAATGGCTATGGGTATCGACTTGGGTGTAATTTCTCCGGACACCACTTACGTTGATAAAGGGCGGGTTACTTTAAACGGCAAAACCATTCTCAATTGGGACAAGAAGGCCTACGGTGAAATTACGATGACTAACGTACTTGAACGCTCCGTAAATACCGGCGCCGTTTTTGCGGAGAGTAAAATCGGTCACGAAGCTTTTCTGGAATATTCGAAAGATTTTGGTTTTGGCGAGATCTCCGGTATTGATTTGCCGGATGAAGTAATCGGGAGCTTGAGAAGTCTTGAAAGAAAAGATGCGCGGGATATTGATTTTGCGACCGCTTCTTTCGGACAAGGACCGGCAGTAACGCCTATCCAGCTCATAAATGCCTATTCGGCAATAGCGTCCGGCGGAGTCCTTATGCGTCCCTATATTCTTGCCTCCGAGAGTCCGAAAGTCATAAGACGGGTTATAGATGAAGAGACAGCTTTAGAAGTAATCGGGATGATGGAATCAGCGGTGAATAAGGCCGAGGTGGCGGTCATTAAAGGTTATGGAGTGGCTGGCAAGACCGGAACGGCTCAAGTGCCGGACTTTGAGCGCGGCGGTTATGGGGATGAGCTCATTCACAACTTTGTCGGTTTTGCGCCGACTTCAAATCCGCGGTTTGTCATTCTCGTAAAAATTGACAAGCCTAAGAGCTCTCTTGCGGGACTTACAGTTGTCCCGGCTTTCAGAAAGCTTACCGAGTACGTTTTGAATTATTATCATATTGCTCCGGATAGGGTAGAGTGAAAAGAACACGGAAAGCGAGCGCCGAAGTTTGTGGTAAAATTATCACAGTATGAAATTCCTATTTCTACCAGTATTGAAATTTTTAATGAGGTGGCTCGCTGAGCTCACCCTGATTCGTTACGAACCGGGTGTTATAGGCATAACCGGCAGTGTCGGCAAGACTTCAACTAAGGCGGCGCTCGCCGCGGTTTTAAGCTCGGATCGCCGGGTAAGGGCCGCCGGTAAAAGCTTTAACAACGAGCTTGGCCTTCCTCTTACGATTTTGGGAAACTGGGATTCGACTGAAGGATTTTTTTTCTGGCCGAAGGTTTTGGTTTTAGGACTCTTCCAGCTTTTAAAAAAGAACCCTTCTTATCCCCAAATTATTGTTTTGGAATACGGAGTGGACAGGCCCGGTGACATGGACTATCTCGTCCGTATCGCCCGGTCGCAGGTAGGAATTGTGACTGCTCTTTCGGACATTCCCGTTCACGTTGAATTTTTTGCCAGCCCGGAAGCAGTAGGGCGTGAGAAAGCAAAAATGGTAGGAGCCTTGCCTGTTACCGGCTTTGCCATTTTGAACGGCGACGATGCGTCGGTTCTTGAAATGAAAAAAGAAACACGGGCTCACCCTATGACTTTTGGTTTTTCCCGGGGAGTTGAAATGCGAATATCGGGATTTCAAAACCAACTTGATAAAAAGTTCAAGGGAGTATCTTTCAAACTAAATTATGGAGGGACTGCGGTGCCGGTAAAAATTGAAGGCGTTTTCGGCCGGTCCCACGCTTATGCCGCCGCCGCCGCCTGCGCTGCCGGTTTGATTTACGGGATGAACCTCGGTAAAATGGCCGAAGCACTCTCAAGTTATGAACCGCTGGCTGGTCGGCTCCGTCTCGTTCCGGGTATAAAAGAGAGTTTCGTAATTGATGACACTTACAATTCTTCGCCGGTTGCCGCTTACGAAGCGCTCCGTGTTTTGGGGAGTCTAAAGGCGAAAAGGAAGATAGCCGTTTTGGGCGACATGTTGGAGCTTGGTAAGTACACCATGGAGGCGCATGAGGAGGTGGGAAAGCTCGTTTCCAAAAACGCGGATTTCTTGATTACCGTTGGGAATCGGGCTAAATTCATCGCCGAGCGGGCAGTAAAATCGGGATTTTCCAAGAAAAAGATTATAACTTTCTTGGATGTTAACGAAGCCGGTTTGGAACTTCAGAGAAAAATGCAAAAGGGTGATTTGATTTTAGTAAAGGGTTCGCAGTCAGTAAGGATGGAGAAAATTGTGAAAGAAGTTATGCTTGAACCGCAAAAAGCGGAAGAACTTCTGGTTCGCCAGAGCCCGGTCTGGTTAAGGAAGAGAGGATTGTACGGCTAAGGGCTCCCATCGTCTAGTGGTTAGGACAAGAGCTTCTCAAGCTCTAAACCGGGGTTCGATTCCCCGTGGGAGCGCAAGTAATAACAAAATGGGAATTTTATACATCGTTGCAACTCCGGTCGGCAATCTAGGAGATGTAACATTCAGAGCGATTGAGACGCTCCGCGATTCGGACCTGATATTGGCAGAAGATACGCGGGTAACAAAAAAGCTTTTAAGCCACTACGGTGTAAAAACGCCAGTCAAGCGATACGACGAGCACGTGGGTCCGAAAGTTTATGACGACATCGCTGAATTTTTAGAGAGCGGAAAATCAATCGCCTTGGTGAGTGATGCCGGCACACCGGGCATCTCCGATCCCGGTCCGCGGCTTATTGAGTTTTTAAGAACAAGAATTCCCGAAGTAAAGGTTGTTTCCGTGCCGGGACCGGCGGCTCTTATTGCCGCTCTTTCCGTTTCCGGTTTTAACGCCGACCAATTTACTTTTTTAGGTTACCCGCCGCACAAAAAGGGAAGACAGAAATTTTTCAGAAGAATGATAGATATTAAAATCCGACCGATGGTGTTTTATGAATCACCGCATCGGATTCTTAAAACCTTTGACAACTTGATTGAGGTTTTCGGCGAGGATAAAGAAATTGTCGTTGCCCGGGAGCTTACCAAAATCTACGAAGAAGTTTGGAGAGGTAGGGCGGGGGAGGCAAAAAACTATTTTACCGGCGAGAAGACGCGAGGCGAATTTGTTTTAATAATCCCTTAATCCAGGGTGGTATACTTAAGTCCACTCCATTTATGAAGCGTATTTTGGACATATTGGGTTCTGTTCTCGGTATTTTGTTCATACTGCCTTTTACACCTTTCATTGCTTTGGCGATTATCCTCGAAACCGGCCAGCCGGTTCTTATAAAGCTCGATAGGGTAAGCAAGGGAAAGGTAATCAAGGTTTATAAGTTCCGTTCCATGGTTCAAGGCGCTCATGAAACCAAAAAAAACCTCGCTCACCTGAACGAGCGGGACGGGCCTTTTTTCAAGATAAAAGACGACCCGAGGCTTACTCGAACAGGCAAGTTTTTGCGGAAATTCAGACTGGATGAGTTCCCGCAATTCTTGAATGTTTTAGGCGGTTCTCTTTCACTTGTGGGGCCCCGACCGCATGAACCGGAAGAGGTAGCCAAATATCCGCCGAAATTCAAGAAACTTTACTTCGCAAAATCGGGACTTACCGGCCTTTCCCAAGTTTCCGGTGCTTCAGCTTTGTCTTATTACAAAGAGCTTGAGCTTGACTTCTACTATATTGAACACCAATCCTTTTTATTGGATTTTAAAATTTTATTGAAAACAGCTTGGATATTTTTTTCCGACCCGACTGGTGTGTGACTTGTCTTTTTCCCCCTTCACCAGCCGAAGTCTCCGCTCGAATAAATTAACCTCTTGATGAAGAAAGAATGCGGATTTATGATTAAAGAACATGAAAGTAGCAATTCTCCATGATTACTTGAACCAATTTGGGGGAGCGGAGAGAGTGCTTATTGCTCTCCTCGAAATTTTCCCTAATGCCGATCTTTATACTCTTCTTTACGACGAGAAAAAAACCTTCGGTTTTTTTAAGAAAAACATAAAAAAAACGAGTTTTCTTGACATTCCTTTTGTAAGAGTTCGTCACCGGGCCTTTATTCCTTTTATGCCTCTAGCCACAAAATCGGTGCGGAGTCGTGAGAATTATGACCTTATTATTTCTTCAACCGCCGGATATGCGAAGGGCATGCCCATCCGCGCGCCTTATCACATAAGCTATTGTCACAGCCCGCTCCGCTACGCTTGGGAAATCGAATATCTGAAAAATCTGGAAATTTCGCCCTGGCCGCTCCATAAAAGCGTTCTCCACCCAATCGCTAAATGGCTTCGCCGGTGGGACAAGCAAGCCAGTAAAAACGTCAATCTTTTCATTGCAAACTCTAAGTACATTGCCGAAAAAATACGCTCTTATTACGGCCGGGATGCACTCGTTATTTATCCGCCGGTTGAATCGCGGGCGTTTTACCCTGAGCCGAAGGCGGCCAGGAAAGAATATTACCTTATGGTTGGTCGGCTTCTCTATTACAAAGGCTTTGATTTAGGAATTAAGGCGTTCAATAAGATGAAGAAGCCTCTGAAAATAGTGGGTTCGGGTCCGGAAATCGGAAAACTTCGGGAGATTGCCAATCCTGATTATGTGGAGTTCATTCCTTTTGCCGGCGACAAAGAGTTGCGGCGTATTTACAGCGATGCCAAAGCGCTTATTTTTCCACAAATAGAGGACTTTGGTCTTGTTGCAGCCGAAGCTATCTCTTGCGGCGCGCCCGTCATCGCCTATAATCAGGGCGGTGGTCGGGAAATCGTCAGTCACAGGGAAACGGGACTTCTTTTCAACGAACAGTCTGTTCCGGCTCTCATGGAAGCAGTCAGGGATTTTGAGGGAATTTCTTTTGACCGAGCCCGGATTGCAAGAGCGGCAAAAAGATTTTCAAAAAAAGTTTTTAAGGACGAAATTCGGAAGGTTGTAAGACAGCATGGATATGAAATATGAGTAAAAAGAAGCGCGTGCCAGCAAAAAATGTTTGTCCGGTTCTTGTTGATGTGAAAAAACCGGGTTTTAGTTACCGCAACCGCGTTAAATTTTCGCGGTTGAATCTTACTCACCTTCCTAAGAAAAGTTTTACTGAACCGAAACCCTATAAAAAATTTGCGGCCTGGGGAATTTTGTTTGCATCTTTTGTTTTCATCGCTCTCTCCGTTTTTGCTATTTTTAATCTGAGGGAGATGAAAGCAGTGGTGACAATGAGAGGCAGCAACTTAGTTAATAATTTCATTATTTCAGTAAGCGCCCTTAAAAATTTTGAACCTGAAGAAGCAAAACCTTTTTTGGAAGAAAACACCGAGGAGATTTCCCACCTAAACGCAGTTCTTGAAAAAACTTCCTCACGTACACTCATGAGTATTTTGGGAAGTGTCGTCCCTGCTTTTAAAGAGGCGGGAACTTTTTTAACTCAGGTTACTGAACTTAACTTTGAGTTTGTAAAATTTTCCGAGTTGATAGCCGACCTTCAGAATAACGGCTTTAATTATTTCCAAAACGATGGTGAAGCTTTCTTAAACCGCTTAGAGGAAACAAGAGGAATGATTGCCAGCATAACGGAACGGGTTGAGCTTATAAAGAATGCGACGGCATCCCTTAAGACCATCTCACCGGTTTTCGGAGACGCCGATGAACTTTTGAGCGATGAATATTTAAAACACAGTTCTGACCTGCAGGACCTGGATAATTTTTTGGGAAGCTTGATTGAAAATTTCGGTTCGGAAGAGGAAAAGCACGTTCTTTTAATCTTTCACAATCCGGCTGAAATCAGGCCGGCCGGCGGATTTATTGGCAGTTATGGTGTCCTCACGGTCAAAAAAGGCCAGATGATTGATTTGGAGGTGAACGATATCTATTGGCCTGACCACCCGATGAACTTTGACTTGAAAGTTATCCCGCCGGAACCGCTCCAGGCCGTTGTAACCGACTGGGCGGCCCGGGACGGAAATTGGTTCTTTGATTTTCCGACCTCGGCCGAAACAGTGATGGGCTTTTTAGAAAGTTCGAAAGTTTACTCTGACACCGGTACAAGGTTCGAGGGAGCGATTGCTTTGAACATCAGAGTAATGGAGACGATTCTTGATGTCATCGGGTCAGTGGAAATTGAAGAATACGACCTCATCGTAACGAGCGAAAATTTCCTGCTGGAGGTTCAGCGGGAAGTGGAAACCGGTCGCGATAAAAAACTGGGCAGTAATCCTAAAAAGATTTTGAGCGTTCTCACTCCGCTTGTTCTTGAAAAATTGAACGGACTGGATGAGGTCGGGCAGCGGGAAATTTTTGAAGGTTTTCGGAATCATCTAAACAAGAAAGACATTATGGTTTTCTTCCGTGATTCATCGCTTGCCTCATTTACAAATTCAGCCGGAATTGACGGCTCGGTCTATTCCTTACCATCAAGTTTTTGGGGTAGTTATGCCGCAGTTGTAAATGCCAACATTGCCGGCGGTAAGAGTGATGCTTTTATTGAAGAATCAGTGGAAATTTTTCTGGACATTGATACGGAGGGCGGCGTTTTCACCGATCTCGATATTGTAAGAGTTCACAGCGGGGATAAGGAAAAAGACCCCTGGTGGCGGGCGAGTAACCAGAACTTTATTCAGATTTTTACTAACCCCGGCTCGGTCATAGTTTCTTTAAAAGGAAATGACGTTAAAAGATACGCTAAGCCTGATTACGACAAGGAATATGTCGTCAACCCCGAACTGGAAAAGATTGAGAGCACTAAAGTGCTTCTTGCTGATTATAATACTTGGAGTATGGATGGTTTCGGCAAGACTATTTTCGGAACCTGGTGGAGAATCCCGGCTGGCGAGAGCGAAACCTTGAACATTCGTTACCAGACGCCTTCAAACAATCAGTCGTTACCCGTATCAGGCAAGAAGTTCAGATTCATCTTTGAACGCCAGTCCGGCGTGAAAAACTCTCTTAAGGTGAGTATCAGTGCGCCGCTCGGGTTTCGATGGGTCGAGTCGGGGAGTTCCTTTTTCATCTATAAAGACGCTGACCCGGATGGGAGAGTAATTTTGGATTTAACCCTTAGTAAATGAAAAACATAAGAAACTTCTGCGTAATTGCCCATATTGACCACGGCAAGAGCACTCTTGCCGACAGGTTTTTGGAGGTGACGGGAACGGTTGAAGCGCGGCGGATGAAAGAGCAGTATCTTGACCAGCTTGAACTTGAGCGGGAGCGGGGGATAACCATTAAGATGGCGCCCGTCCGGATGTTCTATAGCTTGTCATCTATAACCTATACTCTAAATTTCATTGACACCCCGGGCCACTCTGATTTTTCTTATGAGGTTTCCCGGGCTCTTCAAGCTGTTGAAGGAGCGATACTCCTTGTTGATGCCACTCAGGGTGTGCAGGCCCAGACACTCGCAAATTTCCGGGCGGCAAAAGCGGCAAACCTTACCCTCATCGGAGCTGTAAATAAAGTTGACTTTTTTAAGGACAGAAACGATGAACGGTTGAAAAAAACCGTAAGGGAAACAGCCGAGCTTTTAGGAATTCCGGAAAGCGAAGTGTTTCTCGTCTCCGGCAAAACCGGTGAAGGCGTTAAACAACTTCTCGAAGCAGTGATAAATTCCGTTCCGTTCCCTAAAACCTATGGCCTAAAACCCACAATCTCTGCGCGGGCGCTCATATTCGATTCTTTTTATGACGATCATAAAGGTGTCGTTGCTTCGGTTAGGGTTTTTGACGGTGAGTTTGGCTCGGATGACGAAATTCATCTTATTGCGACTGGAGTAAAATCAAAACTCAAAGAGCTCGGTATTTTTGCCCCGGAAATGAAGGTCGTGAAGAAACTAAGTAACGGCGAGATTGGCTACATTGCGACAGGAATTAAGGATCCGGAAAAAATCAAAATAGGCGATACCGTAGCCTTGAATCCCAAAACCTCGCCGCTTTCGGGCTATAAAGAGCCGAAGCCGGTCGTTTTCGTGTCTTTCTATCCTGAGGACGCAAATAGCTACGAGTTTGCTCAGAAAGGACTGCAGAAGCTCAAATTGAATGATTCAGCCCTTACCGTAGAACCTGATCAGAATGAGGTTTTAGGCCGGGGTTTTAAAGTCGGTTTCCTGGGTCGGCTTCATTTTGAGATTACGGCTGAAAGGTTGCGGCGGGAATTCGGCATCGAAACAACTAATACCTTCCCGTCGGTCGTTTACAAAGTGAAGACTAAGGGCGAGTTTAAAGAGATAGTAAAACCCGAAGACCTGCCGGTTGATTTTGATGAGATTTGGGAACCGATGGTTAAAATTGAGATAATTATCTCTCCGGATTATTTAAACAGTCTTTTTCCTCTTTGGGCTATGTTTCGGCTGACCGATATCGAGAATTCCAATTTTGGGAGTCAGGCGAAAATAACGGCGGAAATGCCAATGCAGGAGTTAATCAGTGATTTTGATGACAAACTGAAATCCGTAACCGAAGGATATGCTTCTTTCAGCTATGAGCCCTCCAATTACAGGAAGGCGGACATTGTGAGAGTTGATTTCCTGGTTGCAGGAGTTGTTATTCCGGGGCTCTCCCGTTTTCTGCCGAAGACTAGTTATGAGACGATGGCAAGAACGATGGTGAAACGCCTGAAGAAACTCCTGCCACGTAGGCAGTTTTCTCAAACTGTTCAAGCCGCGGCTTTGGGAAAGATAATAGCAAGAGAAGACATATCGGCTTTGAGGAAAGATGTAACGGGTTATTTGTATGGCGGGGACAGAACCAGAAAAATGAAGCTTTGGTCCAAACAGAAAAAAGGAAAGAAGCGATTAAAGGAAAGGGGAGGAGAGGCGAGAATCCCGCCCTCGATTTTCCAAGAATTATTAAAGAAGTAAAAATTACCGTAACTCCCAATATTAGCAATCGCTAATATTGGGAGTGGATTGAATTTTGGGTTATTGGTCTATAATATTAAGTTAATGAATTGGTGGAGAGTAATAATTGTTGTCGTTATTGTTGTCGTTATGGGTTTGGGGATTTATGGTTTGGTGAATGAAAAGAGCGGCTTAGAGGAAGAAGTAGCTGAATTAAGAACCAAGTTTGAAGGTCTTGAGGGAGAAAGTCGGGAGCTGACTTTGAGGATAAGTTATTTTGAGAATCCGGAGAATCTCTTAAAAGAAATAAAATCCCGGTTCAATTATCGCGAAGAAGGCGAGGAGTTGATAATAATTGTTCCCAATAAAAGTGCGACCGAATAGGCGGAATTAGTACAAGGGTAGTACGCTTGCTTCCCAAGCAAGAGATACGAGTTCGAGTCTCGTATTCCGCACAAAAAAACATGGCTTACGCCGTTTTTTGTTTACCAGAGTTAGTATTGACATAAAAGATATAATCTGATATAATCAAGACTAGAACCTGAAAACTTTATACGCTACAGGAGGTGGCGATGAAAACGCTTATAGGAAAGAGAGTGATGAAGCTGTGTGTCATCGCACTCGCACTGCTCAGCCAGGCTTGTGCTGGCACCTACGTCATCCGGACGCAGGATGTGAAGGATGTCTTCAGGGGCAACACCACGGTTGCTGCACTTGACATCCAGAACAACACTGACTGCTTGGTACGGCTCAGGTCGTACCCCTTCGACCAGGCTCTCACGCCCGGGGAGACGGCCACTTTCATCTACAAGACACCTCTCCGTTCGGGGAGGTCTCATCGGCGGGAGGTAACGGTAACCCCGGTCAGGTGCTCGGTGACGGAGGGAGACAAGAAAAACTGGTCTTTCTCAGAGAACCGTAGTAGCGGAACGAATGTCCGTGTGTGGCTTATCGAAAAGACCCGAACCGGTCTTCGCTTCCGATGAACGCCCGCAAGGAGGCAGGTCAAGAGCAAGGAGCCCCGTGTCGTACAGCGACCGGGGCTCCAAACTTTTTAGGGTGAAAATTGTCTTTAAATTTCTCTGACTTTAAATTTATCTATTTCACTGCCCTGACCCTTGAAGTAAAACTCTCCCTCTACCTTTTTGCCGGAGAGAACCAGGGGCAGCCAGTGAGGGTCGTCGACCCACATTCTTTCGTAAGGCAGTTTATTCTTATCGTGCCACTCGGGGCGCATTTCTTCCGACTCTCGGGGCTCTCTTCTCCATTTTTCGATGAAAAATATGTGCATGTGCTGATTCCAGTCGGGGTATTCGTTGAAAAGGAATTTTATGCTTCCGACGCTTTGGAGTTCCCGGACTTCGGTATCTACTCCGATTTCTTCTTTCATTTCCCGGACGGCGGCCTCTTCAATGGTCTCGCCCTCGTGCACTTTCCCGCCCACGCCGTTCCATTTGCCCTCGCCAAAACCGCGCTTTTTCATGGCGAGGCAGATTTTGTCTTTATTTACTAAAAAGCAGAGAGTTGTGTCTTTCATCCCGATAGTGTTTGAAATTTCTAAAAGAATTTAAAAAGAAGACCGCCGCCCAGGAAAATGGCATAAATTGCCATAGCTACAGCAAGCACTACCAGTAAGAATAAAATTAATTTTTTCGGAAACATCTTACTTATTTTACCAAATTTAAAACACTTTCCAGCGCTATTGGTAATTCAATTGTTTTGTCTTTTCCGCCGCTGAAGTGGCCCATTCCTTTCTCGATTATAATTTCCGAGCCGAGTTTGTCGCGAAAATCATCCACGTTATCGAGCGGTACGTGATAGTCGTTATCCGAAAAAATGGCAATGCTTTTCGGCAGGTGAGATTTTACTCTCTGGAAATCAACCGGGGACCCGAGCCAGTTGTTTGCTATATCAGCTACTTCCGGATGTTTTTTAATTTCTTTCTCAAGCCCCGTTAACCGCTTGAAAAATCCGGCGACAAAAACGGCCCCGCCAACTTTTGTGTCTTCCGGCAGTTTTTCTAAATAATGGGCGATAGTCGGGCAGCCCATGCTATGGCCGACAAAATAAGTTTCCTTATCCGGTTCGCCGACGGCCTCCGCCAGTTTCGCCGTCCATTTTTCTATGTCCGGGGTTTCAGGGTCGGGGAGCTGGGGGACCAAAACCTGAAAGTCTTTTTTCTCCAGCTCATTTTTTAGCCACGGAAACCAGCCTTCTTGCGGATGACCACCCCAGCCGTGAACTATGATTACGCGACGCATATGAGTTATTATATTAAATAATGGAGTCAAAAACACCTAGTTTTGATAGAGCGTTTGATAAAATCTTAAGAGGTTTAAAGCCGCACAAACGGGTTTGTGCCGGGTGCGGTTCTTCTTTTGAAATTTATAAAGAAGACATCGATTTTTATAAGATGCTCCGGGTCCCGCCGCCGAAGTTGTGTTTTGATTGCCGCAGTCAAAAACGCATGGCTCTGTTTCCTTATCTTTTGAAGTTTTATAAGAAAGAATGCGCAGCCCACCCCGGTGAGAATGCGATTTCCTGTTTTCATCCCAAAAGTCCCCATCAGATTTTTGATAACAAGCATTACTTCAATCCCGATGCCTGGGATGGATTGTCATACGGGCAAACATACGATGACAGCCAGTCTTTCTTTGAACAATTCAATGAATTAGTCCTTAAAGTTCCTCATTTTGCCATACCTCGCTATGAAGAGAAGATAATAAACAGTGATTATTCAGTTGGCTCGGTGGATGTAAAAAACTGCTATTTGAGCACGATTGTTGGCTGGTCTGAAAACGTAAATTATGCTTTGTGGGGTATTAATTCCAAGGATTGTCTGGATGGTCTTGGAATTAGATATTGTGAGCAGTGTTATGAAACGGCGCTTACACGCAAGTGTTTCAACTGTCGTTATTTGGAACAGTGTCAGGAGTGCGTGAATTGTTTCTTCTGCTACGATTGCCGAAACTGCCAAGATTGTTTTGGCTGTACCAATCTGCGTAATAAGCAGTATCACTTTTTCAACCAACCTCTCTCTAAGAAGGAGTATCAAAAGAAACTTAGAGGTATTAATCTTGGCGATAGAAATGTAGTAAAGGAATACTTGGAGAAATTTGAGGAATTAAAATCCCAAGCCATACACAAATATGCTCACTTCCGGCTTTGCGAGAGATGTGTCGGGGATCAAATCAGCAACACCAAGAATTGCTACTATTCGTTTTGGATGGGAGGAACTAAGGGTACAGAGAATATTCGTTGGTCGTCAGATGCTTTTGACATTAAAGACTGTATGGATGTGACAATAGCAGGTCCCGGAGAACGATGCTACAATCTCGCCGAGATGCTGGATTGTTATGAAGTTAAATGTTCTTACTTCACAAGCCAGAGCAGAGAGCTGGAGTATTGTTTTGAGTGTTTTGACTGCAAAAACTGTTTTGGCTGTGTTGGTTTAAGGAAAAAGAGTTTTTGCATTTTTAACAGGCAATATGAAAAAGGGGACTACTGGGAACTTGTTGACCGGATTAAAACTAAAATGTTGAATGACGGAGAATACGGAGAATATTTTCCGCTCAAGCATTCACTCTACCCTTATGTAGATACTTTTGCTTCAGTGCTTTATCCGCTTAATTCTCAAGAACTTGAGAAGAAACAAGCGGTTTCTTTTCCTGAAGAACAAATTAAGGAATATCCAAATCAGATAAAGGCACAGGATTTACCCGAGGATATAAAGGATGTAAAAGATGACGTTATAGAAAAATCTGTTTTGTGTGAGGAGACTGGACGTCCGTTTCGCATCATCAAGGAAGATCTTAATTTTTACAGAAAGCATGGTATCCCGCTTCCTATAAAGCATCCTCAAGTGCGACTACTTGACCGTCTTAAAAAACGTAATCCCTTAAAACTCTGGCATAGGCAGTGTATGTGTGACTACGAAGCATATAAAAACTCAATTAAGCACCCTCATCACAGAGAAGGTAGGTGCCCCAACAAATTTGAGACAAGTTACGCTCCCGAAAGGCCGGAGATTGTATATTGTGAAGAGTGCTATAACGCCGAGGTGTTATAGCGTGTCATAATATCTAGAATTAAGACGATGAATATTGAAACGAAACAATGCCAAAACTGCAAGAATCAGTTCACGATTGAACCGGAAGATTTCAATTTCTATAAAAAGATTGACGTTCCGGCGCCGACTTGGTGTCCGGGGTGTCGCAGGCAGAGAAGATTAATATTTCGAAATGAGAGAGTTCTTTATAAAGGCACGTGTAATCTTTGTAGTAAGTCTATGCTTTCAATTTATTCTCCTGACAAGCCATTTACGGTTTACTGCAAAGAGTGTTGGTATTCGGATAAATGGGACCCGTTGGAGTATGGCCAGGATTATGATTGGAGTAAGCCATTCTTTGTGCAATTCAGGGATTTACTGGAGAAGACTCCACGAATAGCATTAATGCACATTCGTACAAATACTCAGAGTGAATACGCGAACTATGTTGCCGACAATAAGAATATATACCTCGCCTATTCAGTAATAGAATCGGAGAACGTGTTTTATTCGCGTTTTGTAGATAAATCCAAGGATTGCTTTGACTGTTTTAATATTGATGGTTCGGAAATCGCATACGAAAATATTGACGGCGATAATAACTATAGCGCGAGGTATTTGTTCCGTTCGAGAGATTGTTTAAGTTCGGCGTTTCTTTTTGATTGCGTGAATTGTCAGGACTGTTTTATGAGTTCCAATTTGCGCAATAAGCGATATGTGATTCGGAATGTTCAACACACCAAAGAAGATTATATAAGGACGCTTGAAGGAACAGATTTCGGCAGTTTCGATGTAACTCAGAAACTTTGTGAGGAGTTTGCAGAGCTTACCTTACGATCTCACCACAAATTTGGCAACCTTCTGAAAACAATAAATTGCTCGGGAGATAATATCAAGAACTCAAAAAACGTAAAAAATTGTTTTGATGTCTATGATTCAGAAAATCTTAAGTTTTGTGACCGTGTAGTCAGTTTAAAAGATTCCTATGATATATTCGGTTCTGGCCGAGGTGAACTCCAATATGAAGCGGTAGCAGCCGGGCTTGATTCGTACGGTGTGCGGTTTTCGGTGACCGCAGACGCCTCAAGAGACAGCAGGTTTGTTGATTTCTGCATGGGCTCCTCCCATCTTTTCGGATGCGTTTCCCTCCGCAGTAAAGATTACTGTATTCTCAATAAGCGATACACCAAAGAGGAATATGAAAGCATGATTCCTCGTATCGTTGATCACATTAACAAAATGCCGTTTATAGATAAAAAGGGAGCAGTCTATAAATATGGTGAATTTTTTCCTCCAGAATTTTCTTCATTTGCTTATAATGAATCTGTTGCTCAGGAATATTTCCCTTTAACAAAAGAAAAAGCTGAACAACAGGGTTACCAATGGAAAGATCCCGAAAGAAGAAATTATCAGATTACAATGTACCCGGAGAATCTTTCAGATCATATTAAAGACGTAGATGACGCTATTCTCAAAGAGACCATTGGCTGTGCCCACGCTGTCGGTAGCCCTTCAACGGGCTCAGGGCAAATTGGCAAGCCAATTTGCAATGAACAGTGCACTACTGCTTTCAAGATTATTCTTCCAGAGCTCCAGTTCTATAAGAAAATGAATTTACCCTTACCAAGACTGTGCCCAAACTGCCGCCATTACCGACGATTGAAACAAAGAAGTTTCTTAAGACTCTGGCGTCGTCAGTGCATGTGCAATAGCAGAGAACATTTCCATGGCGAAAAACCCTGTTCCAATGAGTTTAAGACGTCATACGCTCCCGAAAGGCCAGAGACTATTTACTGTGAGCAATGTTACAACGCGGAGGTTGCGTGATTCAGATATTCAAGAAAAACAGGCGTTAAGCTGTCTACGATCGGATATGAGGCGTATTCTTTGGGATTAATCCAGAGGTGTGAGCTGTGGTCTTTGTCCAAAGAAACTTTATCTGAATCCGAACTGCATTCAAAGAAAACCCCGATGATTTGCCACTTTTCTCCTTTCACTTCCGGTCGCCACTCGCTCAC
Source organism: uncultured Candidatus Saccharibacteria bacterium (assembly GCA_964525595.1). GTDB lineage: Bacteria > Patescibacteriota > Minisyncoccia > UBA6257 > GWB1-50-10 > CAZGHF01. The sequence continues at coordinate 76,052 of CAZGHF010000002.1, forward strand.
GGCAATCGGTCTTTTGATTTTCACGCGCAGACCGGTTTCCTCGTAAACTTCGCGGAGTAGAGCTTCGTCAAATTTCTCACCCGGCTGTACTCGGCCGCCCGGTACGACGTAATGACTCGTAGCCGTTCCTTCTTCGTACGAATCTGATTCGCGGAGAAGCAATACTTTTCCGTCGTGGACTATGAAGGCTTTCATTGCGATGAATAATTTCGGTTTTTCCATTAATACCTAAAAGCCAACATTAAAAAACCGGTTCGTGTCTTAGTTTATTTTCCGGCATCCGGCATTTTAACCCATTTGTTTGCCGTAAGGTGCCAATCGGCAGCGTCCACGGTTTGGAGTAAATCCCAAAGAGATTTGGCGCTCTCGGTATAAAGTTTTTTATCTCGGATTTGCTTGCGAAAAGCTTGCCACTTTTTTGGGAGCTTTGAACCTTTCTCTTCCAGTTCTTTCATTTCCAAATCTATATCCAAGTTGTCCGCGTCTTTCACGATTTTAGCCTCCGGTGTTTTTCGGGTTTCGTATTCAAGAAGGATGTCGATAAGGTTTTTTAAACTTGTGCCTTCAAATAAATCCTGTGCGGCTTTCTCTTCATCAGCTTTTATGTAAACTTTTTGGATATAGGCAAAGTCCAAAGTCCTGCTTTCGGCAAGGTCGTGAACCAAAGCCATTTTTGTTATTTTTTCTTCGTCTTTTATTCCCTCGCTTCTTGCGAGCATAAGGGCAATAAAGACAACCCGGAAAGAATGCTCAACGTTGCTCGAGCAATCCATCGCAAGGTGTTGTCTCCAACCCCGTTCGACGTTGCGCAGGGAACCGATTTCGAAAAGGAATTCAATATCACGTTTGTTGAGGTTCATTAGTATTACTATACCAAACTCTTATAAAAGTGAACCAGCCCTATTTCCTAGGAAATAGGGCTGGGGGTGCTCGCGTTTCGGGCTTGTGCCTTGCGCTTTTCGACGAGATAAGCGGCGGCGACGATTCCGAACGAGATAACCTGTTGGAGGGCGAGCCAGGGGAAGTTCTGGATGAACATCAGCCTGGCACTCGAAGCGTTCATCAGAAGGAACCAAAGGTATCCCGAAGGCTTGTCTCTGGCGAGCAGGTAGGTTCCGATGAGAAATCCTGCCGCTAGTCCGAGCTCCAGTATCTGGGACTCAGTAACGATGCCTCCGAAATCGTAGAGGCTGATACCCAGACCGGTCATAACCATGATTCGCGCGGTCCAGATAAGCCACGCCGGCTCTTCCTTTTCTTCCAGTTCTAACCCCTCGTCCTTCTTGAGATTCCTGGATGCTCTGATGAGTCCGAGTACCATTGACGGTGCTCCTCCCAACTCAACACTTGCAGCGATCCAGTTCCTCTTGGAGAGAAAGATCAGGAGCCAGGCTGGGAGACCGCAGAGGTACACCTTCCATGATCGCGCTTGCCAGACGAGAGCTTTTTTTCCTTCTTCCCGTTCCTTGAACAAGAAGAAAATCTTGTTGAGGAGGTAAAAGGTGCCTCCCCAAAGCTGCAACGCAATGTGGAGCACGGTTCACCTCCTTACTCTTAAATTGGTTTGTTAAGTTGCAATCAAAGTATAAAATATAAATTAAAATATGTCAAGCTTCCGGTAACGAAAACCTGTGTTGCCCTATATTTAAATATAGGGCAACAAAAAAACACCGGCGTTCTGCGCAGATGTTTTTTATTTGAAAGTTTGGATGAACTGAATTGGGTCAACGGAGACACCGTTAATTTTCACCGAGAGGTGGAGGTGGGGGGCGTTTGAAAGGCCTGAGTCGCCGGAGAGGCCGACAATTTTTCCTTTCCCGATTGTATCGCCGGTTTTTACGCTCATCGAATCCAGGTGGAGGTAAAGCGAATAGATACCGCGGCCGTGGTCAACAATCACCGAGTTGCCGTAGATTGAGTCAACATAGGCGTTTTTGACCGCTCCGCTGTTTACCGCCATAACCGGCGTTCCTTTGGGGACGTCAAAGTCAGTACCCAGGTGGACGATGCTTTCCTCGCCGGTTTTCCGGATTTCACCGAAAGGACTGGAGATTAGGAACTCGTCACCAACGGGCAGGCCGAAAGGTTTGGAAAAATAGGTGGTATCCTCAACTTCGGAAACAATTTTTCTTAAATCAGTGTTGGAAATGGAAAGGCTTTGGACGATTTCTTTGTCGGAGAGCCCCAGCTTCGGCGGGGGAGGAAGAACAATAATCTTCTGAACTTTTTCAAGAAGAAAGATAGTTTTTTCAATTAAAGCCCCGTTTTCAAATTCTGTCTGTAAATTATGATTTCCTGTTTTCGTGCCTAGCGCTAAAGCAATCACGGCGCGAAAACTTTCTTGATAGGGAAAAGCATTTATTTCCTTACCGTCGAACGCAACTTTAAGAGGCTTTTTGCTAAGCTCAATTATTAAAGCTTCACCGGTTTGAATTGTCGGGTTTAGAATCTCCGCGGTTGCCGGCGGCTTTTTAGTTTCGGGTTCGGGCGGAATGTCTGTCGCGGGTGAAGGAAGCGAGGCGGACGGCAGGGGAGAAGTGGGCGCTAATTCAGTCTTCTTCGGAGGGACAAGGACAATGACGAGAAAAAGAGCGATGATGAATGCTGCTGAAAGTAAAAACAGGCGCATTAGTCTTTTTCGGGTAAGGTTTTAAATCGGGTGCGGGAGTAATTTTCGATTTCACTGAGTTTCAGGGGAGTTGTGGCGTTGCCGGTGCGGATGTAGAAATATTCAATGCCGTCGTTTTTCAAATAAACCGGCCGTTCGCTGGCGATTGCCTGAACAACGCAGATTTCATTCTCATCAAAATTATGAAAAGAAACATTCACCTTATCACGGAATTCCGGACCAATCATGCTATTGAAAATGTTAGTGAAATGGTTTTCGAAACTATCACTGTTTTCTTTTGAGAGCGTTTTGTAATCTTTGGTGAGACCGACCGGCTTTCTTTTATCGTCCACGCCGATTATGATGTGGCCGCCTTTGGAATTAAGGAATGCGGAAATCGTTTTCATTATCGTTTTCTCCAA
>CAZGHF010000003.1:0-12185 GCA_964525595.1 uncultured Candidatus Saccharibacteria bacterium
AGCACTTTCTTTCAAATAATCCTCCCTCGAGTAGGGTTTGTTGAAAATGCAGTATTTCTTGCTTCGCAAGTTGGCCGAGGCAAAACAATTCTGGCAGTTCATTGAATCTTTCAGGAAAAAACAGTCAATTGATTCGGTAACCTGACTCCGCAGTCCGGCACAGCGGCTATTTTTGTAAGAATGCATTGAATCGTAGCACAATTCTGAAAGAATTATGAGAGACGAATCAAAAGTGAGCTTGTTATTGCGCAAAACAACGCCGTAAGCGCAATCCTCATTGAGGTCGGCATCAAAAAGAAGGTAGCAGTTTTTCAGGTGGCCGGCGTGATTGTTGTGCGGCGCAGTATCTATGCACTCAAGACCGAGGGAAAGTCCAAGAAGCGGCACCTCGTGCAGTAACTCGTTAAACTGTTCAAAAAACGGCCGCGAAAAATCATAATCCCTGCCGTATTCAAAAGAATCCCATTCATCCGACCACCAGCAACGCGGACAATAAATTTTGCAAGGCGTCTCCGGCGCATACATTGAAATGAATTCTTTTCTGCACAGGCCACATTCGCGTTTATAAAGGTTCATCAAATTATAAAAACTAAGCCGGCGTTGAAACCGGCAATTTGGACAAAAAGTCGGCGGTGGAACGCTAACTTTTTTATAAAAATCGAAATCTTCGGACTCTACCGTAAACTCGCGTTTACAGTTCTGACAAGTTCTATTTTCAGAATTCATCTGGATTTTACTGCTTAATCACCTTTGTCATCCATTTGCGGTAGGGCCGGTTGAATCTCCGGATATCAATGGCGCCGACATAAGGAACTGAATAAGAATGGTTTTTTGAGATAAACTCTTCAATCTCAGCAATTCTCGGTTCCATGGTCTTAATAATGAGAGTTGCTTCCAATTCGTTTTTTAGCTCTCCCTTACTTTCACCGTGATAGATTGACTGCATGGGCCAAAGATTAATACACGACGCTAACCTCTCCTTCAAAATCATTGTACCCAACTTCACCGCCTCTTTGGTGTCACGACAGGTTGTGTAGATTAATACCATAACTAAATTAATTTAACCGACCTTTGTAATCATTTTAATAAATTTGTGAGTCTAAGTACAACAAAGCACTCAACGCGTTGAGTGCTCGGTGAAGGTTCTGATTTTTGGACAAAGCTCTTTATATCAGCGGTTCTTCCATTTTGACCGCTTCCTCCGCGGCTTCAGTGCCCGTTTTCCCCTCGATAATCGCTTTCTCCTGAGCGCTCCTTATAATTGTCGCTTCTTCCTCAGCGATAAGTTTCTTGGCGGCATCGGCAGAAATGGAATACTTACGACGCGAGATATCGACAATTTTGTCACGTAAAGACTGTTGAGGCGGGGGTAAAACAGTTAGGGTTTCTGCTGAAAAAGGGTCGTAGGTATCACCGTCGATTGTCATTTTAATGTAAAACTCCTTCATTCCCAGATTTATCATGTCTTTTGTCTTGAAAACCGGCGCCATGTCCGGCTCAAGAATAACGGCATCAGAACCGCCAATCCGGAAAATGATAATCGTCCCGACGTTACCCAAAACGGCGAGCCGGACTCTTTCAATAACCTGACCAATGTACTGATGAGCCACGGTAAGAGCAAGACCGTATTTTCTTGCTTCTGAGAGCAGGTTTTCAAAAGTTTCGGTAACAAGATTGTGAAACTCATCGACGTAAAGGTAAAAATCGTGCCTGTCCTTCTCCGGCAGTCTTGCCCGAGCCATACCAGCCTGCTTTATTTTAGTAATGAACATCGAGCCGAAAAAACTGGAGTTCTCTTCACCAAGCTTACCTTTGGAAAGATTTATAAGAATTATCTTTTTTTCCTGTATCAGCTCCTCAAGATTTATTTTGTTTTCTTTCTGACCGAAAATATTCCGAAGCATCGGATCGGAAAGAAACTGACCAAGTTTATTGACAAGCGGGATTATCGCGTCGGTATCAAATTTTTCCGACCAGTCAGCAAACTCAATAGCCCAAAACCGCTTAACCATGTCATCCTCAATGTATTCAACAACCTTCTGCCGGTAATTGCGGTCGGTGAGCATTGATATCATCCCCCGCATCGTGGCATGGGGATAATCAAGAAGAGCGAGACAAGTGAAACGAAAAACGTGTTCAAGTCGCGGCGTCCAGTTGGCTCCAAACTGTTTTTCCATGACCTCAATCAGTCCCTGGGTAAGCTGGTGCTTAAAATCCGGATCAACGTTCTGTAAAGGATTAAAAGAGACTGGGTAATCCTTGTCGGAAGGGTCAATAATAACGACGTCATTAATCTTTTTTTCAGGAATAAAATCCAAGACTGCTTCAATGACGTCACCGTGCGGGTCAATAAGGCAAACACCGTGGTTATAAGCGATGTCCTGGCGAATCAAAAGCTCGAGCATCTTCGATTTACCGCCACCCGACTTACCGATAATGTAAATGTGACGGCGCCGATCCACTCTCTTCATGCCGAAAATGAATTTTTTCTCCTCAAGGCCGGTCGCATAATTAGTCCGGCCGATGAAGGAAACCTTTTTCGGGTCAACTTTACCGTAAACAGGCAGCTCCGGCGGCGGCGGAGCGTATCTGATTATTTGGATTTTTCCTTTCTTAGCCATTATTGAAAATAACTTCTAATTTTTATTATTTATTTTAGAAGTCCTATTTCTCTAAGAAATGCTTCATAGTCCCCGAGAATTTTTTTCGCTTCTGCCGGTGGAAGAGAAAAACCCGGCGTATGAACCAAATCATTTCTTATCCTGTGAGCTTTCCAGAGCTTGTCAACGGTTTTCAATTTCCGCCGGCCTAATCTTTCCAAACGGTCAGCCATGTGTTCACCAGACAAATTCATTTTTCTTAAAATATCGTCCACAAAGCTGTCAGCTTCAATAATGGCAAGGGTTAGCGACTGCGGCGGACTGGTGCCTGCTTTTCTCAAAATCTTAAGCCAGCGTTCCAAAAGTTTCGGGTCTTTCAAAGGTGACCACTTTCTCGGCTTAGGATTGAAAAAAAATCTCGGCCGGTACTCCAGTGATTTCATAAAAATGGCAACGAAGAAGATTAAAAGGAAGACGTTCAAAACCATTAAAATCCACCTCAAAGTGAAAAATATTGAACGCCAAGGTATGTCTACAAACCATTGCATTTTATCTTTAAATCAATATATCTACATTCATTGGTTACCGTTGTTTTTGCCGTTATTATTATTGCTGTCACCGTCCGACTACTTGTACTTATCTATATCCTCTTCTTCTCCAAAAATAGCAAGACCGGCTGGTGGGCCTTTTCGGCGAGCTTCAAGATGAGTAATATGAGGCTCGGTAAGAACAATGGAGCTCGGCGGGTGAAAAACAGTAGCCGCCTCTTCAACGTTGAGGTAAAAACGCTTCGACCTGAAATTCCAGTTCAAAAAATAGGAAGTTACAAATCTCCCCACCCCAGTCTCCGGCGGCACATCTCGTTTAATGTAATTTCGAAGAAGGCGCTGTTTCCTGTATTCATTTCTCCAGTGAGGAAAAAGGTGAGGCCATTGCCAAAGACGAGTTCTGGTACTAAGCGGATAGTTTTGCTCAAAGGCATTTAAATGATTAGTAGAGTATTGGTTGAAGGCGCCAACAAGACCACGCCTGGCGAAACTGTCATAGAAGATGTCCTTAGGCGACAAGTAAATGAAACGAATCAAGGTTTTAAAAGCGGGCTTGGAAACTTTTTCTTCGACTGCTTTTAAAATATCTGTCTCTACCGGTGAACGGGCAATGAGTTTAGCAAAGGCTGCTACGCCCTCCTGCCCCTCTGTCCCGCCAGATTTAATCTTCGGTTCCTTTAACCTTTCAATTGAGTTGTTCCATTTCTTAAACCAGTCATTCAGTCCGGGAGAGATTAAAATCTGAATGCCGACGATTTCACCCCCTTTAACCTTGCTTAAAACTTCCAAGAAATTTGACAAAGGGTCATTCTCCCTCTCTTCAAGGTCGCCTTCAAAATTGGGATAGGTTTTGATGGGATAAAAATCATCTCTCCTTAAAATCATCTCCGTCCCCCAGAGATCCATATCTTCATCGTAAAGCTGATAAATATCCTGGGGCAGATTATTCGCATAATCTTCGACTTCCACTATTTCGAGGTCGGGGTAATAGGAAAAAAGAGCGGATTCCAAGAGATTCCTCTGCTTGTGATAAACCCGAATGAAGAAACGAACCTGGCCGCCAAAACTCACCATTTCCAAAGAAAACCAGCGGGTAATTTCCCCATGCCAGTATTTTTCTCCAATATCTCCCGCTATGTTTCGGAGCGAATGTATTGCCGCTAAAACTTGCTCCATTGCTTCCGGCGTCTTTTTAATCTCCCGGGGAATCCTTAATTCCAAAAGAACGGTTTTAAAGTACCTCTCCTTGTAGAGCTCCTGCCGCCAAAAAAGCCAAACCGATTTGGAAAGCGGGAGAAGAATTACAAAAGCAATAAAGGGCCAAAGAGCAATCAGAAAATCAACAAAACCCAGCGCCGGTAAAAATGCCGCGAGAAAACCAGCCAGCATCAAGATTAAAATCAGAAACCATACTTCCCCTTGGCTGAAAAATTCTTCGATTATATCAAGAAGATGACGTAGGAAATTTTTGAACATGTGCCAAATTTATTAACCGAGCACGCAACTCATCATACGCTGACCGGTTTTTTCTTTTATGAATAAGCCTTTCCCTACCATTATTATAACCATTTTTCATGTTGCGTGCTCGGTTACTATAAATTTGAGCACCCTGAACCGAAATGAAGGGTTACCTTTTGAATAACGTAATCCTTCGCTTAATAAGCTCAGGATGAAGATTTACTGACTAAATTTCCTACGTCATCCGACTTGAAAATTTAGAGTAAACTCTTCACGCTTCTCTTACGTGATAGCGACCGTCGTCAAGCCGCTTAAAGTGGCGCCGATTCTGAAGATTAAGCAAAATGGTATTTTCCTTCAAAATTCTCTGCCGGTTTACAAGCTTAACTACTTCACGGGGCTTCAAAGGACCACGCTGCTTCAATAAACCCTTCATTACCTCTCTTACGGTACCCGGTTCAAAACCATGCTCACGGAGAGCGTACATACCGCGACCGACGAGCACAAAACGACTATCTTTAATAAGTTCGTTGTGAACCGTCTGAACATGAGCCGGTTTTTTATCAATGCCGAAATGATTAATGAACTTGGCGATATTCACAAAGTGAAGAGGTTTGCCGTGCTTCCTTAAAACAAGATAAGCCTTGTCCCGAACGGTTTTGGGTTTAATCTCAGGCCAGGACTTCAGTCCAAAATCGCCAAAAACGTTTTTTCCGAAAAACTTGGGGATTGTAAGGAAATGAGAAGAAGCAATATTCCGGCATTCCGCAAGATAAACTCTCTTTTCTAAAATCTCTCTTCTATCGCCTGACTCAAGAAGCTTGGTAACTTTCTTTACAAACTTGAAAAATTTATCCCGAGAATTTTCATTCAAAAACAAGTAATCGTGAATTTCCCGGCCGACGCGATGATAAGCAGGTTCGCCGGCAACTAAAAGAAGGAATCTCAGTTTCTGGTCAGCGTGCTTCACTTTTGAGTTCTTCACACCCAAAATATACTTCAGTTCACTTATAAAATAATTGTCATGACGAACGCCGCCGGCGGCCGCAAGGTGGACTTTCGCGCTTTTTATAATTGGTTTGGCTTCTTCTTTTACCCGCTTTTTAAGTTTTTCTATCCCCTGCTCCTCAATCTGCCTCACTCTTTCTCTAGTCACACCCAGGTTATCGCCAATTTTCTGAAGAGTGGCGCGATTCCCGTTTCTGATGCCAAAACGATACTCAATAACCCGCCGCTGTTTCGGGCTAAAATCAACAAGAAGCTCATCTAAAAGCTTATCAACGTCTTTCATAGGTTTGGTAAACTCTATCATAATTATCGAAAAGGGTCAACCCCCACACCTAATCCCCCGCTTTTTTACCCCGCCAAACATATAAAAGAGGGCTTGCTACAAAAATCGAAGAATAAGTCCCTGCCAAGGTACCCACTAAAATAGTGAGAATAAAGTAAAAAACTGAAGAAGGACCAATAAACATAAGCGCCAAAAGAATGAAAACAAGGGTAAGTGAGGTGTTTATCGAACGAACAAGAGTGCTCCGAACACTCTCATTCACAATTTCTCTAAGGGAAAAACGCTTACCCCTGTGGAGAATAATATTTTCCCTAATCCGGTCAAAGACAACAATAGTGTCATGAACCGAAAAACCCATCACTACAAGGAGGGCAACAATAAAGTTAGTGTCAATTTCAATACCCTGAAAGTACCCTAAAAGAGCGAGAAGGCCAGTCGGAATGCTCACGTCATGAAAGAGTGTAACTAAGGCGATAAAACCGTACTTCCAGGATTTTATCGGCTCCGAGACTTTCCTGAAAGCTACGGCAATAAAAAGAGAAATGGCAAGAAGAACGAGAATAATTGCCCAAACCGCCCGATTTCTCAATTCCCGGCCGATAGTCGGGCCGATACTTGAAAAATTAAGTTCCTCAAAACCGCCGAATTCTTCCTCAAGAAAAACGACATATTCCTGGTGGAGTTCCTCGCCTGTATCAGGCAAACGAATAATGAAACTTCCGTCTCCCGCCCTCTTAACCGACGGAGAAAGCCCCGCCTTTTCCTCGAAAACATTTCTTATTCCTGAAAGGTCAGCTTCTCCAGAAAAAGCTACCTGCCAGCTTGTACCGCCTGTCATGTCAATCCCCGGCTGTAAGCCCAGAACGAAAATTAAAACAAGGCTTAAAACCACAACTAAGCTTGAAATTCCCAGATATATTTTTCTTTTACCAACTACGTCCATCATATGATTATTTAATAAACACCCTTAGCAATGTCCTGGTTATGGTAATAGCGCTAAGCATGCTAACCACCACCCCGATGAAAAGAGCGAGAGCGAATCCTTGAACAAAGCTTGAAGTGAAATAATAAAGCACAATGGAAGAAATCATTGTCGCTATATTAGAATCGCGAATTGAGGGCCAGGCCCGGCGAAAACCTTCTTCGATGGCAGAAGCCTTGAGAAGACCCTTTTTAAGTTCTTCTTTGGTTCGTTCAAAAACCAAAATATTTGCATCAACGGCCATTCCGATTGAAAGAAGGAAACCGGCAATGCCAGCCAGAGTAAGAGTTATGGGAATAATTTTAAAAACAGCAAGAGTGAACGCCACATACATAAAGAGGGCAAGAGCGGCGAAAAGACCGAAGCGGCGGTAGTAAAAAACCATAAAAATAATTATCGCCGCCATCCCCAGAACACCGGCAAAAACCGATTTTGTAAGGGCGTCTTTCCCGAAATCGGCGCCGATTGTCTGTTGGTTCACTAGTTTAATAGGCGCCGGCAATGCCCCAGCATTAAACCTTTCTACGATTGCCCGAGCTTCTTCTATGCTGAACCGACCGGTAATCTGGGCTCTGCCACCCGAAATTTTCGATTGAACAATCGGGCAATCTTCTTCAATACTTCTTATCTCACCGTCCAAGAAAGCGCAAAGGGGCTGACCAATATTGCGGCCAGTAACATTCTCAAAAATATCGGCCCCTTCATCATTAAATTCAAGATAAACCTGAGCTTCGCGGGTTATCTGGTCAAAGCCCAGCTGGGCACCTTTTACATAGCGGCCGGTAAGTTCAGTCGGTATAAAAGCCACTGTGTCATCTTCGACCGCTTCGACTTCCCTGAACTCCAAAAAAGGCGTTTCCCCTATCTGCCTAATTGCTTCATTAACATCTGAGATGCCGGCAAGTTCAACCACCAGACGGTTAGCATCGCCGCTCTTCTCCGTGTAAACTTTGGGCTCTCTTACGCCGAAAAGGTTGACCCGCCGTTCGACAACGTCCCTGAGACCCTTTATCACCGAATCGCGGTCAACCGGCGCTACGTCATTTAAATCAATTTCATAGATAAGAAAACTGCCGCCGGCCAAATCGAGTCCCAACTGCCAGGGGCGAAAATCACTCCATTTTTTAAAGAGAGGTTCATAGTCAAAGAAACCGGCTAAAAGCGACAAGCCAATAAGTAAAATCAGGAAAAGAACAATCCGTTTCTCTTTAGGCATACCAAAATTTATTAAAATTTAAGAACCTTTGGTGAAGTAAATTTTATCATAAATTTGAGCACCGAGCACTCAACACGTCGAGTGCTCGGCTAAGATTCAGTAATGAAAAATTCTACACTTTTAGCTTGAATTTTTCAACCGAAACCTTATTAATTTGTAAAGTTCACCAAGCCACAACGCAGAAGATGTAACCGAGATAATAAGAAGCCATTCAAGAATGCTAAGCGACTCGAATCTGAAAGCGGAGGCAAAAAAAGGTAAATGAATTACTGCAATTTGCACTATAGTTGCAAGGATAAGAGAAAAAATTATGAATTTATTGCTGAAAATTCCTATTTTAAAAACTGATTCTTTCAGGGAACGCATGTTAAAGACGTTCCAAAGCTGGAAAAAAGCCATTACCGTAAAAGCAATTGTTCGTGCTTTTTCAATCCCCTGAGGTAAATAAAACGCAAACATAATAATCGTTCCCAAAACCATAAGAATGGCGAGAGATAAAAGATAAGGAATAATTTCCCTTGATAAAATTTTCTCTTTTGCTTGACGGGGCATCTCTTCAAGTTCATGACCCCCGCCCCGCTCAAGAGCGAGCCCCACGGTCGGTATGCCATCGGAGATGAGATTCAGCCAAAGAAGATGGATAGGCAGGAGCGGCAGAGGCAGAGCAAGAAGAAGCGCGGTTATAATGGTTATGTCTTCGGCAACATTGGTGGTGATAAGATAAAAACTTGTTCGGCGAACATTTTTAAAAACGATTCTCCCTTCCTCAATTGCATTCACAATGGTAGCAAAGTTATCGTCAGCCAGAACCATTTCGCTTGTCTCCCTTGCAACATCGGTTCCGATAACACCCATCGCAATCCCGATATCAGCCCGTTTGAGGGCCGGGGCGTCGTTTACGCCATCGCCGGTCATTGCTACCGTCTCTCCCTGTTTTTGAAGAGACTCAACGATTTTCAACTTCATTTTAGGTGTCACTCGAGCAAAAATAGGAATGGTTCGAATCGCCTCTTCAAATTGTTCTTCCCCAAACTTGAGAAGCTCCAAAAGCTCATCTTCGGTAATAGCCACTTTTTCAGGATTAGCTTCCTGAGGAACGAGCCCTATCTCCTTGGCGATTGCGACAGCCGTGTTTTTATGGTCACCGGTTTTCATTATCACCCGAAGCCCGGCCTTTCTTGCCTTAAAAATAGCCTCTTTTACCCCGGGCCTCGGCGGGTCAATCATGCCGACAATCCCAGCCAGCTTCATATTTTTAACAAGTTTGTCAGAAAGCTTTGAGTCTTTCTTATCGGCTTCTTTGTAGGCAAGGGCTAAAACCCTCATCCCTTCGGCAGCCAAGTTCTCGGCGCGATATAAAATTTCCCCCTGCCCTTTGGAATCCAAATCAGACAAGGCAATAAGTTTCTCAAACGCTCCGACAACATAAATCATCTTGTTCTTTTGCTTCATAAGTACAGCCCGATATTTTCTCTCCTCATTAAAGGGGAGTTCATCAATAATCGGCGATTCCTCGAGAAGGGTTTGTTTTTTTAAGCCGGTTTTCTCGGCAAGGACAAGAAGAGCGGCTTCGGTCGGGTCACCGATTATTTCGAAATGGTCATCAGTCTTCAAAATCGCGCCTTTGTTACAAACAGCGGCAATATGAAGAAGTCGGTTTAATCTCTTGTCGCGGAGAGGGTGAATGATTTCTTTTTCTCTCGAGAAAGATCCGGTTGGGTTATAGCCATTGCCGGAGACATTTACCTCTTTGCCGTCCGGTGTAATGATGCGCGAAACCATCATCGAGTTTTCGGTAATTGTTCCGGTCTTATCGGCTGCGATGACCGTTGCCACTCCCAAAGTTTCAACTGCCGGCAGACGTCTCACGATTGCTTTTTTTCTTGCCATTCGGTAAGCACCGATTGCAAGGACAACAGCCAAAACCGCTGGCAGCCCCTCCGGAATACCGGAGACGAGAGAAGCTACCGAGAAAAGGAGAATCTCATAAAGTTCAAGGCGACGAACAAAGAAGCCGATAACGAAGGTTAAGAGCGCCCCGAGGAAAGCTATTGCCCCCATTGTAAAAGCAAGCTCTCGGGCTTTTTTTGTAAAGTGGCTTTCTTCTTTTTTTACTTCAAGAATTGAAGAAGCAATCTCGCCGAAAGCGGTTTTTTCTCCGGTTGCGGTTATAACTACCCTCGCTTCGCCCCCGACAACGACCGTTCCCATCCAAACCATGTTATTTTGGTCAGCCAGAGGTGTCTTTTCTCCCAAAGGTTCTACACTCTTAGAAACGGGAAAGGATTCACCGGTAAGAGAAGCTTCTTCGGTTTGCAAATTTTTCGTCTCAATAATCCGGGCATCAGCCGGCACCCTATCGCCGGCACTGAGGGCAACAATGTCGCCCGGCACCAATTCTTCAGCCGGGTGACGAACAAGCTCGCCATCGCGGTAAACTTTGGCAAAAAGAACCAGCATTTTTTTAAGCTTTTGGATGGCGTTTTCCGCCTTAACTTCCTCAAAAAAACCTATAAGGGCATTAAAAACAATAACTACAAGAATGACATAGACGTCAAGAAGATGATTGAATAGATATGACAAAACTGCCGCGCCGATTAGAATGTAGATAAAAGCGCTGTGAAACTGCCCGATGAGAATCAGGAACGGCTTTACGCCGTCCTTCTCCGGCAAGCGGTTCGGACCGAATTTTTCCAAACGAAGAGCGGCCTCTTCCCGGGAAAGACCAGCCGAAGAAGTCTTAAGCCTGGCGAGAGCTTTCTCGACGCTTTCAATGTGAAAGAAATCCATAATATAGCTCGTTTTATCGTCTTATGTGCTCTAGCACGTAGTTGAAACCTTTTTGCTGGGATTGTAAACCTTATTTGATTATATCAGAGGAATACCCAATCCCTTAACCGCTCATCACGAACTTTCATTAAGGTTAGCGGGTAAAACAAAACCCCGCCTGGTCCAAAGACCAAGCGGGGTAAAGAAAGCAAATTTAGTTGCTTTGCGGAGTGTCGCCACCGCCGCCCGGCTGACCTTCCTGAGGCGCAGCCGGTGTCTGTGGCTCAGCTGCCGGTTCCTGTGAAGGAGCTTCTGTCGGCTTCTGAGGCTCACTCTGCGGAGCGTCCGTTGCCGGACTACCCGTGTCTTGATTAATAACGTTCATAAAAATTTTTCTTTCTGCAACAGTCGTGCAAAAAGAAAGTTCGTTCCAATCGACCTTTTTCCGTCAAGGATATGTTTCTATTGTAAAGTTTTAAACCAGACTGTCAACCCGGTAGAATTACATCGCTATTTCGTATTATTTGCGCTCGGTAGAACGCCAGCGATGTAATTTTACCGGGTCAACCCAAAGCTTTCTTTGTCGAAAGTCAATTATATAAAAGTAGTGGCCCACGAGAGAGAAACTCTCGTGGGCCGTTTGCGCTTTCGATCGGCGGCGGACATCAGACTACCACCGCAATTGGGGCGGGAGCGGTCAGGACATTTCGTTTGTCATAAACGTAAACACGGGAAAAGCCCCCTTATCCTTCCATTATTTTTTGTCATAAGCGATGTTTGAATGCCCTATTTATTATAACTTCTTACAATCCCGGTTTATACTTTTTGAGCAATTTTTCCACAATAACAAAGGAAAAAAGAGCCAATACCGCCCCTCCTAAAATATCTGAGGGAAAATGAACACCCGCGGCAATCCTTGAGACTCCGACAAGAAGCGAGAGACCCAAAAACCAAAATCCCCAAAAGCGATTAAAATAAAGAATCGCAATGGATACAGCGAAAAGAAAAGCAGCGTGTCCCGAAGGAAAAGAAGAAGTTAATTTTAAAAAAAGCGGGTCAAAGCCAAGTTTTTCAAAAGGTCTTTCTTTGTCGTAGAAAAATCGGATAATTTCCGTAAAAATACCTCTTGATAAAACCGCTGTAAGGGCAACTACAATAAAAGCAAAAAATTTTTCCCTTGAGGTTTTCATGCTAAAAATTAAAAAAAACATTCCCAGAACGAGAAAATAAATAAGGTACTTCGCTAAAAAAACTACGAAGCCGTCCAAAAGGGAGAATTCCCCGGCTAAAGAATGGATAAGATTGAAAAGAAGAATATCCA
>CAZGHF010000003.1:12285-26387 GCA_964525595.1 uncultured Candidatus Saccharibacteria bacterium
TTATTTCCTAACAAACGGCAACAAACCCATTATCCGAGCGCGTTTTATGGCTCTCGCCAACCATCTCTGATGCTTCGCGCAAACACCGGTGTGGCGCGGATCAATAATTTTTGCCTGACTCGAAACGTAGCGTTTCAGGGTTTCGACGTCACGATAATTCACTTCGTTGACGTTTCTTGAACAAAAATTGCACTGTTTCATCAACTTAAAAATCTATATCCTCCGGCTTAATATTGTCTTCATCAATATTTATTTCGGGGAGACTCTCTTTCTTGTCACCGGCCGGCTGGGATGAAGGACCCGAATCAGCATCCGAAAAAGAAGCCGATTTTGGACCAAATTGAATTCGTTCACAAACAATTTCCGTCGTCCGGCGGTTCTGACCCTGATTATCCTGCCAACTCCGGGTCTGCAATCTTCCTTCAACCATCGCCAAACTCCCCTTTTTCAAGAACTGGTTAACAACCTCCGCCTGACGGCCCCAAACAACTACATTATGAAACTGAGTATCGGATTGCCGTTCACCGGACTTACTGTTCCAGATTCTGTTCGTAGCCATAGAAATGGTTGTTACCGGCTGACCGGAAGGAGTGGTCCGCAACTGCGGGTCCTGCGTTAAACGCCCTATAATAAACACCTTGTTAAGATTCATGCCAAATTTTTTAAAATTTTCGAACCTGATTCGACTCTAATTTTTAGACAAATCACTTTAATATTTCTTCAATCTTTTTCTCAAGCTCTTCGTTCGTCAAAACAGGGTCGGGATGACGTTTTGGTTCATCGGTCTTTTTACTATAGGGAGCAGCAGCTTGAGTGACCCTTCTGCCTTCCTTAACTTCAGTTTCCTTCTCCCCCGGTTTTGTTACCATGTAACGAAACAAATCTTCCTTTAGTTTCAAGTCCTTAAAAATCTTTTCCAGATTCTCAGGTGAAGTTTCAAAAGTGAAATAACCCAAAAAACCGTATTCGCTTTTCTTGATGGGATAAGCCAAACGGATTTTCCTGAGTTCTTGAAGAGCGGGAACTTCTACTTCGTAACTGGAAAAAACTTTCTTAATCGATGAAGCATCTTCTTCTTTTAAGATAAATGATATTTCGTACATCCCGTTAGAAATCTGTTTTCTTGTTCTAGATTATGCTTTATTTAACTTACGTCGTCAATTTCTTCCCCTTCTTCCTCTAGGGGAGCAGGGTAAAATTTTTCTCTCAGTTCACTAATCTCTTTTTCATCTATACCTGTAAACCCGGTACCGACTGGGATAAGTTTGCCTATAATCACGTTTTCCTTAAGACCGCGAAGCGTATCAACTTTACCTTCACAGGCAGCATTAACCAGCACCCGGCTCGTTTCCTGAAAGGATGCAGCTGAAAGGAAACTTTCCGTTGTAAGGGAAGCTCTTGTTATGCCCATAATAAGCTGAGTTCCTTTAGCCTGAAGCTTACCAGCCTTTTTGGTTTCCCGATTAATCTCTCTAAACTTTGATTTCTCAATAATATCACCAACCATAAAATCGGTATCCCCGGCTTCTTTTATAAGGATACGTCCGAGCATCTGCCGGACTATAATTTCTATATGTTTGTCATTAATTGAGGTTCCTTCAGGAATGTAAATCTTCTGAACCTCATTTATAATGTAATGTTTAACCGCTTCAATTCCCTGATAAGTCATGAGTTCCCTCAAATCCATCGGTCCCTCACTCAAAGGCTGTCCTTTCAAAACCTCGTCACCTTCTTTGACTAAAATATTTACGCCGGCAGGAATAAGATATTCCTGAAGAGCTTTTTTCTTTTTTGTTTTACCTGATTTATTGCCGGCCGTTTCCTTTACTTTCGCAACTTTTGAGAGGTCTTTATCTTCAATCGCGTCTATTTTACCCTCGTTTTTCGCAACTATGGCTTTACCTTTTGGAGGTCGGGCTTCAAAAAGCTCCTCAACTCTCGGAAGCCCTGCCGTAATGTCAACGCCAGCAACTCCGCCGATATGGAAAGTTCTTAAGGTAAGCTGTGTACCCGGCTCACCGATGGATTGAGCGGCAACAATACCCACCGCCTCGCCAACTTCAATCGGCTTCTCAGTCGTAAGATCGGCGCCGTAACACCTGACACAAATTCCATAGAGGGTTTTACAATTTATGGGCGATCTTACCTTAACCGATTCAATTTTTTTGGATTCTCTTATTTCTTCCGCTGCCGCTCTGCTTATTATTTGACCGGCTTTGACCAAAGTCTTCCGGCCGAGTTTAATATCAAAAAGACTGGTTCTCGAATGGAGTCTTTCAGCAAAGGAGTACCCAAAGTTTTCCCCTTCCTGTCTTATCATTTCAATTCCTTCTTTAGTCCTGCAGTCACGCTCCTTTATTATCACGTCCTGAGAAACGTCAACAAGCCGACGCGTAAGATAACCGGCAGAGGCAGTTTTTAGAGCCGTATCAGTCGAACCTTTTCGGGCACCATGAGTAGAAATGAAATACTCCAAAATTTTGTGACCTTCTTTAAGTGAACTTTTAACGGGGAGTTCAATCGTTTCATTCTTAGGGTTGGTCATAAGACCCTTCATGCCCATTATCTGATTCAACTGATTCCAATTGCCGCGAGCTCCTGAAGAAATGATGCTATAGAGCGAATTTTGAGGATCGAGACTCTTCGCAACTAGTCCGCTTATTTCTCTTGAAATACGAGTCCAAACGCTTATCACATTGCGCCGTCTTTCCTTTTCTGTAAGAAGCCCTTCCTGAAACTGGCTTTTAATTACAGCTACCTCTTTATTTCCCTGCTGGACAAGTCCTTCCTTCTCGCTCGGAATCGTAATATCATCAATACCCCAGCTGATAGCCGAAAGAGTCGCATACTGAAAACCCAGGTCTTTTATCCGGTCAAGGTAACCATAAGAAGTCTCAATTCCGTAGTAATTGATTATGTTAGAAACGACCTCGGAGAGAGCGCTTTTGTTTAAATGCTCGTTTACAAAATCAAAGTCTTCCGGCAATTCCCGGTTAAAAATTATTCGTCCGTAAGAAGTTTCAATAATTTCCCCCTGAACAAGAATTTTTATCTTGGCATTTAAATCAAGAAGGCCAGCTTCATGAGCAAGGGTTGCCTCAGTAAAACTTGAGAAAATATTATTTTCGCCAACGCCGCCCGGTTTAATTCCTGTCAGATAATAAATTCCAAGAACGACATCTTGGGTTGGTGAAACAATCGGTTCCCCGTTCGCCGGCTTCAAGAGATTCTTACTGGCATCCATGAGTTTGCCGGCTTCATATTGAGCTTCAACTGTAAGCGGCAGATGGACTGCCATTTGGTCACCGTCAAAGTCAGCATTAAAAGCAGTACAAACCAAAGGCGGAATCCTTATAGCTAAGTCTTCAATAAGACGCGGGTTAAACGCTTGAATTCCCAAACGGTGAAGGGTTGGTGCCCGGTTCAAAAGCACCTTTTTGCCGCTGATTGCCTCCTCAAGAATAGCCCAAACATCGGGTGTTCCCTGTTCAATAAGACGATTTGCCTGCTTAATATTATAGGCATATCCCCGCTCGATTATTTTCCAAATAACGAAAGGCCGGAAAAGCTCAAGGGCAAGATTCTTGGGAAGACCGCACTCGTTAAGCTTTAGTTCAGGACCGACTACAATGACTGAACGACCGGAATAATCTACCCGCTTGCCGAGAAGATTTTGGCGAAAACGACCCTGCTTGCCTTTTAGAAGATCTGCTAAAGACCGCAACGGCCGGCGCCGGGAAGAAAGAATCTGGCCGGTTGAAGCAGTGTTATCAACAAGCGCGTCAACTGCCTCCTGGAGCATTCTTTTTTCGTTGGTGATAATGACATCGGGCGCCTTAAGATCAGTAAGCTTTTTGAGGCGATTATTGCGGTTAATTACTCGCCGATAAAGATCATTCAAATCAGCTGTGGCGTAGCGACCGCCATCTAACGCAACCATTGGCCGGAGCTCCGGAGGCAAAATCGGCAAAACCGTTAGAATCATCCATTCGGGCCGCGCCCCCGCTTTTACAAGCGATTTCACAAGGCGAATTCGCTGAAGAATCCGTCTTTTTTTGTTGGCATCCCGCAAGCTCTCAAGCTCTTTTTCTAAATTCCTAGCTGTTTCCGAAAGATTAATTCCTTCAAGGATTTTTCTTATCGCTCCTGCCCCGCGATCCGCTTCAAAGACATCGCCGAAAACACGGGCCAGTGAATAGTATTCCTGTTCGGTGAGCATTAATCCGGGCCGCAAGACAGAAAGAATTTCCTCCTGCTGTTTTTTTGTTTCTTCAAACTCTTCGCTACTCTTTTCTTTTTTAAGGGTCTTAAATTCCTGTTTCAGTTTTTTAAGAGCCTGATTTCTTGCCCCTTCATTAACGGAAGTTACAATAAAAGCGGCGTAATAAATCACCTTCTCAAGTTTTGGTACGGAGATATCTAAAAGAAGACTCAGTTTTGAAGGAACGGCTTTCAAGAACCAAGTGTGAGTAACCGGTGACTGAAGAATAATATGACCCATTCTTTCTCGCCGCACTTGGGACCTCGTCACCTCCACACCGCACTTTTCGCAAACCACTCCCCTATATCTTATTTTTTTATACTTACCGCAATAACACTCATAGTCCTTAGTCGGACCAAAAATCCTCTCTGAGAAGAGGCCGTCTTTCTCCGGACGCTGAGTCCGGTAATTCAACGTTTCCGGCTTCGTCACTTCCCCGTGCGACCACTTCAAAATTTCCTCCGGAGAGGCAATGCTTATAGAAATCGACTTTACGTCTATGTTTCGGTTAGAACTCCTCATTTGATTCATCTTCTTCTTTTTCTTCACGGTCTGTATCAACTTTCACGCTAAGACCTAATGATTTCAACTCTGAAACAAGGACATTAAAAGAAGCCGGGATATTCGGTTTCCTGATATCCTCACCGCGAATGATTGATTCAAAAGCCGCTGAACGGCCAAGAATATCGTCTGACTTTATGGTAAGCATCTCTTGAAGGGTGTGAGCCGCCCCATATCCTTCAAGCGCCCAAACCTCCATTTCGCCGAAACGCTGACCGCCAAGCTGAGCTTTACCGCCCAAAGGTTGTTGAGTAATCAAAGAGTAGGGTCCGGTCGAACGCATATGAATTTTGTCCTCAACCAAATGATTAAGCTTCATTATATAGATATAACCCACCACAACCGGCCTCTCGAAAGCCCGACCAGTAAGACCATTGTAAAGTTTTATCTTGCCGTTTTCCGGGAGACCTGCTTTCTTTGACTCTTCTCTTATTTCTTCTTCACCGGGACCAACAAAGTTGGGGACAATAGCTCGATAACCCAGCCGACTAGCCGCAAGACCAAGCTGAGTTTCTAAAATCTGACCGAGATTCATACGGGATGCAACACCTAAAGGATTCAAAATCACGTCAACCGGCGTTCCGTCCTTAAGGTAAGGCATATCCTCAACAGGCCGAATCTGGGAAATCACGCCTTTATTACCATGTCGACCAGTCAATTTATCGCCGGCTCTTATCTTTCTAATCTGAGCGATTTCAATATGAACCTTTTTAATAATTCCCGGCTCAAGTTTGTCTCCCTTGTCACGAGACTGAATTTTAATGCCTATGACGCGCCCGGTCCTGCCGTGAGGAAGAGTAAGAGAGGTGTCCTTTACGTCACGAGCCTTCTCGCCGAAAATTGCCCGCAGGAGACGCTCCTCGGAAGTAAGTTCCGATTCTCCCTTCGGGGATATCTTTCCAACCAAAATATCGCTGGAGCGAACCTCGGCGCCAATGCGAATTATTCCCTCTTCATCAAGGTTTCTCAACTTTTCCTCAGCGACGTTTGGAATGTCAGGAGTTGTAATCTCGGGTCCAAGTTTAGTGTCTCTTACCGAGCAAACGAAAGTTTCAATATGAATTGAAGTAAAAAGATCCTCTCGGGCAACCCTCTCGGAAAGAATAATAGCGTCTTCATAATTACTGCCGCACCAGGACATAAAAGCAACGAGCAGATTCTGACCCAGCGCCAGAGCTCCGCCATCAGTTGCCGCCCCGTCGGCGAGGAGGGCTCCTTTTTTAACCTTGTCGCCAACCTTAACTACCGGTCTCTGTGAGAGACAAGTTGACTGGTTTGAACGCTTAAATTTAAAAATGGGATAAGTTTTATCGCCAGAGGCGGCCTTTATCACTATCGCTCTCCCATCCACCTCTTTGACTTCTCCTCCAAAATCGGAAATGAGAACCTGTTTTGAGTCATGAGCAATTTTTTCCTCCTGACCGGTCCCAACAAAGGGTACCTGAGGCCGGAGTGAGGGCACTGCCTGTCTTTGCATATTGCTTCCCATAAGAGCCCTATTAGCATCATTATGTTCAAGAAAGGGCACAAGCGAGGTTGCCGCACTCACGAACTGGTTGGGTGATATGTCAATAAGGTCCAACTCTTCCCGCAGACAATTACCGGGCTTACTTTTTATTCTTGCCGCCACCCGTTTCTCCAGAATCATACCATCCTCGCTGATTTTAATGTCAGCCTGACCAATGTTATATTTTTTGTCTTCAATTGCATCAAGCCACATAATTTTGGAAGTGATTTTTCCTTTTTCAACCTTAAAATAAGGAGCTTCTAAAAATCCAAAATCGTTTACCCTGGCGTAGTTTGCCAAGTAATTTACCAAACCGATATTTGCTCCCTCAGGCGTCTGGATGGGACAAATCCTTCCATAATAGGTGGGGTGAACGTCCCTGACCTCAAAGCCGGCTCGCTCCCTTGTAAGACCCCCCGGTCCCATCGCCGAGAGGCGCCTTTTGTGCTCAAGTTCAGCCAGAGGATTTACCTGATCCATAAATTGTGAAAGTTGCGAAGACGTGAAAAGGTCGCGGACAACCGCGGAAAGAACCTTGTAATTGACGAGTTGAGACGGCTGGAGAGATTTTCTTTCAAGAGTGGACATCCGGTCCTGAACGCCGCGCCGCATCCTGGCAAAACCTACCCGAAGCCGGGACTGAATAAGTTCACCAACTGCTCTTACTCTTTTATTCCCTAATTCGTCGGCATCATCAGGTTCGGCTTGAACATTGCTATTCAGCCGAATAACCTCTTTTATCATTGCCACTATATCTTCCTTATTCAAAGTACCTCCTTTTTTCTTCGAAGAAAGATTAAGACGCTGGTTGAATTTAAACCTTCCAACATCTCCCAAATCGTAACGGTCAGAGCGCTGGAACATCGGCTCAATAAGAGAACGGGCGTTGTCGGCTGTTGCAAGATCTCCCGGTCTTAGTTTTTTATAAAGTTCTACAAAAGACTCATCGGCGGTTTTGGCGCTGTCTCCTTCTATTGTTTTTTCAATGTATCTAACTTTCCCGACATCAACATCTTTAAATTTTTTCAATATTGCCTCGTTGTTTTCCAAGCCAAAGACCCGAAGAAGCTGGGTTACCGGTGTTTTACGCTTTCGGTCTATCTTTACATAAATTACACCGCCGGAATCAGTTTCAAGTTCAATCCAGCTGCCTCGATTAGGAATAATCTTTGAGCCAAAGAGTTTTTGTCCCCTAAAAACGCTTGCGGTGAAGTAAACTCCGGGTGAACGGATAAGCTGAGAGATAACAACCCGTTCCACTCCGTTTATGATAAAAGTTCCCCGGTCAGTCATTATGGGAAATTCTCCCAGATAAACTTCTTGAGTTCGGTTATGTTTTGAAACCTTATCAACAAGCTTCAGGTTTGCCCGGAGAGCTGCTTCATAGGTTAGATCTTTTTCTTTCGACTGCTCCTCGGTGTATTTAGGCGGATCGAATTTATAATCCAAGAAATGGAGCTCCAATTCACTGCCGGAATGGTCTTTAATCGGAGAAATCTCGTCAAAGAGCTCTCGAAGACCCTTCTCCTCAAGCCATTTAAAAGAGTTTAATTGAACCTCTATGAGATTCGGGGCTTTGAAGGAAGGGCTCTTAAAAGATGAAAATGTTTTTGTTTTCATAAAAATTTGGCTCTATTTTCGTTATGTTCCTTAAGAGTTCTTGAAAATATTGTCTCTTTCGTTTCTTTGGCAGAGAGATAATAAAAATAGGGACTTGCTTCGGGCTCCGTAGCCGCCCGAATTGCTGACTGGCCGGGGTTTGAAATTGGCGTGGGCGTAAAGCCAAGCCGTTTGTAAGTGTTGTAAGGAGAAGACAAATCCAAATCTTTTTTACTAACAACAATCCGGTCACAGCCGCGAAGTTCTCCGTTACACTTCAGGTAGCTCACCGTCGCATCAACTTGGAGCGGCATCCCAACTGAAAATCTTTTAAGAAGAATGCCCGCCACTATTTGACGGTCATTAAAATCAGGAACTTCCCTCTCAAGAAACGATGCTAATATCAACAAATCGTACCAATTATTTTCATTTTTTAAAAGAGGCCAAGCCTTTTCCTCAAAATTGGTAAGAATTCGCCGAATGGTGACCTCCGCACCGGATAAAATTTCAAAACGATAAGTGTCGGGAAAAAGAAATCCTTCAAGCGAGTCCGCCGCGACCAGGAAATTATAGTCCTCTTTCAGCTCTTCAATCGGGAACTCCGCAACTGTCCCTTTCTCAATAATCTGGTGATCCGTAAGAATGGAGTCTAAATCTTTTAAGGTTAAGCCTTCGGGAATTGTTACTGTCATTTCGTTTTTGCCGAGGATGGTAAGCTCGCGGGTAATTTGAGGTACGCTCATTGCGGCCGAAAGCTCATGAACCCCCGGCTGAAACTTTTGGGCCAAACCGGCGAAAAGTGAATAAACTTTGAACACGGCAATTGATTTTATTAATTCCCCTTGAGAGAGATGAGCGCTTATTTCTCTTAAGCCTTCACCTTTTGAAATTTTGAATAGTATTTTCTCGCCCTGGTTTTCATCAGTGTTCGGTTGAATTCCCCAAAAGAAATAAGCGACAGTGAGAATTAAAAATATAATTACCGTAAGGGCAATTATAAAACGTAAATCTAATAGACCTCTTTTCCTGGTTTGAGGATTCATTTTGCTTCCTTTCCTAATTAAAGGATTCAATCTTGATTTTCTGAATTATACTTACAAGAATAGAGAGTGTCAATATGGAAGAGCCTCCGTAGCTCAAAAACGGGAAATTAATGCCCGTAACGGGCAAAATCCCGAGATTTGAGCCTATATTTATGAAAAACTGAATTGTGAGAGTAAGACCCAATCCCAAGACAATAAATTTTGAGTCATTATTACCCGCTCTCATTCCAATCTTCACGATTCTATAAAGAATGAGAAGAAAAGCCAAAATAACAATCATTCCTCCAAAAATCCCCCACTCTTCAACGAAAGCGGCGAACAGAAAGTCGGTTTCCGCCTCTGGAAGAAAACCAAGTTGAGTCTGACTTCCCGAACCGAAGCCCTTGCCCCAAAAACCAGCCGAACCGATTGCAATTTTGGACTGGACAACATTGTAGTTTATTCCCAAAGGGTCAGCGCTTGGATTTAAAAAACCGACAATCCTCTCTTTCTGGTAGGGCTTGAGAAAAGAAATCCAAAGAAGGACGATGATTAAAAGCGCGATTATAAATCCGATTAAAAGCCTTTTTTTGTTCACGCCGCTTGTGAGGAGAAAGCCGACCCAAATCGCGATAATAACTACGGCCGAGCCGAAGTCCGGCTGAATGGCGACAAGTGCCGCCGGCAAGGCAGCATAGAAAAAAGAAAGAGCAATGTTTTTCCCCAGCCAAGCGGCAATATATCGGCGCGAAAAAAATCCGGCAAGGATGAGAATTAGAGAAAGCTTCGCGAGTTCAACCGGCTGAAACTCCAAACTGCCAAAATTTATCCAGCTCTTCACCCCTCTTATCGTTTCCGATTGTAAATTGACGACTACAAGAAGAACGATGGAGAGCCAATAAAGACCTTTTCGGAAAACCGGCTCGTTTATAATGACACGCCAGTCAAGACGGCTGCCGCCGACAATAATGATGACTGCGGCAATGTACCAGACAAGCTGTTTTGAAAAAAGTGTTATATCTGAACTAAAAAGCGATAACAGGCTCGCTAATGCAAGGATAAGTATTCCGCCCAAGAGCGGCCAATCGAAACCTCTGAATAAAGATGTCATTTCTGTTCTACTCTACCGTATAGGAGGTTTCTGTAAATTCCTCCCCGACCTCTTCGGCCAATCCCTGGTCCTTCGGGAAAAATACGGTAAAAGGCCTCTCTTCAAATGCTCTTATATTCTCCTGTAGGGTCCCGGAAGAGAAAATTTCAAAGCCGTTTTTGTCAAAAATAGTCGCTTTTATTTCCACACTCGGCGCTATCTGAGGACCATCGTTTTTCAAAACTCCGGTTACCCGTACTTCATCCCCTCTCACCTCTGTGCTTACATTCTCAAAAACGAAAATCGGTTCGGGAATTTCGGGAACGGGCGATTCTGGGACTTCATCGGAAACGACCGGCGCCGGGCCAAAAAAAACCAAATAAGCCAGATAGGCAACCAGAGCCAGAATTGCCAAGTAAAATAAGCCGTAAATAAAATATTTAAAAAAACGAATCATGCCGCTGATTCTGCTATTTTTTGAAAATCAGAAGCATTCAAACTTTTGCTGCCGATAAGGGCGCCGTTGATTTCCTCGGGTGAGAGAAACGCCCGGGCATTCTTTGAATTTACGGAACCGCCATAAATCAATTTTGAATTTCGAATTTTGAATTTCGAATTAAGGAAATTTTTTATAAATTTTGCCATTTCA
Organism: uncultured Candidatus Saccharibacteria bacterium; assembly: GCA_964525595.1. Classification (GTDB taxonomy): domain Bacteria; phylum Patescibacteriota; class Minisyncoccia; order UBA6257; family GWB1-50-10; genus CAZGHF01. The sequence continues at coordinate 22,975 of CAZGHF010000003.1, forward strand.
ATTGCGTCTTCCGGAGTATCGCTCCGGCCGCCGCTTCTTGAAGATATCGCCCACACCGGCTCATAAGCAATAACAACATTTGACAATTGACCTTTGACATTTGACACCCCTTTTAAACTTTTCCGGAGCTGGTCTTTTACAAATCGCTTGGCGGCGACCCGGCCTTTTCGTCTGACAATGAGCGGTTCACCGACGCATAAAATCACTTTCAAACCATCTTTTAATGCCGCTTTTATTTTCTCGTTAATCTGATGGTCGGCTTCTCCTAAAGCTCTTCGTTCAGAATGACCGACAATTACGTACTTCACTCCCAGCGATCTCAACTGCCGCGGAGACACCTCACCCGTATAAGCTCCTCCGCCAGCCGGCGGATTTTTCCAAAATACATCTTGGGCACCCAATTTAGGTTTTACCTGCCTGCCGGCAGGCAGGGGCTTTAAGGTTATAGGTTTTAGAATTTTTGCAACAGTCTCCAGAAACACAAAAGGTGGAACAATAACCACTTCCGCGTTTTTTAAATTTTTAACCCTCCGAACCGTTTCTTTCGCAAGCCGAGCCGCCTCTCTCGCTGTTGCAGGATTCATCTTCCAGTTTGCGATTATTAATTCTTTCATAATAATAGATTCATTTTCTGCCTGATTAGAAAAGTTGTCTCTAACGGAATTACAACGCGAAAGAGACGGCTCCTGATAATAATAAAACAATAAGACCCGAAATCACATTCCCTAAGGCTATCATAACTGCCGCATGCTTAAACGGAATGCCGAAAACGAAAGCCGCCACCGTCCCGCTCCAGACGCCGGTAAAAGGCAGCGGAATGCCGACGAAAAGGAGAAGTCCCAGTTTTTTCCAAATCTCGAAGTGGTTTTTATGTCTTGACCGGGTTCTTTTGAAAAGCCAGGCGAAAAATCGGTTTAAAAAATAGAAACGATGAACCAGCTTTTCATAAAGGAAATTCCAGAAAAAAAGGAGCGGCAAAGCGGGCAAAAAGCTCCCAACTACGCCCAAAATGTAAGCTTTAAAGGGCGTAAAACCGAAAGCGAATATCCCGACAGGAATCGCGCCGCGAAGTTCCAGAAAAGGAGAAACGGCAATAATGAGAGTCAGTATTTCCTCGGTCATTTTACCCTCAAGAGTCTGCCGGCCTCATCAGGGTTAACAATATTGACGTCAATCTCGGTCGCTAACTCAAATCCGGCCGGAATACTTACTTTCGGCAAAATCTCCAAATGCCAGTGGTAATGCTTGTGTTTGTTCCTATTTAAAACCGGGCTTGTATGGATAAAAAAATTGTAATCAGGGTCTCTTAATTTTTTCTCCAAAGAGAGCAGGGATTTCTGAACCACTTCTCTCACAAAGTTGATGTCTTTCTCCGTAGTATCTTCGAAAAATGGCAGGTGCGCTTTAGGAAAAATCCTAACCTCGAAAGGAGAGCGAGAAACGAACGGGACAAAAGAAACGGCACCCTTATTCTCGTAAATAACTCTCTTTCTTTCTTTAAGTTCCCTTTTTATCATTTCACAATGAACACACCTTCTTTTCTTCTTAAAATAACTGTCTGAACCGCGAAGTGAATGAGCTACATCCGGCGGAATTATGGGAAGAGCAATTATTTGATAATGAGGATGGTAAATTGTGGCTCCAGCCGAAGGCCCCCAATTATGAAAAATTGAAACATAAGCCATGCATTTGTCTTTTGAAAGCTGCCTGTAGCGCTCCTGGAAAGCTTTAAAAACCAGGCTTGCGGACTCTGGTTTAAGGTGAGGGAAGTTCTTGTTATGGTCTCGCGTCACCACCAAATCCTGATGACCGACACCTTGGGTAACCGAGAAAGGACCGACCTTTCGCACTACGGCGCAGGTTCCCTTATGGGAAAGAACCGGATACTTGTTCTCAAAAATCTGAACCTGCCAATCGGTACCGGTTGTGTTTTTGTAGATTAAGAACGGCTTCTTATTACCCGATTTTTGAGGGTCTTCAAAGGGACATCCCTTCACCGGCATTCTTGAGCGTTTTTTCTTTTGAAGCAGCTGCATATGCTTTGCGGCCCGGCCGGGCGCAATCAAAATCCAGTCACCGGAAACAAGGTCTTGTCTTAACTCTGAATATCGCATTATTTTAATTATAGTAACGGATTATCCCCAACACCAATACACAGATTCACATTTTGTATTTACCTCGCCAGAGCCGCCATCTCACCTTAAAAACGTCCCAAAGAAACAACAGGTAGCCGGCTAATTTCACGTGACTGAAAGGACTATTTACCCACCGAACGGGGATTTCTTTTATGCGGTAGCCCAAGCGTTTTGCAATCACCAAAGCCTCAACGTCAAAAGCCCAGCGATTGGTTTTTACAATATTGAAAATCTTACGAACCGCTTCCTCGGAGAAACACTTGAATCCGCACTGCGTATCCCAAAGTCCCGGCAGAAGAAGGACCTGAATTACAAGATTGCCAACATTCCCTAAGGTTCTTTTGTAAAACGCCTGAGGCGGCACAAGCTCAGCGCCTTTTATGTCCCTGCTCCCGATAACGACTTCATAACCTTCTTTGAAATGTGGAAGCATTTTGTCAACTTGGTCAACCGAGGTTGAGTTGTCGGCGTCCATAAAGAGGCGAAGGGTGCCTTTCGCCTCAAGCATGCCTTGCCTCACAACGAAACCTTTCCCGTGATTTTCTTTGTTGTCAATTATCCTCAAATTTTTAATGAGCGGCAGAAACTTTGACACTACTTCATAAGTGTTGTCAGTGGAACCATCATTTACTACGAGAATCTCCGAAGAATAGTCGGCTCCGCTCAAATGCCTGTCAACATCAATAAGCGTGAGCGGTATCCGCTTCGATTCGTTGTAAACGGGAATTATGACTGATAAAAACGGCTTCATGAATTTGGAGTTTGGGGTTTAAATACTATGTATTTATAAGCAAAGAAATTCCAGATTAAAGACACGACCGTCGCGATAAGCGCTCCGACGTTCGCCCAGACTTTCGGTCCGGCTCCGAAGAGCGGTCCCAAAACCAAAACTATAAAAGAAGCGACGGCAACATTGATTAAAAGACCAATTAGGGTAAAAAAGGTAAAACGGAAATATTCATGAAATGTAGCCGGCAGACGACTCCCGAAGGTCCAAAACTTGTTCATATAATAACTGTTGGTTACCGCCATAAGGAAAGAAGCCCCCTTAAAAATACTAAAGTAAATCCCTCCAGTTATGCCCGTAAGAAGCATAAGGAAATTCAAAATTCCCAGGTCAATGAGAGTATTCAAAGCTCCCACTGCCGCGAACTTTCCAAACTGGTAGAAACCGCTCAAGACGCGGTTCAACAAATAAGTTACGAAAAGAGCGAGCGGAGAAAAAACGGAAAAACCGAGAACTAAAACCAAAACTAATTTAGGCGTTATCGTAAAACC
>CAZGHF010000003.1:26397-39890 GCA_964525595.1 uncultured Candidatus Saccharibacteria bacterium
AACTCCTGTGCCAATTCTTAAATTATTTGAAAATTGACGATTATTTTCTAAATCTCTTATAAACTTCTTCTTCAACTTCTTTGCGATCCCGGCCATATCTCTCCCGCGAAATTGTTTTTATCTCATTTGCAATCTCCCTATCACCGGCGTGAGCCGGGATAGTTTTAATATTAAAAGGGTTAGTTGTTTCCCCTTGTATCAACAGTTTAACATAGGCGTTGAAATTATCTATATTAACAAGGTCTTGTTCTCCGAAAACCGGTTCAAATTGTTTAACCAAAAACTCGGCATCCATTTCCCCCACCCTAAAAGCAATTGTTGACCCGACGTTGCCGAACACAGCGTCTCTAATCCCTTCATCAAGTTGGCCAATAAATTGATGAGCAATGGTTAAATTCAGGCGATACTTTCTGGCCTCGGAAAGAATAACGGCGATTGAATCGGTAGTAAAATTCTGAAATTCATCAATATAAAGGTTAAAATCGCGCCGCTCTTCCTGAGGCACGTCAACCCGCCCTAAGGCAGCCATAAGAAGCTTCCCAACAATAATCATTCCTAAAAGATTAGCATTAATGTCTCCAATCTTTCCTTTAGAAAGATTGATTAACAAGATTTTTCCCTCATCCATCACCGAACGAAAATTGAAAGCAGACTTAGTCTGGCTGATAATAACCCGCATATAGTCATTGGCCGTAAAATTGTTGAACTTAGAAGTAATGTAGGGAGTCATGTTTGCCAATGATGCTTCTCCACCGGCTTTTATCGCTTCTTTTTTCCAAAAATCAATAACTGTGGGGTTGTTAATACGCTCCAATTTACGCTCCCTAAAATCTGCGTCGGTGAACACCCGTGACACCTCCATTAAAGTAGCGGGTTCTCCGCCGGCTGGCGAACCGGAATCTTCCATTAAAAGCAGAAGGGCGTTCCTCATATACTGTTCAAACATAGGTCCCATTGTCTCAGCGGAAAAAAGCTTGTTAAACATGTTCTGCATTTCATTGACAATAAATGTTTTCTCTTCTGGTCGCTTAAAATCATATTCGATTATGTTTAAACCAAGAGGCCTATCAATGTCTCCCGGACTAAACACAATCACGTCTTTGAAGCGTTTTTTTGGAATTAAACTTAAAATATCTTCGGTAAAATCTCCGTGGGGATCAAGCACAGCTACTCCTTTATCATTCCTAATATCATCAACTACCATGTTAGTAAGCAGATTAGATTTTCCAGTTCCTGTCTGACCAATAACGTAGGTGTGGCGCCGGCGGTCATCGTCGCTGATACGCACCTTTTTTACTTCGCCGCGATAAACGCTCTCGCCTATCAAAACGCCCTTCTCCGGCAAATTAGAGGGAGGTGACGCTTCTTTGGCTTTTAATTCTTTAATCTTCGGAACATCTGTGAAAGGCGTCGGAAAATGGAATATGCTTGCAAGCTCTTCACTGTTTAAAATCATTGCTTGTTTGTTATTAAATTCACGAAAAGAAAATTGATGGACCAAACTCCTAACGTTTTTAGGTCTTACAAGTTCAAATTCGTTGCGTTCTGGTGCGCTAAATTGAGCAAAACCAGCCGTAATGCTCCCGAGAATAACATCTGCTTGACTCCGGCTTGGCGCCGAAGAAACCACGCGCGCGTTAACTTCGAAAAACGGCTTTGATAATTTCAGCTCTAAAGATTTAATGGCTTGCTCATCAATTATTTTTTCAGTGCCGTCCTCTTCTCCTTTTTTTCGAGATTTAGGTGAAATTGCCGTAGTAACATCAGATAAAGAAACCGATAAAGGGTGACGGAGAATATGATCCAGTCTGCTGCCTTTTTTTAGAAGCCTCAAAGCCATTTGAGCTTCTTTTTTGTAGGCGCGAGTGGTCGGACGAACAATAAACTGCAAGGCAGCGCCTTCCCCTAATTCATTAATCTTTGTAAACCCTCCCAAAAACGGCGAGAAGGTGTCTGCGTCAAATTCCTGATAAGTCCGGGTAGGCAAAACGAAACGTTTTTTAAGATTTACCCAAGCGCCCAACGTTACTCCCGAATAATTAAAAACATTATAGTCTTCCACGTCTCTCACTTCAGCATCGTTCCAAAGAGATTGGATTTGACGAACAAACGCTTCACTAAGAGATTTTTGGACGGCAACAAAAAAATGAATTTCCTCACCTATATAAGGAACTGCTACTTCAAATGCAAACGGTTTTTTAAAAAAAGCAAGAGCACTGAAAAGTTGTTCGGTAACATTAATTTCTCGTTTTAAATCCTTCCCTTCTTTGTCAACCCGCGGCATTCGAATTAAAAATAATTTTAACTGTAATGTTTCCAGGATTCTCTTTTTACGGATTCTTCTGCTTATAAAATAAGAAATAACACCAAGCCCGAACGCTGCTAAAACAAGTATGATAATAATAAAAAGGGGCATGTAATAATCAAATCCTAAACTCTAATTTCTAAACCTTAAATAAAGCCGAGATTTTCAAAATTTATTTGATAATTCCTTTCCTTTTTAATTCCGGCAATAATTTATCTACTAAAGCGTCATGGAATGCGTCTTCAATGAAAGGCGATTCTTTCCTCGCCTTTTTAAGAGCCGCTTCCAGTCCTTTTTTGAAAACCAGGTCAATCAAGTCCTCCACCTCCTTCTTCGCTATTTCCTCTCCGCCCTCACCCTGAAGATAGTTTGGCAAAACCGAATCTCCGCCCTCCGGTTCTTTTCTCTTCTCTTCTTCTCTGTCTTGAGGCAAATCCCGGCTCAGTGCCTGAATCGAGCGTTTGACAACTTCCTTCTCCGGTAATGTCTCAGCCTCGTAAGACGCCGTTTCCTTTTCAACGTGTTTCCCCAGTTTTTCAAGACTTTTTTCGATATCCTCGTGAAAATTCTTTACCTTCATTGTTTGATATAATTATAAAACAATAATGAAGAACTCTAAAGTTATCGTTTTGCTTGTTCTGATTCTCGCGGCAGCATCCTTTTTGCGACTGTATTCCCTGGATTCTGCGCCGCCGGGCCTCCACTCCGATGAGGCAATGAATGGTAATAACGCCATTCAGGCACTCGCTGACGGTGACTTCAAATCTTTCTATACCGAAAATAACGGCCGGGAAGGTCTCTTTATTAACCTTCAGGCATTTTTCATAGAGCTGGCCGGCTCTGACAGTAATGCTAACCCCATTGGTCCCCTGCGACTACCGAGTGCAATGTTCGGAATTCTCACTGTCCTTGGAACATTCTTTCTTACGAGAGAGATGTTTAGAAATTACGAAGCTGCGGATAAGATTGCATTGCTTGCGTCATTTTTGATTGCAACTTCGTTTTGGCACATCAACTTTTCCCGCATCGCTTTCCGCGCGATTATGGCGCCCGCATTTCTTACTTGGGGATTGTATTTCCTTTTGCTTTCTTTTAGAAAATTCAAGGAGGGTCAATGGTCAAATGTTAATTGTCAATTGCTGCTCCCTGCCTTAGCCGGCTTGATTTACGGTCTCGGGATGCATTCCTATATCGCCTACCGGGCAACACCGTTGCTCATAGTTTTTCTTTTATGGTTATTAGGCATAAGACACGGTTGGAAAGGAACTCTAAAAATCGGTGCGATTTTCGTTGCTGTTTCAATAATTGTCTTCTTGCCGCTAGGCTTTTATTTTTGGGAAAATCCAGCTGACTTCTTCGGCCGTACCAGTCAGATTTCCATCTGGCAGTCGCAGACACCCTTTAAAAATCTGGGATTAAACGTCTTGAAGACTGCCGGGATGTTCAATTTTGCCGGCGATTGGAATCCAAGACATAACATCCCGGGCCAACCGCTTCTTTACTGGCCGGTGGGAATCTTATTCATTATCGGATTTTTCGCCGGAATCAAATCTTTGTTTAAAAGCAAGAAACCTGAAAAGCAGGCTTTTTGGATTATTTTTGCCTGGCTAGTCATTGCCGCTCTCCCGGTAATTGTTTCAAACGAAGGATTGCCGCATGCTCTCCGCGCAATACTTATGGCGCCACCAGTCTTTATGTTAGCGGCGGTAGGCGGATTCCGGCTCTACGAATTCACAGTCAAAAAACTAAGAGCACCGGAACTGCTTTTAAAAACCGCTGTTTTTGTTCTGTTAATACTTCTTTTTTTTCAAGTTGGCGGAAATTATTTTATTAATTGGGCAAAAAACCCAGCTGTTGCTGCGGCCTTCAATAACGACTTCGTCGAGGTCGGCAATGAAATAAACAAACTGCCGCCGGAGATGCCAAAATATGTGGTTATAGACACCGGCGGCTTCAATATTCGTGAAATCGGCACCCCCGCCCAGACCATAATGTACATTACTAACACATTTCTCCCCGAAAAACAGGAAGCCAAAAACATCCACTATATCTTACCCTCAGAGGTATCGGAAATCCCCGAAAATAGCCTCGTTTTTAAACTATAAACGCAAAACTCCATTTATTCGCGGCCGCGAATAAATGGAGTTTCTTGTTTTAGAGGCCTTCAATTTTTATTGAACCGACGGGGTTGGAAACACTGGTAGCGTCTGAGTAACGATTATTCGGGTCAGTAAGAACGCCTGTGTCTCCCGAGCCGCCCGACCAATCGCTTTGACTGAAAACGTCGTTTACCCAGCGGGTTACGTAGTCGACTACGCTAATCTGACCGATGGCACCCGCTGCGCCGGGCCATTCAACGTAGGAAGTTATTTTTTGAGTGGAAGGGTCGTCGTTGCCGCCGGAAGCGACGATACTTCCGCCCGAGTCGCGGTTCACGTTTTCAATGGTAAAGTAACGGGTGAAAATAGTGCTGTTCCATAAACGTTGTATTTCTTCCGCCGAGAGGGCTCGATTATAAATGCGGACGTCGTCAATTTTTCCATCAAACTTATGATCGCTTCCCCCACGACCTCCAATCATCCGAACCTCCCATTCAGTTAAAGCCATTGTAACAGTCCCCTTACTCTCGGCATCAACATAAAAAGTAATATTATCCGAGTCTGAGCCGTTATTCGCTACTACTACGTGATACCAGTTTCCGACTGACATCCCATGAGTAACTTTATATGTCACCCCCGAACCACTATTGTTTTTGTCCTCTATTATAATATTTCCAGACTCATCAAACTGAAGTCTCTGAAAAGCACCCGCACTGAGAGTGTTTCCAAAGAGCCCATCATAATTACTAAAAGAATCAGGATTAATCCAAAGCACTAATGTCCATGGTGAATCTTCGGCAATTGTCACAGCATTATCTGCAATCGCTATGTAATCATCCGTCCCGTCAAAATCCAAACAATGACTCACTTTGCAGGTTGTGGTTGCTCTCGTCGGTCCATCAACAAGCGTCCCTTGATTACTCTGACCTGACGTATCAAAAGTTGTTGTTGTTGCCGTACTTGTCGCTTCATCAAAATTCCAATGACCGACAAGACCGTCAAAAATTTCGTTACTCAAAACCCCTTCCTTGCCTTCAATGGCTATCAATTCGGTACCGGAGGCACTTACAAAATATGAAGTGTTCGTACCGTGAGTCAGGCCATACAAATCCTGCCAGGTGGCACCGGCAACCGACCGGACCCGGTCAACCAAATCCTGATCGAGCTGGGTACCACTCTGAAGATACTGGGTTGCCGTTGAGGAACGAAGAATAAAAACGACGCCCAAGCTCGCCGACCCGATTAAAATCGCGCCGATTGCAAGACCTATTAACACTTCAAGAAGAGACTGCCCGCTACGATTAGTGAGTAGGTGGTAGGTGGTAGGTGGTAGAAACTTCTTAAACATATTAATGCCTTATTTTATTTTAAATCATTATATAAATTCAAAATTTCGGTGGCGCTTAGGGCGCGATTGTAGATGCGGATTTCGTCGATTTTGCCCGTAAAATAATTAGGAGTGAGTCCTTCAACTCTTCCAATCCATGTTTTAACTCCGGAATGGCTCGTTGCTTGCGTCAACGACCGCACAACATCTACTACCCCGTCAAAATAAAATTTCGCGCTGGAGCCATCCCACGTTACCGCAACATAAACCCATTCGTTCAGAGGAAGATCTGTATTACTATTGACCGTACTGTAAGCACTTCCATTTGAGTGGGTTAGTCGCAACTTATTAGAGCTGTATTGATGCAAGACCAGCCTTTCGTCAAGCCATCCGCTACCAACAGAACGTGAGAAGACGCCTCCTTTTGCAGTAGCGTATAACCACATTGAAATAGTGTACGCAGAATCAGTTGTAGAAACGTCCGTTCCGACATCTACATAACTGGTTGCTCCGTCAAAACTCAAACACTCTCCCGCCTTGCAATTAGAATACGATTGCCACGTCGGGCCATTCACAAGAATACCCGTATTACCTAAGCCTGAAGCATCGTAAGTTTTCGTGCTCGTCGCCTCGTCGAAATGCCAGTAACCGACCAAACCGTGCTCCAGCCGGTTTGTTACGGTACCGCGCTCCGTTAAAACAACATCCCCAACGATTCCGTCTTTCCTCGGATTTACCAAGGAAATAATCCTTGTTTCACCGAGCTTCCCGCTTATCGCCGAGAAAATCGTATCTACCGTTGAAGTTGAAGGATTGCCGAAAATTACGTTGCGGCTCAAAGAATAGAGTTTATCAACCGTTCCCGAAGCATAACTCGAACCGCTGAAAATCTCGTAAGAAGAATTTGCGTTACTAAATCTAATGCCCCACTGTTTGCCGTCCTGTTCGGTAATTGAACGTTTCTGAACGTCGCGGATAACCGAGGTTACCTCTTCCATCGAAAGCTTAACGTTCTGCCCTCCTTTATACTTTGAAAGACCAATAAATCCCGCTATTGAGACAGTAGTAAGAATGGCGACGGTAATTAGGAGCTCAATTAAGGTAAAACCTGACTTAGGTTGTAGGTTGTAGGTTGTAGGTTGTAGTTGTTTTTTTCTTTTAGTCATAGTCTACTCACTACCCACTATAACCTACCCACTAAAACTGCGTCGTGAGCTGATAAATCGGAACAATAATGGCAAGAGCAATGACACCGATAACGAAACCAATGAGAAGGAGAAGTACCGGTTCAAGAAAAGAAACCAAAATTTTCAAACCACTGTCGATTTCCGAAGCGTAAAAATCGGCAAGCGTACCCAAAACCTCTTCAATATGTCCGGCTTTTTCAGAAATTGCCATTAAGTTCACGACTGTCTTCGGGAAAAAGGGCTCCCGCTTGAAAGCCTCACCAATGGTCAGTCCTTTAGCAAGACCTTCCCGCGATATCCGAATAAGAGCTTCTTTTAAGTCAACATGCCCGACCGCGTCTGCCGTAATCTCAAGGGCATCTGTAATGGGTATACCCGCTTTAATGAGCGATGAGAGTGTCGCCGCAAAACGCTGAAGGGCGATTTTCTGGATGATGTTTTTTACAACCGGAATTTCGTTCAAAATAGCCGCAACAAACTTTTTAAAAAGAACGGAACTGCGGTATAAAAAGAATAGAGCGACAACGCCCAAGAAAAGAGCAATTAAAATAAAAATACCGAATTTTCCGAAGAAAAGACCGACGCTAAAAACGATTTTTGAAAAAACCGGCGGGTCAAAACCTGACTCTAAAAATACACCCGCAATTTTCGGTAGGGCAAAAGTAACAAGGAAAATCAAAATCAAAACGGAAGTAACAAGAAGCAAGGTGGGGTAAATAAGAGCGCTCTTCACCTGGTCTCTCAGCGCTTTTTCCTTGCTAAGCGAGGTTGTCAAATTTTCAAAAACATTTTCCAGATTACCCGAAGTTTCCCCAGCTTTCACAAGGTTTATGTAAACAGAACTGAAAACTTTTGGATACTTGGCAAAAGTCGCATGAAAAGGTTGGCCCTTCTCAAGATTGGAACGAATTTCAATTAAAAATGACCGCACGGCTGATTTCTTAAAATCTTCTATTAAAATATTTATGGCTTGGAGTAAGCTCGTACCAATCTTAAGCATCAATGCCAAATATTTAGACAAAAATATCTGGTCGGTTAAGTTAATCGTTCCGCCAAAAAAACTTAACCTTTTCTTTCCGGAAGCCCGGGTAATCGGCTTTATGGAAACCGGCCTCAAGTCCCGAGAAGTTATAAAACCTAAAACTTCCGCAACATCTTTTGCGTCTATGTCGCCCTCAACGAGTTTACCGTCGGGCTGGGATGCTATGTAGTGAAATTGCATGTGCCAATTTTGTCTAAATTTGTGAGCCAACTTTGTGGCAAAACAAATTTAGCCACAAAATTGAGCATCCCGTTAGATAAGCGAAGCTTTATCTGACGGGGTTACCTTATAATTCGACCTTCATTGACTAAATTTTATCATAAATTTGAGTACTGAACACTCAACACATTATTCACGGGTTACCCTGAACAGTTCGTCGACCGTCGTCATTCCCTGCTGAATTTTTTTCAAGCCGTCTTCAAAAAGGGTGACCATACCCTGTTCCCGGGCAAGTTTTCTCAGAGCATCCAGGTTGAAACCAGGATCAGTAATCACTTTTCTTATTGGTTCGTTGACTTCCAAAATTTCAAAAAGGCCGACTCGACCGTAGTAGCCACTCCCGTTGCAGGTTCTACAGCCCCGACCGTGATAGAAAGTTTTGGGAATCGGGTAGGTTTCCGGGTCGATGCCTATTTCCTTCAGCGTTTTTTTTATCGTTACTATGACTCCCGGTTCGGGAGCGTAAGATTCGATACAGTCGATGTGAACACGCCTCGCAAGCCGCTGGGCGCTTATCGCGTTTAAAACGGCAGCTCCCAAAAAAGGCGGAATTCCCATATCAACAAGACGCGGAATCGCCGTCGGTGCATCATTCGTGTGAAGAGACGAGAGCATCAGATGACCGGTAAGAGCCGCCTGAACGGCGATATTAGCCGTTTCCTTATCTCTTATCTCACCGACCATAATAATATTCGGGTCTTGTCTTAAAATTGAACGAAGACCATTGGCAAAAGTTATTCCTGCAGTAACGTTTACTTGAACCTGATTTACGTAGCGCATGTCATATTCTATCGGGTCCTCAATAGTTACAATGTTCACTTCAGAACTGTTCAAAAGGTTCATTATTGAGTAAAGGGTGGTGGTTTTCCCAGAACCGGTCGGGCCGCAAATCAAAACCATGCCGTAACTTTTCTTTAACGATTTTTTCAGTACCTTTATCATGTTATCAAACATACCAAGCTCCGTGAAAGACAAGGGTTTCTGGGCGGCAGCAAGAAGCCGGAGCTCAACTTTTTCTCCGTAAAAGGTTGGAATGACAGAAACACGAATGTCAACAATTTCGTCGCCTACCTTATAGCGAAATCTGCCATCCTGAGGATGGGTGTGCTCGTCAACTCGAAGATTTGAAAGAATTTTAATTCTCGCCACAATTGGCGGGTTAATCTCTTTCGGCATCCTGATAACTTCGTGAAGAACCCCGTCAACCCGATAACGAATAAGTATTGCATCGTCCAAAACTTCAAAATGAATGTCGGAAGCGCGGGAAGAGTAAGCGTATGCAAGTAAGTTATCAACAATAGCAACAACGGGTAAGTCAGCCGCCGCCTCTTCTAAACTACCCTTAGCTTTTATCTTTAAGGATTCTTTAATAGAATCCTCGATTATTTTTTTGAAATCTTTGGTAAGCTTTGCTTCGTAAAGAGAAAACCCCCGGTTCAAATCCTCGTCGGTTGCAAGATAAGGCTTCACCAGTCCGCCGAATTTCAGTTGGAGAAAATCAACTGTCTCAAGGTCAGTAGGGTCTTCCATTGCAGCCTGGATGGTGCCATCCGATTCCCTACTAAAAACAATCACCTTCCTCCGCCTTGCTACTTCTTCCGGCAAAGAATGGAGGATTTTCTCGTCAATCTTGACCGCTCCCAAGTTTGCCTGTGGAACGCCCAAAGATTTGGCAATAATAAGATATAAGTAATCTTTTCTTATAATACCCTGTGAAATAAGGACATCGTTCAGGTTCTGCCTCTTTCGCTGGGCTTCTTTTTCGAGAGAATCAAAAACAACCGCATCAATGAGGCCTTGCTTAACCAAAATTTCTTTTAACTTGGCCGAAGGAAAAGTAATCATGTGCCAATTTTGTTAAAATTTAACCTTGGTTAAATTTTATCACAAAATTGAGCATCCCGTTAGATAAGTGAAGCTCTATTTAATGGGATTACCTTCGTTGAACATCCCGTTAGATAAGCGAGGCTCTATCTAATGGGTGCTTGCACGTTAAATTATAATACGCGAGAAAGCATAACCAATATCGCAACCGGCAGCCACAGCCAGTACAGAGAAAATCGAAGATTTTCTCTAGTTACCAGTAACCGGTAACTGGTAACTATGACGGCAGTTAAAAGAATTACCGCTAAATAGTAAGCCCAAGCGTAATTCCAAGCAGGATTACCCAATAAAAAAACAGAGAGAGCTCCTAAATAAGGTTCTTGAATTTCAAAAAATCTTTCCCCAAACCGCTGATTGAGACGTTTTGCCGAGAAAAGAAAAAGAACTGCGAAAGCAAAAGCGATAAGGTACGACAAAAGAAACCGGGTGAAGTGATAACCAAAAACATAAAATATGCTCTCATAAGGCGGCACTAAAAATTTAGTTAATTCGCTCCCGTCCTTCCAGGCAAGATACTGGGTATAAACCAGATAAAAATAGTAAAGAATTATGACGGCGACCGAAACCCAAAAAAACGCCTTATAAATTTTATAAGAATTGTTAGATTTAAATTGGAAAAGAAAAGCGACGACTAAAATAACGAAAGAAGTCAGGCTAATTAAGGTCATTAACTTCATTATAATACAAAAAGCCGGCTAAACCGCCGGTTACTCAAGTTTCTCCACGCGAGAACTATTACAAATCCAAGTCGTTCCCTGCTTCGTAAATGTTGTCGTCATCGCCTCCGTCCTTAGTATTCGATTCAACGTCAGAACCGCCGCCGCTTGCAAATTTAGTACTTTCCATCGTCGCATTAATCTCATAAGCGGTGCTGTTGCAGATAAAAGAGTAGTAACAGGCTTCATTGCCTGAGCCGCAGTTTGCAGAACCGTTGTTCGGGTCAAGCGGCAATCTTGCAAGGGGTGAACCGGAAGAAATATCTTCAAAGTCAATGGTTATCCAACCAAGACCGTCGACAGTTGTTGTGGCGTTTGTATCGCAGGTACCGCCAATGGACTTCCTAGCCGCAGTTCCCCAAGTACAAGTCTCCGTTGTTGAACTGCAAAGGTCACCGCCGGCTCCACCTAGTCCTGGAGTTGCGATATCAGCCAAGTACAAAGAAACGGCGCTGTTTAGAGCCGCTAAATCGGAAATACGGGTTGAATCGCGGGCTTGTCTAATGAGCTCGCCGGGGTTAATAACCAAAATCACGGCTGTTGCCAAAACCGCTAAAATAGCGATGACGACTAAAAGCTCAATAAGGGTAAACCCTTTACTTTTCGACATTAAGTTTATTATAACATAACACCTCTCTCAAAAACCGGCTTTTATCCACACCTAGCACAATCCGAATTATTTTGATAAAAAGACCTTTACTTTCTTAATCAAGTCTTCAATAGACGTCTTGGCCTTCACAAAATATCCAATTGCGCCAAGTACCCTGCCTCTTTCAACGTCGCTTTCCTGACCGAGGTTTGAAATGATAACTAGCGGCGTTTCTCCAAATGTCGGGTCGTTTTTGAGCCGCTCCATCACTTCAAAACCGGATAGTTTAGGAAGAATTATGTCCAAAAGAATCAAGTCCGGGTGCAAGCTTTTTAAAGTTCTTAAGCCTTCTTCGCCGTCCAAGACGTGAATAACTTTAAAATTCTCCTTTTCAAGCCTCTGTTTTAGAAGATTAGCCAAAAGCGGTTCGTCTTCTATTAGAAGTATGGTTTTTTGGTCGGACATTGAAATGATTGTAGCACGAATTCATTAAAATCCCGCACCTTATTAAAAGCTTTTCTAGTTGTCCCATTTTACCCCGTTAGATGAGTAAAACTCTATCTAATGGGGAGCCGAGACATAAAGGCTCCTCGGCCAACACCTTCCCTAAAAAGGGTATCGACACCAGTTTTCATTATGAAAACTAATTTAATTAATCCACGCACAGCTTCCGCTACACGTGCCTTGTTACGACTTATGCCATGTCACCGAACCTACCCTAATTCCGAACAAGTCGAAACTTCAGGTATTCCCGGCTCCCTTGCATTGACGGGCGGTGAGTACAGGACTCGAGAACGTATTCACCGCGGCGTTATGATCCGCGATTACTAGCGATTCCTGCTTCATGAGGTCGAGTTGCAGACCTCAATCCGAACTGAGGCCACTTTTAAAGGATTAGCTCCGCCTTGCGACTTCGCGACCCGTTATAGTGACCATTGTAGCATGTGTGTCGCCCAGGGCATCAAAGGGCCATGCTGATTTGACGTCGTCCCCGCCTTCCTCCGTCTATAAGACGGCAGTCCCGCCAGACACTTGTAACTGACGGCAGGGGTTGCGCATGTTACCCCATTTAAGGGAGCGTCTCACGACACATGCTGACGGCAACCATGCAGCACCTGTCCCGATGTCCTTGAAGAAAATCCGGCTTTCGTCGAATCGTCATCGGGATTTCAAGCCCTGGTAAGGTTCCTCGCTTACTATCGAATTAAACCACATGCTCCACCGCTTGTGCGAGTCCCCGTCTATTCCTTTGAGTTTTAAGCTTGCGCTCGTACTTCCCAGGCGGTTCACTTAACGCGTTAGCTTCGCCACCCCGAGGGTCGATACTCGAAACAGCTAGTGAACATCGTTTACGGCGTGGACTACCGGGGTATCTAATCCCGTTCGCTACCCACGCTTTCGCGCCTCAGGGTCAGGAACGTCCCAGCAAGATGCCTTCGCCTTTGGTGTTCCGCACGATATCAACGGATTTCACCCCTACACCGTGCGTTCCACTTGCCTCTAACGTCCTCTAGTCTCATCGTATCCCTTGCGGCCCCGAAGTTAAGCCCCGGGATTTAACAAGAGACGCATGAAACCCCCTACGCGCCCTTTACGCCCAATAAATCCGGACAACGCTTGAAGCCCTCGTATTACCGCGGCTGCTGGCACGAGGTTTGCAGCTCCTTATTCCTACGGTACCGTCATCCGGCGAATGCCGGATTCTTCCCGTAGAAAAGCAGTTTACGCCCCGAAGGGTGTCATCCTGCACGCGGCGTCGCTCCATCAGGCTTTCGCCCATTGTGGAATATTCTCGACTGCTGCCTCCCGTAGGAGTACGCACCGTGTCTCAGTTGCGTCGTTGGGGGTCAGGCTCTCACCTCCCCTACCGGTCATAGCCTTGGTAGGCAATTACCCTACCAACAAGCTGATCGGACCTAAGCTCCTCTTCAAGCGAGTTGCCTCTTTACCCTTTCGGGACTATCAGATATTAGCCCGAGTTTCCCCGGGTTATGTCTGACTCAAAGGTAGATACTAAGGTGTTACTAACTCGTTCGCCACTAACAAGAGAGCAAGCTCTCTTGTCCGTTCGACTTGCATGCCTTATCCACGCCGCCAGCGTTCATCCTGGACCAGGATCAAATCC
>CAZGHF010000004.1:0-39326 GCA_964525595.1 uncultured Candidatus Saccharibacteria bacterium
TGTTACGGCATTGGGTTCAAGTTTAGTTTTCTCGACAACATTGTCAATATGGAGCGGTTCGCCGGCTTCCTGAATTGTTTTAAATATCACCAGTTGAACTTGGTCTTCAATTTTTATCTCCGGAGCCGGTTTTGACCCGATTACGGAGAGAAAATCGGGATTTATGCCTTTTAAATCTTCCAGAATATCTTCGGCACTCGTTACGATTCGCGCTCCGTTTCGGAGGAGCATGTGGGAGCCGGTATAGTTCGGGTGGTCGGCCGGTCCCGGCGTGACGAATACTTCCCGACCTTGCTCCAGGGCATGCTTTGCGGTTGAGAGCGAGCCGGACTTAATGGGCGCTTCAACGACAGTGGTGGCAAGGGAGAGACCGCTTATAATTCTGTTTCTTTCCAAAAACTGGCTTGGATAAGAAGGCGTACCCTCGGGATATTCCGAAATTATTGCTCCATCCGCCTCCAGGATTTTTCGGGCTAGATTCAGATTTTGGTGGGGGTAAATGTAATCAAGTCCGTTTCCCAAGACCGCTATGGTCCTGCCCCGGGCTTTGAGTGCGCCTTCGTGGGCGGCGGCATCAATCCCAAGTGCCAAGCCGCTTACAACCGTGATGCCGTTTTTTGCCAGGTCACGGCCAATCTCTTTTGCTATTTTTATTCCTTCGTGAGTTGCTTTTCTCGTGCCCACGACCGCAACTGTAATCTCCTCGGCGGTAGGGAAGCGTCCCATGTAGAAAACCTGCTCCGGCGCTCCCGGAATTTCTTTTAAGAGCGGGAGAAAACTTTCATCGGAAGGAGATAGTTTTTTGATTGGCAAGTTCATTTAGCTTATAATAAGACGAATATTCAAGAACTGTAAATATGTTCACTAAATCGGTTATTTTCAGAGAGAAAATTTTAACGGTTTTTACGGCTTTATGCCTCCTTTTCCTTATAATCGGCTTCTTTTTGGTTTATTTCAACATATCAAAGCTTACCTCGCCTTTAATTCTTCATTTTGACAATGTTTTGGGGATAGATTTTTTCGGTGAGACCCAGTCCCTTTGGTTTATGTGGGTAACCGGTCTCCTTGTGATTTTGTTTAACCTTTTTCTTGGGTACTATCTTTTTTACCGGGAAAGGACTCTTTCTTATCTCTTATTTGGAATTACGGCTCTTTTTTCTCTTTTTAATCTCGTCGCAATACTCCAGGTAATTTCTTTAAACTGAAATGGAAATAATTCTTGCAATAATCATAGCTACCCTCCTTGTTATTCTTGGAGTTCTTTTGCGATTGGTTTTGAAGCGTGGTGATGTTGGCGGTGAAAACAATGAAATTTTATTTAAGGAAAAAATTAAAGACAGAGAAACTGAAATCACTTCCCTAAAAAACCAAATTGACAAATTTAGTAAGGACAACTTGGATCTTCATAAAGAGAACACAGCTTTTAAGCAAAGAGAAAACGATCGCCAGAGTGATTATGAAAAGAGAGTTGCGAATTTGAGTTCCACAATAGATAGAATTCAGGATGAACGGAATAAAGAAGTTGAGAATAAGCATAAGGAAGAACTTGAAAGAATTAATAAGTTAAAAGAAACATGGTCAAAGCATGAAGATAAGGTAAAGGAAACGATAAAGGCAATCTGTCAGAAGCACATTATTGAATACGTTGATAAAGTCCCGTTTCGTGGCAAGCCTGATAATACAATTAAAATCAGCGGTGAATACATCATCTTTGATGCAAAAAGCCCAGCTTCAGATAATCTGGAAAACTTTCCAACCTACATGAAATCCCAGACTGAATCAGTTAAGAAATATATAAAAGAGGAAAATGTTAAAAAGGATATTTTCTTAGTAGTCCCATCAAATACGGTGGATACTTTTGATGAGTTCTCATTCAATATGGCTGATTACAATGTTTATGTAGTCACTCTAGACGCGCTTGAGCCAATAATACTTAACTTGCAAAAGATAGAGGAATACGAATTCGTTGAACAATTAAGCCCCGAAGAACGTGATAATATTTGCAGATTGATTGGGAAATTTGCTCATGTAACAAAAAGAAAAATTCAAATTGATACATTTTTCGTTAGGGAATTCTTAGGAATTCTTTCTAAGTGTGATAGTTTGCCTCGAGACGTTCTTGAAAAAGTTGTTGAGTACGAACGGTCAGAAAAATTAAATCCACCCCAAGAGAAAAGAGCAAAGTTGATTTCTAGCAAAGAACTTGAAATTGATAGTCAGAACATAAAAAAAGAAGCTAATGCAAAAGGTATTGCTTCTCCTAAGTCTTTGCATCGCGCAATTGAGGATTTGCCCTTAAACGTCGAAGATGAATCAGAGTAATCTCTTAGGGGTTAAATGGTGGAAATTTTTGCGCCTCCGGCCTCTTTTCTCTTTTATTCCTTTTTTGGATTTTGTTATTGTTTCGGGTTCGCTTGCTTTTGGCAACGCTCACGAGGATTCAGATTTTGACGTGATTGTCGGGGCGAGAGAAGGACGGATTTTCACCGTCAGAATTTTTTGTCTTTTGATTTTCGGGTTGTTGGGTTTAAGGCGGCAGGGGACTGATTCTAAAAAACTTTCAAGTGATAAAGTTTGTTTCAATCATTTTGTAACGCCACCCGCTTATAAACTCTCTCCGCCTTATGACGATTATTGGAGAGGGCTCTATCAGAACCTTGTGCCGGTTTATGGCAGAAAGAAAAAGATTGAGAGCTTCTTTAGTGCGAATGATTGGACGGGAGGGGAATTGGTCGTTGATTGGGCGCGCTTCAAGCCGACGAAATTTAATCCGGCAAGAATTTTTTTGGAGTTCGTTCTTCACGAATTTTTAGGAGATGTCTTCGAAAAACTTGTGAAGAAAACCCAACTTGAACGGATAGAGGAAAGTTTGAAACGGGACATCGGTTACAAACCCCGCATTCGCTACAATGACAAAGAATTGGAATTCCACTCCGACACCCGGCGGATAGAGGAGACGTTGAACCGAGGTTCCCACCAGAGTTCTTGAAAAACGTTTCGAGGTTTCTGGTGGAGAAATCATCCGGGACTTGACATCATCAATAATATAGTTTATTCTTTGGGCATACAGTAGAAACTGTTGCCCTTTGTCATATTTCGGGAGGAATGGTAGATGAAAATTTTGGTTGTGGACGACTCGGAAGCCGTTCGTCGCGTTACCGTGAGATTCCTGAGGCGGCTCGGCTTTGAGGAGTATTATGGAAGCCGGGGATGGAAAACAGGCTCTGGAGATCTTCGACGATTCCTTTGATCTCGTGATTACCGACTGGAGCATGCCGGAAATGGACGGCATCGAGTTCGTGAAAACACTCCGTGCCCGGCCGGACGGGGAGAGAATACCCGTCCTCATGACGAGCTCTAACAACATGCCCACTGATATCGCTTCTGCGACCAAAGCGGGTGTGAACGGCTACATCGTCAAGCCGTTTGAGCTCGAGGCATTCCAGAAGAAGATTAGGGAGGTGCTCTCGCAGTCCGGGTGACGCCTAACTAACTTCTCTTTATCAAGTCCAACGCACAGTGAGGTGAATTGTGGGAAATCAAAGACCCAACCCAGTAGCGGTCACCATACCCATTCTTCTGGTGATCATGGGGGGTATGTTCGCCGCCCCTTACGTACCCGAGAACCTCTTCTCTTACTACAAGGGAGGAGTGATTACCGTGATCATCGCCGCGATCGCTTTCGTCTTTTGGCTCGCCCTGAAGGGTATGGTCAAGTCTCAAGCGGAGGAGTGAGACGGTCTCACGGGGCAGTACAGCGAGCAGCTTGACTTCGGTCGGGCTGCTTTCATTTCGGGACTTGCAATCTTGAGAAATGTGTGCTAGTATCCTCACAGTGAGTGCTGAGCATTCCCTTGCGATGATATCGACAGAGGAATGCCCTTCCAAGTCCGCCCCCTTTCGGGGGCGGTTTTGTTCTTCACGGGTCTTGCCCTCCTATTTTCTTTAATTTAATGTAATAGAGGGCTGTATGAGCGGTCATGGACCAGAGCACTCATGAAATAAATAAAAAATTTGGAGGTCACCACCATGGCTGCTTATACGGTCTCCCTTGTTTTTTACTATGTCGATATTAAGAAAAATATTTCCCGATAGAACGATAAAACGCCTGGAAGGCGTTGTTTCGTCTATTAACGCTTTGGAGGCGGGGATTAAGAAGAAATCGGACGAGGAGCTGAAAAAAGCCTCCACCGATTTGAAAAAGAGAGCGGGGGAAGGAGAGTCGCTTGACGCACTCCTGCCCGAAGTGTTTGCTTTGGTTCGCGAGGTGAGCCGCCGGACGCTGGGTCAGCGTCACTTTGACGTCCAGCTCATGGGCGGGGCGGTTCTTCACGAAGGAAAAATTGCCGAAATGTTGACCGGTGAAGGAAAAACTCTTGCTTCAACGGCGCCGATTTATTTGAATGCTTTGGCGGGTAAAGGGATACATGTGATTACGGTAAACGATTATCTCGCCAAACGTGATGCCGTTTGGATGGGACAGATTTATGATTTTTTGGGACTTAGCGTCGGGTGTCTCATTCACGACACGGCCTTCATTTATGACCCCACTTTTACGAAAGAAAAATCGGAGGAAGAAGACAAGAGCGAACTGGACAAGCAAAGGGATGTGCTGGGAAGCTTTAAAGTTTTTGAAGAATTTTTGCGGCCGGTAGGCCGGCAGGAGGCTTACAAGGCTGATATTACTTACGGCACCAATCACGAGTTTGGATTTGATTATTTGCGGGACAACCTTACTCTTCGCTTAGAGGACCGGGTTCAGCGCGAGAGAGGCTACGCCATAATTGACGAGGTGGACAGCGTTTTGATTGACGAAGCCCGGACGCCGCTTATAATTTCCGCGCCTGACGTTGAGTCAAGTAATTACTACAAGGTTTTTGCCGGGGTGGTCAGAAACCTGAAACCGGAAGAAGATTACGACGTTGACGAGAAATTAAGAATAGTAAACATCACCGAGGCCGGCATTGAGAAAGTTGAGAAAGCGCTCGGTCTTACCAATATTTTTGCTCCGGAGAATGCCCGGCTGGTTCATTTTCTCCAGGAGAGCTTGAAAGCGAAGGCGCTTTTTCACAAGGACAAGGAGTATGTGGTGAAAAATAATGAGGTAATTATTGTTGACCAGTTCACCGGGCGGCTTTTCCTCGGTCGCCGCTACTCCGGCGGTCTCCATCAGGCGATTGAGACGAAAGAAAGTGTACCGGTAAAGGAAGAGAATCGGACTTTGGCTCAAATCACCATTCAGAATTACTTTCGGCTCTACGACAAGGTTGCCGGCATGACCGGCACCGCATCAACCTCCGCCGAGGAATTTCACAAGGTTTATGACCTTGAGGTGATGAGCGTTCCGACGAATAAGCCAATGATTCGTCTGGCTTTACCGGACGTCATTTATAAAACGAAAGAAGCAAAGTTCAAAGCGGTTACCGCGGAGGTAAAGCGCCGCCACGAGAAGGGCCAGCCGATTCTTTTGGGTACGGCAACAATTGAGCACAACGAAGTCATCTCGGGATTTTTGAAAGAAGCCGGCATTCCTCACGAAGTTTTGAATGCCAAGAATAACGAACGGGAAGGGGCGATAATCGCCCAAGCCGGAAAAGGGGGAGCAGTGACGGTTGCGACCAACATGGCCGGGCGCGGTGTGGACATTGTTTTGGGAGGTAATCCACCCGTTCCTGAAGAAGCGGACAAGGTCTGTGAGGCCGAGGGACTTTTCGTTATTGGTACGGAGCGGCACGATGCCCGCCGGATTGACAACCAGCTCCGGGGACGGGCCGGTCGGCAGGGCGACCCGGGCGGAAGCCGGTTCTTTTTGTCGCTTGAGGATGACCTCTTGCGCATTTTCGGCGGCGAGCGCATCGGAAACTTAATGAAAACACTGAACGTCCCGGAAGATATGCCGATTGACTCAAAGAATGTTTCAAAGGCAGTCGGGCAAGCTCAGGCGAGAGTTGAAGGAATTAATCTGGACATTAGAAAACATCTTCTTGATTTTGACGACGTTTTAAACAAACAGCGGACCGCAATTTATGTGAGGCGCATAAAAATTCTTGAGGCGGGAGAGAAAAACGAGGTTTTGTCGATTGTTAAGGAAACGCTGGAGTTTTTCGTTGAGGCAAACGAAGAGAATTTTAAAAATGCTCTTGAAGCCGGTTTGGCAAAAAGAGAAGAGGAAGGAAAGGTAAAAGAGTTGCGGGAGAGGCTTCTAAAAATACCGGAGAAGATTGAGGGCGAGCGGGCAAAACTTTTGGGTCACCAGATGGTGAGAGTTTTGGATACTCTTTGGATGGGACACCTGGAAAATTTGGAAGCGCTCCGGGAGTCGGTGAACATCCGCGCCTACGGCCAGCATGAGCCGCTTGTTGAGTACCGCCGGGACGCTCACAAGCTCTTTAAGGAACTGGACCTCAATTATGCATCGATTATTTTCAACATCGCTTTCAAAATTTTTGAGGTGGATTTAGGTGAGGTTGCCCGGCGGCAGGAAGAAGAAGTCAAGCGTCGTGAAAACGCCCAGGCGGAGGCAATTTTGGGCAAAAAACCCGGCCGTAACGATCCCTGCTGGTGCGGAGCGAAAAACTCGGACGGTAGTCCAAAGAAATACAAAAAATGCCATGGAAAATAGGCCAAAAGTAGGCGTCGGGGTGACGATTCTCAAAGACGGGAAAGTTTTACTTGGAAAGCGAAAAGGTTCTCACGGAGAAGGCGAGTATGCTTTTCCCGGCGGCCACCTTGAGTATATGGAGTCTTTTGAGAATTGTGCTAAGCGCGAGACGCTGGAAGAATGCGGGATTGAAATTGAAAATATTAAGTTTCTTTTCTTGGCTAACGTTAAGAAATATTACCCGAAACATTATGTTCATATTGGTATGATTGCTGATTGGAAAAGCGGCGAGCCAAAGGTATTGGAACCGGACAGGTCTGAGAACTGGGATTGGTATGATTTAAATAAACTCCCCGAGCCGATATTTGAATTCTGTAAACTATCTATAGATAGTTATAAGACAGGAAAAAACTATTTTGATTTATAGTTTATGAAATATAACAAATTATTATTATGAAGCGGGGGACAAAAATCAAACATAATGTAATTGAGGACATTGTACCGGAACTTAAGAGAGTGTTTCAAAATGCCGGCTGATAAAATCAGTTTAAAAAACGCGAAAGAAGAAAAGTTGTTTTATTTTGTCGCTAATGTCGTAGTGTATCGTGAAAGCGACGGCAGATGTCTCATTTTAAAACGAAGTGAAACGGAGAAAGTTCATCCGGGTAAATATTGCGTCCCGGGCGGGAAGCTGGAATGGGACGAATTAGATATTTCAAAACCAACCAGATTGAACGGCGATGTGCTGGATTTTGAAAACACAGTGGAGGATTTGCTGGTAAGAGAAACAAAAGAAGAAGCGGGAATTGATATTGAAAAGGATTTAAAATATATCAACAGTGTTGCGTTCGTGAGACCGGACGAGATTCCCGTCGTTCTCGTGAAGTTTGCCGCCAAGTACAAAGGCGGGGAAGTGAGGGTTGAAGACGGCGCCTTTTCAGGTCACGCCTGGGTAAACGGGGCCGAAGTGAAGGATTACGAGTGTATTGACGGTATCCCCGAAGAAATCGTAAGAAAAATTAAAATTTTTGAAATTGCATAAAAGATAAAGAAAGGAGTTGAAGGAGTTGTTTGTGTTAAAATTATTGTAGAATGAAACCCTTCCATAAAAAGGTTACCGTTAAACTTTCCATATCTCTTGGTATTATTGCTGTCTTGGTTTTAGGGATAATATTCTTTGGCTTTCGAGTTGATAGTTTATCAGAAAAGGTTATTACAACAAGACAGGAACTAGGTGAACGGTCACGTTCCCTTCAGTCGCTTGCTTCTCTCCGGTCTGATTATTCAACCAAGGGCCAGTCTTACTTAAATGTTCTCTATAACGTGATACCCGAGAAAGATGAACTTATTGACCTTTCCAAAAATTTCCAGGTAATTGCTCAAGAGGGTCAACTTGATTACGGATTCACTTTTTTGGGCGAGAATCCTCCCATTGCGGAAAATTTGGGTTCGGTAAAGTTCAGTCTTAGTTTGGGCGGTTCGCTTAACGAACTTTTAAGTTTCCTCAAAAATTTGGAGAATTTCAGGTATCTCATAAGCTTGGAAAATGTTTCACTAAATCGTGCTGACCGAATGAGGATGAATATAAGAGGAGACGTGTTTTACAGATAAAAATGGTTAAACCAAGCTTAAAATCCCTTTTTAAATTAAAAGGCAAGAATCTCCTTAAGTCATGGAATCATAATTATATTTTTGTCTTTTTTGCTCTTTTGATGCTCGCGATAGTAAGCGTTCTTGTTATCTGGAGCGTTGTTTTCCTTGTTTCTGAGTTAACCAAACCTTTTGATGATTCTGGGGTGCCTGTGCCCACGGAAAAATTTGACATTAAGGGGTTTGAGGAATTAAATTTAATTAGGTAAAAAAAGTAAGCCCCCATCCAGGATAGGGGCTCCGGGCGCATAGTTCAGTGGTAGAACGCTATCCTGATAAGATAGAGGTCCATGGTTCGATTCCATGTGCGCCCACAAGATTCATAGAACTTAATTGTCTTGTTTTAACTTTTCTGCGTCGTCTTTGGAGAGAAACTTGAACATCTTTCCCTCACACTTTGAGCAGGTACCTTTGGCGGAATATCGGCCTTTTTTCTCTTCAACCTGAGGGTCTTTCATCACCTGCTTTGTTGGCTTTTTGTTTTCGTCTCTGCATGACATACAGAGTGCTTGAAGCTCTGCCATATTTTAGTGAATCATGATTATAGCGACCTTTTACTTGTATAATTATTGTAACCTATGATTTCAATTATATACAAAGATGATAACCTTATTGCCCTTTCAAAGCCAGCCGGTATGCTGGTTCACCCCTCACCTTTCTCAAAGAAGAGTGAAGGGCAAAAAACGGTGGCAGATTGGCTAAAAAAGCACTATCCGGAGGTGGGCAGCGTCGGGGACAAGCCGGAAGAACGGCCGGGCATAGTCCACCGGCTGGATAGGGAAACATCCGGAGTCTTGATAGTTGCTAGAAACCAAAAAACCTTTGGATATCTGAAAAAACTTTTTCAGGAGCACAAGATAAAGAAAACTTATCTGGCGCTTCTGTGGGGCAGACTTGAGGGAAGAGGAGTTGTTGACTCGCTGATTGGTCTGAAACCGGGAACGGTGAGGCGCGTTACGCGGGGCAAAAACCTCAAAATGGTAAAAGAGGCGATTACCGAATACAAGGTTCTGAAAAACCTTGAAAAAAGTGGTGAGGAATTTACTCTGGTTGAGCTTACCCCAAAAACTGGCAGGACTCACCAGCTTCGGGTCCATATGAAAAGCCTGAACCGGCCGGTGGTGGGGGATGCTGTCTACGGACCAAAAAGTAACCCTTTTGGTTTGAGCCGGCAGTTTCTCCATGCCAAATCTATTGAGTTCACCAAGCCCGATGGCGGCCGCCTCAAACTGGAAGCCGACCTGCCCCTACAGCTAAAGACGATTGCGAGGTTGTAGTTTTTTACCTGAAAAATTTAGGTGTGGGGGCTTGCCCCCGGAACTCGCGGA
Organism: uncultured Candidatus Saccharibacteria bacterium; assembly: GCA_964525595.1. GTDB lineage: Bacteria > Patescibacteriota > Minisyncoccia > UBA6257 > GWB1-50-10 > CAZGHF01. The sequence goes on from CAZGHF010000004.1 coordinate 9,580, forward strand.
TGTTATATTGTAATGCTTATGGACGAGAAAATTTTGGAGCAAATAAAACCCGGAGCGAAAATAAAGCTCTGGGAAAAAATCAAGGAGGGCAAGAAAACCCGGGAAACTCCTTTTGAGGGGATAGTAATTGCCAGAAAGCATGGCGGGGAAGCCGGGGCGACCTTTACCGTCCGGACCACTCTTCAGGATGTCGGTGTTGAGAAAATTTATCCGATTCACTCGCCGAACATTTCCAGGGTTAAAATACTGTCGTCTCCCAAGAAAATTCACCGTTCAAAACTCTACTATCTCCGCGGCCTCTCACCAAAGAAGATAAGAGAGAAACTTAAAAAATAAAAACGCCCAGATGGCGGAATTGGTATACGCAATAGGTTGAGGGCCTATGTCTCTATGAGGCGTGTGGGTTCGAGTCCCACTCTGGGCACAAAACAAAAAACCGGCTCAAACACGTTTGAGCCGGTTTTTAATCCGGGGAATTTGAGATTTTTCCGGATATCAGTTAATCTTGATTTCAGCAACCTATCATTATCTCAGGAGAAAGGAACGTCAAGATGAGCAGAAACGCGCTTTTGTCGGTCTCTGACAAGGCTGACATCGTGGAGTTCACCCGCGGCTTGGTTGCCCTCGACTGGAGAATCATTTCCACAGGTGGGACGGCGCGGAAGCTTCAGGAAGCCGATCTTCCCGTCACGGACATCGCCGAAATCTCCGGCGTGTCGGCGATTCTCGGTGATCGTGTGAAGACGCTCGTTCCCCATGTTCATGGCGGCCTGCTCGCCACGGAAGGGCACCGCGAAGAACTAAACGAGCTCGTCTATCCGTGGATTGACCTCCTCTGTGTGGACTTCTACCCCCTCGAGAAGGAAATAAGGCGGGCCGGTGCAACCAGAGAGTCGGTCATCGAGGAGACGGACATTGGCGGGCCGGCCATGGCTCGTTCGGCCGCCAAGGGGCGACGCATCGTCATCGTCGATCCTGCCGACCGCAGCATGGTTCTTCGCTGGCTCGAGTCGGGTGAGCCGAACGACGAGCGATTCCGGGACTTGCTTGCCGCAAAGGCAGAGGCGGTGGTGGCTGCTTACTGCCTGAAGTCCGCCAGTTACCATTCCAGCGGTCTCATCGACGGCCGGGTCGTTTTCTCAACATCCATGGCGGATGAACTGAAGCGTCTCGCCTCCGGCGAAGTCGGTGCTCAGTAACCGCCACCAGGAAAGAAGAGCAAGAAGGGGCTCGTAGCCAAATTGGTTACGAGCCCCGAATATTTTTGGCTAAAACGGGTGAGGTGTTACGACGCGTCATAACTAGGATTTTATTGGCGGGGAGTTATAATGAAAATCTGTAATTAAATGCGGAGTATGAGCTGAATTGATGAAAAAGAAGCTTCAGTCAAACATTTGGAAATACACCCTTCTTCTTATTGCAAATAAGCGGATTTTTGTCGCGATTCTGGGAGCTTACTACTTAACGATTCCCGGCGTTGCCCCGCAGGGAATCGGTATCATCCTGCTTGCGGGGAGCCTTGCGGGATTTTTATTTGAAATTCCAAGCGGATATGTATCCGACAAAATCGGGCATAAGACGGCGCTTGTATTGTCCAGGCTGTTAATGTTCACATCAACTCTTTTTTTCCTCTTTGCAAACAATATAACTTTTCTTATCCTTGGAGGAGTTTTCTTGAGTACGTCAATCGCTTTTCACAGCGGGACCGGTGGTGCTTTTATGCACGAGACCCTGCGGGGACTGAAAAGAGAAAATGAATACGCAAAAGTAATGGGAAAGGTGGGTTCAATAGGATTTGCGGTTCCCATCGTATTAACGGTACTCATACCTTTTCTTGTAAGTATAAGTTTTAAGGTTCCGTTTCTGGTAGCGCTTGTCGTTGATGTCGTCGGTATATTAGCGGCTTTACTTTTGGTTACCCCTCCCGTTTCACAGGAAGAAATTGATGAAATAAAACTTACTAAGTTTGGTCAGGTTATGAGAGAAGGACATCGTCTGAATTTTTTCATTTTTGCGCTGTTTTCGGGAATTGTAGGCGGCACGCTCTTTAGTGTCGGCGGATTTCGGGCGCCGTATCAGATGTTTCTGGAAGTGCCCGTGATTTGGTATGGAGTGTTTTTCGGTGCGGGGAGATTATTCGCTTCGCTTATGATAGCGTATAGCGGGAAAATCAGAGAGAAGGTTTCTTTGTTTTCATTGTATAAATTCCGGTTGATTCTTTACACGTTTCTTATTCTCGTTTTAGGCCTTGTCTCAAGTTGGCAGATTATTGTTGTTACATTCATCGTAATAAACGCGTTTCAGTGGGGATTGAGTAAGGTGGGAGAGAGTTATCTAATTGATATTATCAGAACCAGCAAATTCAAAGCCACGCTGTTGTCAATTCGTTCACAAATTCATCAAGTTGTTGCTGCGGCAGCCAGCTTTGGCGTCGGTTTTTCAATTGAGCGTTTGTCGTATCAATCCGGGTTTTTGTGCTTGGGATTGATTTTCTTTGCGGTTTTATTCCCCTTGTATTTATACATAACCAGCAAGCATAAGGAGATTAATATTGCCCTGAAGAGGTTAGACGGTTAGAAACAACCGGGAGGCGGTTTTTTGGCCGGGTTTTTAGCCAAAACCCTTGAGTTTCCTTACAAACCTCATTAGTATGGTTTTAGCAATTCGTTAACTTTCGGAAAAGGAGTAGCCCGATGACGGAGCAGATGACGTACGCCGGCGTTGGCGTGGATTACGACGCGATGGATCCGTTCAAGCGGATGGCTCAACTTGCCGGTCGTGAAACTGCGGCGAACATCAATCGTTTCGCTGACGGTGAGTTTCGGGAAGTTGAGGCGAGCCGCGGCGAGAGTACCTATCTCATTGAGACGCCGTTCGGTTTTCTCGCTCACGTTGAAGAGGGTCTTGGCACCAAGAATCTCGTCGCTGACGCGATGTATGCCTTGACCGGTCAGTTGTATTACGGCCAAGCTGCTCGATGCACTGTGGCGATGATCGTGAATGACTTAATCACGCTTGGCGCCCTTCCTCTCTCGGTTGCGATGCATCTTGCCGTCGGCGACTCAAGCTGGTTCGAAGACGAGGCGAGGTGTCGCGACCTCGTAGAAGGCTGGAAGAAAGCATGTCACTTGGCACGCTGTGTCTGGGGAGGCGGTGAGACGCCGACCTTGAAGGACGTTGTCATGCCGGGAACGTTCGTTCTCTCTGGCTCGGCGATGGGAATCGTGGAGTCGAAGGAACGGCTCATCAGTGCAGAGAATATCCAGCACGGCGACGCGATTGTCTTCATCGAGAGTTCCGGTATTCACGCGAACGGTCTTACGATGGCAAGGAGAATCGGCGAAAGGGAAGGTTCGTCCTATCTCACCCAACTTGGAGATGGACGGACCTATGGAGAGACGCTTCTTGACCCCACGCACATCTATGTCGGGCTCGTCGAGGATTGTCTCAATCGCGGAGTGGATATCCACTACGCAGTGAACGTCACGGGGCATGGCTGGCGTAAACTCATGCGAGCACCGCAGCCGTTCGCTTACATCATCGAGTGCCTGCCGAGTCAACTTCCGATTTTCGACTTTCTGCAGGAGCATGGTCCGGTGGATGACTACGAGGCCTACGGTAATTTCAACATGGGTGCGGGCTTCGCGCTCTATGTGTCGGACACTGATGTGGACACGGTTCTGCAGGTTGCCGCTTCGTACGGACTTGGTGCACTCTGGGCCGGATACATCGAGCAAAGCGGTAAGAGGAAGAAGGTTGTCATCAAGCCGAAGAGCCTCGAGTACGCGGGGAAAACACTCGGCGTTCGGTGACCACAAACACAAAGCAAAGGGGCTCGTAACCAAATTAGTTACGAGCCCCTATACGTTTACGTAAAGATTTACCCGCCCGTAGCCTTGGCGAAGGAGGGGAGGGTTGGAGAAAATAAGCCGCCGAAAGGCGGTTTTTTGGCCGGGTTTTTAGCCAAAGCCCTTGAGTTTCCTTACTATTGACATAAAGTTAGTTAAGTATAATATGCAAATATATTAAAGGTCGAATTAGTGCGATAAATATGGGCATTTTGGGATGAATTAGTCGAATATTCTCAAATTGCCACCTACTAAAAGAAACAATTAAAGGATGGTTTGGCTGATTTGGGTGGGGTCGTATACACCTAAACCAACCAAACTATTTAAATAAATTAATAAAAAAAATATGAATTACCAAAATAAAACACTCAAAATTTCGTCTTTCTCTAGTTCAAAAGTTATTAGAACGTCGTCTCTTGTATTTATAGCCGCAGCGTTAATCGTTGGCGGTTTTTTTGCGCCCAATTTGGCTTTGGCGGCAGCAACGGTTACGCCAGCAGGTGGCGGTACTAACATTTCTATTGACACGACGTCTGTTGGCGCAACCCCGAGTTTTACGCTTTTAAGTGGTCCTACTATTACCGAAACTGCGCCCGGGGATATTTCTGCTGGTACTCACACTATTACACTGCCTGCTGGTTGGAAATTTGATACTAGCCAAGTTGTTAAAGTTAATGGGGGGGCTTTTATCCCAACAACTCAAGACGCAGTGATAACTGATACTACTTTGTCATTTACTATAACAGGGATTTCTAGTAGTCCTGGTGTTTTAAGCTTCATTTCTGATTTAAGTGGAAATAGTATCAAAGTTATGCCAACTGGGACTGAGTCAGGAATTTCTGGTGATATGACTCATTCCGGTGCGGTTATTGCCGGTGTAACAGATGGAAGCACGCCTTTTGGGACGCTTTCAACGGTGGCTGGCACAGTTACGCAACTTGCGTTTACAGAACAACCTGTTAATACAGAATACGGCTCAGTTTTGAGTCCATCGCTAGTAGTTGAAACCCAAGATCAATTTGGCAATCATTCCACAAGCGGACTTGGTGAAAATCTTGATGTAACGCTAGCTGTTACATTGGGAGACGGAGTATTACAAGGAACAGCAACAATTGACATTGGAGCAAATGGCGGTGTCGCAATTTACACTGACTTGTATGTGGATACAGTAGGTGCTGGAAAGCAATTGACAGCTTCCGCTACAGGTTTGACTTCTGCTGTCAGTAATTCTTTTGAGGTAACTCAAAAAACTCTTACCGCAACAGTTACTGCTGATGACAAAATTTATAATGGTGACAATATAGCTATAGTTACTGCGACTGATATTTCGGATGGATTGGTATATGGCGATGTCGTAACCGCTGATATTGGAATTTCAGCGACCTTCTCTGATGAAAACGCAGGAACAGGAAAAACAGTAACTGCAGCAGGAATTATTTTAAGTGGCGATAAAAAAATAAACTATAGTTTTAGTGGGGAAGGGACAGGTACAGCAGATATTAATCCACTGCCAATCATCGTTACTCCGACCGCAGGACAGACCAAAATTTATGGTAACGATGACCTAACATTCACTTATGACTTTGCCCCTGATTTAATCGGAGCTGATACTTTCATCAGTGTTTTAGGTCGTGTTGTGGGTGAAAATGTCGGTACTTACGCTTATACTCTCGGCGATTTGTCTGCTGGCGGTAACTACACTTTGGCTCTTGTTCCGGAAACATTTGAAATTACAGCAAGAACTCTTAATGTTACAGCAACTGGAGTAGACAAAGTTTACGATGCTAATACGACTGCCGAGGTCATCCTTTTAGACGATAGAGTTGACGGAGATAATGTAACGCTCGGATACACAGCAGCTTTTACTGATGAAGATGTTGGTAATGGTAAATCTGTCAGCATCTCTAATATCTCTATCACAGGTGGCGTTGACGGTGGTAATTATAGTCTTGGTAGTGTGCCGACCAATACGACAGCTGATATTACAGCTAAAGAACTTACAGTTGATAATTCAATAGTTACATCTAAAACATATGATGGTACTAAAGTAGCTGTTATTACAGGCGCTACTTTAGTGGGAGTAATAGGTGATGATACTGTTGAGATTGCAACTCATGAATTTGGTACCTTTGACACTAAAAATGTTGGTACAAACAAATCCGTTGCTATGGCGATAACAATTACTGGTGCTGACGGAGGTAACTATACTGTAACCCAACCAATCTTAACCGGTAATATTGCTAAAAAAGAAGTCACTCTTACTGCTATTGCTAATGAAAAAATTTACGATGGAGGTATGATGGCTGTGGCAACACCGGAACTTACGGGAGAATTAGCTCCCGACGATAATGGTGTCTATATTGAAACTTACGGTGATAAGAATGTTGGTACTTCAAAAACACTTACACCGGCTGTAGTTTCGATTGTGGATGATGCAAGCGCTGATATGACTGGCAACTATAATGTAACTTTAACATCTGCCGATCTTGGTACAATCACTCACGCCCTGCTTACTGCTACCGTTACGGTTGAAAATAAAGTTGTTGATGGTAGCGATTCGGCAACAATTACTGGCCGCACTCTTATTAGTGTGGTTTCAGGCGATGATGTCACTGCCGAGGGTGGTACAGCAATCTTTGCTGGGGTAACTGTTGGTACACATGATGTTTCAGCTGCTGGTATTACTATTACAGGCGCCGACGCTAGCAATTACTCTTATGATGGTCCAGCGGCAGGAACAGGAAATATTCTCCCAGTACCAACGGTAGTTTATGTAGATGGTAGCTGGGCTGGAACAACAGCATGGGAAGACCCAGATGGTGCAGGTCCAGCAACTTATTATGGCTACGACGCTTTTGCTGATATCCAAGAAGCTATTGGTGCAGTTGAGGTTAGCGGTACAGTTAATGTTGCTGCAGGAACATACGTTGAAAGCTTAACAGTTGATAAAACACTCTCAATTATTGGTGTAGGAGATACAGCAATACTTGCTCCAGTTCAAGATTCAGATGGAATTGCTATCGCTGCTAACAATGTATTAATTCAAGATTTGAAAATAGTTACATCAAGCTCTGGTGCTGACTCAAATATGGCGATAAAGATAGAAGGAACAGATTCAGTTACAATCTCCGGAACAATAATTGAAACAACCGGGAATAAAGCACTGGGTATATGGATTGGCACATCTGCGTCAACAAATCTAAACATAGTAGACAACATAATTACAATAAATGGGAAATCAACTGGAATATATACCGGTAATGTTAACCCCGCACATTCAACATGGACAATATCTGGAAATACAATAAGTGCACCAAACGCTGGTGTTAATTTAGAATTGTATGATGTTAATAATGTTACTGTTTCTGGAAATACTTTTGGAGTATCGGGAAGCGTGAGTTTAACCTATTCTTCTGAAATATCTGATGTTTCTGGATTAGTTTTACAAAACAATATATTTAATGGCAATGGAGATATTGCTGGAGTAACCCCTACAGTTTGGATAGAATCGGGTTTCACGGCAGGAGATGGGCTTACAACTGTTTCAGGAATTACAATAACTGGTAACACTTTTAATGATTGGGTAAATACAGCCATTAAAATTGGAGAAGTAGATTCAAGTTCGCCATATAGTAAGGTTTCTGGAGTAACTATTAACCAAAATAAATTCTTGAAAACAAACCCCGCAAGCATACTAGAAAGTTATATATCAGAATCTGTTAATGCTGAAAATAACTATTGGGGAACGGCTGTTTTGGCAACAATTGACACAAAAACAACTGGAATGATTGACCATGATCCTTACTGGGTCAATGTAGGAAAAACAATTTTAAGTTCTACTGCAGTAGATGCTGTATATGTGGATGATAATTATTCAGATGGTAATTCTGGCCTGCATTACTTTGGTTATGATGCTTTTGCAACAATCCAAGAAGGTGTTGATGCGGTTGCTACTGCTGGAACCATTACTGTTACTGCTGGAACCTACGATGAACAAGTACTTATTGATAAAAGCCTAACACTACAAGGTGCTGGAGATACTACAATCATACAGCCTCCTGCAGTGGAATTGACGGTTACATCTAACATTCCTTGGATTGGTGGTGGCTCTAGTACAATGTCGACAATAGTTTCTGTTGAAACCACAGGCGGCACTGTTACAGTGAAAAATCTAAAGATCGATGGTTCTCTAATTCCAAGTAAATCAACTACGTGGCTTGCTGGTCTAGTTTATCTTGAGACCAGCGGTACAATAGATTCTGTGACAGTCATTGGAAACCCAGATATGGCTGATCGTACTGCGGGCATATTTGCCGCTGCTACAACTAATCCTGTTACCTTAGAGGTAACTGGGTGCACTGTAGAAGTCTATACTAGGGCAGGTATATACGCTCTTGGTGGAACAATGACAGCTGACTATCATCACAACGAGATTAACGGTCCAGGAGACTCTTCAGCAGGAGTTCCTAATGGAATGTTCTTCCTTGAGGGTGCAAAAGGTTCAGCCACTTACAACACAGTTACAGATCTATCATATACTGGAGATCCAATATATAAGAGCACAGGTATAGGAACCTATAATGCTGGAACTGGAATTGTATTCAGCAATAATGAAATCTTCTATGTTCAGAATGCTTTTGCTCTATCCACAGGTACTAGTGGCACAACAGTCGAATATAACGATGTTCATGACAGCCATACAGGTGTAAAGCTTGAGGCAGGAGTTACCAACAGCATCATCCAGTACAATGACATATACGACAATGATTTTGCAATACGTGGTGATGATGATATGGGAGATGGTAATGTAGTTCACTTCAATAACTTTACTGGCAATATGGGCGCTGAGGAAATCGTTTCAGGAAGCACTTACATAGGTGCTATCAGCAATATTCACGCAACATACATACTTAATACCACTAATAACTGGTGGGGTCATCAAGATGGACCACAACATTTTACTAACCCAGGTGCAGATGAAAGTGCTGATAGTGTAAGTGATAATGTTCTCTTTCGCCCATGGTGTACTGAATCAACTTGTACTGTCGAAGATAACGATTCTCCAACTGTGGAAATTTCTTCAATCGAGACTTCACCAACAAACGCTTCACCAATTCCAATAACAATCACATTCAGTGAAAATGTGACTGACTTAATAGCGGATGAAATTATTGTAACTAACGGAAGTAAAGGATCTCTGGTTGGATCTGGATCTGACTATAGTATTGATGTAACTCCTGTTGGTGATGAAGAAGTCGCTGTAAATGTTGCGGGAAGTGTAGCTTGGGATCTGGCTGGAAATTATAACATAGCCGCTACTACCGAGTTTAGCATTACCTTTGACTCAGCTGTTCCAGAACTCACCTCAGTATCAATCGCTTCAAATAACTTCGATACAACCCTTGCTATGGTGGGTGATGTAGTTACATTATTATTTACTTCTGACGAAGCCATTGATACTCCGATTGTAACTATCGCAGAAAATTCAACTGTAGTGAGCGGAGGTCCAACTGATTGGACGGCTACTTATACAATGGCAGGGGGCGATACAGAAGGTTTGGTTGCATTTGCAATTGATTTCGCTGACTTAGCTGGAAACAATGGCGCTACTGTAATAACTGTAGATGATGCAAGTAGTGTTACGTTTGACAAAACTGCTCCTACTGTAACGTTAACCTCAATTGCAGGCGATGGATACATTAATGATTCAGAAAAAGCTGCTATTCATGTAATTGGAACAGCCGAAGCAGATTCTACCGTCAATGTTTCCTTAACCGGTGGAGCTACTGTTAGTGGTAGCGGTACAGCTACAGGAGGTGATTATGATATTACGATAGATGGAACGACATTAACTGACGGCACGATTACTCCATCAGTTACAGCAACGGATGCGACAGGAAATGTAAGCACTGCGATAGTTATTCCTGTTGCGGTTAAAGATATAGTCGCTCCAACTGTTGTTTCTCACACACCAGGAGTTAATGCGGTTAATGTTGAGAGCGGGGCAGTTACGATAACTTTCAGTGATAATATGAATGTTGATCAAGGAGACATAACATTTGGTCCAGAAGCTACGTATGCAATTGGTGGAAATGGTACTAATGTTATAACTTTGACACCAGACTCAATTCTTGATAGTAACACTGTTTATACAATGACTGTTACAACAACTGCTACTGACGAAGTAGGCAATGCTGTAGTTGGGTATGATTGGCAATTTACAACCGCGACTCTTTATGACATAGCACTTAATGCATCAAGTGGTGGATGGAACCTTATCTCTCTTCCTGTAGTGCCTAATGTTATGAATATAAGTACGGTTCTAGGGGATGCTGAAAGTGATATTCAGGTGGTATGGGCATATGATCCAACACACCCTAACGCAGACCCAGATACAGGGTGGTTGGTATATACCCCAGGTAATCCTGAAGGAACCAATAACTTGGATAATATAACTGCTGGTTATGGGTATTGGATAAGTGTAACCAGTAATACTAATATCAGCGGTTCTGGCAGCTTGCTCTCCGTAGGTCCAATACTTCCACCGTCCAGAAGCCTTTCCGCAGGGTGGAATCTAGTGGGTTATTACCAGATTCCCGGAGAAGCCGAAAGTAACTCTGCTAAAGCATTTTCTAGCTTAGGTGACTCTTACACCAGTTTGTGGGGGTTCAATAACTCTACAGGGCAATTTAAGTCAACAGTGGATCCGATATTACCGGGTGATGCTTTCTGGGTTTCACTTCCGAGCGTGAAGGTGTACACCCCGAGCAATCTCTAATGGAATATAGAGATACAGAAACCCTCACTCGGGGGTTTCTGTGTCTTGACAATCATAATAGATTATGCTATAGGTTAATATGCTTATGAAATCAGTTCTGAAAATATTTGCATTATTCATTTCTATCGGCCTATTCCTGCCAGTTTTTGTATTTGCTCAAAGTCCCAGTTTGCCCCACCAATTTTTTGGAGCAGTAAATTTCAGTGACGGTCTAGCTCCCGATGGGTTCGTTGTAGAAGCAAGTATAAATGGTGTTGTTGTGGGAAATTCGGTAACGGCGGCTGGGAATTATGGTTACAGCCCAAATTTGCTTTTTGCACTTGATAATCAAGGAGTATATGCTGGGGAAATCGTTGAATTCTACGTCGACAGTATTAAAGCGAATGAAACTGCGATTTTTGCGAACGGCAATCCCAGCCAGATTAATCTGACCATACCGGCATTGATACCAACTACTCCAACACCAACTCCGACGCCGAGTGGCGGTGGAGGTGGCGGTGGCGGTGGAGGAACCCCAACCACTGAAACAATTGCCCAAAAAGTAGATATGGATAATAATAGCAAAGTTGACGTTCTTGATTTCAATACCCTAATGGTTCATTGGGGGGAAACAGGTTCGAATAATGTCGCTGATATAAACAGCGATGGCGAGGTCGATGTATTTGATTTCAACTTGCTGATGATTAATTGGACACTCTAATACTATGAAAAAAACTTTACTTACAATTTTACTGGGAGCGTTCGGGGCAACAATTCTTGCCGCGCCGGCACTTGCCGCCACGAGCGTGTCGTTTACACCGGTCAATGTGAGCGTGAGCCAAGGACAAACTTTTACTCTTATAATCGGAGTAGACCCCCAGGGAGTGAAAAATTATACCGCAAAAACGGAGCTTCGCTATCCTGCCGATCTTTTGGAGGTAAAATCATTTACTTTCGCGAACGGTTGGACGTCGCTCTCTCAATCCGGCTATGACCTCACCGATAACACGAACGGAGTGTTCATAAAAACCGCCGGTTACCCGGGAGGCGTGTCTTCAGCGATTACTTTCGGGACGGTGTCATTTTTCGCAAAGAAAAGCGGCAACGGAATGATTGCTCTCAATAGCAACTCGTTCGTGCTTGACGCAAACAACCAGAATGTTCTTGCTGACTCATCGGTTCTAACTGCGGTAGCAATATCGGCTCCAGTCCCAACTCCAACAACCCCGACGACTCCAACAACTCCAACAACCCCGACGACTCCTGTGGTAGAACCGACAGAAGAGGCGCCAGTTGTTCCAGAACTGATAACCGCTCCGCAACCGATAGAGTCACAGTCCCTATTAGCCGCGGTCGGCAGTCTCATAACACTCGGTACTGATAACACCTTCGTTGGCGTATTGGTTAGCGTGATAATCCTTGCTCTTATCGGGTATGGAATCTACACCGTCATCTGGAGGACGCGCCGCAAGAATTTGGAAGAGTTGTGATAAATTGATTCTCTTTTTTGAGTAATACAAAGCCCGATCCGAGCATCGGGTTTTTGTATGATTACATCGTCGCTGAAAAATTCTTAAGCCCAAACGAGGGTGGTTCAGCAGGCGGATGGTTGGTGGATGGTTTTTGATTTATGCTTAGAAAACATTAACCCACCCCTCCTTCGCCAAGGCTACGGGCGGGTAAATCTTTACGTAAGCCCTAGAGGTGGTCTACTTAAGTAGACCACCTGGGGGGTTGGTGATTAAATCAAGTAATTTTATGGCGAGAAGAAAGACAACTGAACAAAATGTGAGGAAAATTACCAAGCTCGGCGGGCATAGTTTGGCGGTTACGATTCCCATCGAAATGGTCCGCAAACTGAAATGGAGGGAGCGTCAAAAAGTTGTGGTGAAATTGAGAGGTAAGAAATTAACAGTGGAGGATTGGCCCGTTCGACAAGCTCAGGGTAAACCTGCCTCGCCGAAGCGCAGCAAAGGCGGGGAGAAGTAAAATTATTGATGCTTCCACACTAAATTGCTACTCTATAGATTATGAGTGACAGCGAACAAAAAATTAAATGTCCAAAATGCGGAGAATTAATTTCCCCTGATGAAGTTTTAACGCGTCAAATTGGAGAAGAAATAAGAAAAGAAATTGAAGGTGAGCAAAAAGTAAAAGAAGCAGAGATTGCTAAAAAGCAAAAAGAGTTGGAGGCACAGACAATTCAATTAGAAGAAGTAAAGAAAAATACACAGATCGAAGTTGATAAAAAAGTTGCGGAAAAACTCGCGGCAGAAAAAACTGCATTATGGAAACAAGCACAGATAGAGGCTGGTAAGGAAAAAGAGGCGGAAAAGAAAATGCTTGAAGAGCGACTTGCGGAAAAAGACGCTAAATTACGAGAAGCAAACGAAAAAGAGTTACTTTTGCGTAAAGAAAGAAATAAACTAGACGAAGAAAAACGAAGTTTCGAGTTAGAAAAGCAAAGGCAGTTAGATGAGGAAAGAAAAAAGATTACAGAGGATGCAAATAAAAAAGCTACAGAAGAACAGCGATACATAATTGCTCAACTTCAGAAAAAACTCGCCGATGCGACTAAGGCCAAAGATGATTTATCGCGGAAACTGGAACAGGGTTCGCAACAAACACAGGGTGAAGTTTTAGAGTTAGAGCTAGAGGAAATTTTGAAAGTTGAATTTCCTCACGACGAGATTGTGCCTGTGCCTAAGGGTATAAGTGGAGCCGATGTTATTCAGAAGGTAAAAGATCATTCCGGTCGAGTGTGTGGACAAATTGCATGGGAATATAAAAACACTAAAGCATGGAGTGAAGGCTGGATACAGAAATTAAAAGATGATCAGCGAACGATCAAAGCAGATTTAGCTGTGATTGCTTCTGCGGTCTTGCCGGAAAATGTAAAAGGATTTGTATTCCGCGATGGTGTGTGGATTTGTGATATTAAATTGATAGTAGCGCTGGCTATAGCCTTGCGTATGAATTTATTAAACGTTAGCCGTGAACGTGCTATGTCAGTTGGAAAAAACGAAAAGATGGAAGTTCTCTACTCTTATTTAACGGGTGTGGAATTTAAACAGCGGGTGGAAGCAATTGTGGAAGCATTTACTAATATGGATGTGGGTTTGAAAAAAGAAAGATTAGCGTACGAAAAGATTTGGTCTGAGCGAGAAAAGCAAATTAAAAAAGTTATTACAAACACTGCTGGCATGTACGGTGATTTAAGCGGACTAGTCGCTTTGCCGCAGATAAAAACATTGGAGTTGCCAGAGAATAAAGATAGCAACGAAAAATAATTAAACACCTTAAATAATATGATAGAGAAGATAAAAATTACAAAAAAGAATAAAACTATTAGGAAAGATTTTGAATTGCCCTTAACGCAAATGACAGTCATCACCGGAGAAAATAATTCTGGGAAGACTAATTTTATTGAAGCTGTTGTCAAAAAAGATAAAGAAACCGAAAAATTTACATCGGAATTTCTTACAAGAGAGGGTAATCCTATTATTCCAGAAATAGTCTATATATCGGATAAAAATATAAGTCCATCTGATGATGAGTTAAGTAGCTCCAAGCAAACATCGTCATTAGTTAGTAACCTGTCGAAATTGTTCTCTAATATAGGGATAGAATTCGAGTTGACAAAAAAAGATGAGATTTCCAAGGTAATAAAAGACTTAATTATAAAGACGAATGATAATCTTGAGAATCTCACAGGAAAGGAAACGCATACAATTGAATTAGACCCAGTAGAGAAAATTGATTCCAAAATTGTAGTCCAGAAATTGATTGGCGATATTTTCGTATTTGAGAACGGGAGCGAGAATAAAAGGAAATTATCTGAGTTAGGGCAGGGAACACAGAGAGTAATTGTTGTCTCTGTGCTAAAAGCATATGCAGATATCCTAGTTGAGAAAGAGATTGTTCCTAAAGAACAAGTACTTATTGTCTTTGAAGAACCAGAAATTTATTTACACCCTAGACTAAAGAGAGTGCTTAATGCGACACTATGGAAAATTGCCGAGCAAGAAAAACACCAAGTTATCGTAACAACCCACGATCCATATTTTGCATTTCTAAACTTTGAAGGAAAGGGAAAAAGTATTTTTTCTTTCGAAAAAAAGAATGGTATTACCGTGATATCAGACAAAGACGTAGTTTATGGTATAGAGGACGAATTGCTGTTTATATTTTTATATAGTTTCTTACTAAAAGAAGGGAAAGATTTATCTACAACAATGATAGGAGGATTTGAAAGAAGAAAGTATTTTAGAAATGATGAAAACGGTGATAAGAAAGAAGAAGATCATAACGATTTAACGTATATCAGACATCAAATACATCATCTCGGTGATAACCCTTATACCGTAGGATTAGTTTCCGAAAAACCAGAAGATTGCAACGATAAAAATTATTATACAGAAAAAGAATTAACAGATGCTATAAAAAAAATGAGTGAGATGTTGGGTGTGTAAATGTACGGAAATAATATCTGAATTATATAACCTTCATTTTATCTCTTCCCTTTTCACCGACAAACTAGGAGAACTGGTAAAACTAAGCAATGGATAAGCTCATTTTCCTAGACACAGAGACGACCGGCAATGACGTATTAAAGGATCGCCTGTGTCAAGTTTGTTACAAAACTTCTGATGGAATTTACAGCGGTTATTTTAAGCCGCCAATCCCGGTATCAGTGAAGTCAATGAGTATCACTAATATCACTAATAAAATGCTTCAAGATAAAGAGGCGTTTGGGGACAGCGAGATGAAAAAAGATCTCGAAAGCCGATTGGTTAATGGAATATTGGTAGCTCATAATGCAAAATTTGATTGCGCAATACTGGAAGCTGAGGGAATATCCGTACCTCAGCGCATTTGCACTTTACGGGTAGCAAGGCATTTGGATCCTAGTAATCTTATTCCGGAATACGGATTGCAGTATCTCCGTTATTATTTAGATCTTGAAATCGGAGACACTATCGCCCATAGTGCCGAAGGCGATGTGAAAGTGCTTTGCGCCCTTTTTGATAGATTATTAGCTAAAATGGGAAAGAGAGGGTTATCGGAAGAAAAGATAATTGCCGAGATGATTGATGTTTCCAGCAGGCCGTCATTATTTAAATTATTTAATTTTGGTAAATATAGAGATAAAAAAGTTGAGGAGGTGGTAAAAGCCGACAGGAACTATTTGGAGTGGCTGCTTGATAGAAAAATAGAAGAGGGCAGTCAAGATGAAGATTGGATTTATACTCTTGAACACTATTTAAAAAATTAGAAAGGTAGATTTATGACCCAAAAACAGGCATTAGATATTTTAAAAATGGGGCATAACGTGTTTTTAACTGGTCCGCCGGGGAGTGGAAAGACTTATCTTTTAAATCAATACATTAATTATTTAAGAAAGAATAGAGTTGCTGTTGCTGTTACCGCTTCGACGGGCGTTGCTTCTACCCACTTAGACGGCAGAACTATACATTCTTGGTCAGGGATAGGTATTAAAAAAGGAAGTCTTTCTAAAAAAGATTTGAGAGAAGTCTTATCAAGACCTCGCGTTATAGGTAGGGTAAATCAATCCATAGTCCTTATAATAGACGAGATATCCATGTTGCATGCCTATCAACTTGATATGGTTGATAGAATTTGTCGTGAATGTAAGCAAGATGCTCAACCATTTGGGGGAATTCAGGTTATATGCTCCGGTGATTTCTTTCAATTACCTCCCATAGAGAGGAGAAAGGATAGAAAACCAAAATTTGTAACGGATTCCTATGTATGGCCAAATGCCGATATTAAAGTTTGTTATCTTGGAGAGCAACACCGTCATGCCGCCGATGAAAAGTTCACCCGTGTTTTAGATAATATTCGTGGGAGAACCGTAGAAGAAAACATAATCAGAGCATTGCTTAGTAGAAAAAATAAGGAAATTAACTCTAAGATCAGACCTACTAAGCTTTATACACATAATGAAGACGTTGATGCTATTAACCAATTAGAACTTGATAGACTTACCGGAGAAGAGCATCAATATCTTATGAGAAGCGAAGGAGAAAAACATCTTGTCAAAATTCTAAAAAAAGATTGTCTGGCTCCGGAAGTTTTGACTTTAAAAAAGGGGGCTGAAGTTATGTTTTTGAAAAATAATTTTGAAAAAGGTTATGTGAATGGGACTCGTGGTAGGGTGATTGGATTTGACGATGATGATTATCCGATAGTAGAAAAATTTGACGGAAAAAAAATTATTGTTACACCGGCAAGCTGGGCTATCGAAGAGAACGACATTGTCTTAGCTCGCATTTTTCAAACTCCACTTCGTCTTGCGTGGGCTATTACCGTCCACAAAAGTCAAGGAATGACTTTGGATACTGCTGAAATTGATTTAAGCAAGGCCTTTGAGAGAGGGATGGGATATGTTGCTCTGTCTAGGGTTAGGGGCTTGGATGGTTTAAGGCTTCAAGGTTTTAATGAAACTGCTTTAGAGGTTAGCGATAAAGCGGTAGAATTAGATAATGAATTTCTATCTTCTTCTGAAAATAGCGAACGATTTCTGGCAGATATAAGCGCTGCAAAGAAGAAAAAACTACAGCGGGATTTTGTGGAAAGAAATAAAAAAACACGATAAAGATTTTAGAGGTGAACTCAAAAAGTCGGAGAAATGATTGAGGAGTGAAAATATGAGCGATTACTACATTAAATATATCACTGGACCCGGGGGCCAAATGGGTTATCCTGAAAACAACGGCTACCTTGTTGCTTTTGCTCCTAGACAAGAAAAACCCTGTAATCGTTTTAAGGAGTGTGATGGATTTCTTCTCTATGAAACTGGTCACAAAACAGGAGATAGGGCAGGGGCAAAGGCTATTTATGCCCGCGGAGTTGTTGCTGTGGACCAAAGCTCTTTTATTAATTTGCCGGAATTTGGCGTGGGAGAAAAATGGCCGTATGTGGTTAAAGTTAACATACAAAAAAGGGTTGATCCTGCGAAAGGAGTTCCTCAAAAAAGAATTGAAGAAATAGTTGGGAAAAAACTAAGAGATAAACCTGGCGGAATTTGGAAAATAACAAAAGAGGAGTTTGATGCGCTATCATCCGAACTCAATAATGCTCGGAGAGCATCGTTTTGGTTAAATAAAATTAAGCAAAAAATTAGGGGAGATATGAAGCCAAAAAAGTTTTACATAGGGGATTATAAGGAAGATGTAATAAAAGAAAATCACGGAGGGTGGTTTATTGGTAAGTTTATGGAGGTCGAACCGAGAAAAAATGACGAAGTAGAAGTTAAGTATTGGGAATTTGGGGTTGGAAATCCAAATCATGACACTAAAACATCTAAAACGATTGAGTGCACCCTCATTTTAGAGGGAGAAATAGAAGGCTATGTTGATGGTGAGAAGGTTAATTTGTATGGCGGTCAGTATATTGTTATCAAGCCCGGCACGTCCAATGGTTTTCCCAAGAAAGTCTATAAAAGAGTAAGGGGAATAACAATTAAGGCACCCAGCGATCCTAGTGCTAAGAAAGTTTTAAAGTCGGAGAAATGATTGAGGAATAAAATTATGGATCAAAAACTAACCTTTTCTAACTCCAGAGGCGATAAACTTATTGGTGTTCTTTCAAATCCGACAGGGGATAAAACAAAGCCGATTGTTATTTTGGTTCACGGTTTCAACTCGAAGAAAGAAACTCGCAGCCTAGTTCAGCTACAGGAGATATTCGATAAGCAAGACCTGTCTTCGTTTAGGTTTGATTTGTATGGGCATGGAGAAAGCGAGGGTGAGTTTGAGAACATAACAGTAAGTGAGGCAGTTGACGATATTTTACGAGCAATTATCTTCCTCAAAGCTGAGGGATATACTAGAATTGGTCTTGTTGGTTCAAGTTTTGGGGGATTGGCTAGCATAATCGCTACCTCACAGACGGAAGGCATTTTCGCACTTGCCCTCAAGGCACCTGTGTCTGATTATGAAGAAACACGACGTCTCAAGATAGGAGAAGAAGGTATCGAACAATGGGAAAAAGAAGGATATGCAATCTACGAGGGTAATGGTTACGAGAAATTAAAGTTGAATTACTCGTTTTTTGAAAATGCAGGGAAGAATAAAGCGTATACAGTTGCGCCTAGCATCAAAGTTCCTACACTCATTGTGCATGGTGACCAAGACAAAACAGTACCGATTAAGCAAAGCATTAAAACCATGAAACTGCTCCCAAAAGGCGAATTGGTGACCATCAAAGGGGCATCACACAGCTTTGAAGGTGAATACTGGCAGCAAATGCTAGAAACTATATCGTCATTTATGATTCGACATGCAAATTCCGTTTCGGAGAAATGATTAAGGGGTAATCTGATATACTCAAGCCAATGGGTAATAGCTATCTTGTTTCTACAAACCCCGCAAAAGGATACGAGGAAGTTGGCCGAGTGCCAGTTTCCACAAACGAAGAGATAACAAATGCGGTCAAGCAGGCGCACGAAGTATTTCCCGCATGGAAAGAATTACCAATCCGGGAGAGAATTAGGTATTTTAAAAAATTCCTTGAGCTATACGAAAAACAAATAGAGGAAATCGCAAAACTGCAGACGCAGGAAATGGGAAAACCGATTAAAGACTCTATAAGCGAATGCAGTAACGCTAAAGATTGGCTCGAATGGCAATTAGAGAACGCCCCAAAATTCTTAGAAACCCAAATTCTTGATAAGTTTGACGACTATCAAACAGAACTCCATTTTGAACCATACGGCGTTACAGCCTCAATTGCTCCATGGAACTATCCTACGTATCAATTCTTCCTTGCTGTTATGCAGCAATTATTAGTCGGTAATACCGTAGTTTTTAAGCACTCCGAGGAATGCCCGTTAACATCCCAAATTCTTGTGGAGCTAATGAACAAAACTAGTTTTCCAAAAGGTGTTTTTAGTTGTATTTATGGAAACGGACAAGTAGGGCAACAGCTTCTTGAACAAGACGTTAACCTCATTCACTTTACGGGTAGTTCTCGGATTGGTCAGTTGGTTTACGAAGCGGCTGCTAAAAAGTTCATTCCAGCCGTTCTTGAAATGGGAGGATCTTCACCGGCAATCGTCTTTGACGATGCTAATCTCAAAAATACATGTGACTCCGTGTACGCCGAGCGCTTCGACAACTGCGGGCAAATCTGCTGCGCCCTTAAACGCCTAGTCGTCCACGAGAATATTCACGATAAGGTAGTTGAGCAACTTAAAGCCATTATTGAGTTACAGGTTGTGAGTGATCCATTAGACAAAAATACAACCATGGGTCCGCTTGTCGCAAAAAGACAACTTAACCTTTTAGAAGAACAGGTAGACGATGCTAAAGCGAAAGGCGCTACTATTGTCGCCGGTGGCGAGAGACCAAGTGAGCTAAACGGAGCTTTCTATAAACCAACCCTCATCACCAATACCACTCAAGACATGAAAGTTGTTAATGAAGAAGTATTTGGCCCAGTTCTCCCCGTTATTAAGTTTTCAAGCGAGGAAGAAGCTGTAAAAATAGCCAATGACACCCCATACGGCTTAAGCGCTTTTGTGTATACTGATGATTCTAAACGTGCAGATAGAGTAGCGAAGAAACTTGAGGCCGGACAAATAAGTATTAATGGATGTTCATACTTCTCAAGTCATGCCCCATTTGGCGGCTACAAAAAATCAGGCATCGGCCGTGGTGATGGAAAATATGGTTACTACAACATAACGCAGATGAAAGTAATTTCTCGCCCATGTTAGCGAGATGAAATAGGATTAAAGCAGTTCCAATGTCGTCCCAGGGCTCAGCACCTCACTCCACCAAAAAATTAGGGGAGTGATAGAATGAATTTATATGAAAAAAGAAATTACCCCAAAAGATAGTCGTTATATTCCGTTCACACAACAGCATTCCTGCTGTGTGCCGACGTGCATTCTCATGATCATGTACAAGCATGGTATTCCACTTATACCCCAAGAACTTCTCGGTCATCACTTGGGATTAATCGTTGAAGAGGAGAATAAAAATCTTTTTTGGCACGTTCGCACTGGCGTTCGGCCAGAAAGGGGCTGGGGTACTCAGATGTACAGAGAAGAATACGAACCGAACACCGTTTTTTCAAAACTTGGTATACCGTTACATGTTATATCTCGTTCAGTAAGCTCCTTTGATAATAACGGCTTTAGAAAATTTTTAATTGATGTGGTCGAGCAAGATAGAGATGTACTTGTTAACTTTGATCACACGCACTTAAATAAGAAAAAAGGGAGCCGCCAAGGCCACGTCTGTATACTTGATCGGGTATATCCAGACAAAAACCAAGTTCGGCTTATTGACCCATCATCTAAACAGCCGAAGTGGAGAATAGTGAACATCGATGAACTCAAAGAGGCAATGGAAGCACACGAGGGTTTCTTTTTTGAGTTTGAGTTAAAGAGAAGAATTACTAAAATTAACAAACGCTACGAGAAGGAAGAAAAATAATTGCCCACCCCTCCTTCGCTAAGGCTACGGGCGGGCAAGCAAAAAATTAAGGGG
Source organism: uncultured Candidatus Saccharibacteria bacterium (assembly GCA_964525595.1). Lineage (GTDB taxonomy): Bacteria > Patescibacteriota > Minisyncoccia > UBA6257 > GWB1-50-10 > CAZGHF01. The sequence goes on from CAZGHF010000004.1 coordinate 30,705, forward strand.
ATGTATAATGAATTTATGGACCTAAAAGAATTACTACAATTTATCACTATCGAAGATGAAAGGTTGAAAAAATATTACGGAAATTATCCCGACCAAGAAAAAAGGATACTTGCCAGGACTGTGAAATTGTCGGAAGAATTGGGTGAGCTTTGCGATGAGATTTTATCTTTTAACGCTATGCAAAGAAAAGATAAAATGGAAAATTATGACGGCGAGAATTTATCCGAAGAATTCGCCGATGTTTTAATAACCACCTTATTGCTTGCCAAAGCTATAGATGTTGACATTGAAGAAGCATTAAAGAAAAAAATTACTAAAATTAACAAACGCTACGAGAAGGAAGAAAAATAGTCACCCGCCAAAAAATTAGGGGAGTAGGTCAGAATAGATTTATGACAAAAGAGGACATTCAAGTAGTTAATGAAGACGACCAGGTTATTGGTCATAAATCCAGGTCTGAGGTTGATTCTGCGGGGGATACTTACCGCGTATCTGCCCTTTGGGTTACTAATAAGAAAGGTGATGTTTTAATTGCTCAGAGAAAGTTAACGAAGAAGCATTGTCCCGGCAAATGGGGTCCGGCCGTTGCCGGAACCGTTGACGAAGGCGAGACATATGAAAGCAACATATATAAGGAAGCGGAAGAAGAGATCGGACTGAGAGATGTTAAGTTTGAACTTGGCCGGAAACGGAGAAGATATAAACCTCATTCCCACTTTACTCAGTGGTTTTTAGTGACTCTTGACCGTGATATTAATGATTTTAAACTTTGTGAGGACGAGGTGGAAAAACTAGCCTGGATTCCAAAAAAAGAACTGCAGGAGGACATTGATAAGAACCCCGAAAAGTATTTACCGTCAATGCCCGAAATCGTTAAAACTTTTTCTAAACCCGCCCCTCCTTCTCCGGCAGTCGCCGGATACGGGCGGGCAGGCAAAAAATTAGGGGAGTAGGCTTATGTCAGATAATTTTATAAGATTGAATACTGTTTTTAAGTTGCCTGACGATGTGGCAAGAGAAGCAATAGCTTTAAGTCGTGAAATTGGCGGAAAGAATGAAGCGTTTTTTGTTTTGGATGATATTCAATTCCTTCCTCACATAACGATTTACTCACCCGAATATCCTAAAAAGAATTTGGATAAAGTTTTGAAGAAAGTTGGAGAAATTGCCAACAATACGGAAAAAGTTAATTTGATATCAAAAGAAATAAGTAGCGGCGAGAGATTTATCATTGTAGAGTTTGATTATACACAGGCGATTAAGAAAATTCACGAGGAAGTTGTGCTGACGATTAACTCTTTAAGAGAAGGACGTTTATGGGAGAAATATACTTCTGGTGATTATAAAATAAAATTTAATCCAGAACAGCAAAAGAATATTGAGAAGTACGGATACCCCAACTCGATGAGTTTATATCTTCCCCATTTAACGATCATTAGATTAAAGGATGAATTGTCGGCTGGAGCCATATCAAAAAATATTAAGTGGAGTATTCCCAGATTTACAGTTGATAAAATTGCCATTTATGAAATGGGGAAGCACGGTACTTGTAAGTCGTTAGTTAAAGAATTTAAGCTGAAATAACCCACCGAAAAATTAGGAAAGACATGACTAGGGGGTAGGTGATAATTGATAGGTGATAGGGAAAATGGTATTATCATACATATGAAGAAGATCATCTTTAAAAATACAGTGTGGAAAGAGAGCAAGTACTATGTAGCCCAGTCATTGAACGTTGATGTTTCAAGCTTTGGTAAAACCAAAAAAGAAGCTCTTAAAAACTTGAGTGAGGCGCTGGAGCTTTATCTTGAAGACGCGAAAAAATCGGACATTACCAAAGTTGAGCGGCCGGAGCTGGTTGCGCTCTCCGTAGATGCCTAAACTGTATTCCTCGGCACACATTGTTAAGGTCCTTCAGGAAGAGGGCTTTTTCTATGTTTCGCAAAAAGGAAGCCATGCAAAATTTAGGAAACGGGTTGGCACCAAAGTGTATACGGTTATTATTCCGGTGGGCCGCAAAGAGGTACCCCGTGGTACATTTAGCTCAATATTGAGACAGTCGGGGTTAAAGGAAGGAGATTTTAAATAATAAATCTATCCGCCGAAAAATTAGGTATGAATAAATCAATTTTAATTATTGTTATTGCGGTTTTGGTTGGGTTGGGAGGCGGATTTTTGTTGAATAAGAGCAGGGCGCCGGAGAAGGCGGCCGATGATGATTTGCATACTGTTTTGGAAGTGATTGACGGGGACACTCTGGCGATAGAGGATAGCAAAAAGGTGCGGCTTTTGAGTATTGATGCGCCGGAGAGGGGAAGCTGTTACTACCAAGAATCGCGGGAGGCGCTAAGGGCGCTAATCGGCGAGAATCCTGTGAGGTTGGAGAAGGACATATCGAACGTTGATAAATACGGCCGGCTCTTGCGGTACGCGATAATACCGGTTGAGGGCGGGGACAACATCTTAGTGAACGAATATCTTGTCCGGGAGGGTTTTGCGGTGGAGAGCGGCAAGTCGCCGGATAATCGTTACGAAAGATTTTTTATGTCGGCTGAGGAAGAGGCAAGAGAGAATAAACGGGGTTTGTGGGGCGCTTGCGAGATTGAGGAAGGAGATGAAGCCGAGCTTCGGGAAATAGACGCTGAGCCGCCGAGTCCGGATTGCATCATAAAAGGGAATATATCGGAGAAGGGTTATGGAATGACGTATTTGGTGCCGGGGTGCGACAATTACAACCGGGTGAAAATTGATTTGCGGAAAGGGGAGAAATATTTTTGTTCAGAGGAGGAAGCGGTTAAGGCGGGATTCAGGAAAGCGACAAATTGTCCGTAATGACGACTTATGACTTATGACGTATAACAAATTGGAGTAGAATTAAGGGATGAATAATAACCATCTCGTCTCTACAAATCCCGCAAAAGGATACGAGGAAGTTGGCCGAGTGCCAGTTTCCACAAACGAAGAGATAACAAATGCGGTCAAGCAGGCGCACGAAGTATTTCCCGCATGGAAAGAATTACCAATCCGGGAGAGAATTAGGTATTTTAAAAAATTCCTTGAGCTATACGAAAAACAAATAGAGGAAATCGCAAAACTGCAGACGCAGGAAATGGGAAAACCGATTAAAGACTCTATAAGCGAATGCAGTAACGCTAAAGATTGGCTCGAATGGCAATTAGAGAACGCCCCAAAATTCTTAGAAACCCAAATTCTTGATAAGTTTGACGACTATCAAACAGAACTCCATTTTGAACCATACGGCGTTACAGCCTCAATTGCTCCATGGAACTATCCTACGTATCAATTCTTCCTTGCTGTTATGCAGCAATTATTAGTCGGTAATACCGTAGTTTTTAAGCACTCCGAGGAATGCCCGTTAACATCCCAAATTCTTGTGGAGCTAATGAACAAAACTAGTTTTCCAAAAGGTGTTTTTAGTTGTATTTATGGAAACGGACAAGTAGGGCAACAGCTTCTTGAACAAGACGTTAACCTCATTCACTTTACGGGTAGTTCTCGGATTGGTCAGTTGGTTTACGAAGCGGCTGCTAAAAAGTTCATTCCAGCCGTTCTTGAAATGGGAGGATCTTCACCGGCAATCGTCTTTGACGATGCTAATCTCAAAAATACATGTGACTCCGTGTACGCCGAGCGCTTCGACAACTGCGGGCAAATCTGCTGCGCCCTTAAACGCCTAGTCGTCCACGAGAATATTCACGATAAGGTAGTTGAGCAACTTAAAGCCATTATTGAGTTACAGGTTGTGAGTGATCCATTAGACAAAAATACAACCATGGGTCCGCTTGTCGCAAAAAGACAACTTAACCTTTTAGAAGAACAGGTAGACGATGCTAAAGCGAAAGGCGCTACTATTGTCGCCGGTGGCGAGAGACCAAGTGAGCTAAACGGAGCTTTCTATAAACCAACCCTCATCACCAATACCACTCAAGACATGAAAGTTGTTAATGAAGAAGTATTTGGCCCAGTTCTCCCCGTTATTAAGTTTTCAAGCGAGGAAGAAGCTGTAAAAATAGCCAATGACACCCCATACGGCTTAAGCGCTTTTGTGTATACTGATGATTCTAAACGTGCAGATAGAGTAGCGAAGAAACTTGAGGCCGGACAAATAAGTATTAATGGATGTTCATACTTCTCAAGTCATGCCCCATTTGGCGGCTACAAAAAGTCAGGCATCGGCCGTGGTGATGGAAAATATGGTTACTACAACGTAACGCAGATGAAAGTAATTTCTCGCCCACGTTAGCGATATGAAAAAACAGGTAATACTAATTCACGGGGGAACGGCCTTTGACACATACAAGGATTATTTATCGTTTTTGAAAAGGCAAAAAATTGATTTGGAGAGATTCAGGCAGGAAAAATGGGCCAGTTCCTTGAGGGTGAAACTTGGCAGGAGTTTCGATGTTCTGTTACCAAAAATGCCGAATCCGGCAAATGCCAAATATGAAGAATGGAGGATTTTATTCAGAAAAATTGCACCGGCTCTGAAAAACAACGTTGTTTTAGTCGGCCACTCCCTCGGAGCAATATTTTTGGCAAAATACTTGTCGGAAAATAAGTTTCCGAAAAAGATTCGGGCGACGTTTCTCATTGCGCCGCCGTATGACGACAAAAATATGGAAGAATCGTTGGGAGATTTCAAGTTGCCCAAAGGCTTGAAAAGGTTGGAAAAGCAGGGTGGTAAGATTTTTCTATATCACAGCGAGGACGATAAAGTCGTTCCATTTTCCCACTTGGGAAAATACAAAAAAGTCCTACCTAATGCCACTGTTAGGAAATTCAAGAAAAAGGGCCATTTTAGCCAAGCGAGCTTTCCGGAGTTAGTAAAAGATATTAAGTTGCTTTAACCGCTAGCCAATAGCTTATGACTTTAAACGAAGAATTATTATTAATCTTAGAATTTTCCGAAAATAAGGAAATTGAAAAAGAGTACCGGGAGCGGATAACAAAAGGAAACCTTACAAAAGACGAAGACCCGGTTTCTCATTTTTGCGTATATTTTCTCCCTTTTAGTTCTGAAACTAAAAAAGTTTTTTTCGGGCATCATAAAAAATCCGGGTTATGGCTTTCTCCTGGAGGCCACATTGATAAGGGAGAGTCTTTTCTTGAGGCCTTGAACAGGGAAATTAACGAGGAATTAGGCATTAAAGATTTCTTCAAGGAAAAGCCTGCGCCCTTTCTTTTGACTGTCACAAACATTGATAGAGACCCACGGCAGTGCAAGAAGCACTTTGATGTGTGGCATTTAATGGAGACGGACGGGAGTAATTTCGATATTGATATGACCGAATACCATGAAACAAAGTGGTTGACGATTGCGGAAGCGAAAGAAATCACTGACGCTGCGAATAAAGCGGCGTTAAGAGTTGTTGAGAAAATGTGATGGATGACAATCGAGGGTTTTGACTTTTAGCACCAACAGGTGTTATTTTGGTCTTAGTTCACCTTAGACGGAGAGAGATAGAAATGAACATCCCGAGACGTGGAAACTATCCGAACAACTCCGTTCAGTGTAATGACTGCGGAGGTTTGGGATGCCTCGCATGCGGCTTCAGGGGATGGCTTACTCCCCAGGACCATCTCGGGGGCAGGCGATGCGAGAGAGTTGGCTGCGACAACCCCATCCTGCCGGCTCAGGTGGTTATCTACTGCACCGACGAGTGCGCCCGGCTGGACGCCCAACCGTAGGCGGTGAAGTATTCGCGCTTGGGGGCGGTTTCCTTACAGGAGACCGCCCCCGTTTTTTTTATGATAGGTGATAGGTTGTAGGTTGTAGGTGATAGCTGATGATGTATGACAAGTAAGGTAGCCCCGCCGGTGGCGGCCCTTCGACTCGAAGAGTCTCAGGATCGAAGAGATGCTCAATTTTCTGACTTCGCTTTGCTTAGAGAAAATTGGCAGGTAGAATTAAGGGATGAAAAAACAAACAAAAATAACTTTTATTCTTCTCGGTTTAACCGTGTTGTCCACTATTTTGCACAATGTGTTTTATGCTATTTTTGAAGTTGAGGAGCCGGTGTTCTTTATCCTTACCCTTCTGTTTGCCCTGGGTTTTGTAGTGTCAGTTTTTTGGAGTTTGATTCTTATGCTTAGGAAAAAGAAGCCGAAAGATTAGGGAAAAATAGATTTATGACCATTAAAGACAAAGTCGTAGTGATAACCGGGGCGAGTCGGGGACTGGGCAAGGCGTTGGCCGCTCTTTTTGCAAATGAAGGCGCAAAGCTGGTTTTGAGTTCGCGGCCGGGCAAGGAACTGGAGAAAGCGGGCCGGGAGCTGGGGGTTGAAACTTTTCCGGCGGATGTAACCAAGGAAGATGAAATAGTTAAGCTGGCGGACTTTGCCCTGGAGAAATTCGGCCGAATTGATATTTGGATTAACAACGCCGGGATTTGGATGCCTCACGCGCTAATAGAAGAAATGGACTGGAAGAAGGTGCATGAGCTTGTGGAAGTAAATTTGTTCGGGACGGTATATGGTTCAAAAGCGGCCTTGATTCAGATGAAGAAACAGCAAACCGGAGTAATAATAAACATTATTTCGGTAAGCGCCCTTGAGGGCCGTCCCGGTTCATCGGGCTATTGCGCGAGCAAGTACGCCGCCGTCGGTTTTACCAAATCGCTCCGCCTTGAAGTAAAGCAAGACAACATTAAGGTATTAGCAATTTATCCCGACAAGATGAAAACAAATTTGTTTGATGAGAAAAAACCGGAAAACTACGGTGGATTTATGAGCCCTGAATTTGTGGCGGAAAATTTGCTTAAAAATCTTAAAAAGGACAGTCCGGAGGAGGAATTGATTATCAGGGGGTGATTTTCTTGTGTTATAATAAGCCCATGAAGGAAAAAATGCCTGTTCCCAGCGAATCTGGAGAGGAGCAAGTGGAACTCTTTGATGAGGACGAGATTACAGATGCCAAGAAAGAGACGCAGGAAGAGCAGGCAGAAATATTTAAACAGGGTGAGTCTGAAGATCCTGACAGGGATATGAAAAAAGTCCTCGCGCTTATTGCCGAGTCCGATGCCAGGATAAAGGCGGAAAAGAAAAGAAAACAAGGCAGGAAATCCCGAAAAACAGCTTAAGGCACTTCATTGCCCCTCTTGTCGGATTAGAGGGCGAATTATCTATGAACTTGACTTATTATTAATAATATGTTATTCTCTAAGAATCGAGGCTGAATCTCGATCTGACTGCTGAACAGTCAGTAAGACAACGTCTCCGGGCTGAACCGGAGCAATTCTCTGAAGGAGTTGTACCATGCTAAACGCAGGGATGTTGTCCAGGTTCTTTCGCATCACGGCCTACGTCATGTTAGTGATCGGACTGGTCGGATTCGTGGCCGATGTCACGACCTGGTTCGGGCACGAGTGGAGCGATAGGTTTCCATTTACCACGTTCGGGCACGAGTGGAGCGATAGGTTTCCATTTACCACCCATCTGGGGGTGGGGTTGCCACTGGGTGTTCTCGTCTTCTTCTTTAACCAGAAGCTCGGGCATGCGGCCTACTGGTTCCTGGTCTACGTTTGGGCCAAGACCTTCGGTATTCCGTTCCACTTCAGGTGGCGGGACCAGGAACATGTCAACGAAGGTCTCATCAACCAGGCCATGCTCATTCAAGAACTGCATGACGAGCAGCACTCTGTCCGGCAGGCGTTCTCGAAGCTTGAGCGCAACGGTAAGGGAAATTCCTACCAAGCCAAGGAACTCGGGAGACGGCTGAAAGAGCTCAACCGGAAGGTCGACAGGTCCTTCAACAGGTTCTACTTCTTGAGGGACGTCGCCTGGGCTGCCGGCTACACGGTCGGCCTCAGCATTTTCGCCTACCTTGAGGAAGACGGGATGGCCATCCTCAGGGCGAGTACGGCCGAGAGGAATCGACCTGACCGGGTCCTGGTGTTCGACGACGACATCGCGGGTGGGAAGACCTGGATCAAGACCACCATGAAGGTGGCTCGCAGACGGTAAGGTCGTCAATAAGCACCGAGTCCCCGCACGATAGCAATATCGTCGTGCGGGGCTCTTTTTTGCCCTCTAAATAAAGCCTCTAAATCGCTCAAAAAGCCAGTTTTTAAGCTTGTTTTTGGGGTTTTGGTATGATACAATAATAGTGCCCGAAAGGTGGGCGTTTTTATGTCAAAAAAGGCGAAAAAAGAGGTAAAAAAGGAGCCAAAAGGACGGAAAAAATCCTCCTCTACGGCGGACGAGGAGAGAGCAAAGAACAATCCTTCTTACAGCGCCAAGGATATTTACGTTCTTGAGGGGCTGGATCCGGTCCGGAAAAGACCAGGAATGTATGTTGGTTCAACCGGGGTTGACGGCTTGCATCACCTTATTTGGGAGGTGGTGGACAATTCCATTGACGAGGCGATGGTTGGATACGCCAAGCGAATTAAGATTGAGCTCTTGAAAGGCGGCCGGGTAGCGGTAACGGACGACGGCCGGGGAATTCCGGTTGACATTCACAAGCAAACGAAGAAATCCGCGCTGGAGACGGTAATGACTACCCTCCACGCCGGCGGAAAGTTCGGCGGCGAGTCATACAAAGTCGCCGGTGGTTTGCACGGCGTAGGCGCTTCGGTAGTGAATGCCCTCTCGTCGTATTGC
>CAZGHF010000005.1:0-32287 GCA_964525595.1 uncultured Candidatus Saccharibacteria bacterium
GGGGAGGAGGTTAGGGTTTGAGGGGGTTGAGCTGGTTTGGTCAGGATGTTTATTGCTGTAGCGGACGCAAGATTACTGATACTGGTCGAAATAATGTTCGGGCGGGTATGCGGTAGGGAGTTCATGAATTGAGCCGTCGGACTTTTTTACTAACAGAGGCGGGATGGTCAATATTTGACTCATAACATTGCCCTTTTCAATCCAGGCTTGGCTGTTGATGATGAATACCCAGAATTTATCTTCTTCAATAGTGGCGCTCTCGGCGACCACGAGATCGTTTTTATGACGTGGTGCAAGCTTGGCGGCGTACTCTTTGGCTCGCCGCCTGGCTTCATTCCGGTCTATAGCCGAAGAGTTCTTTATAATATTTTTATTACTTTCCATGCCGTACTTTAAGTTTAGTTTAAGGTTTTTTTAAGAAGATTTCGAGGGTTTTGTTTATGTATTTATGAGGCCTTTATCTTCATAATCTTCCTCGACGTGCTCACGGCGATATAAGCCAAGAGTCCCAGTTGAATTGTCGGAGTGAGGCCGGTTTGGACAATCGGAATAATTGGCATGCTGTCATGATATGCCCAACGATTTGTCTGCAGTGCCCACGTTTCAAGGCAAATCGCAAAGATAACTAACACGACAATCATAACCCATAATTTACCCTTAAGCGTTGTGAGCTTTAAAAATGGATACGAAAGAATAGTTATTACTACTGCATCAAAAAATGCAGCACGAAGGAGAATTAATTCTGTAAGAGAGTTCCCTTTGTAGTGAATATAAAGAAGCGAATGAAAATTTTCCCAAGCGATATTCAGAATAAATGCGATGACAAAAATGTATATAAGTTGCCGAACCATTTTTCATTCCGGTTTAGAATTTTATTCTTTCAATCAGTGTAAGGGTTTTTGGGAGGGATTTTGAGGGTTTTGTTGAGTTGTTTCGGTCTAGAACCGATAAAACTTCACTTTTTATTCTATCACCTCGGTTCGAGTCCTGGAGAGGTGATTGAACAATCTGCCTAACATTGACAAAGTAAAGGTTATAGTATATAATTGGAGATAGTACCATGGCGAACTTTTGAATTTCTATACAAGGTAGAATCAAGAGTAAGCCGAAACAACAGGAGAATCGTCATGACGAAAGTCGCCGACGATGCGATGCTGGGCAAAATTGCCCGGCAACAGAATGACCTCTTCCGCCGCGTGCGGGAAGGGTTGGACCCGGAACTTGTCTCCCGGGGCATCCAGAACCTCATCGAGGGCCGTTTCGACGGCATCTCGGCGAACACCCTCCTCACCGTGGACTATTCGGTCCGGCCCTCGCTCGTGAAATTCGACACAGTCGAGCACCCCGACCGGAAGGACGTCGCCACCATCGATCTCTCGAAGGTGAGTCGAGTCCTCACTCTCCGTGAGGACGAGACCTTCGTGGGCGGCGAGGAGAACCTCCGCCGCCTCAAGAAGAGGGCGGAGGAGACCGGCGAGACGCTCCTCGACGTCCGCGTCCTCGAGGAACTCCTCAAGCACCCCCACCTCATACCCGAGGAGTGGAAGAAGGGCGTCACCTACTTCTTGGGTACCATCTTCCGCGACTCGGATGGCAACCGCTACGTGGTGTGCCTCGTCGGGGACGGCGGGCGGTGGGGCTGGAGCCACCGCTGGCTCGAGGTTAGCTGGTCCTTCGACAAGTTCGCCGCGGTTCTCTGCAAGAGCGCTTAGAACTCAAGCTCTTTGGAACTTTTAGATCCTTGAGCTTGGATCCGCGAGTGCATCAGCAAAAAGGTCCCCACGTGCAGAACATTGCGCGTGGGGACTTTGCTTTTCATCAACGTTTGATAAGATAACAAATGGTAATAGGCGAGTACGCGGGAGACTACGGTTTCCCACTGCCGAATCATTTTTCATTCCGGTTTAGAATTTTGTTCTTTCAGTCAGTGTAAGGGTTTTCAGGGGCGATTTCGAGGATTTTATAATCTTATCTTATTTTGTTTCTCTCTTGAATAAATTTATTTCTAAGCTTTACAAATTCTTGATCAGAAATTTCTTTATTTGGGTAGATTTCTTTGTCTATTACCCTAAATTTAAGGTCAGGTGTGGTTTCAATAATGTGTTTAAAACCTACCAATGGCGCGCATGGTATATAGAAGGCTTCAATAAAAGGAATATTTTCTGCCTCCCTTTTTAAATATAGTTCGCCAGGCACTTCAAACCAAATAAGGAATTTTTTCTCTCTTTTTAACTCGAATAAGTCCGAAATAATTTCGTTAATTAAACAAATAGCATTTTTTGCCATTGGCACTAGGTTCTGTTCTTTGTTTTGAAAATGCACGCTGTCGGTTCGCAGAGCCAATAGTTGTTTGTATTTTTTCTCCGTTTCTGACTTGATAATTTTCCATTTGAGTAGAGTATTAATACCCAATTCCCAATTATTGATTGAACTCTTTCGATATATAAGTTTATATTGCGAAGTTGATTTATATGAATTTTTTACTCTGAGGATAATCTGGTTGAGTATTCTTTCACCCAAACAACATGCGCTTGTTAGAGTTGCATAGAGGCTTCCCGAAACATAAGCATTTTCTATGTCTTGGAGAAGATAAGTGTGTTCATCAACAACCGATAAAGTGGGCTTTGGGATAGAAAGCCAACGGGTGAATTTTTCTTCAAAATTTAAAGGACCATATTTTTGAGAAAGATATTCTTGACTCTCCCTTTTATGTATTTCTGCATGTGGAAATGAAGAACCCTTGAAAAAGTTGCGGGTAGAATCAATTGAGAAAGTAAGGAAACGATGTCTTTTCATAAACTCTGCTGGAGGTTAGGGTTTGAGTCATTTTAATCCCAAGAAACTAATTTTTGATTTATTAAGGTTTCTATGTTTTTTTCTGTATTTGGTAGCCATTTTAAGATATCGTTAAAAAGTTTTCCTTTTTCATCAAAAGTAGATGAGTCTATACGATCAAGAATATGATTCATAGTTTTCATATCATACACAATAGCTATTATTATCTCTCTTGTTTCTTTATCTGGGTGTATACTGCTTAGAATTTCGAGATAAGAGAAATTAAATCTATTTGCGACAGTGCTAGGCCTTGTTCTAAGTTCTTCTATATTCTCTTTGATGAAATTTATAATTCCCAAATTTTTAATTAATTCAGTTCTTGTATTTTCAAAATAGATTCTATTATTCTCTCTTTTAATTCTGTTTTCTCTTTCCCAATTGACTTTTTGGATACTTACGGCTTGATCTAGAGACTCCTGTTGTAACTTTATCGATTGAACTCCTGCTATTATGGATGTTACAGTTATAAGAGATATAATTACTAATGTTATCTCAAGTTCAGTTTTCCTATCGTTTAAAAACTTTGAAATGGTAGGAAAAATAAGTACCGCCACGATTGCGGTTACTCCAACTGCTAGTATTATCCAAAACCATGATAGATGGAATTTAGTAGGTAAGGAGAGCGAGGCTAGAAAAATTATTGCTAAGAATAGTATTTTGATGATTGTTAATATAGACATTTTAATCATTTTGCTATTTTGCTTTGCTGTGTTCTCGGGTTTGGAACCAGAACCTTTCAATCAGTGTAAGGGTTTTCGGGGGCGATTTCGAGGGTCTTACTAACCGGTCCTCAATCGCTGCATTATTTGTTTTCTTCTACTATTGTAAGGAATTTATCTTGATTGCAAGTTTTTTGTTCCTGAAAGATAATTATAAATATATGCCGTCTAATCCTTTCGAAAAATTTATTCCTGAGGAGCCCGAAAAGTTAGAAGCATCTCATGAGCAAGAAGAATCAGAGATTGAAAGGAAAAGAGACAAGTTTGTAAAAACCTTTTTAGGCTTAGTAGGTAATGAGGAAATAAGTGCCATGGTTTTAGGTAAGCGCCCATGGGATGAGGGTTATACTGTGAGAAATTATGGAAGCGATGAAACGTTTGAAAGTACATATAAAATAGCAAGAGTGTCTCAAGAGGTAGATACAATAAGAGAAGTAAATGAGATTTTTACCCTTTTTGGAGACGAGGAAGGTTCTTATAGAGATTTTATACATTTTTTACCTGCTTTCAGGAAAATAGAAAGAGGCGTTAGAGAAGAAGAGTATTGGGATTCGGCAAAGAAAGTTTTTGGAGGATACAAAGATGTTAAAAAAACAAGAGAAGTTCCAAGAAAATTTTTTGTTCCTGTTAAGCATAGCGAAATTTTTGAGGGTGGGAGAGATGAGTTAGCGGCTATCGTGTCAGTTGTAAGAAGAGCTTCTGCTGTTGATAGGGGAGGAAGATCTTATGATTATAGATATCAATTCGTTTTGCCTATATCAGTAGCCCAAGAACTTATTGGTCCCGGACCGGAATTAGGAGGGTTGTTAAAAGAGTGTCCAGATATTTTAGAGAGAATAATTGAAAAGGTTATGCCTGAAATAGCGGAAGAATTAAAAAATCATAGTGACACTAAATTTGAGACTGAGCGCAAGGCTGAGGTGATTATAGATCCATCATTTTCGTCTCCAACGGAGAGCGAAGACGTTCAGAGGGATTATAACGATGTGAGAAGGGACGCAGAGAGACTGATAAAAAACGCAACGACTATACACTATTCAATGTAAGGGTTTTCTGAGGCGATTTCGAGGGTTTCACTCTCCGGATTCAATTAATTCAAGTTTTTTCTTCCTGGGCCAGCTTTTAATTTCTCGTTCGCGTTTTCTTGCCTCAAACAGTGTTTCAAAAGTTTCTCTGTGCAGTAGCTTAACGGGTCTGCGGGTTTTGGTGTAATGCGCTCCTGATTTCGAGTTACTGTGTTGTTTTATCCTTTTTTCCGGATTGTTCGTACATCCGATATATAGTGAGCCGTCTGCGCATTCTAAGATGTAGACGAAGTATTCCATAAAATAATTATGTCCCTCGTCGGCTACGCCTCCTCGGGAACTTGAATTTCTGCTGCTTAATGTACTCAGCAACAAAGTTGCTGAGCGATGAGTTTGTGACAAAATCAAAGATTTTGACAAACTCTATCGGCTGGGGGACAGGGAATCGAACCCCGATTTCCAGGACCAAAACCTAGCGTCCTACCGTTAGACGATCCCCCAAGTATTTCAATCTTTAATTTACTTTAAGCTTTCTATAATCGCAACCTCCAAAGGGATTATGGGGAATTGGCTGTAGCGCATCTGACTGTAGGCGGTTATAAGCTCTTTTATCAGCTTGATTTGTTCGTCTTTGAATACGGCGGCGTGGGCGAGGAGCTTATTTAAGTGTTCTTCCATCAGCTCGTTTTTGAAGAGGGTTTTCATCTCCGGATTGAACTTTAAGACCGCAGTCCGGCGGAGATATTGAATCATGTCTTTCGTGAGCTGGACGAGGTTGAAGCCGCCGTCCTCCACTTCGGAGATTATTTTCAGGGTATCCTCCAGATTACCCGCGAGTATTAATCCACAGAGCTCGGAGAGTTTATCAAAACCGACTTTGCCGAGCGATTTTTCAACGTCGTCAAGATTTATCTTCGCGCCGTTGAAAGAAGTGAGTTGGTCCAAGAGGGACTCGGCATCCCGGAAACTCCCTTCGGCCGAGGCGGCGATCAATTCCAGGGCTTCGTTTGATACTTCTATTTTTTCTTTCTTCGCGATTTCTTTCAGCTTGCCGACGATGAAACTAACCGGAGCTTTTTTAAAATAAAATTGCTGGGCGCGGGAAGAAATCGTTGCCGGGATTTTATCCGGTTCTGTTGTGGCGAGAATGAGGATAACATGCGGCGGTGGCTCTTCCAGGGTTTTCAAAAGAGCGTTGAAGGCGTCTTTGGTTAACATGTGGGCCTCGTCAATTATGAAAACTTTATTCCGAAAAGAAGCAGGGGAGACGCGGACGCTCTCTTTCAGGTTTCTTATCTCGTCGATGCCGCGGTTTGAAGCCGCATCAATTTCAATAACATCAAGAGCCCGGCCTTCGTTAGTTTCATCACAGGGACCGCACTTATTGCAGGGCTCGCCTTTCTTTTTAAAATTGGCATCACTTGCCCTGGTATCACAGTTTGCGATTTTTGCGATAAGGCGGGCGGTTGTAGTTTTCCCGGTGCCTCGGGGACCGGAGAGAAGGTAGGCGTGAGCGAGCCGATCCTGTTTAGCTGCCTCCTTCAGGATTTTGACTGTTAGGTCCTGGCCCAGTAAACTTTCAAAGGTGACTGGTCTGTATTTTCGATAAATAGCAAGCATTGATACACTAATTATATGTTTAGATTCATCGCCTACGCAACTTTGATTATTGCCGCTATCTTCGGCGGGATTTTTTTGTTTTTGGAGAAAAATACGACCGAACTGATAATAAATATACCCTTCTCTGAAGAGGGTGGGCTACTTAAGTATACCACCCAAGGAGAGGAAGTGTTGGAAGCTGTAAAACTCCCCCCACCGGAGCCGCTTGCGAATCCGCCCGCGGAGATAAAAGCAATTTACGCTACGAATTGGTCAGCCGGGACGCCTTCGCGGGTAAATTACTTTATTGATTTGATTGAAAACTCGGAACTTAATTCAATCGTGATTGACATCAAGGATTACTCGGGATACGTGGGGTATGATACGGATGTCCCGGAGGTTGAAGAATATAACGCCGAGGAGATTAGAGTAGCCGACATTGATTCTTTGATAAGGCGGTTACACGAGAGAGGTATTTATGTAATTGCCCGGACGACAATTTTCCAAGATCCAAGACTTGCTCTCGCCCGGCCGGATTTGGCGATAAGGAATAAGTTCACCGGCGAGATTTGGGAGGACAATAAGGGGCTAATGTGGCTTGATCCGACAAGTCAGGAAGTTTGGGATTATAACATTGCCATTGCCCGCGATGCTCTCGCCCACGGATTTGACGAAATAAATTTTGACTATATCCGCTTTCCTTCGGATGGGGATATAGACGCCACGGAATACCCTTTTTGGGATGAGGTAACACTGGCTGCAACGGTGATAAGAGATTTTTTCCAGTATCTCCGGGAAAATCTGCCGGGCGCAAAAATTTCGGCTGATATTTTCGGCCAAACAACGGTAAATTACGATGACTTGGGGATTGGTCAGATTATTGAGCACGCTTATGAAAATTTTGACTATGTCTCGCCGATGGTTTATCCGTCCCATTACATATCAAATTTCCTCAATCTTGGTAATCCGGCGGCTTACCCTTATGAGGTGGTGAAGTATTCAATGGACTCGGCGGTCTCGCGGCTGGAGATTTACAGGAACGCGACTTCTTCAAATCAGAATTCTAAGCTCCGTCCCTGGCTTCAGGCTTTTGATTTGGGCGCGGTTTACACACCGGAGATGGTGCGGAAGCAGATTGAAGCGACTTATGAAGCGGCCACTTCCACACCCGCTCTTTTGAATGGTTTTATGCTTTGGAACCCGTCTAACATCTACGACCGCCGAGCTTTGATTACCGAGTAATGGGGTGCTATTCTGAAAGGGATGGGGAATTTAGTAATAAAGAGTTCAGCTTTTAAAAATAACGGGTTAATACCCGAAAAACACACTTGTGACGGCGAAAACGTCAATCCTTTTATTGAGATTTTAAACGCGCCGGCGGAAACGAAGAGTTTGGTTTTGATAATGGACGACCCTGATGCGACTGGCGGCGTTACCTGGGTTCACTGGCTTTTATGGAACATGGAGTCGAAAACACACTATATTCCGGAAGACAACGTGCCGGGGAATGCGCTTTTGGGTACTACTAGTTTCGAGAAAATCGGCTATGGCGGTCCCTGTCCGCCGAGAGGAAATAAACCCCACCGGTATATGTTTAAGGTTTATGCGCTGGATGTGGAACTTGATTTGAACGAAGGTGCTTTTAAGGAAGAATTGCTGAAAGCGATGGAGGGTCACGTGCTTGACGACGGGTTGCTTATCGGACTCTACGGCCGGAAATTAGTTACGTAATTAATTACGTAACTAATTCAGTAATTAATTCATGAATTCCGAAACGAAACCACATTCGATAAGCTCAGTGTCTTCGAAATGCCAGAACTGCAAGAACGATTTCATGATAGAATCGGAGGATTTTGGTTTCTATGAACGTGTTCAGTCTCCGCCGCCGGTTTTTTGTCCGGACTGCCGAATGCAGAGACGGATAGCGCATCGGAACGAGAGAACTCTTTACCGTCGGGTCTGCGATTTGTGCAAAAAAGAAAAAGTTTCCATATATCCGCCAAAAACATCTTTTCCCGTTTACTGCCAGCCGTGCTGGTGGTCGGATGATTGGGACGCGAAATCGTTTGCACCAGAATATAACCCAAGCAAATCTTTCTTCTCTCAATTTGAGGAATTACAGCGGCGTGTTCCGAGGATTGGACTCCTTAACCTTACGAGCGTAAACAGCGAATATACCAACAACAGTGCTGACAATAAAAATTGTTATCTTATTTTCGCTGCCGAGCAGAATGAAGACTGTATGTATGGTCGGCTGGTTCAGCACTGCAAATCTTCTTTAGATACGGCTTTTCTTTACGACTCGGAATTATGTTACGAATGCGTGGATTGCCGCCAATGTTATGGGTGTCTGTTCAGCGACCGCTGTCAGTCGAGCAGTGATTTGTTTTTTTGTTCCGACATGCGGGATTGCCAGAATTGCATTCTCTCTACCAATTTGCGGCACAAGTCATACTGCATAGAGAACAAGCAGTGTTCAAAGGAAGAGTTTGAAGCGAAAAAGAAAGAAATACTTACTTCGCACCAAAGCATAGAGGCGGCAAAAAATCGTCTACAGAAGTTGAAATCACAGTCTCTCGTGAAATTCGCTTTTCAGACGAAGTGTAAGAACGCCACCGGCGATTATTTGTTCAATTGTCACGACACCAAGATGATGTTTGATGCCAGCAACGCCAAGGCTTGCGCTTATGCGGCGGATGCCGAGGACCCGATAGATTTTTATGACGGAAACAACATTTATTACAAACCGGAGCTTTGTCTGGATATTATGGGTACGCTCCAGAGTTTCAAATCAAAGCATTCTACATTCATTTTCTACTGCAACGAAGTTGAGTATTGCGACAATATCCATAATTGCACCAGCTGTTTCGGCTGTATCGCTTTGAAGAAAGCAAACTACTGCATTTTAAATAAGGAATATTCAAAAGAAGCATACGATAACTTGAAAGAGAAAATAATTGACTCAATGAAGAAAGAGGGGACTTACGGTTCTTTTATTCCGCCTAACCTTGCACCTTTTGGTTATAACGAAACGCTCGCGAACGATTTTTTTTCCTTAAACAAGGAGGAGGCGCTGGCTCAAGGGTTCAAGTGGCAGGATTACAGTACGGGTACTTTTAAACAAGAAACCATTCCGTCGAGCAAAACTCCCGAAACCATCGAGGAAGTGAAGGATGATATAACGGGTGAAATATTGGCTTGTGAGAGTTGCGGAAAGAATTTCAAGATTACTCCCGCCGAACTGGAGTTTTATCGGCGAATGCATTTACCTCTGCCTCACAAAGATTTTGAATGTCGGCATCAGGAAAGGATGAAAAAACGTACTCCTCGAAAACTCTGGTACCGTCAGTGTATGTGCGACTACAAAACATATAACAATTCCGTGAAACACAGCCATCACAAAGAGGGGAGGTGCCCCAACAAATTCGAGACTTCCTACTCACCAGAGAGGAAGGAAATAGTATATTGCGAAGAATGTTATAACGCCGAAGTGGTATGAAAACAGAAACAAAACAGTGCCAGAATTGCAAACAATCTTTCACGATTGGAGCAGATGACTTCGGTTTTTATGAACGAGCAAAAGTTCCCGCTCCGACTTTTTGTCCAAGATGCCGCAATCAGCGCCGGATGGCTTGGCGTAATGAACGCACGCTTTACAAGCGAAAGTGCGGTGCTCCGGGACACTCCGAAGAAATAATAAGCATGTATGCTCCGGATTCACCTTATATTGTTTATGACCATGATTACTGGTGGTCGGATGAATGGGACCCTCTCCAGTGGGGCCGTGGCTATGATTTTGATAAAACGTTTTTCGGGCAGTTTGGAGAATTAATGAGAGATACTCCGCATATTGCTCTTGCCAATCAAAATGCCGTCCGCACCGAATACGGAAATTATTTGGACGGCAATAAAGACTGCTATCTGATTTTCGGCGGAGGATGGAACGAGAATACACGGTACGGTAATAAAATAATGGAGAACAAAGATTCGCAAGATCTTTACGCCGCTTCCAAGAACGAACTCTGTTATGAGTGTGTGAACTGTGCCGAGTCTTATTGGCTTTTGTACAGTACGAATTGTAAAAACTGCACCGATTCCTACTTTTTATATGCCTGCAGGAATTGCAATAACTGTTTCGGCTGCACGAACCTGGTGAGCAAAAATTATTGCATTTTCAACGAGCAGTACTCGAAGGAGGAGTACGAAAAGAAAATCAAAGATTATTTGCCGGATACTCGCGAAAAACTTGAGAGGGTGCAGGAAACGTTTCGGAAAGTGTACTTAAAGTCCATTCATCGTTACGCCAACATCGTAAATTCTCCCGATTCCACCGGGGACATTATAAATAATTCAAAGAACTGTAAATTCTGCTTCGATATTTATCACGATGTTGAAGACGCAAAATATCTCTTTAGCGCCCTTGTTTTAAAAGATTGCTGGGATGGAAACGGGATTTACAAGAACGAAGTTTCTTACGAAATGATTGATGCCAACATTGGCAGTAATAATTTATCCTCGGTCACTATTTACGATTCCAATCACGTGCAATACTCGCTTAATTGCCACGGCTCTTCCTATTTATTCGGATGTATTGGTTTAAGGAATAAGCAGTATTGTATTTTGAACAAACAATATTCGAAGGAAGAGTACGAAAAAATTCTTCCGCGAATCATAGAACAAATGAATAAAATGCCCTTTACTGATAAAGCCGGCAGGAAGCACGGGTACGGCGATTTTTTCCCGGCAGAGCTTTCACCTCATGCTTATAACGAGACTATCGCCCAAGAGTATTACACTCTTACCAAGGAAGAGGCGAGCGAAAAGAAATTTCCCTGGAAGGAAGAAGTCAAAAGAGATTACGGTATTACTGTTTGGCCCGGAGACTTGTCTGGAAATATCAGTGAAGTTGACGAGAGCATATTGAAAGAAATAATAGGCTGTGAACATCGCGGGAAATGTAACGAACAATGTACTCAAGCTTTTAAGGTAATCTCTAATGAGCTGGCTTTTTACAAAAAGATGAATATCCCTTTACCCCTGTTTTGTCCTAACTGCCGGCATTATCAGAGATTAAAACAGAGAAATCCCTTGAAGCTTTGGAAACGGAAATGCCAGTGCGCCGGGACAAAATCGGGAAACAATATCTATTCCAACACTACAAAGCATTTTCACGAAGAAGGGAAGTGCCCCAACGAATTTGAGACTGCTTATGCCCCGGACAGGAAAGAAATTATTTATTGCGAACAATGTTATCAAGCTGAAGTGGTTTAAATGAGAACCAAATTACCCAAAGACGATGAGAGGTATTCCTGGACTTCTCACGTTTTCATGAAAATGATGCAGTACGGCATTTCCGAGAGCCGAATTAAGCGTATCATTCGCCACCCGAAACGGACCGAGGAGGGGATAGTGCCCGAAACGGTCGCGGTAATGCAGCCCGCCGGGACGAAGAGATATCAGGAAATCTGGGTGATGTATGTATTAAAAGGAAGAAAATTAAGAATTATTACAACCTGGCGATATCCGGGTAAAAGCTCCGAGCGTGACCCGATTCCGGCCGACGTCATTGAAGAAGTCAGAAAACTGTTGTGAAGGCTTTACCGAAAAAATTTTTCGAGCGGACGACTGTTACAGTTGCAAGAGACCTGCTCGGCAAATATTTATGCCGCAGGTATAGAGGAAAGGTTATACGAGCAATAATAACCGAAACGGAAGCCTACGACGGTTTTAAAGACAAGGCTTCTCATGCTCACCGCGGGAAGACGGAGAGAAACAAAATAATGTTCGGTTCGGCGGGACACTGGTATGTTTACCTCACTTACGGAATGCACTGGATGTCAAATATCGTAACCGGTAAAGAGGAATATCCGGCGGCGGTTCTATTGAGGGGAGTAGAGGGAGCAAACGGTCCTGCCCGGCTTACGAAATTTATGAAGATTGATAAAAAATTCAACGGGAAACTTGCTAGCCGGAAGACCGGTTTATGGATAGCCGCTCCTTCCGGGAAGGAGCGAGCCTCGCTCCGAAAAGAATTCGGAGCGGGAAGATTAAAAATTAAAAAATCAAAGCGGATCGGCGTTGATTTTGCCGGACCGGTGTGGTCAAAGAAAAAATACCGTTTTTATGTTATCCATAGTCCTCTTGACGAAAATTAACTAGCTGTTAAGGTTTTACTAATCATGAATATTTCAATTTTGCTTAGCATTCTTTCCATTTTGTTGGTCCTCGTTATTATTAACCCAAATCGGGGAGGTTTTATGGTTGAAAAGTAGAAAATATTAACTAACGAGTGAATCCGAAAACCTCCCCGAAAGGGAGGTTTTTAAATTCTGCGGTTTCAAAATCGGTCGTTTTTGGAAAAGTGATTGATTTTGAGACCATAGTCGGTCTCATCTAGCTCATTTACAGAGTTTATTTCATCCCTACGCCAAGGAGGCGTTATGAAAAAGCAGAATCAGAAGCAAGGGCAGGAGCAGGAGCAGAACCCGGTGGGAGCCTGCAATGACGACCATCCGGACTCTCGATCTCGCGAGGAGGAGGAGGAGGTCCGGGAACGGTCAGTCTGCTACCCATCGGTAAGGAGTGGGGTGAATGCGGGAGAGAAGGACAACCCACGCTCTCTCATCTAGCACATCCTTCCGCAGGACGGGAGGAGAGGAAACCGCGAGTTCGCCTTACCAGCGAGCGATGACCGGTTTCCTTTTTTTTGTTAGATAATTATTATTAAAGGATGAAACTTTCAATCGGGATAGTCGGTTTGCCGAACGTGGGTAAATCAACACTCTTTAAATTACTAACCAAACAGGAAGTTAGTATCGCCAATTATCCGTTCGTGACGATTGACCCGAATGTCGGGGTGGTGCCATCACCCGATGAGCGGCTGCAAAAAGTTGCCGAAGTAATCGGTTCAAAAAAGGTTCTGCCGGCGGTTTTGGAGTTTGTAGATATTGCCGGACTTGTGGCTGGCGCTCATAAAGGCAAGGGACTCGGCAATCAGTTCCTGGCCCATATCCGGGAAGCGGGTGCGATATTGCATTTGGTGAGAGTTTTTAAAGGTGAAGAAATAGTTCATTTTGAAGGTAAGGTTGACGCTCTTCGCGATTTTGAGACGGTGCTCCGGGAGCTCGAGGCAAAAGATGAAGCAGCGGCGGAGAAAGAGAATCTTCTAAGTGCCAAGCCCCAGTTTGTTTTTCTAAACGGCGAAGAGGATGAAGCGGGAAAAGAATTACTTGATAAAGTCAAATCACTGGGCTACTCTCACTTGGTTTTTGATTTGAAAAAGGGCCTTGACGAGAGCGGCTTGGAACGAATTTTCAGTTCGTTTCTGAAACTCCTCGGTTTCATTACCTTTTTCACTGCCAACGAAAACGAAGCGCGTTCGTGGTTTGTGAAACGGGGCACCAGAGCGCCGCAGGCGGCCGGGGTGGTTCATACTGACTTTGAAGAGAAATTCATAAAAGCTGACGTTATAAACTGGGAAAAATTATTGGAAGCCGGCGACTGGAACACGGCAAAACAGAAAGGTTGGTTAAGGCTGGAAGGGAAGGAGTATGTAGTAGAAGACGGAGACGTGATGGTTATCCGCCATGGATAGCAACAAGAGGAAGTGATAACATTGTAATATGCCGTACGAACTAGCGCTCGAGAAGTACCAGGGACCGCTTGATAAGCTTTTGGAGCTGGTTCTCGACAAAAAACTTGAGATTGCGGAAATCAGTTTAGCCGAGGTAACGGCTGATTTTTTGGATTATCTAAAAAAGCTTGAAGAGGAACACGCCGACCCAACCCTCATAATCGACTTTATTATTGTTGCCTCCAAGCTTGTTCTCATAAAATCAAAAAATCTTTTACCCACCCTCCAGTTGGATGAAGAGGAGGAAGAAGACGTGCGAACCCTGGAGTTGCGGCTCAAAATTTACGCCGAGATGAAAAATGCCCAGAAATTAATCAGGGAGAGGTGGGATGATTTCCCGCAAATGGCGACGCGTGAATTTTTAAGCGCAATTGGTGTGGCTTTTTACCCACCGAAGAAAGTGACAAAAAAAGATTTAGCATTATCGATTATGAAAATTGCAGGTGAGCTTGAGAAATTAATGAAGCCAGTGAAGACAATTAAAATTAAAATCATCAATTTAAAGGAAAAAATTGAAGAAATTGTTAAAAAACTAACTTCAAGTCCCGTCGGTTTCAACAGTCTTAAAGATAAGGGTACCAAGAGTGAGCTAGTAGTTCTTTTTCTTGCCATTCTCCATCTCATTAAAGCTCAGCTTGTTTATGTTGAACAGTCGGGAAATTTCGGGG
This sequence comes from uncultured Candidatus Saccharibacteria bacterium, assembly GCA_964525595.1. GTDB lineage: Bacteria > Patescibacteriota > Minisyncoccia > UBA6257 > GWB1-50-10 > CAZGHF01. The sequence continues at coordinate 14,480 of CAZGHF010000005.1, forward strand.
AGATTACTATCGCAAAAAAGAATGGTAATATTTTATAGATATGGATAAGAAAATAGGCGAGTTAGAAGCACTCCTTTTTCATTACGGAGAAGCCATAGAGACGAAAAAAGTAGCCAAAATCCTGAAATTAAAAGAGGGCGAGGCAAGCGAACTAATAAACTTTTTTGAGAATAAGTTAAAAGAGAACAGCGAACGGGGACTTACGCTTTTAAGGCAGGGAGACAAGGTTCAACTTGCGACGAGACCCGAATTTCAAAACATAAACAAGGAACTTATCAAAGAAGAGTTTCGGGAGGAACTCTCGCCGGCTTCGCTTGAAACGCTTTCAATTGTCGCTTACCTGGGACCGGTGCCGCGAGCGACCGTTGATTTCGTGCGGGGTGTAAATTCCAGTTTCATTTTGCGGAGTTTATTGATGCGGGGACTCATTGAGCGGGAAACCAACCCCGAACGGAAAAGCGTTTACAATTACAAGGTGAGCTTCGATTTTTTGCGGTATATAGGCTTGAATCGTCAGGAAGAACTGCCGGAATATGATGAGTATAAGAATGTTTTGAAGAAGTTTGAGACGCAGGAATCACAAGCGGAAAGTAACGATTAATTTATGAGGGTTCAGGTGCAGGCATTAATCTTAGCGGTTTTAATTTTAGCCTCCGTTGCTGTTACGAGTGTGGGTGGTTCGCCGCCCGTTGCTTCGGAACCGGCAGGCGTTGAAAACAAAGAAGAATTGGAAAAACTTCCTGATTTTTTGTATGAAAAAGCTTCGCTTCTCGGTGCGGAGGCCTCGATTCGGAATTTCGAAGTACAGCGGGCGCCGAAAAGAAATTGGGATGTACTTGACCCAAAGGTATCAGCAGAAGCCGTTCTTATCCAGTCGCTTGACGAAAATTTTCCTTTTTTCAATTACAATACTTACCGGAGCTGGCCGATGGCTTCGCTTACCAAGCTTATTGCCGCTCTTGTTGTACTTGAAGATATTGGGGAAAATAAAAAAATCGTGGTAGACGAGAAAGCCGTAGCTACCGAGGGAGAAGCAGGCGGTTTGCGGAGCGGCGAAGTTTTCTCCGCCCGCGATATGCTGAAAATCATGCTTCTTACCTCGTCCAATGACGCGGCGGCGGCTTTTGAAAGTCATGTGGGTGAAGAAAAATTTAGAAGCTCACTGAACCAAAAAGCTCGGGCGGTTGGAATGATTCAAACAGTGGTTTTCGACGGTTCGGGACTAGCTGACGAGAACTCAACTTCCGCAAGTGACTTACTCCGACTTGGAAAATACATTTTAGAGACGAAGCCGGAAATTTTTAACTGGAGTCGACTGAAGAGCCAGGTTGTTCAGCCCTTGAACGACACAACAAGCCGTACCGTTTATAATATAAACAGTTTGGTTGACAAACCTTATTTCCTTGGCGGGAAAACCGGTACTTCTTTGAAAGCTCGCGAAAATTTACTTGCCATTATATCTTTTAAAAATACTCGGCTTATTGCGATAATTTTAGGGAGCCCCGACCGGTACAAGGAGCTTGAATCGCTTTTGGATTGGATTAATAGAGCTTATATATTTTAGTCAATCATGTCAGTTTTTGAAGCAGTAAGAATTTTAATAATGTTTGCTCTCTCATTCGCAGTGGCGCTTTTCGTCACGCCTTTTTTTCTTCATTTTGCAGAGAAGTTTGATCTTAGAAAAAAGAACATCCGTGATAAAAAGAGCGCGCCGATTTTTTATCATTTTCACAAGAAGAAAGCAGAAACCCTGACTATGGGTGGGATGATTATCTGGGTTACAGTTTTGGGTTTGGCGGTCGTCTTTTTCATTCTGCGCTACTTCCTCGACGGATTTGCCGATTATTTTGATTTCGTAAATCGGGCCGAAACGTATTTGCCGCTTGCCGCGCTTTTCTTCACCGCTCTTGTGGGACTGGCTGATGATTTATTTGGGATTTTAGGCAAAGGACCGCACAAGGGAGGTCTTACAATGGGACAAAAAATTCTTCTCTACACCGCAGTAGCAATGGTCGGGGCTTGGTGGTTCTATTTCAAGCTTGGCTGGGACATTCTTTACATTCCTTTTGTCGGAAACGTTTTCATAGGCGGATGGTACATTCCTTTTTTCATTTTTGTGCTTGTCGCCACTGCTTTCTCAACCAATGAAACTGATGGTTTGGACGGACTGGCAGGGGGGACGCTTTTCTTCGCTTTCGGAGCAATGGTGGTGGTGGCGTTCGTTCTGGGGCGTTATGACCTGGCGGTTATGAACGCGGCCATTTTGGGGGCGATTCTGGCTTTTCTCTGGTTTAACATTAACCCGGCGAGGTTCTTTATGGGTGATACCGGTTCAATGTCGCTGGGAATCACTCTGGGAGTGGTAACGATGCTTACCAACACGGCACTCTTTTTGCCTTTTTTCGGGTTGATTTTGGTTGGGGAATCGCTCTCAGTCATTATTCAGGTTTTGAGCAAAAAAATTCGGGGCAAAAAAGTTTTCTTATCAACCCCGATTCATCACCACTTTGAAGCATTGGGTTGGATTGAGAGTCAAATCACGATGAGGTTTTGGATAATCTCGGCGGTGGCGACCATTTTTGGGTTGGTTTTGTTCTTCTTGGCCAGGTTTGCATAACACCCCGTGAGCAGTCACTCTCGGAACCAGAATAATTTTACTCCAAGTAATTACTCACGGAGATTTTTTAAATTTCTTCATCTATAATAAAGACATGTCTGCGGTATTAATAAAAGGAGGTCTTGTATACGACGGTAGCGGTAATGAACCGATAAAAGAAGATGTTTTGGTAAGGGGAAAAAGGATTTTAAAACGCGGTAGTTTTTCAAAAAATCGGGCGGAAAAAGTGATTGACGCAACAGGCGCGATGGTTACTCCCGGTTTTGTGGACGTGAATTCTTCGGCTGACCATTACTTAGAAATTTTTGACGATGATTTCGGCAGAAAAGATTTGAAAGATGGAATCACGACGGTAATCGGTGGTAACTGCGGTGTCTCTTTTGCGCCAATTGCAAATCGTTCTCTATTTTCGCTGAGGAATTGGGCGGATATTTCAGGATTAAACGTTGACTGGCATGACTTTAGCGGGTTTTTTAAGCATCTGGAAAAACAAGGATTAAACATAAATTTCGGCAGTCTTGTCGGTCACAGCACAATAAGGAAAGCGCTTTTAGGGGACAAAATGAGAGATTTGACCGAGAACGAGGTTCGGACTGCCAAGAGAATGCTAATTGAAGCTTTTAGAGACGGCGTTCTTGGTTTTTCAACCGGACTTGAATTTGCCGATACAAAATTCACGCCGGTTCATGAAATTGAAGAGTTAGTGAATGTCGTTGCGGAAGAAAAGAGAGTTTATGCCGCCCATTTGAGGGATTACGGACCTTTTATTGAAAAGTCAGTGGAAGAAGCAATCCGAATTGCCAAAAAAACCGGAGTTAATCTTGAGATAAGTCACTTCATGCCGATGATAGGGGAGGCAAGAAATTATTTGTCGCTCAAGGCGAAAATTGAGGACGAAGGCGCAAAGATGCGAATAAACTTTGATTGTAATTCTTTTTCTTACGTTGCAACGCCACTTTACCAGCTCCTGCCGGAGAAAATGAAAAAAGAGGGTTTTGAAAAAATGATAGAGTATTTGAATAGTGAGCATTTAGAAAAAGAAATAATTCATTACTTAAAAAAATTTAACGGTGAAAATATTCATATTGGAGAGATGCCGCCTCACCTTCATTTTCTTTACGGCAAAAGCTTAAGAGATTACGCGGTAAACAATGAGCTTTCTCCGGCGGAGAGTCTTTTTAAACTTATGAAGAGTTCGGGTTTGAGAGGCGTTCTTTTAAAGGAGTCCGTTGAAAGAGATTTAATTGAAGATTTTGTTTTCTCGCAATCATCTTTTATTTCTTCAGGCGAAATAAAAGAGAGGGGAGCGTTCCTTAATTTCTTGAAGCTCGCCGAGAAGATAGGGTTTTCGACGGAAAAGGCGATCGCTAAACTCACTACCCTTCCGGCTGAGAAATATAAATTAAAGTGGAGGGGTAAAATCCGGGAAGATTACTATGCCGACCTACTGGTTATTAAGGACGGTCTTGTGAAAGACGCAATTGTAAATGGCGGGGTTCTTATTGAAGAGGGGAGGTTTAAGAAATCTCGTTCCGGGAAAGTGTTAAGGTATCAGACTTAATGCTAAGGAGAATCAGAACAAGAAGAACTTCCGCGCCTGACTACGTCTTTCTTGGTCTTGTAGTGCTCCTCACCGTTTTTGGGCTGGTGATGCTGACAAGTGCTTCATCAGACTTAGCTGAGGCGAGATTCGGTAACAGTTTCTATTATCTTAACCACCAAATTTTAAATGGTCTTATTGCCGGGGTGGTCGGTTTTTTCATCGGTTTTTTTCTTTATTACCGGCGGTGGGAAAAGCTGGCAGTTCCGCTTCTTATTTTGAACATCTTTCTTCTTACCCTTGTCTTTACCACGTCTTTCGGTTTTGCGGCTAAGGGGGCTTCGCGCTGGGTGGATATCGGCGGTTTCAGCTTCCAGCCGGCTGAAGTCCTGAAACTTACTTTTTTCATTTATCTTGCGGCTTGGCTTTCAAAAAGCAGAGAGCGAAGTAAAAAATTCCTGACCGGTTTTCTGCCTTTCATGATTTTGGTCGGCATTATAATCTTACTCATTGTTTTTCAACCCTCAACGACGACAGCAGCGATAATCTTTGCTGCCGCTCTTGCCACTTACTTTACGGCCGGCGGGCGGATTAAATTTCTCGTTGCCGCGGTTTTACTTGCCGCCTTAGGCCTTTCCATTCTGGTTTATATCACTCCTTATCGATTGGAACGGATTACAGCTTTTTTGGATGGCGGAGCCAATGAACTTGAAGAAGGCTATCACTTAAATCAGTCGCTTATTGCTATCGGCTCCGGCGGCTGGTTTGGTGTAGGCTACGGCAAGTCAACGACAAAACTCCGGTATCTGCCCGAACCAACAGGGGACTCAATATTTGCGGTGATTGCGGAAGAGCTGGGGTTTGTGGGGGCGTCCCTCCTTATACTTGTATTTTTAGTTTTAGTTTTAAAAGGATTGCGTATTGCTAAGGCGGCGCGGGATAATTTCGGGCGGCTTTTGGTTACCGGTTTTATCACTCTTTTGGGGATTCAGGTTTTCATAAACATTGCGGCGGTTTCCGGACTCATTCCTTTTACGGGTATCCCATTGCCTTTTATCAGTTTTGGCGGAACGGCACTGGCAGTCTTTTTGACGATGAGCGGGATAATAGTTAATGTTTCTAGATATAGATAATCATGAGAAAGAGAATTCTACTGACAGGCGGAGGAAGCGGGGGACACGTTTTCCCGCTGGTGGCTGTTTTGGATGAGATAAGGCGTTTTGCCGGAGGCGACATCAAGGTTTCTTACATTGGTCCCCGACATAAGTTAAATGAAGAGTTTGAAAAAAGAGAAATAAAGGTTTACAAAATTTTGGGTGCCAAGTTGCGGCGTTATTTTGACCTGCGGAATTTTATTGATGTGCCAAAGTTCTTCATAAGTTTTCTCCAGGCACTCTTTAAACTTTACTTCCTTATGCCGGATTTGGTTTTTTCCAAAGGCGGGACGAGCGCCCTGCCGGTTGTCTTAGCGGCGAGATTTTACTTTATTCCGGTTGTCATTCATGAATCGGATTCCGTCCCGGGCTTAACAAATCGGCTCTCCGCTCATTTTGCGAAAAAAGTATTCATATCTTTTAGAACGGCTATAAATTATTTTTCTCCGAAGAAGACAGAATTAGTAGGAAACCCAATCCGGCTGGAGATTCTTACCAATCGAGTGCAGAACACGGAGGCGGCCAAAACCCGGATTAGATTTAAACCCGAAGAACCGCTTATCGTTTTTTTAGGCGGTTCGCAGGGAGCGGAACGCCTGAATGAATTCGTTTTTAACAATTTTAAGGAAATTATTTCTTTTACCCAGGTTTTTCATCAGGTTGGGGCGGATAATTTAAATCATGCTGAGAGATTAAGGAATTCAAGTGAGCGTTATCGGTACGGCGGATTTCTTAACGCGGAGGAGATAAAATCAGTACTTGCGGCGGCTGATGTTGTCGTCTCCCGCACCGGCTCGGGGGCAATTTTTGAAATTGCTTCGTTCGGGAAGCCGGCAATTCTCGTTCCTTTACCGGAGTCGGCAGGCGACCATCAAAGAGTAAACGCGTACGAATATGAACGAAGCGGTGCAGCAATTGTGGTTGAAGAGAGTAATCTTAGTTGGGGAATACTGAAGCTTGAGATTGAGAAAATTTTGAACGAGTCCGGATTGAAAGAGAAAATGTCTCAGGCGGCCCTTAGCTTTGCCAAGCCGGAGGCGGCAGAGATGATTGTGAAACGCACCTTGGAACTTGTTTAGCTGAGAGATGATTTTCGTGTAAAATAAAGGAATGGAAAGTTCGCGCCCCATAAGAGTAAGGTTTGCGCCGTCGCCGACCGGGCCTTTCAGTATCGGAAACGTAAGAACGGCGCTTTTTAACTGGCTTTTTGCGAAAAGTAAGGGCGGGGATTTTTTGGTAAGAATTGAGGATACCGACAAGGAACGTTCCAAAAAAGAATATGAGAAGCAAATTTTAGAAGGACTGGAGTGGCTGGGGCTTATGTGGGACGAAAAGCCGATCCGGCAGAGTGAACGCTTGGTGGTTTATGAGAAGAACCTCAAAAAAATTCTTGAGGAAGGGCGGGCTTACTGGTGTTTCTGCAGTATTGATGAACTGGAAGCGCAAAGACAATCCCAGCTTTCACAGGGTCTTGCGCCCAAATACAGCGGGAAATGCCGCAGTATTACTCTGGAAGAAGCGGAAGGGAAAATGAAAAAAGGGGAGTCGGCGGTTATTCGCTTCAAAATGCCGGAGAAGAAAGTCACTGTAAATGATTTAGTACGCGGCAAGATAGAGTTTGATGCCGGACTCATGGGTGATATTGTAATCGCAAAGAGCTTAAAAGAACCGCTTTATAATTTTGCGGCGGCAGTGGATGATGCGGAGATGAGGGTAACACACGTGATAAGAGGTGAGGATCACCTGGCGAATACGCCAAAACAAATATTAATTCAGGAAGCGCTCGGTCTTCCCCATCCGCACTTTGCTCACATGCCGCTCATTCTGGGACCAGACCGGAAAAAACTTTCCAAGCGATATCTTGATAAATCTTTCCTTGATTATAAAAATCAGGGGTATTTACCGGAGGCGATGCTTAACTTCCTCGTTCTTTTAGGCTGGCACCCGGTTGAGGACAGGGAAACAATAAGTCGGGAGGAAATGATAAAGGAATTTACGCTGGAGCGGGTTCAAAAAAGCGGAGCAATTTTCAACGAAAAGAAATTGGATTGGTTAAACGCTTATTACATAAAGCAACTGAAGCCGGGGGAGATTCTCGAAAAAATCAGACCTTTCATTCCGGCCGGTTGGCTCAAAAAGAAAAGGCTTCTTATGAAAATAATAGAAGCGGAGAAAGAGCGAGTGAAGGCTTTTAGCGACTTTAAGGAGTTGACCGGATTCTTTTTTGAACTGCCGGATTATGATGAGAAAATGCTCATTTGGAAGGAAACACCGCGTGAGAAAATACTGGATAACCTGAAAAAAGTACGAGATGTAATTAAAGTGAATGGGGACGTTATGGCTTTGGCCGAGCGCGAAGGAAGAGGAGAGGTTTTGTGGCCTTTGCGGGTGGCTCTATCCGGTAGGAGCGCTTCGCCGGGGCCGTTGGAAATCCTGGATGTTTTGGGTAAAACGGAGAGTCTAAAGAGGATAAACCAGGCAGTAAAGAAATTGGAAGCATGAAAGAAACTGAAATAGAACTACAGGCGCAAATTGAGCATAGTAAGCCGCTTTTGGAATTTTTAGAAAAAGAGGCGAAGTTTGAGTCAGAAAATCATCAGATGGACGAATACTTTACGCCGGCTCACCGGGATTTTCTCAATCCGCGGCTGATTGAGGAGTGGTTCCGGCTTCGTGATTCAAGCGGCAAATATTCGGTGAATTACAAAAAATGGCATCTTGACAAAGAAGGGAAGGGACTTTATGCCGATGAGTATGAAACGAAAATTGAGAATATTAAGATGATGAGAAAAATTCTGGAGAGCTTGAACTTTAAATCTATCGCCGTGGTGGATAAAAAGCGAAAAATCTGGAGATACAAGGATTACGAAATTTCTATTGATTCAGTAAAGAACCTTGGTGATTTTGTTGAAATTGAATATTACGGTAAACGGGACCATGCCGACCATAAGGAAATAATGGACGAGATGATAAAGTTTCTTAAAAATTTAGGCTGCGGCACTTTAGAGATAAACCACTGCGGCTATCCAGCGCTCTTACTCGATCGCTGTGAACGAATAGATAAAATATGAATTCGGAAACGAGGGTTTGTCAGAACTGTAAAAATGATTTCGTAATCGAACCGAATGATTTTGGGTTTTATGAGACAATTCATGTTCCGCCTCCGACATGGTGTCCTAAGTGCAGGTTAGTTCGGCGCCTTGCCTGGCATGGATATCGCATTTTATACAAGAGGGAATGCGATTTTACTGGTGAGATGCTCATTACCACCCATCACCCCGATTCTCCGTATAAAATATATCGGCAGGACGTTTGGTGGTCGGACAAATGGGACCCGAAAGAATACGGAAGGGATTATGATTTTTCTCGTTCTTTTTTTGAGCAGTTTACAGAGTTAAAAGAGGATGTGCCGCTCCCCGCACTCTATACGGATTATGCCGGTATGTTAAACAGCGAATACTGCAATGCGGCAACCGATTTGAAAAACTGTTACCTTTGTTTCCGACTTACGAAAGCCGAAGATTCCGCTTATCTAAATATGATTGTAGATGCAAGGAATACTTTTGATGTTTCTTACGCAAACTTCATTGAACTTTCGTATGAGTCGGTGGAGCTTCAAAGATGTTTTCAAACTTTTTGGTCACAAAATTGTGAAAATTGTCACCACATTTGGTTTTCACGCGATCTTGTTGGTTGTTCGTACTGTATTGGTTGCGCCAATTTAAGAAACAAAAATTACCATATTTTTAACAAACCATATTCAAAACAAGAGTATGAGAAGAAAGTAGGGGAATTTCGTTTCGGCTCGGCGCAGTTTATCCAAGAGTTTAAAGAACGAGCTGCTGAATTTATGGCAACCCAACCACACCGAAGTTTCCACGGATTAAAAAACACGAATGTGAGCGGTGATTATATTTTCAACGCTAAAAACGTTCATGATTCTTATATGGTGCGAAACGCAGAAAACGTAAGATACTCACAATTCCTCAAAAACGGTCCGACGGCAAACTGTTACGATTATTCCATTTTCAGCGACGGAGCAGAGTGGATCTACGACTCGTGTTGGGTTGGTCTAAATACAAACAACGTAAAATTCAGTCTTTGGAATTATCGGAATCATCATATTGAATATTGTTTCGGATGCATGGGTTCGGAATATTTGTTCGGTTGTGTTGGTATTCGCAAGGGCAGGTATTGCGTTCTCAACAAGCAATATGCCAAAGAGGAATATCACGAACTCGTTGAACGCATAAAAAAACAAATGGTTGAGATTCCTTATAAAGACAAGCTGGGGAGGGAATACCGGTATGGCGAATTTTTGCCGAACGATTTCTGTCCCTGGAAATATAACGAGTCAACCGCTTACGAATGGTTTCCTCTCGATAAAGAGGAGACTCTAAAAAAAGGTTTTACGTGGCGCGACCCCGACCCCCGGGAGTATCAGGATGCGACGACGGAAATTCCGGACCACATCAAAGACGTTTCGGAAGGTATCCTAAAAGAAATTCTTAAATGCGAACTCTGCGGAAAAAATTATAAGATAATTAAAATGGAACTTGATTTTTATCGAAGGTTCAATATTCCAATTCCCCGTCAGTGTCCTCTATGTAGAGACCTCTCCCGCACTAAGCAGCTTAATCCGATAGAGTTGCACGACCGTGATTGCGCGAAATGCGGAGGTTCAATTAGAACGTCTTATGCTCCAGATAGACCAGAAGTCGTTTATTGTGAGGAGTGTTATAGCAAAGAAGTGGTATGAACACCGAAACAAAAAATTGTAAACAGTGTAAAAATCGGTTTGAGATAACCCCGGACGATTTCGGATTTTATGAAAAAATAGGTGTGCCGGCACCAACTTTATGCCCGGAGTGCAGATATATCCGGCGACTACTTGATCGTAACGAATACAACCTTTATAAACGCAAGTGTGATGCGACGGAGGAGAATGTTATTTCCATTTACCGGCCCGATGCGCCGTTTCCGGTATACAAACAGGAATATTGGAAATCGGATGCGTGGGATGGGCTCTCTTACGGCCGGGATTTTGATTTCAACCGCCCATTTTTTGAACAATACGAAAAGCTCCGCCGCGTAGTGCCCCACTTGGCGCTTGTGAATTCGAGGAGTGAAAATAGCGAGTATACCAATCAGGCCAATGATAATAAGGATTGCTATATGCTTATGACAAGTAGTGCAAGCGAAAAATGCATGTATGGAAGCTGGTGCCAGAATAAATGCTTCTTTTTATCAGATTGTTATATAGCTGAAACAAGCGAGTTTTGTTATGAATGTATGAACATCACAAAATGCTCAAATTGCTTATGGTGCCAGGATTGCCTGGACTGTATGAATGTTTACTTTTCGATTGACTGCCGGGGGTGTACCGAGTGCTTCGGTTGTGTCGGACTGCGCAATAAACAATTTTATTGGTTTAATGAAAAACTTGAAAAACAGGAGTATGAAAAAAGATACAAAGAATTCTTATGGAATTGGGAGTCTATCCGACAAGCACAAGAAAAACTTTCAAAATTAAATCAAAGCTTCCCGGTGAAATATTATCATGGTGTAAAAGCGTTTAATTCAACCGGTGATTATTTAGAAAATGTTCAAGGGGCTCGAATGGCTTTTAACTGCCGTGATAATAAGGATACGGCGTACATGCAAGATGCTTGGGAGCAGACAGAAGATTGCCTCGACTGCACAGAGATAATTATCGGACAATTGTCGTACGAGATACAAGGCGTTGATACCCCGCACCGGAGCATTGTTGCACGGAGTTGTTTAAATTCAATAGTCGACTCTTATTATTGCGACATGTGTTTCGGGGTTAGTGATTGCTTTGGATGTTTCGGATTGAAGCAGAAACAGTATTGTGTCTTGAATAAGCGATATTCCAAAGAGGATTATCTTGCGCTAAAAGAGAAAGTCATTGCTCATATGAAAAAAACGAAAGAGTGGGGAGAGTATTTCCCGGCTGACGTTTCTCCTTTTGCTTATAACGAATCCATGGCCCAAGATTATTTCCCTCTGGAAAAAGAAGAGGCGCTCAAGAGGGGATATTCGTGGTACGACCGCCCCGTTGTGCAGCACAATATCACTCTGACTTCAGATACGCTTCCGAAAACAATATCTGAAACTGAAGATGGTATTGTGGAGCGGGTTATCCAATGCAAAACGCAGGAGAGCGACGAAGAAAAAAGAAAAAACCCTTTGTGTACTATTGCGTTTAAAATAGTCTCTCTTGAACTTGCCTTATACCGGAAACTTGGAGTTCCCATTCCCGAATATTGCTTCCCTTGTCGCCGAACGAAACGTTTTGCGTTTCGTAACCCTCGGAAGCTATGGCATCGCAAATGCCAGTGCGCGGGCCGCAGTTCAGAAAATAATGTGTATAAAAATAGCGCGAAGCACTTCCACGGAGAAGGAAAATGCCTCAATGAGTTTGAGACCTCATATGCTCCCGAAAGGCCGGAAATTGTGTATTGCGAGGCTTGTTACAATGCAGAGGTTGTCTAATATAAAAACAAGTCGAAGTCCCGCCAAAGCCTTAGCGAAGGCGGACGAACAGTGTTATAACGCAGAGGTGGTATGAAACAAGAAACAAAAAATTGTAAACAGTGTAAAAATCAGTTTGAGGTGACGGCTGATGAGAAAGGATTGTACGAGAAGATTGGTATTCCGATTCCGAACAAGTGTTTTAAGTGCAGGATGCAGCACATTTTCGCGTTCTGGGTATTTGGAAAGTTCAGGAAAGGGAAATCGGATTTAACCGGGAAAAATCTTATAACTTTACTGCCGGAGAAAACAAGATACCCCGTATACACTTCGCATGAATGGTTCTCTGATGCGTGGGACCCGATGGAGTACGGCCAGGAATATGACCCAAACCGCGGGTTTTTCGAGCAATTTAAGGAATTACAATCCCAGGTTCCCAGACCGCACCAAACCGGTAAAAATAATCTTAACTGCGATTGGTGCGACGACGTATGGGATTGCAAAAATTGTTACTTGTCTCGCGCCATGCTTAATTGTGAGAACTTAAGTTATGGTTACCGTAACATAAACGTCAAAGATTCTTTTGATACTACTTATTGTTATAACGTTGATAAATCCTATGACATTACATTCTGCTTTAACTGTCATAAGCTGCGCCATTCGTTAAATTCAAGAGATTGTATAAACAGTTCATTTCTATTTGACTGCCGGAACGTCCAGGATAGTTTTATGTGCTGGAATCTACGGAATAAGCAGTATCACTTTTTCAATAAACCTCTTTCAAGGGAAGAATATCTGGAAAAAATCAAAGAATACAACTTGGGTTTCAGAAAAATAATCAAGGAACTAAAGGACGAGTTTAATGAGATTTTGCGAGACAAGGCCGTACATAGAGCTAACTTTAACGTCCGCTCTGAAAGTTCGGTGGGTAATTACCTTACGAATTGCAACAGATGCCACAACACTTTTCATTGGGAAGATTCTGAAGACTGCCATAACTGTATACGGGGATTTAAGACGAAGAATTGTATTGATATGGCCGGTTCGGGAGAAGCAGAACTGTGCGGTTATGGAGCGATGGCATTTCCCGGCGGTCATAAGGTTATTTTTTCTTCATGGACGCAAAACTGCAGCAACTCCGAATATTCAGACCTATGTATAGAGTGTCAGAATTGTTTTGGTTGCGTCGGAATTCGTAAAAAGAAGTACTGCATTCTTAATAAGCAATACTCGGAAGAGGAATATAAAAAACTAAAAAAGCAAATAATTGAAAACATGAAGAAAAGAGGGGAGTACGGTGATTTCTTCCCGTATAGTTTAGCTTATGGCGGTTACAATCTTACAACCGCACATATTTATTTTCCGAAAACAAAGAAAGAGATAACTGCCTTGGGTGGTTTATGGGATGAGACAGAAGATAAAGTAACAGACGGCATTTCTCCGGATGAATTACCAGACGATATCGCTGACGTGAAAGACGAAATTACAAGTCAAGCGCTTATTTGTCCTGAAACTGGTTATCGTTTTAATATTGCTTCTCATGAGTTAAATTTTTATAAGAGCATGAATGTTCCATTGCCTAACTTTCATCCGGACTACCGCACCATAGAAAGATTTAAACCCTTCTCAATTATTGATACCTACCCTTACAAATGCACTTTTTGCAATAAGAATGTAGAAGCATATTACCCGCCGGACTGGAGGTATAAAAAAGTCGCTTGTGTTCCATGTTATCAGAAAGAAATAGTTTGATATGAATCAAGAAACAAAACAATGTCAAAATTGCAAAACCGAGTTTAAAATTGAACCGGAAGATTTTAATTTCTACAAGAAAATAGACGTTCCGTCTCCGACCTGGTGTCCGGAGTGCCGGGAAATCAGAAGAATTGTTTTCCGCAACGAACGAGCGCTTTATAAAAGAAAGTGTGACTTGTGCAGCAAGATGGTAGTTTCTCGGGTTTCGCCCGACAAAAACTATCCAATGTACTGCCAGGAATGCTGGTGGTCGGATAAGTGGGATCCCTTGAGCTACGGAATGGATTATGATTTTTCAAAGCCCTTTTTTGAACAATTTAAGGAGTTAATGTATAAAACTCCGCATATCGCTCTCCTCAATTCCAATACAGTAAACAGCGAGTGGGTGAATCAGGAAACCGATGTAAAGAACTGTTACCTTGAAGTGGGCGGCCATTTCAACGAGGATTCAGCCTATAACACTTACGCTCTTCACGGAAAGGACTGTTTTGACAACCAATGGGCCATTCACTGTGAGTTGTGCTACGAATGCGTCAACTGCGAGCGGTGTTATCGCACCTTTTTCTCACAGGAATGCTTCGATTGCAGAAACACCGTTCTGTCATATGACTGCCATAATTGCATGAATGTCTTTGGGTCGGCAGGGCTTCGTAATAAGCAATATTACATCTTTAACAAGCCGCACACCAAAGAAGAATATGAAAAATTCATTAAAGAAAATCACATTAGCTCTCACTCCGAACTCCAAAAACTGAAGGAGAAAACTAAGAAGGCATGGCTTTCAATTCCTCACCGGGACAGATTTATATTGAAGTCAACGAATGTGAGCGGTGACCGTGTTTTGGAATCCAAAAATGCCCAGAATTGCTGGAATGTTGAAAGAATAGAAGACTCAAAACATATTTATATCGCTGTTGACACGAAGGATTGTTACGACGGCTCCGTTACCGGCTGGGCAGAGTTAGGTTATGAATTCAGCAGTTCTGGCGGGCTCTACAATGTAAAGTTTTCCGCGTTCTGTTTCGGAGCGGCCGGCGGTGGCACCGGAGTGCAGGCGGCCAACTCAAATTATTTGGAATATTGCCACACTACGCCCGGAAGTGACCACTGCTTCGGCTGTGTTAATCTCAAAAAGCAGAAATATTGCATTTTGAACAAGAAATATTCAAAGGAAGAATACGAGAAACTTGTTCCGAAAATAAGAAAACAAATGGAAGAAGTTCTCTATACGGATAGGAAGGGGAGAGTGTACAAATACGGGGAATTTCTGCCGCCGGAGCTTTCTCCTTTCGGATATAACGAAACGGCTGCTCAAGATTACTATCCCTTAACTAAAAAACAAGCAATTGAACAGGGTTATAGTTGGAGCGATTATGATCCGCGCACCGAGCATGAAATTTCTGATTACAAAATCCCTGATGACATCAAGGACGTAAATGATGACATTTTGGAGAAAGTTCTGAAAGACGAAGTTACGGGGAAAGCTTACAAAATCGTCCCGATGGAACTGCAGTTTTATCGACGAGTAGGATTGCCCATCCCGTGGCGTTCACCACTCCAACGCCACAATGACCGCATTGCCTGCTTACTGCCGCGCAAAATCTTCAACCGCGAGTGCCAGTGCGCGGATAGCCGCTCAGATAATAGAGTTTATAAGAATACAGTCTCTC
The DNA here is from genome assembly GCA_964525595.1 of uncultured Candidatus Saccharibacteria bacterium. Taxonomy (GTDB): domain Bacteria; phylum Patescibacteriota; class Minisyncoccia; order UBA6257; family GWB1-50-10; genus CAZGHF01. The sequence goes on from CAZGHF010000005.1 coordinate 29,711, forward strand.
ATTTTCACAAAGGCAAACATTGTCCCAATAAAATCGAAACGCCATATGCCCCCGAGAGGGAAGAAATAGTTTATTGTGAAGAGTGTTATAAAAGTGAAATGATATGAAGAAAGAAATTAAAAAGTGTCAAAATTGTCATGATTCTTTCGTCATTGAACCGGAAGACTTTAATTTCTACAAAAGAATAGACGTTCCGCCCCCGACCTGGTGTCCGGAGTGCCGGGCCGTTAGAAGAATGACCTGGCGAAATGAGCGGACACTCTATAAACGTGCTTGCGAGAAAACCGGGAAACAAATCATATCCTGTTTTGCACCGGATTCCGGGATTCACGTGTACGATCGCGATGTCTGGTGGTCGGATGATTGGGATCCGTTTGATTACGGTAGAGATTATGACTTCTCAAAACCTTTCTTCATTCAATTTCGGGAACTTTTGAAAGAGATACCCATGCCGTCCGTCTTTAACAGTCGTTGTATAAGAAGCGATTATGGTAATCACAACGGAGAATTGAAAGATTCTTATTTGGTGTTCGCCTCGTGGGGAGGAGAAAACGTTCTTTATAGCAATAAGGTATTAGGAGTGAAAGATTCTTCTGACCTGCTTGTAGTTAGCAACTCTGAGCTGTGTTACGAAGTAATGAATTCGTCCAAATTATATCGAGTGATGTATGCGGAGAACTGCGAAAACTGCAGCGACTCTTATTTTCTTTATGAATGCAAGGGATGTAACAACTGCTTCGGTTGTTCTAATTTGAGAAATAAATCGTACTACATATTCAACAAGCCTTATTCCAAAAATGAATACCTGAAAAAAATGGAGGAATTCAATGTTAGCAGCACAAAAGAAATAGAAAAATTAAAAGCAAAATTCGCGAATATAAAAAGAGACGCTCTTAGGAAACACGCAAACATAGTGAATTCTCAAAATGCCACTGGTGATAATTTGATGAACGTAAGCAACTGCAAGGACTCATTTGATCTTTCGGACGATATCCGAAATTGTCGATTTTGCATCAACGGAGGAGCGAAAATGTACGACGCCTATGACGGATATGGAATCGGGGCGAATGCTGAACTTCTTTATGAATCTATTGATACCGGCGCCGAGGGGAGTAGGTTTTACTTTGATATATTTGTGTGGACAGGAAGCAATGTTCAGTACTCGTATTCGTGTCATGGATGTCAGAACCTTTTTGCTTGTATCGGTCTTCGCAACAAGGAATACTGCATTCTCAACAAACAATACTCCAAAGAAGAATATAAGCGTCTTGTCCCCAAGATCATAGATCACATGAACAAACAACCCTATATAGACAAAAAGGGAAGAACATACAAATACGGAGAATTCTTCCCGCCAGAACTTAGTCCCTTCGCCTACAATGAAACCATCGCCCAGGAATACTTTCCTCTCACAAAAGAGGAGGTAATAGATAAAGGATGTAAATGGAGAGACCCTGAAACCAAAGACTATACAATAACAAAGAAACCAGAAGATCTCCCAGACCGCATCAAGGATACAGATGACAAAATACTCAAGGAAACAATAGGCTGTAGTCACAAGGGAGAATGTAACGAACAATGCACTATCGCTTTCAAGATCATCGAACCGGAACTCCAATTCTACAGAAAGATGAATCTACCCTTGCCTAAACTTTGTTCTAACTGTAGACACTACCAGAGACTAAAAAAAAGAAATCCCTTGAAACTCTGGCACAGGAAGTGCATGTGCCAAGGCAAAACAAGTGAGAATAATACCTACCAAAACACTACCTCTCACTTCCACGGAGAAGGGAAGTGTCCCAATGAGTTTGAGACCCCGTATTCTCCAGAGAGAAAAGAAATAGTGTATTGCGAGCAGTGTTATAATGCAGAAGTAGTATGAGACTACTATCTAAATCGTTATTCATAATCCTTATTGCGGGCCTGGTTTTTGCCGGGCCGGTTTTAGGACAAGAAACAGCAGAGGAGGGGAGTAGTGCTGCTTCTGAAGCAGAAAGCTTAAGAAGTGAGATTGACACAAAAAATGCCGAGCTTCAGCAAATTCTGGAAGAACGGGAGCACGTTATCCGTCAGCTGGAAGAAACCGGCGAACAAAGAAGTTCCCTCCAACGGGAACTTCGAAGCATTGATTCCACAATAAGTCAGCTCAATCTGTCAATTAAGGCTAACAGATTGATTTTGGAACGTCTTGAACTTGAGATTGACTCATTGGGCGGCGAGATTAGAAGTACCGAGGAAATAATTGAGAATAAAAAGATAACCATCGCCAAGCTTTTTGTGGAACTCCAGCAGAAAGATAATGAAAACCTGCTCACAATATTTTTGAAAAATAAAAGTCTGGCCGAGAGCGTACTTGAGGCCCAATCAATTACTAATCTGAATTTAAGTTTGAGTAAAAGCGCCCAAGAATTGAGAGGCTTTCAGCAGGACTTGATTCATAAGTTAAGCGAGGAACAGTCCAAGAAAAGACAACAGGAGATTGAAAGAGCGAATCTGGTAAAACGGAAGGACATTGTCAGGGACCAGAAAACAGTGAAAACGAAGATTATTACGTATACAAGAAGCCAGAAAATAGGT
>CAZGHF010000005.1:32297-37767 GCA_964525595.1 uncultured Candidatus Saccharibacteria bacterium
GTTCTTACTCAGACAAAAAGCCAGGAAAGAATTTACGAAGCTCAGATTGCCGAACTTGATGAAAAACAATCGAAGATTAGCGCCGTCATTGAAGAGATTGAAGGCAAATTGCGGGCGGCTTTCGACCCGAGTTTACTGCCTTTAAAACGGCCGGGAGTGCTGGCTTTTCCGGTTGAGGAACCCTACATTACCCAGTTTTACGGCGCAACTAAATTCGCCCAGAGAGCTTACCGGACCAAAACTCATACCGGCGTTGATTTTCGAGCACCAGCCGGCACGCCCATCTTTGCCGTTCACAACGGTAGGGTAGTGGCGGTTGACAACAACGATCAGGGAACTTCCCGGTGGCGGAGATATCAATATGGCCTCCATATCGTAATCGAACACGAAAATAATCTAAGCAGTCTTTACGCTCATTTTTCAAAAGCAGTGGTTAAAAAGGGCGATGTTGTAAAGCAAGGTGATTTAATCGGTTATTCGGGCAACACAGGGTACTCGACGGGGGCTCACTTACACTTTGGCGTTTATTGGGCTCCCAGTGTACAATATAAAAAGATAGCGCCGGCCGCCGGATTGGTACCAGTAGGTGTTACCATTGACCCGATGGATTATTTACCTAACGTAAGCGCGGTTTCCGCCGATGCAAGATGATTAAGAGAATTCTACTTATTTTAATAGCGCTCGCGATTGCTTTCGTGGTTTTGGATAAACTAGCCGCTGAAGGGGTCATCCCGAGTGAAGTTTGGAGTATAGTTGAAGACCTTTGGACTGGAATTAATGACTGGCTGGATTCGGTTGCCGGAATAAGTTTCCGGGAAATTATCATAAGCATTGTAGATATATTTATCGCAATATTTGAGGCATTCATCGATGTTATCAGGTGGCTGGTTGATAAGATTTAGTAGGAAACGCGAATATACGGTAGATACGGTATAGAAGGTATTTATCTGTCACAAAACAGTCATTTCGCGACACTTTGGATTTGAAAAATATGGCTAAAAAGACTACTTCCCTGTTCACCAAAGGGCAAGCTTCTATTAAGAAGACGGCTCATTTTATAGGTGTAGGCGGGATTGGTATGAGTGCTCTGGCACGGTGGTTTTTAGCCCTAAAATGGGCTGTTTCAGGCTCTGATATGATTTCGAGCAGTTTGACCCGAAAGCTTAAAAAGGACGGCGTAAAAGTGAAAATTGGGCATAAAAAGGCCCATATTAGCCCTAAAGTAGGTTTGGTAGTCTACAATCAAGCCATTCCGGCTTCAAATCCGGAGTTAAAAGAGGCAAAACGACTGGGCATTCCGGCATTTACCTATCCGGAAGTTTTAGGCAGCCTTACCCGGGATTACGCGACAATTGCCGTAGCCGGATCTCATGGTAAGAGCACCACAACCGCTCTTCTCTCTCTTGTTCTCATGAAAGCCGGTTTTGACCCGACGGTAATCCTGGGAACACTTCTGAAACAGTTCAAAGGCGGAAATTTTCGGGCGGGCAGAAGCGAATATCTTTTAATAGAAGCCGATGAATGGAAGGCGTCATTTTTAAACTACTCCCCTCTTTTCGCGATTTTAACGAACGTCGATAAGGAACATTTGGACTTCTATAAAAATTATTCCGCCATCAAGAAAACTTTTCTCAAATTTATTTCAAATATAAAAGACGGCGGGATACTTGTAGCAAATAAAGACTGTGAGAAGCTTTTTGTTCTCAAGAAGCGAATCCAGAAAATCTGCAAGGAGCACGACGTGGAACTTATTTGGTACAGCTTGAAACAGCCAGCGGCGAAAAAAATCAAAAAAGTCCTTAAGGTCCCGGGCCGTCACAACGTTTCCAATGCTCTTGCCGTTTATACTTTAGCGAAGACATTGGGTGTTAAGGAAAAAGTAATTCTCGAAGCGTTGGGGACTTACCGCGACGCCTGGCGAAGAATGGAATACCGCGGCAGGTTCGGTAAAAACCCTGTTTATGACGACTACGCCCACCACCCTACCGAAATTAAAGCTTCGCTCCAGGCTTTCCGGGAAAAATTCCCGAAGAAAAAAATTATCTGTGTTTTTCAACCCCACCAGGCCCATCGCACTCAGAATCTATTTAAGGAATTCGTTTCTGCTTTTGATTTAGCCGACCATTTGACACTGTTTCCTATCTATCAAGTCGCCGGCCGGGACAAATCGCACAAAGGCTACGCTTCAAAAGACCTCGCTCAAAAAATTGCTATTCGAAACTCAAAATTAAAAACTCAAAATTCGGTAGTCTATCTCCCCTCCCCCAAGCGTCTACCGGCGCAAATTCGAAACTTAAAGTTAAAAACTCAAAATTCGGTGATAGCGATGATGGGCGCCGGGGATATTGTAAATTACACCGATTTATTGCTCAAAAAATAGTGAAACAGCTTGTTAGAGAGTAAATCTACTGCTATCATTTACTAGATTTTAACAATCATGTATTTCCGAGACGAAGAGCATTTTAAGTCCCTTTGCGGGTATGAGATTGACGGATTCTGGTATCCGCGGGTGACTAAAATAGTAAACATCAAGGCGAAGCCCGCCTTGTATTACTTTTATGGAGGTTTAAGCAGCTTTGCTGAGGGAGAACGAATAAAAAAGCAATCTGCGACCGAGGGAACGATGGTTCATGATGCGGTTGAGGCGATTTTTACCGGCGGGAAACCGGAGGTGGATGACCTTATTAAACCTTCTATCAAGGTTTTTTTGGAGTTTTTGATTGAAAAACATATCCAAGTGGACCCGGAGCACGTGGAGCATAGGCTCATAAATCACGAACATCGGTATGCCGGGACGCTTGATGCCATAGCTTTGATTGACGGCAAGCTCGGGGTGCTCGACATTAAAACTTCGCAGGATATTTACCGCGATTACGATTTACAAACTTCGGCCTATATGGCGGCGATGAAGGACGTAGTGAAAGAATTGGAGACGCGGTGGATTTTGCGGATTGATCAGCATCGTAATTGTCTTCATTGCGGGGCGATACTGCGCTCAAAAGGCGGTCGGGATAAAATCCGGACCGACCGGGGCAATCCTTTCATGCGAACTTGTGTTCATGAATGGGGTCCGATGGAAGGGGAAATTGAACTTCGCGAATTCCCCTACTGGCAGGAGGATTTTGAGGCTTTTTTGGGAGCGAAGAAGCTTTGGGAATGGGAAAACGTTGATTGGTTAAAGAAAGTTGGATATTTGTAATATTTTACTAAACCAAAAATGAAAAGACCCACGAAGAGGTGAGCCTCTTCGTGGGTAGTGCTTAGTGTGCAAGGCCGGCGGGCTAGGTTACCGGTTTGAACCGGTAATTGACCTGCTCAATGGCTCTCCCGACGAAGATCGGGTTGCAGGCTGGCGGGAAGTGGGTTCTGACGGGATGGGCGTCGTTTGCAACGAGTAGATCGTTGAGTTCGTCTCTCATGGTGCCGTTCCCGGAAGAGGGCCAGATGACTCTGCCTCCGTCCTCAGCGGCGACGAGAACTCTCTGGAGTCGGGCGAACGCCTCCCCTCCCTTCGTGATGTCGGTTGCGAAAACGCCTGCCACTTCCCGGGGCGGATTGTCCGTTTCCACCTCGAGCACGCGCTCCCGCGGGCAACCGAGAAAGAAGAACAGTCCGCGCGAGAAGTCCGCGTCGCTGACCTCCTCCGACTTCATCAGCTGCATAAGACCGATGAGCGACAGAAAGACTTTCCGTTTCTTGACCATAATTCGGTACCTCGCTGTTACAGGGTTTTTCAATTGTGGACTGACTGATAATAATTTACTACCTTTCTGACCTTTTGTAAAGTTTTTGTTTTAGATTTTTAAAAAGACAAAAAAGAATGGAGCCCCGACACGTGTGCCGGAGCCCCAGATGCTCCATTCGGGAACCAAAGCTCCCGGTAGTTCCCTACGCGGTTGACTCGGCCGGCTGAAGAAGACCTTCGAAGGTTTCCCTTGCGACGCCTTGCTTGATGAGGGCTTCGATGAGAAGAAGACAGGATTCCTCTTTCTGACTCGAGCTCTTGAGGCGCCTCAGCTCATTGCAAAGCTCAGAGAATTCCTCCCCCAAAAACTGCGTGGCTTCGGTAACTCTGAGGCTACGACCCCCCCTGAGAAGATTATTCAATTCCTCAAGAGCAATGACGGTCATTCTTGGCGAGAGCTCGCTGTCGGCGATGGAGAGCACCTTCTCTCGAATTTGTGTCCGGAAAAACTCCTTGGCTTTTTTCGTCATGTTTCTCCCTCCATACATAGGTTTTGCAAAACGAGTCGTGTTCTATTATCTCAAAGTGCAGACTTGTTTTTGATTATAACACAGTATTTCTTAATTTGTCAATAAAGAAACCGCCCCCAAAATGGGGGCGGGGCAAATCATAAGCCGGATTCTGTTCCGCCTCGTGGGCGGTGCGATAATTCCTCTGGGCCCTCGGTTACCCTCGGGCTCAAGCCCTTCGTTTTTACTCAGGACTATGCGGCACTCCCTAAAACAGTTTTCACTGTTCGGGCTCGGCCTTGCACTCGGTAAGGGTTTAGCCGTTTCACTCCCGTTTTTTTATCTCTATTACGGGATTAGACCTACCTAGCTTGAGATTGGGTCTTCCCTCGCCTTTCGGTTCGGGACGTCACTGCTCGCACCTCTAGGATTGCTCCCGACGGGTGTTACCCGCTACCTGTTACTAAGTGTCCGGACTTTCCTCATCTCGTCGCTTTCGCGGCGGACGCTATCGCTTGATTTACCAAAATGATTGAAGCATAAAATTTGAAAAAAATCAAGTCCCAAAAAGTTGCAAGCCCGAGACCACGAATGGTCCCGGGCTTGGGTGCTTGTAGCTGGGTTGTGTCCCTTAGTTCAGCTAACGCGGGGAACAGCGGGGAGAGAAACCTGATTACGGCCATCCTTCTTGGCTCGGTAGAGGGCTCCATCAGCTTTCCTCATGACGCCCTCGAGGGTTCTGAGACCGCCCTCGATAGTTGCCACACCGCAAGAGACAGTGACATTCACAGCCCCTTTGCTAGACAGAGGAGCGAACTCTGAAACTCGGACGCGAATATTCTCGGCGAGCATTTTAGCTCTGTGGATGCCCGCGTCGGTGAAAGCAACAACGAATTCGTCGCCGCCCCACCGGCAAGCGAAGTCAGTTTCGCGTACGCTGTCCCTGATGAAGCCGGCGAATCGGCAGAGAACCGCATCGCCGAAGTGGTGACCGTGCTCGTCGTTCAGAACCTTGAATCGATCAATGTCGAAAACAACAATCGAAAGGTGGCTCACATGAAACGAGTGACGACGTTCCCCTCCCATATTGGAAGAAACCACCTGGTGGACGAAGGGAGTGACTCGCTCTTCGAATCCCCGGCGGTTCAAGAGTCCAGTGAGCTCGTCCACTTCAGACAAGTCTCTGACTCTCTTGATTTCCTTCTCCTGCTTCCGAAAAAGCAAAAGAAGGACGACGGTCGTGACGAAAAAAAACACCGCCGCGACCGCAACCACT
>CAZGHF010000006.1:0-32066 GCA_964525595.1 uncultured Candidatus Saccharibacteria bacterium
TTTTCTACCGCGGCGTCCGAATGGGCAAGGACTGGAAAACGTTCCGGATTTTCAAATTCCGAAGCATGACCGCGAATGCCGAGGAAGTCGGTGGACCTTCCACGCGCGAGGACGACCCGAGAATGACAAGGAGCGGTAAGCTTATGCGTAAGTGGAAACTAGACGAACTACCCCAACTCATAAATGTTTTCTCGGGCGACATAAGTTTAGTCGGTCCCCGGCCGGAGGTGGTGGAATATGCCAATATGTACGAGGGTAAAGAGAGGATTGTCTACACCGCAAAACCCGGCATTACCGATTATGCTTCCCTCTGGAATTTTCACGAGGAAGAAGCCTTGTCTAAAGCTAAAAATACTAAGGAAGCGGAAAAAATTTACCTTGAAAAAGTTCGACCGGAAAAAGTTCGACTCCAGATGAAATACGTAAAAGAAATGTCGCTCTGGACCGACGTTAAGATAATCTTCAGGACAATTAAGCAAGTTTTCTTCTGAAATTGACGAGGTAGACCCAAGACGCCATAATTAAAACTCAATGGCTGATTATAGAAAAATCGCGACCGGAGCGAGAAAAAAAGTACTTGAAATGATTTACAAAGCCCAATCCAGCCACATTGGGAGTAATTTTAGCTGTATTGATATTTTAAGCGTTCTTTTTGAAAAGATGGACGTGAAGAAAGACAAGTTTATTGTGAGTAAGGGCTGGGTAGCGGCTTCGGTTTATTATTTTCTAGCGGAAAAGGGGGTTATTCCAGAAAAGGACTTGGAACGCTACTGCGGACCGGATGAGGAAGAATATATCGGCCTCGTGGAACCGCACGGGAAATTCGGTCTGGAATTTGCCGGCGGAAGCATGGGTTTCGGTCTCCCGGGTGGCGTCGGTTTTGCCTTGGCTAAAAAAATGAATAAGGACGAGGGCAAAACTTACGTTCTGATGAGCGACGGAGAAATGCAGATAGGAACCACTTGGGAGTCGGCTTTAATCGCCAAACAGCATAATCTTTCCAATTTAGTGGTCTTGGTAGACAATAACCGCCTCCAGGCAATGGGCAAGACCGAAGAAATCTTGAATATTGAACCGCTGGAGGAAAAATTCAAATCTTTCGGCTGGACGGTCCAGAGAATAAACGGCCACGATTTTGAAGAGGTCGAATCGGCCTTGGGTAAATTGTCCGATTCATCGCCGAACATGATAATTTGCGATACTATCAAAGGAAAAGGTTGGAGGAGAGCGGAAAACAACAACCTTTATCACTATAAAATGTTGTCGGACGAAGAATATAACGAAGCATTATCCGAATTAAATGGCTGAAATAATCAAAAACCTAGATAACCGCCGGGCTTTCATTGATACTCTCTGCGAACTGGCGGAAAAAGACAAGGATATCGTATTTATAATTCCCGATGTCGGTTTTAACTACGCCGAAAAATTCCAAAAACTTTATCCCGATAGATATTTCAACTTCGGCGTAACGGAGGCAAGTTCGACAATTATCGCCGCCGCTATGGCCCTGGAAGGTAAAAAGCCTTATTTCTATTCCATGATTAACTTCGTGACAATCCGGGTTCACGAGATGGTGAGAAACGCCATTGCTATGCATAAAGCAAACGTAAAAATTTTAGGCGTTAAGGGAAGTGAAAAATACAAATTTCTGGGATTCAGTCATAACCTTCTGCGAGAAGAAGAAGAAATAGAATTCTTGGAAAAACTCCCCGGAATGAAAACTTACATTCCGAAAAATCCGGAAGAGACACGAAAAGTTATACTGGAATCTTATGAAAACCCGGGTCCCGCTTATATAAGATTATAAAAATGGAATACAAAGTCAGGTTCGTTAATCCCCAAAAACAGTACGCCGACCACCGTGACGAATTCATTAAAGCGTTTGACGAAACGTTATCCCGCGGCGCGGTTGTAAACCGCGAAGAACTCTGGCGCTTTGAGAAAGATTTCGCGAAATTTGCGGGCGCAAAGTATGCCGTAGGCGTGAACTCGGGCACGTCGGCCCTGAATGTCGCTTTCCAAGCCGCCGGCATCGGAGAAGGCGACGAAGTAATTACCGTCGCCCACACCTTTATTGCGAGTATCTCAACGATTCATCTTGCCGGCGCAAAACCGGTCTTAATTGACGTCCGCGAGGACTTCAATATAGACCCGAAGCTCGTTGAAAAAGCGCTTACACCAAAGACAAAAGCCATTGAACCGGTTCATTTAAACGGCCGCTTATGCGACATGGAAGTAATAATGGACATAGCGAAACGCAAAGGATTAATCGTAATTGAGGACGCAGCCCAGACCTTGAGCGCCGCCATGAAAACGAAAGACGGTACAGTAAAAAAAGCCGGAACTTTCGGGTTGGTTGGCTGTTTTTCTCTTTACTGGGCAAAAATTTTGGGCGGTTGGGGTAATAACGGGATAGCTATCACCGATGACGAAGAAATTGCGAGAAAAATGAAATTGATGCGCTACAACGGCGAGGACCGTGAAAGCCGCAAATTCTACTACCATAGCCACAATTTTCTGATGGATAACATCCATGCAGCTCTCTTATCAGTGAAATTAAAATATCTAGCCGAATGGCTCACGAAACGCAAAGCGATTGCCGAACGCTACCACAAAGGATTAGAGAACATTACCCAAGTCAAAATCCCCCGCTTTAGCGACCCACGCTTCACTGACACTTACACCAACTACATAATCCGGGCCGAGCGCCGCGATGAACTAAAAAAATACCTTGAAGAAAAAGGAATAGAAACGCTGATTTCCTGGGCAACGCCGACTTACAAAGAACCAGTCTTTGAAAAAGACCCTAGTCGGGCAGGCAAGCCACGCTTGGTAAGTGCCGAGAGTGATAACGCAGAAGAACTGCCGGAGACGGAAAAAGTCTGCCGCGAGGTAATTTCCCTTCCGATGTACCCCGAGCTAACCGATGACCAGATAGATTATGTTATAGAAACAGTCAAAGGGTTCTATAATATCTAATTTTGATTTCTCCTCATCAACCAAAGTCTCCAAAATAAGTAAATTATCCTCGTTCAAATCAAGAAGGGACGAACAATATCGAACTCGACCAATCCGCCTCTTCGGCGGATATGGGACTCAGACAGCGACATTATTCTACTTCTTCCCGATTCTCACTCGGTAATTTATAGTTATCTTTCCGACAGGTTTCTTTGGAAAAATAAAATTAGATAAAACTTACTTAGGGAGAAAAAAATCAGCAAGAATTGACCTAACCACCAATTAGTTATATTGTAGAAATGTTCTTATGGAAAACATCTATCAATACTTACGCAAGAAAAGAGCTTTTGTTTTCGGTCTGGCCGATATTCTGCTTATTGCTCTTTCTTTATGGCTCGCTTTCGTCCTAAGGTTTGAAGGCGCCCTTCCTTCGGAATACCAAAGCCGGTTTCTTTATTACTTTTTAATCATTGTCGTTCTAAACGTCTTGTTTCTGGGAAGAGAAAAACTATATTCTTTCGCCTGGGAATTCGTAAGTCTTCGCGAGCTCGCCCGCCTTTTCCGGGCAGTAACTTATGCCAACATTGTTTTTGCCCTAATCATTCTCTTCTTCCGCGAGAACTCGGCGCTCTTTGCCGGTTTTCCCCGTTCGATAATATTCATAAATTACTTTTTAAGCCTTATCTTCATAGGCGGAGTGAGAATCGCAAAACGAGTTTGGCATGAAGTGGTAAGAAAACGGCCTGTTTCGGACGCTCCCCGGGCTTTAATCATAGGCGCCGACGCCGAGGGGGAACGCCTCATAAGAGACCTCCTCAAAGCCGGTGACAATTCTCCCTTCCCCGTTGCTATAATCGACCACAGAAAGGAAAGGATAGGCGCGACAATCCACGGCGTAAACATCTCGGGCGGAATTGAAACTATCCCAGAGGCCGTCAAAAATCACAATATTGAGCACGTGATTGTTGCTTTGACGGCAGCGGAAGCCGACGTAATCCGGGAAGCAGTTAAGTACGCAAGGAAAGCCGGAGTAAAGAATATAAAGATAATCCCGGATACTCATGAACTCTTGACCGGTCGGGTAACTTTGACCGATTTTCGGGAGATTCAGATCGAAGACCTCTTGGGCCGAAACCCGGCAAAAATAGAAACCCAAAAAATCAGTGAATTCGTTAAGAACAAGACGGTTCTTATAACCGGTGCGGCCGGCTCAATCGGCTCGGAGATTTCCAGACAAACAATGGCTTTCGGACCAAAACTGCTCGTTCTTCTCGATTCAAACGAAAGCGACCTTTATGACCTTCATATGGAGCTTTTGAGGAGCTACCAAGCAGAGAAAATACAGCCGATTGTCGCAAACATAAATAACCGCGATAAAATATTCAAAACAGTGAAGGAATTCTCCCCCGACGTCATTTTCCATACTGCTGCCTACAAGCACGTGCCGCTAATGGAAGATTTTCCGGACGAAGCGATTGAAACAAATGTTTTCGGAAGCTTAAACGTAGCCGAAGCGGCAATTGAATCCCAAGTCCCGAAGTTTGTTCTAATCTCAACCGACAAAGCGATTAACCCGACTTCAGTTATGGGAAAAAGTAAACGGGCAGCAGAGATTGCCACTCAGGAACTTAACAAGAAAGGAATTACAAAATTCGTCTCAGTCCGTTTCGGAAACGTTATTGGCTCCCGCGGGAGCGTGGTTCCGCTCTTTGAAAAACAAATTAAAAGTCGTTCACCCTTAACGGTTACCCACCCGGAAATGACCCGGTACTTCATGACCGTTCCCGAAGCAGCCCTTTTGGTGATGGAAGCTGGGGCAGTGGGGAAAGGCGGCGAGATTTTCATGCTTGACATGGGAAAACCCGTAAAGATTCTTGACGTTGCAAAAGAAATGATTCGGCTTGCGGGTCTCCGACCCGACATTGACATTCCAATAGTCTTTGTCGGCATCCGCCCGGGCGAGAAAATATTCGAAGAGGTGGTAAGCAACGAAGAACAACGGGTTGGTAAAACTCAGTGGGATAAAATATTAATCACTAAAAATGAGAATCAAAAATCTCCCGAATTAATCAGAGAAAATCTTAAAGACTTGGAATCAGCGCTTATGGATTCACCCGAGGCAACTCTTGCCACTTTAGACAAATTCCTTTCTTAAAGAGTATCTAAAATATTCCACTTCTCTTTTTCCGCCAAATCAATAATAACCTCAGTGTCATCTTTAGTTTCCGGGAAAAGCTCCCCCAATTTTCGGGCAGTATCAATTAGTTTTTCTTTTTCGCGAAGGTCACGATAAACAGCCATGGCGTCAATGTAAAACTGTTGTTCGTTCGGGTGCTCACGAAGAGCGATCTCAAGGACTTCCGCCGCCGGCGCATTATCCCCCAGAATCCGATAAATGGAGATGAGGTTATTGAAGTCCTGAAACAGAAAGAAGCTGTACCGATTCTGTTCGCGGGCCATTTCCCAAGCAAGAGTAAACTGCTCCCTTGCCTTTTCACGATACTCGTCCTGAAGCGGCGTACCAATATTTTCCCTGGCGTCAGCATAGAGCGAATAAACAATGCCAAGCTGGTATTGGGATTTGTAAACCTCCGGATCAAGAGAAACAGTCCCTTCCGCCAATTTAATCGCTTCCTCATGCTTGCCTTCACCAGCGAGCACAAAGGCAAGATGGTAACGAACACCTTGTCGCTCGGGCGAGAGCTCAAACGCCTGCCGGCTGTATTCTTCAGCTTTTACAAAGTACGTTCGGTCATCCTTGGCGTACTCGCTGTAATTCTCAACGAGACGAATAAAGTGCCGCGGCTCGTACGGTTCCCGTTCCACTAATTCCTCCAACGAAGTGATAACCCGGTCGGTAAGGGGACGAAACTCCTGCACCCGGAAAAGGCCATTATCGTAAATCAAGTCGGAGAACTGATCGCGAATGGTCGCTTGGGCGAAACTGTAAGGGTAGAGAAAATCATCAGAGGCGGCGAAAATTTTCTCTCCTACTTTTGTTCTTACTCCACTGATATATTCTTTCGCCTGACGAAACGGTATAAAGTTCCCGAAATACAAACCCAAAAGCGAGCCGACGATAAGAGCGCCGCCAACGATGAAAACCGCTACTCGCTGCAGAAACGGAGTGATTTTGAGGGGGTTAAGATTAAAAAGTGCCGTTTTTTTGGTTTCCGTAGTTAGGAACCCAAAAAGCGAGAAGAAAATAAGATAAGAAACCGGTGTGTCAAAAAGAAAAAGGTTTTGAATAAAGTACCCGACAAAAGCTGCGGCAAGTAAGGGTTTTAACCGGAATGAACCGCTTAAACGTTTAAAAATAAAATAAAAACCGGAAATTAATAAGGCAAAATATGCCAAAATACCAACAGCCCCTTGCGTAACCGCCACTCCTGCAACTTTGTTGTGAGCCCGGTCAAACCAGTCCTCGGCGTAATAAGAATAAGCCGGATCGTAATGTTTGTTATAAGCAATATTATAGTTCTCCGGTCCCCAGCCAAGGATGGGCTTTTCCTTGAAGGCGTCCCAGCTTACTTCCAGAGCAATGAGACGGGTAGACACGGAGGCAATGTCATACGACTCCCGAGCCAGCCGTTTTACACCGGGGATTGACTGCCAAAAGGACGCCGTCCTCGTTGCCCAAAACAAGGCCGTCCCCAAAACACACAAAAGAAGTGCTGCTGCCGCTCCTTTTTTTACAAGACCAGAGCGGGTATTAGGCGGCAATTTTGCAAAGAGAAGGTAAATCAGGAAAAATAGAATTGCGACACCGGCGCCCAAGATAGCACCCCGGATTTGGGTAATGAAAATTGTCACAAAGAAAAAGACAGCAAAAGCCCAGGCACTCCTCCGCCACACCGGCTCGGCCGCTCTAAAAGCCAGAATAAAAGAGACACCGATAAGAAGAATAAGGTAGGAAGAAAGGTAAGCCGGATTACCCAGAAAGGAACCGGGTTGTGTTGTAGCGGGTAAAGCGAAAGGAAATAGGGCATTGCCTAAAAACTGCAGCCATCCATAGAAAGATATTATTGCGCCGATAATGACGGATATTTTGAAGAAACGGAGCCAGTCTTTGGGAGTGAAAAAGTAAACAGTGAGAAGAAAAAAAGCCAGAAAATGGAGCATCCCGAACAGGCCGCCGCCCCGCTCAACGTCCCCCCAAAAAGCCCGGTAGCTGTCAACCGCAAATGCCGTGCTTATTGCAACCGAGAGCGTAAAAAGAGCCGTGAAGATGACAAGCGGATGACGAAGAGAAAAAGAGCCGTCTTTCAATCCTTTGATGAAGTACAAAGAAAAGAGGATGAGAGCTAACTCAACGACAACACGGAAAAATATAACTTTTCCGAAAACAAAAGGAAAGATAAGTGAGGGCGTATAAATAATGGGCGCGAGCGCCGCTAGAAAAAGTAAAAACCTTATGGCTGACGGCAAAGACTTTTGCATCAATAAATTTTAACCGATTTTTTCTTTTAAAACAAAAGTGTAACCAAAAAGGCCCCCGAAGGGGCCGATTTGGTTAGTCATCAAGGAGTGACTTTTACCGACTAGTTCGAGTTGCTTCGAGTGAACGTACTAAGCGAAGCCGGTTTTACGACGTAGACACCGTTAGCCCAGTCGCTTGAGGTCTGGTTGTGGTTCGTGGTTGCACGATCCGACCAAACGAAAGCGTTGTCCGAGCTGTCGAGTGTTGCATCTGCAGCGAGAGTTGTTGAGGCGTTCTGCCCAACCGTCCGAGTCACCGCATTTGCGATGTTATCCGTTGAAGAGTCGTTGTGAAGAACTATCTTCGAAGTCAACGTTTCGGTTTCGTTAGCCGTACCGAATTGAAGCGCTGTTGCATTCAACTTCACGATATACTCATAGTAGTTGCCTGAGGAAATGTGCTCCGGCGTGATTAGCTGGAGAATAACCGAGGCAGCCGCACCGGCGGTCAAGTCAAGAGAACTTGAGGTCGGCGACTGAGTTGCAATATCAAGAGACGCAAACGGCGAAACTCTGTCAACTGAAAGAACTGCGTCGGTCCCCGAAGCGTTGGTAAGCTGAAGCTGAAGACCTATGCTTGCCCATTCAACGTCGTTGTTGTTGGCAGTTACCTTAAACCTTGCCACTTCCAAGTCGGTAAGCGTTGGAAGAGTGATAGCCGACAAGGACAGCGTCGTAATTGACGGGTAGCTCTTGTAGACCACTTTCTCCCTGCTTGTCACCGACGCACCTGAAAGAGTGGTTATGGTTGAGACCGCACCTGATGCTTCAAAACCGGATTCTCTCACGTGGACGTAGATTTCGTCACCCGTGTCAGCACCGGCTGTGATGCTGTTCATGTCGGCTTTCACGACAAGTTTCTTAGTGGAATCTTTGGCAATTGTCCAGTCAAGATTCTCAATCGTGATGATGCCGGTTACCGGGTCAGGAATGTATCCTGACGAGGAACCGACTGCAGCACCTCCGCCCTCGTAGAGATAGACGCCAAGAATGTTGTCTAACGGCTCGGTTGAGGCAGAGGAACTGGCTGTATCGTCGTCCAACTGAACGTTAAGTTTATTCACTATCATCGCCTCGTTGGCGGCGGTAAAGTCAAACTTACCCAAAACCACACGGTTCGGACTTGAAGCGTTGGCACTTGCCACAATTACACCCGCCTCGGATTCGGTGTCATCAGCCGCTCTGGCGACTGTAACCGAACCGCCGGAGAGAAGCTCAATCTTCACTCCAGCCGCGTTGTTTACAGCAGAACCGCTCAAAGTCGGCGAGTTGCCGTCCGAGTCAAGCGACGTAATGTCGGTTGAGGTGTCTGCTACCACAACGGCGTAAACCTGGCCCGAGGTGGCCGAAGAAGAAAGGTTAGCTTTCACTACCACATTCTTCGTGTCACCTTTGGCAATGGTGAAGTTCAGGTTCGAGAAAGTAATGGTTCTCGGTGTGCCGCTCGTGGTCCATGACTTAATGTCAGAGATGCGCGAGCCGCTCAAACCTTCATAGAGAGCCACACTTTGAACATCCGAAGCCATTTCGGACAGTGAACCGGAAGTCGCCGAAGCGCTTACCTTAATGCTCGTCACGGTAATGGTATCGGCACTTGCCCGCAAGCTGATACCAAGGAACGGAATATCACTTGTTCCCTTCACAAAGCTATCAGATGCCGGCAGTGTTGCCGCAGCAATCGTAAGCGTTGGCGCCTCTAGGGTAAGAGTATTACCCGCAACACCATTTGGAACGACATCGGCGTTAGCCAAGAACGTGTTGTTGTCAACGTTTTTCAAGTCAGTTGAAGCCGTAAAGGCGGCAAGCGTGACCTGGATGGTTTCACCGTTTAGCCAGTTGGTGTCAGTGTCACCAGTCACTTTGTAGTGCTTGATAACTCCTGCCGGAATGGTGAAGTCATCAGTCATTACGGTGGAACCGGTCGCATCATCGGTCGGACCGGAAACAACTACACCGGAGTCAACGTCAACGACTTTGAAGTCGTCAACACCAGCCTGGGTGGTTGAAGCCGTTACCGTGAAGCGAAGGTTTCTTACCTCGATGTTTGAGATAGCAGAAGCCTTGAATTCAAAGAGCGTAATGTCTTTGACATTCTTGGCAATGTTACCGGCATTAGGACCGAGGAAAGAGATTACCAGTGAACTGGTTTCAAGCGTCAGAGCGCTGTCGGACCGGTAGAGGGCCGCACTGTTGATGTCGGTTATGACCACAGTTGCGCCGTAACCGTACTGGTTGCCGACGGCGAGGATGTCAGTTGCCTCTTCAAAGTAGAAGATAAGGGTTTCCGACGTACCGCTTCTGGCACCAGCGTCAATGTCAACATGAACGCTAAATTGGCGGTTGTCGCCTTTCAGCAATTCATAAGGCGTTGTCAAGTCAAAGACAACGAGATCGTTGACATTTACTCCTGTCGCTGTGGCAAGAGTATTGCCGGACAGCAAGTCCTTAAGAACGAGGCTAGAGAGCTCAGAACTGGAAAGTGCTCCTCCGTAGAACACGCTGATCCGACTGACCTTCATGTCCTCGTCAGCAGTCGTAAGTTTGAAGCGGAACACTTCCGCGTCTGCCTGACCGACTGAAGGATTGGACAATCCATCACTCTGGTCTCTAGCAGTAATCGTTCCCGCCGAAGCACCGGAGATGCCAAATTCATTTCCGGATATCGGAAGGCCGGTTACCGTTTCTGCCGTGCTCACCGAAATAACCCGGAAAGCGTTGTAGTCACCTGGAGTAGCAGTGGCTGAAACATCACCCACCACTCTTAAGGTAACAACGCCGTTAATAGCCAAGTTCAAGCCGGTAAAGTTTGCCTCGTGAGTTGAGGAGTTAACAGAACGACCGGAGGTCAATCTCTCGCTTCCCCTGTAAAGGTAAACGTTAGAGAAGTCAGTTGTCTTACCAGCGCCGGTTCGCTTTACGGTAATGTTACTTACCGTACCGCTGCCGGCGACGTTGAATTTCAACATTTCAACGCCAGCGGCGCCCCCGGGTAGGATGCTTGCTGCTGGATTGTCAGCTGCCAAGGTTACCGCTAAACCGGTTGCAGGAATGGAAACACCGGGAACCGTTGTTACAGTTCCGCCGGTTGTTCCGGCAACAGCTGTGTACTTAGCCCTTGAAATAGGACCGAAGTAACCTACTGACGGGGTAACACTATTGGCTGCCTGCCAGCTGGCAACGGCTGACTGGGTAAGAGTTCCAAAGTAAGTGGTCTCATTACCCACCGAACCGACGCCGGTTGTGGCAACCGGGTAACCTGCCGCGTTCAAGTACTGCTGTAAGCACTTTACGTCATCGCCTGTTGAACCAAGAGTGAGGCTCTTAGTAAAGGAACAAGCGGTCGCAGTTGTGCCACCCGTCGAAGGCGTACCGCCCGAAAGGGAGGTTCGAACATTCGCAACGGTGGCTGCGTCAGCAGCACCAAAAGACTCAAGCAGGGTTATGATAGCGTCAATCTGATTTTGAGTTAATGCAGCTGAAGCGGCACCTGTCATTGAGACTGCTACCACTACAGTTATACCTATCGTTGCAATCTTTTTTGTTAATTTACTCATTTATTTCTTTTCTTTTCAATTATTGTTTTTCTGTGTTTTTATCGACCTATTTTTCAAGGTCGTCGACCTTTTTCCGGCAATTGCCGGATAATTTCAGCACTATTTTCTATGCAATTTCGACCGCCTGCCGAACTAGTGAGGATCGTCGGGCAGAAGACTGCAGAAAATAGGATTAGTGTCTATATAATAAAAATCCCGCTCGTAGAGCGAGACAATGGCGCTTTGCGCCAAACAATTGACTTTTGACACTTACAACAGCCGACCAACTATCAATGGTCAACGGTCAGCGGTCAAATATCACCAATTGGCTTAGCCTCACTCTAAGCCCCCTATCCGGCAGCTGCCGGCGGGATTTACATACATAATAGGCAGGTGAATGTTAAAAAGCAAGCTGTGGATAAATCCGTTTTCTCCCTACCTTAACAATATAACGATTTCTGAAGGGAAGCGTTACCACCTGGAGGCGGCAAAAATTGCTATCGTAAGAACCGCAAAAAAGGTGGTTTGCCTCATCGCAAAAGAGAAATTAAGATTCCCCTTCGCGGAAGAGACAACTATGTCCTTCCCTAAAATAAGAAAGATAGCCAGAAAAGCGGCGGCATTTACAAATCCGAGAGGCAGAAACTGCAAAACATAGAAAAATTCCAAGCTAATAAAGCTTAAAATTCCGCTATAAAGAGTTGTTCGCCGCCCTCCCGGAAGGCCAAAAAAAACGAAAGACTCTCTTAAAATCAAGAAGACAGAAAAGAATAAAATCACCCCTAAAATCCAGAAATTTTCCGGGCCGCGAGCAAGATAGAAAAAAAAGAGGAGAAGACTGATAAGAAAAGCGGTATTGAAAACGCTATAAACCAAAAATCTTTCCTTGAAGAAAAGATTGACGAGTCCCAGCATAACGAAAAATAAAACAGCGAAAACGAGAACAAGTGCCGCAAGTCCCGGCGTTAACGGGTTTATAAACCCAGCCGCCGCCAGAAATAAAAGAGGTAAAAGCAAAAAAGAGATTTTTAAAAAACGCCGCTCTTCAATTTCGCGGAAGTAGATAACAACAAAAATCAAAGTCCCGACAACGACTGCGAGCGGATGAAAACCAAAACGATAAATCAGAAAAACAGCAAAAACTGCAAGAGCAGTCTCAGACAGTAATTTCCACAGCGTTTTTTCGGTCAATAGTGATTTTAACACGTGAGCCATCATTAACTTCACCTCTTATCATTTTATCAGCAAGCCCGTCGACGATTACTTTCTGAATTAGACGCTTTAAGGGTCTTGCACCGTAATCAGGATCAAAACCCTCCCGAGCGAGAAAATTTTTAACCTTAGCCGCCACATTTATTGTCACTCCCTTTTCTTTCAATCTCTCTTCAACTTCTCTGAGTTCCAAATCAACAATGCGCCTGATGTCAGACCTTGTAAGAGCTTTAAATACCACTATTTCGTCAAGTCGGTTCAAAAACTCCGGCTTAAAGGTTTCCCTGAGAGATTCCATTGCTTTTTCTTGAAATTCTTCCTCCCTTGAAGACGCTTCTTCTTTATCGTCCCCGGCCTTAAAGCCAAGTGATGACATTTGCCGGAAATATTCGCTCCCTACATTCGAGGTAAGAATTATCACGGCGTTTTTGAAGTTGGCGGTTTTACCTTTACTATCGGTTAGCCGCCCATTATCCAAAACCTGAAGAAGAATGTTGAAGACCTCCGGGTGAGCCTTTTCAATCTCGTCAAAAAGAATCAAGGAATATGGCCGGTGGCGGACAACTTCGGTGAGTTGCCCTCCTTCCTCGTGACCAACATAGCCCGGCGGCGAACCGATAAGGCGTGAGACGGTGTGACGCTCCATGTATTCAGACATGTCAACTCTAATCAGGGCTTTTTCGTCGTTAAACATGAATTCAGCCAGGGCTCGGGCAAGTTCGGTTTTTCCGACGCCAGTCGGACCCAAAAACATGAAAGAACCAGCTGGTTTGTCTTCGTCGGAAAGCCCCGCCCGCGAACGCCGAAGAGCACGCGAAACCGCTGAGATTGCCTCCTTCTGACCGATTACCCGACAAGAAAGCTCCTCTTCAATCCGGCCCAGTTTTTTCATTTCCGACTCAAGCATCCGGGAAACCGGAATGCCGGTCCAGCGACTCACAACCGCCGCAATATCTTCCTCATCAACCGACTCTTTAATGAACTTGCCGCTCTTCTCACTTTTAAAATTTCTCTTTTCAAAAGATTTCAATTCACGCTCAGCTTTAGGAAGCTCACCATAAATAATTTCCGCCACTCGTTCCAAGTCACCATCCCGCTCGGCGACCTCGGCAAAACGCCGAAGGTCATCAACTATTTTTCTTAAATTGTGAAGACTCTCAACTGCAATTTTTTCGGCGTGCCAGCTTGCTGAGATTGCATCGTTTTCTTCCTTTAAGCTTTTCAGTTTTTTATCTACTTCTTTCAGGCGCTGAGCACTTTTCTTTGATTTGCTTTTCTCAAGAGCCGAATGTTCAATCTCGAGCCGAGTAATCTCACGCCGCAGTTTTTCAATTTGGCGGGGAATACTATCCGACTCAAGCCGCCTTGCCGCCGCCGCCTCATCAATTAAGTCGACGGCCTTGTCCGGCAGAAATCTGTCGGTAATGTAGCGAGCCGAGAGATTTACGGCCGAAACCAACGCTTCGTCGGAGATTTTCAAGCCATGATGCATTTCATATTTCTCTTTCAGTCCTCTTAATATGTTCACGCTGTCTTCCAGATTGGGTTCCTCAACGAGAACGGGCTGAAAACGGCGTTCCAGAGCCGGATCTTTCTCAATATGTTTTTGGTATTCCTTAAGAGTGGTAGCCCCGATGGCATGGAGCTCCCCACGAGCGAGAGCCGGTTTCAGAAGGTTTGAAGCATCAACTGCTCCCTCGGCCGCCCCGGCGCCTACAATCATGTGAATTTCATCAATAAAAAGAATTATCCGGCCGGCTGATTGCTGAATCTCCTTAATGAAAGCTTTGAGACGGTCTTCAAATTCTCCTCTGAACTTGGTGCCGGCAATAAGAGAACCTAAATCAAGCATCACTACCTCCTTTTCTTTCAAAGATTCAGGAACATCACCGGAAACTATCCGCTGAGCCAGCCCTTCCACGATTGCAGTCTTACCAACGCCGGATTCACCAATAAGCACCGGGTTGTTTTTGGTTCGCCTCGAAAGAATTTGAGTTACTCTCAGAAGCTCTTCTTCCCGACCGATAACCGGGTCAAGTTTGTCTTCTTTGGCTTTATTGGTAAGGTTTACGGCGTATTTTTCGAGAACCTGAAATTTCGTCTCTGGCGTTTCATCGGTCACCCGAACCGAACCGCGAAGCCCGGCAAGTGTTCTTATAAGAATGTCACGCCTTACTCCGAAACGGGTTAAAATATCCCGAGCAAGAGACGGCACTTCTACCAAGGCAAGAACTAAGTGTTCACAAGAGACAAACTCGTCCCGTTGACGCATCGCAATGTCAGATGCCTTATCCAAAACCCTCATCAATTCCTGGGAAAGATAAAGCTGGCTGACATTGCCGGAAGTGGTAAAAATTTTGGGCAATTTTTGGAGTTCACTATCCACCTCCTTCTCTAACTCTGACAGGTTGACATTTGCTCTAATTAACATCGGCCTAACCAGGGTGGCATCATCACCCAAAAGTGCAGAAAGAAGATGAATGGCTTTTAACTCACCGTGATTATGCTTCGAAATAAGTTCTTGAGCGTTCTGGAGCGCCTCCTGTGCTTTAATTGTAAAACGATGAAAACTAGGCATACGAATTTTTTTTATGAAATTGCGAAATTTTACGAATACACGAAGTAAGCAACTTTTCCCGCTTTTTTACCTTTCCGCATTTTCGTATGAAGTCTATCAAAAGTTGGGCATCTCTTCAAGAATTGCCTGCAATTCGATAACTTCCTCACCTCTTTTAACTTTCAGGGTAACAGCGTCGCCGACATTGTGTTTCTGAATAAGAAAACCGAGCGGTTTATCGAGAGAGAGTTTTTCGCCGTCCAACTCCAAAATAACATCGCTTGCTTTAAGCCCGGCTTTTTCAGCCGGCGAATCAGGTACAATGGCCGGATCTTTCTCACCGCTCTGAAGCAGTGCTCCTTCAATTTCGGAAACATAGCGAACGCCGAGGTAAGGAATTTTTATTTCACCTGTTTCCCTGACTGACTTAATATCCCGCTTAACAAGATTGACCGGAATGGCAAAACCGATATTTTGAGCACCGGAGACAATGGCTACGTTTATGCCGATTACTTCTCCCTTTAAATTAAGAAGGGGGCCGCCGGAATTACCGGGATTTATTGCCGCATCAGTCTGAATAACACCTCGAATAGTTTCGGTGCCGAAACCGGCGCCGCTTGCCGTAATCGTTCTTGAAAGGCCGGAAATAACTCCAACCGAGACGGTGTTGCGAAACTCACCCAAAGAGTTGCCGATAACAATCGCTGTCTGACCCAGCTTTACGGAATCAGAATCGCCGAGCTTGGCCGGCTTTAAATTTTGAGCCTCAATTTTTATGACGGCGATATCCTGAATCGGGTCTCGGGCCAAAACTTGTGCCTCATATCCCTCACCGTTGTTAGTGAGAACGGAGTATTCAGCCGCCGTATCGGCAACAACGTGTTTGTTCGTTATGATTAAGCCATCTTCGGAGATTATAAATCCGCTGCCGCCGCCAACCTCTCTTTTTTCCGTTCCTTGCTCGCAAGGCACTGTAAATTGAAAATCACTGCCAAAAAAATCTCTTATTCCCGGCGGGAAAAACTCCTGAAAAGGGTCGCGCTTGCAACTAACAATAACGGGCAAATCTTTGGTGACAACTATTGAGACAACGCTAGGGTCGGAATTCTCGACTGCCTGAATTACCGCTTCTTCGTAATCAAGAACTGGTTTGTAGAGTGGAATCTCACTTGACGGGGCATTTTCTTCCTGTTCGACCTCAACCGGCCGGAAGATTTTCAGGATATCTTCTAAAAAATTTGCCCGTGATGTCTCGGCTGAAATCAAGGAACCGAAAACCCCTCCAATAAGGGCCGAAATAATCACTATTTTTAATAGGCTCCTGTTCATGTGCTAGTGTTGTCTAAAATTATAAGTGAAGCTCAATGCGAAATGCAATAATTTTAGTTACAACATTGAGCATTCCGAGCGAAGCGAGGAGCTACATTAAAGGGAAATTCAGACAAATCACCTTATCTCGTAAGTAAGAGTAACGTTTACGGTTACATCCTCTGAACCGGGCTCAATTGCCGGAGCGGATTGAACCGCTCCGCCTATGCCGTAATCAAGCGATTCTGCTCTGTAGAGAACCTGTTGCGGGAAGCCCCCTGATTCCCTTATTGAAAGGAGACGACCCAAATTAAAGCCAGCGGTTTTGGCGATTGACTTGGCTTTTTCTTGCGCCTGTTCTATTGCTTCTTCCCGGGCCTGGGCTTTCACCTCTTCCGGATCGTCAATTGTGAAGCTTAATTGAGAAACGCTGTTTGCGCCGGCCGAAACCACGCCCCCCAAAACATCGCCAATTTTAGTGAAGTCTCTGATTTTTACGAGGATGCTCTGGGTTATCGTGTAGCCCACAATTTCGGGCGGCGGACAGGGCTCCACCTCACCGCCGAAAGGACGGGGACAGCTGTAGTATTGATAGCGTGGGTTAAGATTATAATTTTGAGTTTTTATATCCTTAGCATCGACGCCCTGGGACTTGACAAAATTTATCCCGGCGTTCGCTTCTTTTGTATTCTTCTCCTGCAAATTGGCGATGTCGGTGCCGCCTTCAGTAATCACGCTGAAAGAAAACTCTGCAACGTCGGGTACGACAACGACTTCCCCTTCACCGGAGACCGAGAAACTTCTGAAAGACGACGGTTCAATTGAGCGGGAGTAAGAGCGGACGAAACTCCAGGAAGAGAAAGAAACAATCAAGATGGAGATGATTATCGCAACGCCTAAATAATTTTTTGTTTTTGGAGTCATGAAAATAATTCTACTTTATCAAAAATCCCTGTCAATATTTTACACTCACTTCATAATCAAGACAAAACTTTCCTTATCCTCTTCAGGGCTCTCTTAATTTCTTTATCGGTGGTGAATCTCCCTAAACTGAAGCGGAGACTTGATTTTACCCGTTCCTCTGGAAGTCCGAGCGCCCGGAGAACATGTGATAGCTTTACCGAACGGGCAGAACAGGCCGAACCGGCAGATACCGCAACGCCGGCCGTATCGAATTTTACAAGCAGTTCCATTGCCCTGAAATCAGGGAAGTAAACATTCAAAATATTGGGTAAATAATTCGGTTGCCCTAGGTTATAACCTAGGGCAACTCCTTCAGGATTTATCTCGGCTTTCGGATAAATCTTTTTCAGCTCAGTCCAAAAATAATTTCGCAATTCCCCGACTCTCTTTCTTTCCGACTGACGCAGGCTATCCGCTAACTCTAGGGTTTTTGCAAAACCGACAATTAACGGAACGTTCTCAGTGCCGGAACGCAAATTGAATTCCTGACCACCGCCGGTAATAAGAGGCGATATATTCTTACCTCGTGCAAAGAGCGCTCCGATTCCTTTTGGTCCGTAAATCTTGTGAGAAGACAAAGTTAGAAAATCGACTCCGAGCTCGTTTACATTGCAATCCAGATATTGAAATGCCTGGACCGCATCCGTATGGAAAAGAACATCGTGATTGAATTTTTTTATAACTTTTAAAATCTCGGCAATTGGCTGAATTGAACCCATTTCATTATTCGCATACATTACGGAGACAAGAATTGTTTCCAGCCGAAGTTCCTTTTCCAAAGTTTTTATTTCCACTAAACCGCTTCGGTTAACCGGAAGGATGGTAACCTCCGCCGCTCCGCGGCTTTCGATGTCTTTTAAAGTTTCAAGAACAGATTCGTGCTCAATTGAAGTGGAAATTATGTGGGGAAGAATTTTCTCGTCTTTATTCCCGTTTTCCTCGAAAAAATTCCGCCAATACTGCCGAATTGTACCCCGAAAAACCAGATTGTTCGCCTCGGTGGCACTGCCGGTAAATATAACGTCTTCAAAATCCGCACCGATTACGCGGCTAACTGCTTCGCGAGCTGAATCAACTGCCCCAACCGCTTCCTGGCCAAGAGAGTGAAGCGAGCTCGGATTTCCGTATTTCAGAGAGAAATAAGGAGTCATTGCCTTCACAACCTTTTTATCAACCGGAGTGGTTGCTGCATAGTCAAGATATATTTTCTTCATAAATAGGTGGGGTGTTCTTCCGCAATGCCCGATTCGTGGTTGACGTATCTTGCGAGAGCGAAAAGGCCGCTTGAGAGCCGGTTTAAAAATTTAAGCAGAGGCTCGCTAAGTTCATTTTCCTCGGAATATTTTTTCGCGAGGCGCTCCACCCGCCGGGCAAGAGCGCGAGCAACGTCCAGTCGGCAAGCAAGTTCCGTGCCGCCGACAACGATAAACTTTTCAATTTTAGGTACGACTTTATCAATTTCCGCAATCACTTCCTCAAGTTCTTTTATCTTGCTTTCCTTAATTTTAGGGCTTTTTGGATGGCCTGCCTGCGCAGGCAGGCCAAAACCAAGAGCTGCTACTTCAGCCTGAATTATAAAAAGAGAGTTTTGGATATTTTTAAGGGTTTTAGAAGCATTAATTTCTGTATTTAACTTCTCTGCCCCAACGCGGCAAAACCCAAGCCAGGAGTTCAACTCGTCCAGACCGCCTAAAAATTCAACGAGGTTGTTGCTTTTCGAAACGGCCTGATTGTTAACCTTGCTCTCGCCTTTATCACCGTCACCTGTATAGAACTTTGTTTTCATATTTACATTATAGAACAACAAAAAGCCTCCTCGTGGAATAAATATCAAAGAACGATTCCTTGTGAACCAAAACAAAAATAGCACCGATTGGCGCCATTCGTCAAGGTTTTTGGGGTGGGTGACCGGATTTGAACCGGCGGTCTTCGCTGCCACAGAGCGACGCTTTACCGCTAAGCTACACCCACCATTTATATTTTCAAACGCCTGCCTTTCTTCTTCTCGCTCTTTATTTTCTTGGTGCGGATTCGCGCATCTTTCGCACTCCGGCGCGGCAAGGTCGGAATTCTTTCTTTTGGGACCTTAAGCGCTTCTTCAATTAATTCATTAATTCTTCTCAGCGCCTTTTCTCGATTCAATTCCTGTGAACGTTCCTCCTCATTTTCCACCCAAAGCTCATCCAAACGATTAATGTGCTTCTCAAGCTTCTTTCTCAGCCTTTTCTTCTCGAGAAGAGTGAACGGTAAGTCGCTTATCTTAACCCAAAGCTGAACTTTTGTCGAACGACGATTAGCTCTTTGGCCGCCGGGACCCGAAGAACGCGCGGCCTTGAACCTTACGTTATTTTCATCAATCAACATGCTAATCTGTTATATTTATTATAATTGATGCATGACCACCTTCATAGATGCAATCGGCGGATGGATAATAGACCACAACACCTTAAGACATCTTTTCGTGGCCGGGAGCATTATTCTCCAGGGCGAATTAGGCACTTTCGTATCAGTAACGCTCGTTCTAAAAAATTACCTAAGTTGGGGAGGTTTTTTTATTGCTGCCCTAGGCGGCATTGCCGTCTACGACGGTTTCTTGTTCTCAATCGGGAAGTTTCTTAAAAACAAGCCTCTTGGTAAAAAATTGAAAAAGAAAATTATAAAGAATAAAAGAATAAACCATTATATCCATAACAATTTGGGTCGTCTCTTGATAGTCTCGAGATTCCTGCTTTATATAAACATCGGTGTGATTGTTCTTGCCGGGCTAATGAACATGAGACCAAAAGAATTTTTCAAAAACCGTCTCTTCATTGACGCACTCTGGATTTCGGTCCTTGCTCTCGGCTCTTATTTAATTCTTTCCGGTCTTACTCTTCTCAAGCTGAGACACGTTGAAATAGGAATTGCCATCTTCCTCATCCTAGCCTTTACAGCTCACGCAGTATTCAGAAGATTCCTAAAAAAGAGAATCGGGTTCGACCCCCGCCAAAATTAAAATCAAGATACTATAAAAGTATCCTGATTTTAACTAGTGCCGCGGGAGGGAATCGAACCCCCGACGCATAGCTCTTCAAGCTATCGCTCTACCATTGAGCTACCGCGGCTTGTATATTGTTAAAGTTGAATTTTCAGTATAATAAGAAATAATTTATCAGTCAAAATGTTTATCCAAATCCTAATTGCAAGTTTAGTCGGCAGTATCTTCGCTCTCACGGGCGGTCTTATCTTGCTCGCTAAGGAAAAGTTAGCGAGAAAAATTTCTCTTTACTTCGTAAGTTTCGCAATCGGCGCGCTTCTTGGAGCAGCTTTTTTTGACCTCCTGCCTGAGGCGCTTGAAGGAACGGGCGACGGAAAGAGCGTATTCATCTTCACTGTTTTGGGAATCCTCCTGCTCTTTATCTTTGAAAAATTTCTTCGCTGGTACCACTGCCATGACGCGGAGACCTGCGAACTCCACACCTTCTCAAGCGCCGTTCTTTTCGGTGATGCAATCCACAATTTCATCGACGGCATCATTATTGCTCTAAGCTTCAGTTTGGGTACGCCGGTCGGGATTGCCGCAACCGTTGCTATTTTCTTCCATGAAGTGCCGCAGGAAATCGGCGACTTCGGGGTACTGCTTCACGCCGGTTACAGTAAGGGTAAGGTTTTTCTCTATAATTTTCTTACTGCTCTTACCACCCCTGTCGGCGCAATTACAGGTTACTTCGCCCTTCCTTTCTTTTCCAATGCTATCCCGACTCTTGCTGCTTTTGCCGGAGGAGTATTCATTTACATCGCCA
The DNA here is from genome assembly GCA_964525595.1 of uncultured Candidatus Saccharibacteria bacterium. Taxonomy (GTDB): domain Bacteria; phylum Patescibacteriota; class Minisyncoccia; order UBA6257; family GWB1-50-10; genus CAZGHF01. The sequence goes on from CAZGHF010000006.1 coordinate 20,793, forward strand.
TGTCCGACCTGATGCCCGAAGTCCACCACAAAAGCAAACCAAGAGATCTTACTCACCTCCTTCTTATAATTCTTGGTCTCGTTCTCCTCTGGATTATTGGTGCCGTAGTTCCCGAGTAATGCCTTGAGCAAAAATAAAAAGCCGCTTAGTCAGCGGCTTTTTATTTTGTCCCCTCGGAGGGAATCGAACCCCCATTAAAAGGTTAGAAACCTTCCGTTCTGTCCGTTGAACTACGAGGGGATATCGCTTTTGATTTTAAACCAAAAATCAGATAACTTAAAGAAGAGTTCGCTTCAGTAAACGAAGACGGGGTGTGAGCGTATAGCGCTCGCATCCCGGGTATTCGGAAAAAATGATTATAAACTAATAATCATTTTATTCCTCACTTCGGGGTGTAGCATAATGGTAGTGTGCGCGCTTTGGGAGCGCGTGGCCCGAGTTCGATTCTCGGCACCCCGACTGGCGAAAGCGGGATTAGTTTAATGGCAGAATGCTAGCCTTCCAAGCTGGAGACACGGGTTCGATTCCCGTATCCCGCACAAAAAAGATACTGCTTTTGGGTGATATAATTTGCCTATAACCCTTGGATTTGATAGGGTTTTTCTTGTAACGTTACACTTAAGTAGCAACCCGTTACAGTCCCGAAGGGACCCTTCGGGAACTCAACGAAACAAATATGGCTTTTTATCGTTTTAAATATGAATAAGGAAGAGTGGGATTTAGTCGAAAAAGCGAGACACGGAGAAAGCGAAGCTTTTGGGTTGCTCTACGATAAACACTTTGATTCCATCTACAGGTTCATATACCTAAAAACCGGAAGCAAAGTTGACGCCGAAGACATCTCTCATCAAGTATTCCTTTCCGCCTGGCAAAAGATAGAAAAATACAAATTCCAAGGATTTCCTTTTTCAAGTTGGCTTTACAAAATTGCCTCAAACGCCGTAATTGACCACTGGCGAACGAGAAAACCAGACATCAGTATTGAGCTCGTAAAAGATGATTTTCTTGGGGAGCTGCCTGAATTTCACGAAAAGGTTGATCAGAAATTCGAACTAAGGTTTGTAAGCAACGCTATTCCCAAATTGGAATCGGATCAGCAGAGCGTGATAATCATGAAATTCGTGGATGAGCTCTCAAACAAAGAGATAGCAGGCATTCTCGACAAAAGCGAGGGAGCAATAAGAGTCATTCAGCATCGCGCCCTGCGTCAGCTAAGGAAGTTGATAGAAGAGGAAAAAGAAAAAATATGATTACGAACGAAGAAATCAAGAAAAATTTAAACGAACTAAGGATTATCGGACCCAATCCGGAGTTTAAGCGAGCCTTAAAAGCCGTGGTTTTAAACCATAAACCCGAAAGAAGGGTTTCTTTCAGGTTACCGTTCTTTAGGATCGCCGGCGCGCTGGCTGTCTTTGTTCTTATAGTAACCGCTCTCACCCTGGAACTCTCACCTACTCCGGTTCTTTCCTCGTCTTTCAACCCAGACGCCCTGGAAAAAGAATTTGAAAACCTTACTATAAACGTCCAGATTGAAGAGATTGAATACCGTGAAAAAGCAAACCAAACCATTGCTTCCGCGCTAAACGAGATTGAAAACACTAACGTGAAGCACCTCAACAGCTCCTTGCTCCAGGATGAAGCAGACAATATCAACCTTAACGATTCAACTAATCCCGAAATTGATGCCTTGCTTGAGACGGTGATTTTTTAAAACTATGAATATGAAAAAGAAAATTGCATTCATATTAATACTTCCAGTCGCTTATCTCTTAATAAGCGCGCCGGCCAGCGCGGAAACACTTGAATCAACCCTTGAGGGAGTAAAAGACCAGGTTGAAGATTTAGTAATAGCCAAAGACGAAGAAAGTGTAAGCGAGTTGGGGCGGCGTATTGAAACCTTTAAAAAGGTTTTTGAGTTTTCCATTTTTGAAGCAAAAGACCTGAAAATAAAACTCCTGGGACTTGATGATTTAAGCGAGGAAGAAAGTGTCTGGCGCGAGAGCATGGTTAAAAAATTAAACAATTTTCTTACTTACTACGAAGAGCAAAAAGTGGGTATCGAAGACACTACGGAAATTAACCTGGAGGAAATTAAAGCGCTGGCTTCTGATTTCAAAAAATGGCGGGATGAAACTTATATTCCTGTTGCAGAACGGGTAAATGAGTTTCTCCTAATCCATCAAGAAGAGAAAGCTATCGGAGTGGCTCTGCGCAGATGGACCAGGATTAACGAGGACATAAAAAAACTGGAGAAGGCAAAAATTAAAGGTGTTGGGGAGTTGAGAGAACTTCTTGACAATGCCGGTAGTTTAATAAGCGAGGGAGAAAGCTTAAATGAAGAAGCGGGAGCTATATTCCAGAAGAATTATATTTTAACCTCAACATCCACCGCGACCTCAACCGCGAGTTCCACTATTCCGGAAGGTTCGCTTGTCATTAATGCAACAACGAGTTCCTCACAATTAGAATCTGCAACAAGCACCGAGGAGAGCGCAACAAGCACTCTCCCTATTTCCCATCCGTCAATAAAAGGTCTGGTAGAGGACTCTCTGATGAAAATCAAGGGAGCCTACCAGGTCTTTATTGAAATGAGCAATTTGGTGAGGGAGTTGCTCAATTAACCCTGCCTGCGCAGTCAGGCCGAGAGGGTAAATAAAAACCAAAAACCCACCCCGATTTGGAGGTGGGTTTTTGGTTTGTTTCTCAAGAGACGAAAATTTTAAGCTACGCTACGGCTTCTTTAAGAATTTTACCGGCTTTAAATTTTGGCCTGGTTGCAGCTGCAATCTGGATTCTTTCACCAGTTTTAGGGTTTACACCCATTCTTGCCGCTCTTTTTACGACCCGAAAGGTACCGAAGCCGGTGATCGCCACCTCTTCGCCGCGACCGAGCGTTTTCATAATCGTGTCAAAAACAGCTTCAACCACTTCAGCCGCCTGTTTTTTCGTTTCAATACCGGCAGCATTCATCACTGCCTCTACGAGATCGCTTTTCCTCATAATTTCAGAGATTTTAGATTTTTTTGTGGTACATCGACCTTTTGGGTTTTATATCAAAACTCTAATTATTATAGCAAATTAGCGGTTTTTCACTACCGGGCGTATTCCACAGCCTTAACCTCTCGAATAACGGTTACTTTTATCTCTCCCGGATAGTTTACGTCCGATTTTATCTTTCCGGCAACTTGCTTGGCAAGCTGAAGGGCTCCAAAATCGTCAATTTTCTCGGGAGTAACAAAAACCCTTACTTCCCGACCGGCCGAGACCGCATAAGCTTCCCGAACGCCCGAGAAAGTTTTAACCACTTTTTCAATGTCCTCCAGCCGCTTCAAGTATTTTTCAAGAGTGTCACGCCGAGCACCTGGTCGAGCCGCCGAGATTGCATCAGCAGCCGCTACTATGTAGGATTCCGGTGTTTGAAAAGGATATTCTTCGTGGTGAGGCTCCATCGCTTTTATAACATCAGAGGCGATACTGTACTTTCGAAGAATTTTCCGACCGAGTTCAACATGAGTTCCTTCTACCTCATGGTCAATCGCCTTACCGATATCGTGAAGAAGGGCTCCCTTCTTTGCCACTTCAATGTTTAACTTCAACTCAGCCGCCATCATCCCAGAGATGTGAGCCATCTCAATGGAATGAGAAAGCACGTTCTGGCCATAACTGGTACGGTAGTTTAGGCGACCAAGGAGTTTTAATATTTCTTTTGGTAAATCAAGGATACCCACTTCGTAGGCAGCTTCTTCACCGATACGCTCTATTCTCTCATCTAGTTCTTCTCTCGCCTCTTCAACCTTTTCCTCAATTTTTGCCGGCTGGATTCGGCCATCAGCGATTAACTTTTCAAGAGCAAGTTTTGCCACCTCGCGCCGGAGCGGGTCGAACGAGGAAAGAAGTAAACTCTCCGGTGTTTCGTCAATTATTACCTCAACGCCGGTCATTCTTTCGAAGGCTCGAATATTTCTCCCTTCCCGACCGATTATTTTCCCTTTTATGTCTTCATTCGGAAGATGGACGATACTTGTGGTAACGTCAGCAATATGATTCCTTGAATAACGCTGAATGCTCGAAGTGATAATATCGAGCGCTTTTGCCTCAACCGCTTCTTTCTTTTCTTGTTCAAATCTCGTAAGAATCTCAACCATTTCCTCGTCATGAGATTTCTCTATCTCTTCAAAAAGGCGCTTCTTTGCTTCTTCACGGGAAAGCCCGGAAACCTTTTCTAATTTATCTCTTATCTCTTCTTCGAGTTTTTTTGTTCTCTCTTCTTTTTCTTCAAGTAAGGATTTTTCTTTCTTTAGCGCCTCCCCTCTGGATTCAACGTCAGTCCGTTGTTTCTCCAGGGAATCTTCCTTACGCAAAAGGCGCTCTTCAAGACGACGGAGCTCCTGCTTCCGCTCTTTCTCTTCTTTCTGAGCTTCGGTTAAGATTGAAGCGGCTTTGTCCTTAGCCGTTAAAACGACTTCTTTAGCTTCTTGCTCCGAGGAGGAAAGTTTTTCTCGAATTTTACTCTCTAGCGAAGATATCCTGCCGAGAGCCACTTGACGCCTGATAAAGTATCCGATTACAAGACCAACCGCAACGAGGCCGAGAGCCACCGGCAAACTGGTTTCTAAAATCATAGAAGTATGTAAGTTTAATGTTCATCGACTTTTTTAACAATTTAGTTACTTATATTATGGGGCTGATTTTTCAGAATGTCAACCCGAAAACGGGCGCATAGCACCGACCGCAATATTAATTTACAATTAAGGCATGCAACGAACTTTCATCCTTGCTATTTTGGACGGCTGGGGGCTGGGCGAATTCAACGAGTCAAACCCTATCTACAGTGCAAATTTAGAGACCATAAAAGAGCTTGAGGCAAAATTCCCGAAAGGCGCACTCCAAGCCTCGGGCATCGCCGTCGGTCTACCTTGGGAAGAAGAAGGGAGCAGCGAAGTAGGACACCTCACTTTAGGAGGCGGGAGGATTCTTTATCAATATTTCCCGAAAATATCAAAGACCATAGAAAACAGGTCTTTTTTTGAAATACCACCGCTGAAACAAGCTTTTTTGCACGCAAAAAAGAACGATTCTTCTCTTCACCTTATTGGCCTTCTTACCCAAGGCAACATTCACGCTTCCTTCAATCATTTGACTGCTCTCATCGAAATGGCGGCAAAAGAAAAAATTCGGAATCTTTATCTCCATTTATTTTCCGACGGGCGCGACAGCAAACCTCGTTCAGTTCTTTCCCTCCTGGAAAACCTTAAGGACGTTTTGGAGAAAAACAAGGTCGGGCGGGTCGCAAGCATAACCGGCCGCTATTTTGGGATGGATCGAGACGGCCACTGGGAGAGAACCGAGAAGGCTTACCAAGTCATCATCGGCAAAGACCCAAATCTGAAAAGCTTGGATGAAGCATTAAATAAAATCTACAAAAGAAAACTAAACGACGAATATCTTGAGCCGACCATCATTGAACTACATCCTGTGGAGGAAAACGACGCGGTCATATTCTTCAATTTCCGGGAAGACAGAATGCGGCAAATTTCCGAGCCGTTCCTTAACCCGAAATTCGATAAATTCCCGACTAAGCCATTGGGGAACGTTTTTACGGTTACAATGACTGAATATACGGAGGGTCAGAAAATCCCTTTTGCTTTTCCAAGGAACAAGATTAAAAACCCCCTTGGAAAAGTAATTGCTGACAAGGGTCTTACCCAGCTCCGGATTGCCGAAACTGAAAAATATGCCCACATTACCTATTTTTTCAACGGTTTGCGGGAGAAGCCCTTCCCTAACGAATTCCGCGTTTTAATCCCTTCGAAACCAAGTCTTCGGCAGGAAGAAGATCCGGAGATGATGGCGCGTGAGATAACTAACCGGGCAATCATCGCCATTAAAGAAGGGGGGTTTGACTTCATTCTAATGAATTATGCCAACTCCGATATGGTCGCCCATACCGGAAGCTACAGCGCCACACTTGAAGCTGTAAAGATAGTTGATCGCGAACTAAAACGATTGGTGAACGAGGTGCTCTCCGGTAATCATGTCCTTCTTATTACCTCTGACCACGGCAATGCCGAATCAGTTCTAAATATCCAAACCGGTGAGCAGGAAACTTCCCACGACCCAAGTCCCGTACCAATTTATTTGGTGGCTAAGGAATTTGAAAAACCTTTTTCGATATCAACAACCATGCCCCAAAAACTGCCGGTTATCGGCATTCTCTCTGACGTTGCCCCCACCATTCTTGAACTTATGAACATTCCCAAACCGGAAGATATGACCGGAGAGAGCCTGCTTAGCCAGCTAACCCGATAATCCCCAGCTTATACCCGGTTTATACTTGAATTTTCAGGGAAGAAGTCTATACTAAGCATTACCTTTAGTTGGTTAGAACCTTGAAATACGAGGATTAGTCCTCGACCTATAATTCGTGCTGTGAGCGACCGCGCGAGAGCAAAAACCGCAAACTCCCGAGACATCTATCGGGATACCCAGGAAAACCCACGACGGGATTGGTCACCCCAAGGGTGATCCTGGAAGGTTAGTCCCTCGGTCAGCTCACAGCACTTCTTACGCCGGCGGAGCGCACCGAATCAGGCCCACAACGGCGATGGTCGTTCGGGTCAAGGAAAGTGTGTTCGGTATTGCTCCCCGGCATTAATCTATGCTGGTGAGTAACCGAGTAAACCGCGATACCCAGAGGGATAGGATTTGCCTCGCCTTGGCGGGAGGGAGGCAAAATCTCTGGAAGGTTAGTTAGTCCCTCGGTTACTTACCGGCAGTTCAGCACGGCGCCCCGGCTTTCACGAGTACGGGGCGCTTTCATTTAAAGGACTTGTTCTAAATTTTCAAGTCCGGAAGACGCAGAAAATTTAGCCAGCAAGCCTTTATCCTGAGTGGAACGTAAGGATTACATTATTTAATGTATGGTGACTCTTCAATAAATTTCAGAGTACTTAAGTTTATGATAAAATTTAACTAAGTTTAAATTTTAATAAACTTGGTACATGAAATCCTTGGGCAGTCTTATCTTCCACATATTCTCAAACGCCATCGCCATCCTGGCGGCGGCCTATTTTATAACCGGTTTTATTTTTACCGGTGATTTTATCGCTCTCCTTATCGCGGCGGCAATCCTTACTGCCATAAACCTTATCCTCCGCCCCATTTTAAAACTAATTCTCGGACCTATCATAATTATCACTTTTGGCCTTTTTATTATCGTTTTAAACGCCGTAACTCTCTATTTTCTTGACTTCCTGAGCGGCCCCCTTATAATAGAGGGGTTACTTCCACTCCTATTTGCTACTTTGCTTTTTAGTGTCGTAAACGGCATAATCAGCTTTTCTGCGAAATCAACGCGGAAAAAACTATAGTATAGAGGTTAAAGAATGTTAATTATTGCTCAAGTTGTCGTATCAATAGTGCTTATCATCCTCGTTCTCCTTCAGGAGCGCGGCGGCGGAATGGGCGCCATTTTCGGCGGCGGTGCCGGTGCACCTTACCAAACCCGGCGGGGACTCGAGAAAGGAATTTTTTGGGGTACGATAGTTTCAGCCGCAGCCTTCGCAATTCTTGCAATTGTAAATCTTTTCATTGTTTAAATTTAAGATGAGTTCTGAATGACGACAATTAAATTGTTTTTTCGCGCCCTAACAGAAAAGGAGCGCTTAACGTTTATAATCGTCGGGGCAGTCCTTGTTCTCGCAACGGTCTCAAGGTTTGCGCTCGCTTTCAACGAGTCAAGCGAATGTGTTCCAATCCAGGGAGGTTCTTATCGCGAAGGGGTGGTCGGTCAACCGATTGCTATAAATCCGGTTATCTCTGAAAATCAGACTGACCAAGATATAAGTCGACTTATTTACAGTTCCCTCTATGACATCACCGAAAGTTTTGAGATAAAAGACGACGGTCGAACTTACGTCCTGAAACTTAAAGAGGAACTTCTCTGGTCAAATGACCAGCCTCTCACTAGCGATGATGTAATCTTTACAATTGAAACGGTTCAGGACAGCCAGGCTCGCTCACCTTATGCTACAAGCTGGCAGGGAGTGGTAGCAGAAAGAATTAGCGAAGTAAGAGTAAGTCTCGCTCTCCCCGCTCCTTATGCGTTCTTTGCCGAAAATCTTAAGCGCCTTTTCATTATCCCGGTTCATATTTTCGGGAGCGTGCCGACGGCAAACCTACGGCTTTCTGCTTATAATTTCGAACCAGTCGGCGCCGGTCCCTATAAGTTTCATTCTTTCACTAAAAGAAAAGATGGCTTTATAAGCGTTTACCGTCTGGAAATCAACGAAAACTATCACGGCGAGAAACCTTTTATAAAGGATTTTTACTTCGTTTTTTACGAGAGTTCTGAAAGTTTATTAAAGGACCTTAAATTAAGAAGAATTGACGGCACAGGCAGCCTCACGCCGCTTGAGTCGGATGTTATTCCTTCGAGCGCCTCCATGAACCTGATTCCGATGCCAAGTTATTACGCAGTATTCTTCAATTTGAGCTTTAATCCTCTCTTGAAAGAGAATGACCTCCGGGAAGCTCTTGATATCGGCTTGAACAAAAGGCGTATTATTGAAGAGGTTTTGAAAAACGGAGCGGAGGCCTTAGACGGTCCTTTAGGACATCTCGGAGATTTAAAAGAAACGTCTTATAGTCCGGAAGAGGCAAGGAAAAGGATAGACTCCCTAAAAGAAGAAACAATCGCGCTTACCTTAATAACTCCTGAAATTGAATTTCTGAAAAAAACTGCTTCAATGATAAGAGAAGATTGGCTCTCAATCGGCATTGACGAGGTAAATATATTTACTCCGTCCCCCGGTGAATTTATGGAAGGAGTAATCAAAACCAGCAATTACGAAATGGTTCTTTTCGGGAATGTTCTGGAACACCCTCTTGATCTTTTCCCTTTTTGGCACTCGTCGCAGAGATTTTCGCCGGGTCTCAACTTATCCCTTTATAAAAATGCCAAAGTTGATACTCTTATAGAGAAAGTTCGTCAGACGGAAGATGAGGAAGAACAAAAGGAGTTCGCAAGAAGCGCCGAAGAAATGATTCTCGCTGAAAGACCGGCAATATTTCTCTACTCAATCCCTTATACTTACGTTCATAATTCTGATTTGAGGGGCTTTGGTTTTTCTCCGGACAACTCCGAAGCCTTTGTCACTCCATCAGACCGATTTAGAAACATCAATGATTGGCACGTTTCAAAAGTAAGAGTACTACGCTAGCCAAGGCGGTGGAATCCCGCACCAGCCCGCCCCGCTTCGCTTGGCGAGGCCGGGGAACAAGCTTGGGTGCGGAACAAGTTGTCGGACACGCCCAGGTGACGAAATTGGCAGACGTGCACGGTTCAGGGCCGTGTGGTCGAAAGACCGTGTGGGTTCAACTCCCACCCTGGGCACTATTTTTAACATTCATGGTTACACCAAAAACAAAAGGGGTTCGAAAAGGAACGACAAAAAGCAAGATGCCGGCGAAAAAACCGGCAAAAGCCGGTAAGGAGGATATTGTCCGCTGGGTGGCTTTGGGCGGCCTGGAAGAAATAGGCCGCAACATGATGCTTTTCGAATACAAAGACGAAATCATCATCATTGACGCCGGTTTGCAGTTTCCGGAGGAAGAAACGCCCGGCATTGACTACATTATCCCGAATGTCTCTTATCTGGAAGCGAGAAAAGATAAAATCAAAGCGCTTATCATCACCCACGGCCACTATGACCATATTGGCGCCATTCCTTACATTCTCCACAAACTTGGCAATCCGCCCATTTACACGACTGAAATAAGTAAAGAAATTATTTTAAAACGGCAGGAAGATTTCCCGAACTCGCCAAAACCATCTTTCGTTATCGTAAAAGGCGAAGAGACCCACAAATTTGGTGAACACTTTTCAGTCACTTTCTTCGATGTCGTTCACAACATCCCGGAAGGTGTCGGAATGATTGTTAGCACGCCCATAGGAAAAATTGTCCATCCCGGCGAGTTTAAATTCGATTATGACCACGACGGCAACCCGCGGGGTTTGGATACTTGGAAACGGGTTGGTAAACAGGGTATTCATACTCTAATGCTAGACTCAACCGGTGTGGAAAAAACGGGGTGGTCCGTGTCCGAAAGAGTGGTAGAGAAAGAGCTGGAAGCGCTCTTCAAGGAAGCAAAGGGGAGAATTATCGTCGGCACTTTCGCTTCACTTCTTGACCGTCTCGCTGAAATAATAAAAATTGCGGAGAAGCTGAAACGCAAGGTAGCAATAAGCGGCTACTCAATGAAAACAAACCTCCAAATCGCTCAAAATCTTAAATTCATCAAAGTCCAGAAAGGAACGATGATTCCCCTTGAAGAAGTCAATAAGTACCCTAACGAGAGAGTTATGGTCATTGCGACCGGCGCTCAAGGCGAACCGAATGCAGCTCTGATGCGCATAGCAAATGGCGAACATCGCCAAATACGGTTGAATAAAAACGATACCGTTATCCTTTCTTCCTCAATCGTACCGGGTAATGAAAGAAGCGTTGAGAACCTGAAAGACAATTTGGCTCGCCAGGGAGCAACAATTTATGATTACAAAATGCTCGACATTCACTCTTCCGGCCATGCTCCCCAAGAAGAATTGAAAACCGTTATGAAACTGGTGAAGCCGCGCTTTTTTCTTCCCATTCATGGTCAATACTTCCGACGTTGGCGAAATGCCCGAATGGCTCAGGAAACAATCAATTTAAAACCCGAAGAAACTCTCATTGCCGACAACGGAGTGGTAGTTGAATTTGGTAAAAATTTCGCCCGCGTGACTGACAAAAAAGTGCCAGCCTATTACGTCATGGTTGACGGGCTTGGCGTGGGTGATGTCGGCGAAGTGGTACTCCGTGACCGACTCACTCTTGCCCAGGAAGGAATGGTAGTTATTATTGCCACCTTGAGCCGGCAGAGCGGTCGGCTTCTCAAAAACCCGGACATTATCTCGCGCGGCTTCATTTACCTGAAAGAGCACAAAGAGCTCCTGAACGATATTCGTCGGAGAATCAGGGGAATTTTGGGCCGCATTCCGCGGCACCAGTCCGTTGACGCCGACTACATAAAATCTCTCATTCGTGACCAAATCGGCCAGTTTCTCTACAACAAGACCAAGAGGCGGCCGATGATTCTTCCTGTTATTATAGAAGTATAATGGCAAAACCAGTTCTCGTATCAGGCATTCAGTCAACCGGCAAACTTCACCTCGGCAACTACCTGGGGGCTCTCAAAAATTTCGTTGAATTACAGAACTCCGGCAAGTATCAGTGC
>CAZGHF010000006.1:32076-34495 GCA_964525595.1 uncultured Candidatus Saccharibacteria bacterium
CCTTCATGCGCTCACGGAAGATTTCAATCCGCGCGAGAAATCAAAACATATTCTGGATTTGGCGGCTGATTATCTGGCCGCTGGCATCGGCAAAAACTCTATAATTTTCCAGCAATCGGAAATTCCGGCTCACACGGAACTTGGTTGGATTTTTGAAACCGTGGCACCGCTTGGGGAAATGGAACGGATGACCCAATTCAAAGATAAATCGTCGCACCAACGGGATAATGTCAATCTCGGACTTTTAAGTTATCCGGCTCTTATGGCAGCCGATATTCTTCTCTACGACGCGAAATTCGTACCGGTCGGTGACGACCAATCACAACACTTGGAACTCACCAGAACCCTGGCGAGGAAATTCAACAAGAAATTCGGCAAAACATTTCCGGAACCCAAAACCCTGTTCACCAAAACACCCCGTTTAATGAGTTTGGACGACCCGTCCAAGAAAATGTCGAAGTCCCGGGTCGCCGGATGTCTCTTTTTGGATGATTCCCCCACCGCAATCCGCAAGAAGATAATGCGGGCAATGACCGACTCGGGAAAAGAAATAAAATACGACGAAAAAACTAAAGCCGGTGTAAGCAATTTACTCCTCATTTACTCGGAGTTGTCCGGTAAATCTGTAAAAGCAATCGAGAGTGAATACAAAAACAAGGGTTATGCCGATTTCAAAAAAGATTTGGCTGAAGTTGTGATTAAAACTCTCCGGCCTTTTCAGGAAAGAAAAAAGAAATTGAAGACCGCCGAAATTAAAAAAGCGCTCGCCGCGGGCAATAAAAAAGCAAACGCCGTCGCTTCCAAAAAAATCCTGGAAGTCAAAAAGAAAGTAGGACTTCTTGTATAAAACTTATAAGATTTTCTAAAAGAATCTGCTGACGAATGATAGTTGCCCTCGCCCCAATTGTTTAAGCGGCGACCTTCTCTTCTTTCGCAGGCTCGGCACTCTCATTAAAAGCAAATCCTCTGAAAATATAGGATTGGCCATGTTTTTGGATATCTTTTTTCTCCTGAAGAGTAATTTCATCCTCCGGGAAAAAGTCCACCGGCAGTCGCAAGACAATAAATTGCATATCTTCGGGATGAACCACGCCCTTCGCAATTCTCACAAAGCCGCGTTCCCTGCCGAACACATTCTTTTCTCTTTCTTCAACGTCACTTACTTCAATGTCTTCACCTTCTCTAAAACCGAAAACCGTAACCATTCCGCCAAGCATTCCTGTCCCTTCTAAAAAGGCATCTCGGAGCCCCACTGAACCATAGTTGCTTCTCCACTCTACCGCGTTTGGATAATCTTTTTTCGGTCTAATTTCCAAATCCTCATGTCGGGCAACTGAATGGATAAGCCTTTCAGGACTTTCCATCCGAACTATGAAATCTCCTCTAAGATTGTCATAAAATTCGTTAATGTCATCATAAAAAACGCCGCCTTCCTCTAGAAACTTGATTTTAATAAGCGAATACGCCTCTTTTGTAAGCTCTTCTGCTCTTTCTTCGTCATTTTCCTCCTTAAGCAACTCTATAACGTCTTCAAGCCGTCGTCCTTTTTCTTCCTGTTCAAAAAGCAGCTTTTCTCTTTTCATAAACTAAGGTAATTTGCGCAAACCGACCCAAATTGGCCACTGGTCCAATTTCGTTTCAAGTTCGGCTTCAAATTTATCGGAGCGGCGGTACTCGATTTTCTTTGCCCCTATCTCTTCCTTGACCACTTTTTCATTCTTCTGAATTAGATAAAGAAGTTCTTCAGATAAATCAACCGTCAAAATTATTGTGTCTTTTGGTTCTAAGCCGGCGTCTTTGCGCAAGCCTTGAACCAAACGCTTAAATTCCCTAAGCCACCCTTCCTCTTTAAGCTCATGAGTAATCTCAGTATCCAGTTCAACTTCTCCTTCCAACTTCCCGTTAAAGACTATCTCTTTAACGTTTACTTCGTCTTTCAAAATTTCCAAAAAGTCTTTGTTGCGGAACAGTTTTTCTTCTCTAATTTCTAATTTCTTTAGTGGCTGGCGAACTTTAATTCCCGCCTCCGCCCTTTTCGCAAGCGCCAAACTGGCGAGTCGGCGCACCTCTTTCATCTCGTGAAGCAAATTCTTTTCCTTTTCAGTAATTTTTTCGGGCTTTGGCCAATCAGTTAGGTGAATTGATTCAGTCCCTCCTATATTTGAATGTAAAACTTCAGCCAAATACGGCATAAAGGGCGCAATTACCCGGCTAACTTTTGACAAAGAATCGTGGAGCGTCGCAAAAAAGGAGACATCTTCACGCCCGCGGCTGCGGCGCACATACCATGTCGATAAATCATTGATGTATTTCTCTATAGCCCGCGTTGCCCGAACCGTATCGTAATTCTCCAGGTTTTCCGTAACTGCCCCAACCAATTCTTTAGGATCACCCCAGCGGTTAGCCGGGGTCCTTGCAC
>CAZGHF010000007.1:0-7011 GCA_964525595.1 uncultured Candidatus Saccharibacteria bacterium
ACCTTAATTTGAGCCAGCTCTCCATCGAAATAACGGAAACACAAAAACAAATAAACCAGACCGAGAACAAAATAATCATCCATAAGGATGCGCTCGGCCGGGCAATCCGGAATATCTACGAGGCGGACGACCAAACCACTATTGAAATTCTTCTTCTGAACGACAAACTTTCCGATTTTTTCGGCAACATTCAAAATATTACCTTGGTTCAGAGCAATCTCCGTACATCACTCACCGAAGTTGTCCGTCTTCGGGAACTGCTCCTTGAACAAAAAATCGAACTCGCTCTTGAGAAAGATGACGTCGAAAACCTGAAAGCCTACCAGGAATCGCAAAAAAGGAACGTTGCCTCAACTCAATCTGAAAAAAACGAACTTCTCACGGTAACCAAGGGCAGGGAATCGGATTACCAAAAACTAGTCGAGGAAAAACAAGCGAGTGCCACCGAAATCAGGAAGAGAATCTTTCGCCTTTTGGGCGGCGGCGAACTCACTTTTGAGGAAGCGTATGAATACGCTCGTCTTGCCGAACAGGCAACGGGCGTGCGGGCGGCTCTTACCCTTGCAATCTTAGACCGGGAGTCGCTCTTCGGGAAAAACGTGGGACGATGTTCATATGAAACGGCAATGCACCCCACTCGCGACAAGCCGTATTTCCTTAACCTTTTAAGCCGGCTCGGTCTTGACCCGAATTCAGATTTCGTCAAAGTTTCCTGCCCTATTTCCCAACACGGTTCCTATGGCGGAGCAATGGGTCCGGCTCAGTTTATTCCTTCAACCTGGAAGATTTATGAAAAAAAGGTGGCAGCTGTCACAGGCAACAATCCGCCTAATCCCTGGAACAACGCTGACGCTTTCGCTGCCACCGCAGTTTATCTCGAAGATTTACTAAACACTTCCAGCTGCGAAAGCTACGCGACTACTAACCGCCATATTGTTCCCTATCAAACACTTATTGAGCGCTGTGCCGCCGCAAAGTACTACTCAGGCGGTAGATGGTACCGGTACCGCTTCTGGTACGGCGACCCTGTTGTCATAAAAGCAAACGAGTTCGAGGCGGATATTAAAATCTTAACTTCATAATCAACTAAGAAATAAAACCACCCGGGGGTGGTTTTATTTCCTGAAGGCCTTTACGATTTTTCCTAAATCACCGTCTAAGATTTTCTCAATATTTGAAAATTTCTTGCCAAGCCGGTGGTCAGTAATCCTATCCTGGGGAAAATTATAAGTCCTTATCTTTTCCGCCCTCTCGGCACTGCCAATCTGTTCTCTCCTTAATTCAGCCACCGACCCAACTTGTTGCTCGCGCTGAGCCTCATAAAGCCTTGCCCTGAGCACTCCCATCGCCCGTTCGCGATTGGCGTGCTGACTTCTTTCTTCCCTGGAGCCAACAACAATTCCCGTAGGTTTATGAAGAATCCGTACCGCCGTTTCAACTTTATTGACGTTCTGACCGCCGGGACCGCCGGCCCGGGAAAAAGTGACTTCCAAATCGTTATCTTTTATATCAACTGCCCTTGCTTCCACAACCGGCAAAACGGCAACGGAAGCCGTTGAGGTGTGAACCCGGCCTGATTTTTCAGTATCCGGTATTCTTTGCACCCGATGGACGCCCGACTCGTTCTTGAACGCGTCATATGCACCCTCACCCGAAACTTCGGCCGCAAAACTTTTGTAACCGTGAAGCGAACTCTCACTTATATCCAAAACCTTAAAACCCCAGCCTTGTCCTGTCGTGTAACGCTGGTACATTCGCGCAAGGTCTCCGGCAAATAGCGTTGCTTCATCCCCGCCCGTCCCGGCTCTTATTTCCAAAATTATTTTTTTAATATTTTCTTCCATATCGATTCATTGAAGCATAAAAAGTCTCTCCCCGGCAACCAGACTGGTTACCGGGGAGAATGCTGACCCTACCGTAGCCCCTTCCTAACGGAGTCTACGGCTGCAGGAGGGCAGAGATCTGTCTCGGTAAGAAACCGAGCTCGAGCATCTCTCGAGCCACATCGTACTCGTTCTCCTCGCCGTCGTAATTGCCGGCAAGGATTTCCTCAATGTGCTCGTTGCCAGAGGCAAGGATCATCTCTCTCGCCTCCTCCTCGCTGACTCCAAGGGAGTCTAGGGAAATGTTGCGGGTACGGAGGCGCTCGTACGTGTCCACCCGGAGATGGAATAGGTGCAAGTGCCACCAGAGGCTACCTTCCGGTGACCTCGCCCTTAAGTCGAACACTCTCTTCCCAAGAGCGATCGCGTGCTCGTCGAACACCTCATCGAAATTCGGCATCCGAATCACCATCGCCTTCGAGCGGTGGTGGCGACGGAGCGCAATCTCGTAGAGGTCGCGAAAGTGGGCGACCTCGTCGGCGCAGTACCCGTCGTCATGATTGGGATACTCGTCGTAGGCCAAGATGGTGTAGAATTTGGCCAGCGACCAGCGCTCGGTCCCTGTGACACCCTCGAAGAACATCGTTGGGAAGTCCTGCGAAGAAGCACATCCCCCGAAAACGAGAACGGCGCCGAGGACAAGCCACGGAGAGCTTCGCAATGTATTCATACGACCTCCTCTACCCCCTCTATTAGGGCTGTTAAGGAGCTGATAGGATGGGTCTTGATACCTCATCCTAAACCTCTCTTGAGATTTCTTTAATTATAACATATCACTAATGACACGTCAAGTATAGAAAATGTCTTCGAAATACGCTAAAACCAAACTAAGCTTTGCTAAATAATTTCAAACGCCCCTCTATCACCTTCTCCATTCCCTTCAAAACTTCGGGCATTATTTTGTAGGGTGCGATTTCATTTTTATTTTTCTTCAATGATTTCTCCAAACCTCCGCGCCAGGCTACCCGCAATTCGGTGGAGACGTGAATCAGAGAAATGCCCGCCTTTATCGCGGCGCGAAAATCCTTGTCGGAGACACCTGAGCCGCCGTGCAATACAAGCGGAATTTTAACCGCCTCCTTAATCTCCCGAATGCGTTCTATGTTTAAATTAGGATTTTTTGCTTTGGCAAGCATTCCATGAATGTTTCCGACCGCAGGAGCAAGCATGTCCACCTTTGTTTCTCTTACAAAACGAAGCGCTTGTTCCACTGTCGGTAAATCTTTCGGATTTATAGCCGCACCCCTGGGTAATGCTTTTAATATCTTAGACGAGCGACCGATGTAACCGAGTTCTCCTTCCACGAGAATTTTCTTGTTTATTTTTTTAGCAGTCCTTACCGCCTCTCTTGTCCGCTTTATATTCTCCTTAAACGGGAGGTGGGCGCCGTCGAAAACAACCGCGTCAAAACCGGCCTCGGCCGCCTCTTTTACTCTTTTCAGAGAATAAGTGTGGTCAGCGTTTAAAAATAAACAATGTTTTCTTCCTGAGCATCTCTCGTTATAACCTTTTACTAAATCCACCACCTGACGAACGCCGATATACTCCCGCTCGCCTTCCGACACGCCTATTACAACCGGAAGTTTCATTCTCGCGGCAGCGTTAAAAACAGCCTTCAACATCTCCAGATTGGAAATATTAAAATGCCCGACCGCGACTTTCTTTTTCTCCGCCTTTTTGATTATTTCTATTAAACCGGTCATAAAGCTAATTATAACTAATTTAGCGCGCCAGTAGTCACTATTCTAAATCTCAAAGTGTCCTCCCAGTAAGTAATCCTTACAAAACTTTTCAAGCTGGTCGTGCCCCATATATTCGGCAAAAATTTTATTCCAGAGCGCTTCCTGGTGATGGTAAAGATATTTGACCAAGTCTTTTTTCATCACCAAACTCATTACCGTATCCACTAAATCAAAGCTTACAAGGACGTCATTCCCGGCATCATCCTTAAAATAATCGCCGACCCAGCCTAAGTCCTGCCAGAAAATCAAGTCCGAAGCAAAACCATCAAGCTCACTGCTCGCTTTTACCAAATCTTCCTCCGCTTTTGCCCAATGAATCGCTTCAGGATTTATGTGAGGCACAAAAAGCCGCCAATCGTTTTCGTCATCCTTCGCCAAGTAACGCTGAACAACAAGCCAAAGTGATTTTTCTCCTTCTGGAATTCGTCTGTCTAAAACGTCGCCCCGAAGAAGCGAAATAACGCTTGGCGCAAAAGTAACGGGGGTCTCAGCTGCCCGCCGGAACATTTCGGAATAAAAGGGTATCTCATGAAGGTAGTGGAAAATAAGATTCATCATCCTCAATAGTTCGCCGGGGATACCCAAAGTCGCCGGAATGACAAAAACAACCCCTAACTCTTTCAAGTGACTGATGTTATGCCATTTTTTCTCCATAAACGAGTTGGCCGCCGCAACCCACCTTTCACCAAGAGCTTGGACAACAATCGGTCTTTCCTCAAAATCTTCGGGAGTGAGTTCCTTATACTGCTTGAAAAAGACACTGTTTAGCCAATCACCGCCCTCAATAAACCTGAGAGCGCTGTAGACTTCCAATAATTTCTCTTTCGCAAGCATTTTATCAACCGAATCATAACCCAAATAAGAAAGGATTTTCTCCGGCGGTTCTTTTTCGAGAAATTCCACTGCTTTTTCCTCTTTTAGGAAAAAGCCCTGACTTGTACCGACAACTTTTTTGGAAATGGATAAAACTTTCTCGCAGTCTTCCAGCTTATGACAAACGGGCCGGCCGAGTGACTCGGAAATCTTGTTGTCATCGGCTTCTACCTTTGAAATCAAGCCGCGATAAATCTCCTCCGCTCTTGCCTTACCGTGGTCTTCCACCCCAAGAGTCACAAGACATCTCTTAATTGCCTTGTCATTATCCTCGACAATCCTTTCAAGTACCCCCTTTTTTCCAGTCATATAAGAGAATCGCTCCTCAATGCGCTTCAGGTAATCTTTGTCGGCTCGGAGTATTCTTGCTAATTTATTATCCGCACTCGTCATAACGGTTCAATGTCCAAATCCAAATATTGCCAGCGTTTCTTCTTAAAATCCTTTTTTCTTAAAATCCCCTCTTCGGCGCCGATTTTTTCGACGACCGACGTTGAGTTGGCAGAAGCAAGTCTGAGAGCGAAACAAATATCATTTTTCTGCATCATCCCCGCGACGAAACCGGAACCAAAAGCATCACCGGCTCCAGTCCTGTCCAAAAGTTCTTTCTCGGAGAAAATTCCGGCTCGATAAATGTATTTCCCATCAGAGATCGAAGCACCTTTCCGACCGTCGGTCATAACAGCAATTCCCGGAACCAGCCCGTCAAACTTGGTAAAAATCCGCTTTTCTTTGCCGTAATCTATACCGGTTAAATGCGATGCTTCTTCCCTGTTAACAATCACAACGTCAAGGCTTTTTAGAATGGTTTTTAGCTTGGTGGATCCCGCTTCAAGATAACGCTTGGAAGGATTCATCGCTACTCTCACTCCCACCTTTTTGAGGTGGGAAATAATAATTTGCATTAGGGAAATGGAAATTGTTCCTGGTGAGATGTAGGCCCAGCGCGCCTTAAGCTTTTTCATTGGTACTTCTCTTTTTTGAAAATTGGACGAAGCTCCCCGGTAAACTAGAATTGTCCTTTCCCCGCTCGGTGCAATAAGAATAGTTGAATAAGCAGTGCCCGCTTTTTTACCCACTATTGCAAGCGGCGTAATTTTTTCACTCTTCAAGGTTTTGATTAGTTCTTCACCTAAACCGTCATCACCAATTTTTATGAGGGCTGCTGTTCGGAAACCTTGTCTTGCAAAAGTAAATCCTGCATTTGCCGCCCCGCCGCCCAAAGTAACCACCGGTTTTTCGACTTCGATTTTTGCGCCAAGCGCAAAGCACTCTGCCTCCCCTGTCTTGAAACCAATTTTCTTAAGATGAGTTGGGTCTTTCAAAATCTTAAAAGACTCGCCGGTTAAGAAAACGTCCCTTGTTGCCGTACCTATGGTAATTACATCGTACATGCCAATTTTGTCTAAATTTGTGAGCCCTTATTGCAGCGAAACAAATTTAGCCGCAATATTGAGCATCCCGTTAGATACGGACAAGCACCATTTGGGATAATTTTATAATTAACGCTTTGCATTGCCTATGTCTTTATTTCCATATACGTATCCGCTATCTAACGGGACACCTTATTTTTTCCTTTTAATAACCTTTTTAACAGCTTTGACTATGTCTTTCACTCCCATCCCATATTTTTCTATGAGTTCGTAAGGGTCTCCCGATTCACCGAAGGTGTCCTCCAGGCCTACAAATTCAACCGGCGTAGGTGCCCTTCTTGCCAAAATTTCCGCGACTGCTCCGCCCAAACCTCCGGTAATCTGATGTTCTTCAACGGTCACTACCGCCCCGGTCCTCTTCGCTGATTCAATTATTCTCTTCTCATCCATCGGTTTCAATGTGTGGTTATTTAAAACAATCGTCCCGATTTTTTCTTTCTCCAATTCACGAGCCGCTAAAAGCGCGTTATGAACGAGAACCCCGCAGGCGATTAAAACCGCCTGCGGTTTTAATCGTTCCGAGCGAAGCGAGGAACTCCAATATACTTCAGCCTTGCCGGGCGTGAAAGGAGTTTCCTCTGTGGTAATGACGGTGCTCTTCTCCCGGCCAAAGCGCAAATAAACTGGCCCCCACATCTTTGCCGCAGCCTCTGTCGCTTTTTTGGCTTCGTTCACGTCACAGGGAACGAAAACTTTCATGTTGGGCATTGCCCGCATAATGGCAATGTCTTCCGTTGCCTGATGAGTGACACCGTCCGGCCCCACCGAGATTCCGGCATGAGCCCCGGCTACTTTTACATTCGAGTCGTTGTAAGCAATAGTAGTGCGGATTTGCTCATAGTTCCGGCCCGGTGAAAAAACCGCATAGGAAGAAATGAAAGGAACTTTCCCGGAAATTCCCATTCCGGCGGCAATTGTCGCCATGTTCTGTTCAGCCACCCCGCATTCAAAAAATCTCTCCGGGAATTTCTCGGCAAAAGCCTGCGACCGGGTTGATTCCATAAGGTCGGCGCAAAGGACCACAACGTTTTCATTTTCTTCGCCTGCCGCTACCAATCCTTCGCCATACCCATCCCGGGT
>CAZGHF010000007.1:7111-21599 GCA_964525595.1 uncultured Candidatus Saccharibacteria bacterium
GATTAAGCTTTACGTCTTCGTTTATCATTTTTCTTAAAACTAATTTCTATTTTCTGATTTCTTTTTACTCGTGCTCCGATTTAATTCTTCCGCGGAGAGTTCGAAGTTCCCGAAGCGCGAGTTCTCCTTGTTTTTTCGGCGGCGGTTCATCCGGATGTTTCATCTTCCCCGGCGGCAAACCGTGCCATTTGTAATCGTTTTCCATAAAACTCACACCCTTACCCGGAGTAGTATGAGCAATTATCACTGTTGGCTTCTCGTAAATCGCCTCCGCCTCGGAGATAGCGCTTACAAACCCCGCCATGTTGTGCCCGTCAACCTCCAAAACATGCCAGTTAAAAGACTCAAATTTTTCTACCAAAGGCTCAAGCGGCATTACATCTTCGGTAAAGCCGTCTATCTGAATGTTGTTCCGGTCAACGATAACGGTAAGATTACTAAGTTTATGTTTTTGTTTTCCGGCAAACATCACCGCCTCCCAATAATTTCCTTCCTGCATTTCTCCGTCGGAGGTAAGGCAGTAAACCCTGTATTTCTTTTTGTCGAGCCGCGCCGAGAGCGCCACCCCGATTGCCTGGGACAAACCCGAACCCAGAGGTCCCGAAGTCGTCTCTATTCCGGGAAGAGCCATCCGATGGGGGTGGCCTTGGAGCCGGGAATTTATTCTGCGGAGTGTCGTAAGCTCCTCTTTCGGAAAATAACCGGCATAAGCCATGGCAACATACTGCACCGGACAGATGTGGCCGTTCGACAAAATAAGCCGGTCTCTATCCGGCCAGTCAGGTTTATTGGGTTTATGACGCAAAACATGAAAATAAAGGGTTGTAAAAATATCAGCCATCCCCAAAGATCCGGCTGAATGCCCGCTCTCCGCCTCAATCAATGTCTCAATTACCGTCTCCCGAATACTCACTGCCAATTCTTCCAAACGCTTTAATTTACCTTCATGTAAGGCCTCCATTCTAAACATTATACATTTAAATCGTTTTCTCTTCTATGCCCTCACCAGCCGAAATTTCCGCTCAGGTAAATTAACCTCTTCGTCCTGGGAAGCTTGACGGAATTTGTCGAACTCAACCTCGCTTCGCTCGGGATTCAGACAGCGACAAATTCCTACTTCCTGTGGAGCAAAATTATTCTATTTCCGAGAATGAGTGTCGACGGAGCAAAATCAAGCCATTCACCTTCTTCCTATGGCTGCTTTCACAAAAGCCAAAAATAAAGGATGCGGTTTTAAAGGACGGGATTTGAATTCCGGATGAAACTGCACCCCCAAATAAAACGGGTGTTCCTTTTTTGGAAGCTCGGCGATCTCCACGAAGTTCTCTTTCTGATATTTACCGGAGAAAACCAAACCCTTCTTTTCCATCTTTTTTACATAGGCGTTATTCACTTCGTAGCGATGGCGGTGCCGCTCCGAGACTTTTTTCGCTTTATAAGCGCCTTGAGCAACAGTACCGGGAGAAAGAACGCAAGGATAAGCACCAAGTCTCATGGTAGCGCCATAATCTTTCGCTTTTATCTTCTCCACCTGGTCCTCCATGGTGGCAATAACCGGATGAGGTGACTTCGGATTAAACTCTGTGGAGTTCGCTCCCTTTAATCCCAAAACATTTCTGGCATAAGAGATGACCATAACCTGCATTCCAAGACAAAGCCCGAAATAAGGAATCTTGTTGCGTCGGGCATAATCGGCGGCCAAAACCATGCCCTCGCTTCCGCGGGTGCCAAATCCTCCAGGAATGATTATTCCGTCAAGTCCGTCTAATTCTTTTAATTTCCTGCGGTCGGTTTCGTATTTCTCGGAATCAAACCAAAGGATTTCCGGTTTGCGGTTTTCCGCCCAGGCGGCATGATTTATGGACTCAATAACCGAAATATAGGTGTCCTTACAGGATTTGAAATTAAAGTACTTCCCGACAATGCCGATTCTAACCGTTTTTTTGAGTTTTTTGATTTTTCGGGAAAGCGCTGCCCAGTCCTTTAAATCTTCTCTGCGAGAGGGCAGATTCATAGCTTCAAGCAAAGTCTTTCCAAATTTTTCTTTTTCCAAATCAACGGGGACATCATAAATTGAGTAAACATCGGGTGCCGAAACAATCCGCTCAATGGGTAAACTGCAAACCGTGCTAATAGTCTTTTTGATGTGATTCGTAACTGGCGTTTCGGAACGGCAGATTATGAAATCAGGATTAATCCCTGCCGAGTTCAGGGTCTGGATGGCGTACTGGGTCGGTTTTGATTTCTGCTCTCCCAAAATTTTCGGCGTTGGCAGAAAGCTTACCAAAATACAAAAGACATCTTCCGGGTTTTTCGCTTTCATCATCCGTGCCGCTTCAAGGAAAATTAGAAGCTGATATTCGCCAGCAGTACCGCCGTATTCAACGATAGTTATTTCCGAATCATTTTTCTTCCGGCAAAGCTTAATACGCCTGATAATTTCATTAGGCACGTCCGGCACCACCTCGACGTCCTCGCCGCCAAATTCCAGGTTTCTTTCCCTTTTTATAAGCTCTGCATAAACCTGGCCGGTAGTAATGTAGTCCTCGCGGGTGGAAATCTGGTCCGTAAAGCGCTCGTAATTGCCCAAATCCTGGTCCGCTTCAATCCCGTCTTCACCAATAAAAACCTCGCCATGTTCGGCGGGTCGGATGGTACCGGCATCTACGTTTATGTACATGTCGGCTTTTAAGTTAGCTACTCTGTACCCTCTCGACTGCAATATCTTGCCTATAGAGGCGGCGGTTACTCCCTTACCGACGCTCGACATAACCCCGCCGACGACAAAAATATATTTCTTTAATTTCTTTTTATCCCTTCTTTTGTTTTTCGCCACGTTAATTATGATACTACACTTTCGTGAGTCTATCGAAAGCCTCTTTGGGTTTGGGGTTTTTCCAGATATATGATGCCGAAGTGACGATTTCAGCGCCGGCTTTTTTCACCAGCCTCGCTGTCTCCAAGTTTATCCCCCCGTCAACTTCAATCATCAAATTCGGTTCTCTTGTTTTCAGCTCTTTTATCTTTTCAACTACAACGGAGTTGAATTTCTGACCGGCTGGTCCGGGTTTTACTGCTAAAAATTGAACCAAGGAAACTGCTTTTAAGTAAGGAGTAAGAACATGAACCGGCGTCTCCGGGATTATTGCAAGCCCCAACTCCCTGCCTTCCCTCTCTATTTTGTCGCAAATAATCTCCCAGCCCTGCCCTAACGCCTCAAAGTGGACTATAACCCGGTTTGCACCGTACTGGAGCCAGTCCCCAATTACCGCCTGCGGTTCCAAAACCATAAGGTGCGCCTCCAGCTTCAAGTCCTCCAGGTCGTTACCTAAAGAATCCAGGTCTTCCGGATTATTCCAGGTTTTTCCTTTGACAAAACTGCCGTCGGCAACGTCAATATGAACCCACTCTGCTCCAAGATTTTTAGCTTTTCTTACTTTTTCTCTGACGCACGAAAAATCCGGACAATTTATTACTGGAATTACTTGCATCTTTATTTCTCCTCATCTCCCTCCGTCGGGTGGGAAATCTTCAACTCCAAATTTCTTATTTTCCCGAGTCGTCTTCTGTGTCGTTCTTCTCCCGCAAACGGCGTCCCGACCCAGGTAAAAACTATTTTCTCGGCCTCCTGTTTGTTTAAATAATTCGCGCCGAGCGACAAAACGTTCGCGTCATCGTCATTCCGGGCATCATATGCCTGGTCGGGATTGGCAACCAACGCCGAGCGCACGTTCCGGAATTTGTTGGCCACCACGTCAGCCCCCACCCCCGAACCGCAAATCAAAACCCCGCGGGCATTGTCATAGTTCAAACTTACTTTCCGCGCCACCGCCTCGGCAAAATCCGGATAATCATCATTTTCGTCGTAATGATCATTACCCAGATCAACAACCTGATATCCCTTGTCTTTCAGGAAAACTTTCAGGCTTTCTTTTAATTCAAAGCCCCGGTGGTCAGCGCCGATGTAGATAATCATTTAAATCAGAGCGGTTACGTTAATTACGTGCTTCACTAAAGTGCTTACGTATCCGGCTTCGTTGTCATACCAGCTCAAAATCTTCACTAAATCGCCATCAACAACCCTTGTAAACCCTAAATCCACTATTGCCCCGTATTTCTCGCCGATAATGTCCGATGAAACAATCGGGTCTTCCGTCACTCTCAAAATCCCCTTCCAGCGCGGGCTCTTTGCCGCCTTGCGGAAAATATCGTTAATTTCCTCAACTGAAGTTTTTTTCGCCGCCACAAAAGTGATGTCGGCCACCGAACCCACCGCCACCGGCACTCTCATCGCAATGCCGTCAAATTTGCCGTCAAGTTCACGGATAGCCCGTGTGACAGCCACCGCCGCTCCCGTTGTGGAGGGTATAATATTCTGGGCCGCCGCCCGCCCGCGGCGCACGTCTTTGCTTCTTGTCGGCCCGTCAACCAAACCTTGAGTCGCCGTATAGCCGTGAATAGTGTTTAAAATTGCCTTTTTGATTCCCGGATTCTCGGATAGAATTTGTATCACCGGTGAGACAGCGTTTGTAGTACAGCTCCCGTTAGAAGTTAAAACCACGCCTTTTGCTTCGTCTTCGTTTACCCCAACCAAAATCATCTTCCCCTCGGTGCCGTCCGGGTCTTTAGCCGGCGCTGTAATTACTACTCTTTTTGCGCCCGCCACAATGTGCGCTTTTGCTTTCTCGTACGTTTCAAAAACGCCGGTTGATTCCACAACAATGTCAACTTTCAGTTTTTTCCACGGCAACTTAGTCGGGTCTTTTTCCTGAATAAAGGAAATTGTCTTGCCATCTACGATGAGGTTTCCATTCTTTGCCTCAACCTGTTTTCCAAAACGCCCGTAGACCGTATCGTATTTCAAAAGATATGCCAGATTCTCGCAGTCGCCCAAGTCATTTATGGCAACGATATCAATATCTTTTTCTTCAAAAACAGCTCTGAAAAAAAGCCGTCCAATTCTTCCAAATCCGTTTATCGCTATTTTAGTCATTTGAGTGATGTCTTATTATAAAATCTCTAGTTATCGATTACTAGTTACTCGTATTTATAAGCGGTCTCACTTTCACTTTATCACCTGCCCCGGCTTTCAAGAGCGCCGTCCGGCCGGCTTTCACTTCAAGCACTTTGTTTACCGCCGCCGGCGGGTAGTAAACCGTAAGCTCGGCATCGCTTGCTCCCGACTCCGGCTCTATGTTCTCCTCCACTCCGACAATTTCACTTCCGGCTATCCAAATTATATCTATCGGAAATTTCATCCCCTTCATCCAAAAACCATGAAAACCGGGTTCTTCAAAAAGGAAAAGCATTCCCTCGTTTACACCTAAACTCTCCCGCCCGGCAAGTCCCTGCTCCCTCTCGTTTGCCTTACTTACCACTTCGGCTACGATAATCTGTTCGTTTATTTTTACCTCCGAAGTTCGTTCCAATTCCTCAAGTTTATTCAAATAAGGCGCCATAAGCAAAATTGCCACAAGAGATACGCCTAAAATTAATACAAAAAATTTAACAAGGACAGACACTTTCTTAATTATACAACAATCTGTAAACAGCGATACCAAAAGCGACGGCGACGTTTAGTGATTCTTTCTTGCCCCGCATCGGAATCTCCAAAATTTTATCCGCTTTATTTAAAATCGATGGCGAGAGCCCTTTCACTTCGCTTCCCATAACTAGCGCAAGTTTATTATTTTTGGTTCGGCGGCTGCCGAATAGCTTATGGTACGGGATTGATTTCTTGGACTGCTCAACCGCAAAAATTCTGTACCCTCCCTTTTTCAAAGTTCCCAAAACACGACCGGTTAAGGCTGCTTTCTCCCAATCTACGTTTTTCTCCGCTCCCAGCGAAACTTTCGCAAAGTCTTTCCGCCACCTGCCGAATCTGTCGAGGGGTGTGGGAGTAATTCCCGCTAAATAAATCTTATTCACGCCGGCCGCGTCCGCCGTCCGGAAAATGGACCCGACGTTATGAACACTCCGAATATTGTGCAGTACAACAACGATTTCTTTCATATTTTTACTATAACATTAAAAAACAAAGCGCCCCCTCCAACCGTAGTCAGAGAGGGCTTTGTTCGCGATGCTCGGCGCGTGTTCAGGCCGAGAGGGATTGGCGGGGGTGGGGAGGAAGACGCGGCGACCTCTCCTGCGAAGACTTGGCCGGGGTCGACGAGGTCCTACCTGAGATTTCCTCGCCCAGGCTTCCGTTCAGAACCCTGAGGGCCTTGGCGAGTTTGGTAGGTCGGTCGGCTTTCTCAACCCGGCTGGCGAGCTTGGCGAGGCGACCGCCGAAGCTTTCCGCGGCGAGGGCCGCCGTAACGACGTCCTCGCGGTTACTCCAGAGACGATTGGGGTCCATGAAGATAAACCTCACGAGACCCAACTTCACCTGCTTCGCCCGTGCCGCTCTTCTCTCCTCACGCTCGGTCATGGAACCTCCTAGGTCACAGATGTACAGGGGGGGTCGGTCAATTCATTCAAACGAATAGATTATCCGATTCTCCCTCCTCCGTGGCCTGGGTGGTCTTTGAGTCCTGCTTCCCGTTCTCGTGAACGAAGAGCAGAGCAACTGCGACAGCGATCAAAACGCTGCCGACAACCGTGAGAACTGTCCTCTTTCCTGTCCTCATAAGCACTGATCCCTTTATTATGTGGTTTATGTGTAGTTTCTTTTTTTAGGATAAAGTAAAATTGTCCGAGAGTCAAATCCACATTGACGCCCTTATAAATCAATTGTATCGTAATCCTACAGCCAAAAGGCTGCGCACCCTACAAAGCCCCAACAAGGGCTAACGGAGGTAACGATGAACGTAACGGCGCAGGAAACGGACCGGTGGGTTAATCCACTGGAGAACACCGCGATTTCTTCCTCTTTCGAGAGTTGGGAGACTTGGAAAGCGCGGTGGGACGAAGAGATGGCGCGCGAGGAACCGGACGGAACGGTTCTTCTCGGCCTCCTCCACTTCATCTTCAGCGTGAACGGCGGGTACTACCAGGCCGTTCTCCACCTTCTTGAGGTCGCCGACGGCTACAACGCGAGTTCTGGCTTGAGGGAAAGCGGAGTGTACCACACGACAACCTACGACCGCAAACACGGTCACGGAATTGCGAGAAGGTGGTACGTAAAGCGGGAGATCGCAAGGAAAGCCCAGCGACTCCTCTACAACAATTTCTTCACGGACGTATCCCGGCCGGGAAGCAACAGACCCTCTCCCTCGTGGGCGGGCATCGTCGCCGACGAAGTCTCCTTCGCAAAGCTTCTCTGGTTCTTCGATCCGGCGCGCCAACCTAGGAACATTCCCCACCCCAGAAACCCGAATCACTATGACCAGGGCGTTCTCAAATTCCTCAAGGAATTCGTCAAGTTCGTCTGGCACTTCTGGACCCTCAACAGCAAGTGGGAACCGAGCGACGAAGACAAGAAACTCCAGGAGCTCTTCTTCAACGCCCGGCCCAAACTCGTGGAAATCCTCACCGCTATCCACGGCCTGGATTTCCTCTTCACAGAAGGGGTCGTCAGGAAGAATATCAACAGACCTGAACTTCTCATCAACGACGCCGTCATCGCGAGGCTCGAAGAACTCGCGACGATGGGTGGCACGAAGTCGGTGGAAGAAGCGAATCTGGACGGTTCGTACCCCGCCCGGATTCTCCTTGCTTTCCGTTTGGCTAGAAGGGAGAACAACCTCCAAGAACGCATCGCCGAGGCGGAGCGCAAGGCGGAAGAGGCTAAGCGCGAGCTCGCCGAAGTTTCCACAAGAACTAGTCCGCGCATCCAGCACGGCTAGAAGCACCCGCGCCCCCGAACGGAAGTTTCGTTCGGGGGCGCATTTCCTTCTATAAAATGACTCTTAATTTTGTGTCCTCAATTTGTCCACGTTGGTACACACATCAAATCTATTCATTCTCGGAGCCCGCTCCACCCTTTTTTAATCGTTGTTCATATTTCTTTAAAACAATCTCTACCGCCTCTTCAAGATCAACATCAAAAGAATTAGCTACTGTAACCAAGGAATAAAGAACGTCACCTAATTCAGACTTAACTTCTTCACGAAACGCCATAGGTTTTCGTCCATAATCAGTCATTTTTAAAATTTCTTTTGCAACCTCGCCAAGTTCTGACATTGTATCAAGTAGTCTATGCTCAGGAGGAGATTTAAGATTATTTGCTTCGCAAAAATCTTTAATTCGTTTTTGTATCTCTTTCATAATGCTTCATTATATCAAAACTCCAACCTATGACTCTCAGTTGGTAACGGTAACCGGATGGCCGGTGAAAAAGGGTGAATTTACTGCGTCGCCTATGTTGCAAGTGGGTTCGTTAAGGTGATTCCGCGTGTAGAGGGTAAACTCAAGGTCTTGCCCAATTAAAGCATCGGAAACGGGCACTCCTCCAATCGTTGAGAAACGGGTTTCGTACCGCCAGCCGAGAGTGTAGTCCTCAATCGGCGTAATCGCGGTAGAACATTGGCTAGACATCCGCGCGGCGGCAAGCGGAAAGCCGCTGTCTCCATCGTAGTCACGATGGAGAGACCGGTAATTATCCAAACTGGCCGGCGTCCCGCTTGCTGATAAAAACGGAATAATACCAAAAGCCCGATTGGTGTCCGGAGTTGTAATAAGTCGCCACTTTATTTTTAGCAAACTGCCGTCAACCCTCGCTTCATCAACTGCAAAATATGAATTTGACGGATCCGGATTCGTGTCCACCACCGCCGTCGGTAAAACTAAGGTTGTTGTTGCAAACGTTGAGGTGGTATTAAAATCGTCGACCGCCCGAATATGTACGGTTGAGGTACTACCCAATGCCGCATACAAATTAGCGTAACGTTTACTAGAGTTTGCACCACTAGTTAAAGTTAAAGATTCCCAGTCCATGTTGTCCCAGCTCAACTCATAAGAAATGTTATCGTCCAAACTATCCGTGTCAGTCGAAAAATTCCAAGACACCTGAGCAGTTGATGTGGGAGAATTTACAGTATAAGAGTCGATCGCCAAGCCACTGGGCATGGTTGGTGATTGATGAAACAGAACAGAATCCTGAAAATAATACTTAGTCTTGTCCACAGCAACTAAAGAAAGGGTCTGACTGCCACCGCCAGAGTCGGAAAGAGAGTAAAAAGCAATTGTAATGTAGTCTTCATTTTCTTCAAAAATAACATCATCAGTTGAGCTTGCTGAACGCACGAGAAGATGATTATCTTCAAAATCGCTCCAAATTCTCGCATTGTTACTTAAACCACCTCCCACTCCGCAACGCTCCGCCGTATCCGGTAAAATCATGCGGAAATTAGTTGCGAGTGACCCTGATGAACACTCTTTATACTTAATACTTATTACGTCTTTAAGATCTGTTAAATTCCACGAAGATCCCGTAGAAAGAGGTTCTCCTTTCGCTGCTTCAGCGTTATGATAGAAAACAAGAATTTTCCACGTGTCACCTCGATTATATGAATCAGATACGAAGGGGTAGCTCTGATAATAGGACTCTATTAAATATTCAGTACTTGAGGCGTCTGGGTGACGATAAAAATAGAAATTATCAACAAAACTGGGCACGGTAGTGCTCGCCACTGTTGAATTTGAGGTTAACCCGTCAGCATCAACCGCTTTAATTGTAAACTGATAATCCCTGCCAATTTCGTCAATCGCCTGTTCTAGGGCTGTAGAAGTAGCATTAAATTCAAAAGGCGTTGAACTTGTCGGAGTATTTATTTCCTCAATTTCATAACTAATAGTGCTCGTTGCTCCAGTATAATCCTGCGATTCACCCCAATTCATGGTAACTGTCGGCTTGCTGAAATGATAACCTACGCTGAAATTTGCTACCGCAGTTGGAGCATTTCGTGGCTCCGGCGAACTCTCGGAGCCTTGCGACCTAGAAACGGACCTGGTTTCAAAATCATTATCACTGTCCGTATCACAGCCGTTACCCGAAAACTCGCCGCCACTTTGTGCCGAAAAACAAACATCATTTTCAAAAGCTTTACGTTCCAAACTCTCGCCAGAATCCGGCACGGAGAAAGAATAATCAATCATATCTACAATGTCCGTGTCGGCAACACTCTCAACCTCTTCTTTATTTGAAACCAAGAAAATTTTCGCACCAGTGCTGATACCCGATAAACTAAACGTTCTATGACCAATGTCAGCCGAAACCGAACCAACGTAACCATCTATACCACCTATGTCTGTATTACGCGCTATCAAAAAAAATTCTTGAGCTTCTATTGTACTTGTCGCAAGGAAATTTTTCTTGGAAACGGTTGAGGTGGAAACTTCCGCTTTACCGCTTACATACTGAACAGACCATCCGGACATATCGACCGCAGCCGCTGTCGGATTATAAAGTTCAATGAACTCATCGCCCACATCCACCCCCGCAACTTGAATTTCACTTATTAAAACGTGGTTTACCGCGCTTGCTGTCGAAGTCGAAGAAGACGGCGTTTCCGATTCCTCTTCAGAGCTTGAAGTTTCGTTAGTACTCACGCTGCCACCGCCCCCACCGGCGAATTGCGTCGGCACGGAATTTTCAGTTTTAGGCGTTCCACCCCAAGCAATGCTTGACTGCCAAGCCAAGTCGCTTTTCCTCTCCATGGTTCCTTTTGAAGAGTTACTCCCCGCCGGCCAATTCGGACTTGCAATCACCTCATCCACCAAACCACACTCGGAGTTAAAGAGGCGCAGGCCTTCATCGGTATTACTTAGAGCGCCCACGTAAATTTTGTCGGCTGCAATGCCGGATATCGTTTCGTCGTTCGTTCGCTCAAGAAGGTAAAATCCGCCGGCTGGGATTTTTGTGCCGCTCTCAAAAGCTACTTTTATCTGCTCTGCCTTGTCTAAAAGCTGATAGCCTGAAACATCAACTTGCGATGTTGATGTATTTTTGAGTTCAATCCACTCGTCGTTTACGCTTACTGTAGTTCCCATCCAGGCCACTTCGTTAATAATTATTGACCCTACTTGCCCCGAACTAAGTTGAGGGGTCGAATCCCCGAAAGAACAAGTCTGTGCCTCAGCTTGAACACTCTGGCCCTGCACCACAGTAGAAGTAGCTTCGACAGAATCAGGAACGATATTTTCCAACTCTTCCTCTTGTTCATTCTCCTTGCCTTCTTCTACAATAATCAATTGTTCCTCTTGTTGCTCGTTTAATTCACTCAACCGGTCAAACTCGTCATCCTGTTGATTTTTCAGCTCGGCTACAGTAAGTTCTTCTGATTCCGGAATTAATGCTTCGAACTCCTCAACCTCCTGTTCTTCTTGAATAGCCTCCCTAATAGGTAATTCCACAATCTCAATTTCCGGCGAATTGGAAAATATATCCGCAATGCTGTCCCCTATGTTCGCAAAGAAAGAAACAAATCTGTTTCTAAGCAAAGAGAGTTCTCCTGCAAGGGAAAACCTACCCCCGACTGTTCTGCCCAGTGATGATTTCTCATTAAACCTGGTTATCCGTGATGGTATATAATCCCTAGCTTCATTATGAAAATGATCTATCACCGCAGCGCCATATAGAACAGATTTTTCGGCGAGACGAGAGAAATAAGCATTGAAGATATAATTATCACTCTTTTCAATCAAGTAAGTTGTTTCGTATTTTAAACCATTCTTTGTTTTTCTTACTTTAACTAAAGGAATTCTTATTCCTTTTTTATCGGCGCTGTAACAAAAACTATCATCACAATTATTCTTACTAACCCTTAAATCATAAGCTAAGTCATTAATGGTATCTTTAGAAAAGAAATATCTGTTTGAATAAAGAGCTATAGAGTGAAGGTACCCTTCAATTGAAGATTCCGAAGGCAATACTACTCCCTCTTTCACTAATCTATTTGGAATATCCAAATCATTAATACTGCTCCTGTTCCATCTCTGGTCGGCGTAAGCTTCATGAGGCGATTCCTCGTCGCCTACTGGAGGGTGCGGATCATCTCTTGTGTGGGCTGGTACAGCCATATCTTCCAATAAATGAAGAACGTGGCCTAGTGTGTAATAGGCTTCTTCCTTTTTTCCGCCGTAAAAATATTCGAGTGCTTGAGTCCAAGTTCTGTCTCCGCCGTAACGGCTGTAATACTGACTCTGGAGATTTCTTTCGTTCACCCATCGGACAGCGGAAACCGTATCCGTTCCTTCCGGTGCGACAAAGGCAGATGTAAATCCCCTTACTTCGCTCGCAGTGAAACCGCCAAGTCCCTTCCCCGTCCACCCGATATTATTTATCGGGTCATAGAAATGGTTTATCGCTCTTATATCTCTGTCCTCATCTATACTCCCTTGAATAATCCATTCCGCTTCTTCCGCCGTAATCTTTTTATCGGGGTGGAGTAGATTGTAAAACTCAATTACTTCTTGAGTTAGAGCGGCATGAGTTGTCTCCGGCACGTAAGCAACAGATTCGGCTGCACAAAAAAAAAACAGAACTAAATCTAAAAAACAAACTGTTAGTTTCTTGAACAAAAGAATCAAATACTAAATTTTTTCAATCTTCCAAATGCCGTTGGGGTAAAGAACTAAACTGATTAAAACCGGACCATTGAAGCTAAAATATTTTTTGTCTAGAGAATAATCTCCTCCGCCGTTTTGAAGGGCTACCTTTATAGGAATTAGATAATCTTTAATATTTTCTAAAGTAGCGTTATCAAAACTCCGTAATTCCTTCTCTCTGTTTTCTTCAACAAAGTATTTACTCGCCAATTCGTAATCTCCCGCTTCTACCGCTTCAACATACATCCGCAACGTTTCCTGCGGGGTTTTGCCGCCGTAAGTGTCAGCCAGCTGGCGCTGGTAGAGCTCTTCCTGCCCCCGCTTCAAATTCTCATAAAGCAAATCAACACTTCTCTGTCCGCGCCAAGTATCGAAGGCGCGCCAGGTAATAAAGCCCGCCACCAAAACAAAAAGCGTCAAAAAGGCGCCGATGACTATCCAAAAAGCTTTTTTCTTCTTCGGCTTGACCGCCTCCGGCGGTCCTTCTTCTCGATTGTTTACAAAACCATCTGTGTCCATAAATAAAAACCGCACCCCGAAAAGACCTGAGGTGCTCTTTAATTTAATTCAAACATAATCCCCGCGACCCAACAACTGCACTTATCCACACCCAAGACGTTTCAAAAACTATCCATTAAGAGACTTGAAATATTTGTTCATACCCCCCAAACCCGGGGTGCTTCAAAAACATGTCCATATGGACATGTTTTTGAAGCAGGGTTGAAATCAAGAATTAGTTAAAATCAAGAATTAGAAATTAACTAAATCTTTGAAATGTTTTTTGAGCTCTTCGTCACCTTCCAAAATATTCGTGCTTAGGACTTTGCAATATTTATCCAAGTCGTTCTTCACTACCCTTTTCCAAAAATCATCCGCCAGCTGCTGAGGGCTAACCCACACGCTTTTTTGAATAGGGTAAAACATATATTCTCTCAAAAGACTGCGCAATATGCGACGCTTGTTATTAAACTTCACTGGCACGTCGAACATTACGAAATACCATTTCCCATTCCAATTCTTCTTAACATTCCTTGAATTAGGGAAATATTTTCTAAAAAAGGGCTCTCCTTTTTGAGTAACGGAAAAATTTTTATTTCTTTTAATAATCAAGCCCCGGGTCTCCATCCTCCTCAGTGATTGTTTTAAATGTTTTTTGTTTTTATGACTTTGAATAAATTCATTAATCAGCTCCTCGGTTACTGTTCCGACACTGGAGAAGAATTTACTAAGTTGTCTGACGTGGCGCCGAGCGTCCCTTGAAGTTTTTGCCATAAGCTTATTTTAATATTGCTTCAAAACTATGTCCATATGGACATAGTTTTGAAGCACCTTGAATTTGAAAAAGATAAGTTTCTACTCAATAACAACCGGCAAACCGGTGAAAAAGTAAAACGGTCAGATAACCAATTTGGCCTCTTTTTGTCTTTAAAATAGCAAAAACCGCTCTACTGTTGACTTTTTGCCGATTTTGTGTATAATAAAGGCAGCAGAATCGGAAAATATTCCGATTTGATAAATAAATATAGTGATGTTACTAAAGTTCTTGTAGAGATGGAGGTGCACGATGAGACGCATTATCGCTGTAACGTGTATCTTCGCTGCACTTGCCTGCGAAGATACGATAATCGAACCGCCCGACGAACCGACTGTTCAGTCAATCTCCGTATCACCCAACCCTGCCACCCTGAATTCTCTCGGCAACACCCAGCAGTTTGAGGCTGAAGCCAGAGATGCAAACGGGAACTTGATTCCCGATGCAACTTTCACCTGGACTTCTTCAAATGAGAGCGTGGCAACAGTAGATGGAAACGGCCTCGCTATGGCCCTGACCGAAGGCGAGACAGCCATTCGGGCAGAGGTCTCTGAAGTTTCCGGCACAGCGACTCTCGCTGTAAGTCAGGAAGTTTCAGTCATTGAAGTGAGCCCTCAGGAGGCAGTACTTGGTTCTCTCGGCAACACCCAGCAGTTTGAGGCTGAAGCCAGAGATGCAAACGGGAAC
>CAZGHF010000007.1:21699-30458 GCA_964525595.1 uncultured Candidatus Saccharibacteria bacterium
ACCTGGACTTCTTCAAATGAGAGCGTGGCAACAGTAGATGGAAACGGCCTCGCTACAACCCGGGATGAAGGTGAAACGCTGATTATCGCCGAGACCGGTGGAGCATCAGGTATCGCCCATCTCACAGCGGAGCGAGAAGATTTGATTGCTTTTGTACGCTCGCTTCCTGCCGGCGACTGCGGAGAGCAAACGGACGTTTTCCTGATGCGGCCGGATGGGAGTAATGTCAGAAACCTGACAAACACTTCCACCGTCCCGGTTGGCTGCGTTATTGACGAGTCGGGCCCTGACTGGTCACACGACGGCATGAGGCTCGCCTACTTCAGTAATGAGGGAGGCAAGACTAACATCTACACGGTGCGCTTTGATGGTGAGGGTGGTGCAATAAACCTTACCGGGGATTATTTCCAAGGTAGTTCTGACCCAAGCTGGTCGCCGGACGGCAGCCAAATCGCCTTCGTTTTTATGGACAACGCCATAAGCGGAGGTGATGATACTGCCGGCATTGCGGTGATGAACTCGGACGGGACAGGAATCGTGAAGATCAGGTCAGTTCCTTGTGTTGGTGGATGTTCTCCGCCTCGCGGGCCGGACTGGTCACCGGATGGCACAAGAATTGTCTTCACCAACGATGATGGGGATATCTACACCATGAATCCGGATGGTACCGACCTCGTGAACCTGACCAATCACCTAAGCAGAAATGCTACTCCGGCATGGTCACCGGATGGATCAAAAATCGCTTTCGCCTCTAATCGCGGCGGACGAGTTAGGCAAAGCGGTCGATTCATATGGGAAATCCATATAATGAACGCTGACGGGAGTGAAGTCGTTTCTCTCACAGCTGCTCTCCCTAGTTCTTGGGAACCATCATGGTCACCGGACGGAGACAAGATAGCGTTTATGGTGTACCCGGAAAACAGCAGACAGGATATCTGGGTAATGAATTCTGACGGAACAGGACAAGAGAACATTACCAACGCGCCGAGCCGAACAGAAGTCCAGCCGAGCTGGAGGCCACGGTAACATGGCAGCACAAGCACAAAGCCCCCGACTCAACAGTTGAGTTCGGGGGTTTTAACTTTTAGATTAGCGTTTCTTCTTTCTTAAAAACGCGGGGATGTCCCATTCCGATTTCTGGAGGTCGGGTTTTTTCTTCTTGCCTCCCTTCTCCGGCTTTGCCTCTTCCTCTTCAATTTTCTCTTCTTTCTTCTCTTCCTCAATTTTCGGTTCGGAAACAAACAATGTCGGCAGTTCCCGGCCAAGCCGGCCACCCAGCATCCCGTTAAAACCGGAGGCAATGACCGTAACTTTTATCGCTTTGTTTTTTAAGCTGCGGTCATAATAGGCGCCGAAAATTACCTTTGCGTTCGTATCGAGGTTGGAAGCGATGGCTTTCGCAACGTCATTAATCTCGGCCATCTTTATGTCCCGGCCGCCGGCAACGGAGAAAAGAACGCGCTTGGCGCCGTCTATCGGTGTCTCAAGAAGCGGAGAATTTACGGCATTCTCCACCGCCTTCATACCTCTGTCAGCGCCCGAGGCAATACCAATGCCAATAAGGGAAGGGCCGGCGTCTTTTACGATTGACTTGATGTCGGCGAAATCAACATTAATGATGCCCGGCGCATTTACAATCTCGGCTACTGCTTTTACGGCCTGCTCAAGAACGGAATCAACGAAACCGAAGGCTTTGGCAACCGAAGTATCCTTGTCAATAAGAGTAAAGATGCGGTCATTGGGAATAACCACCAGAGCATCAACCTTGTCCCGGATGTTTGAGAGGCCTTCCTGGGCAATCCTTGCCCGCTCCGAGCCCTCAAAAGAAAAGGGTTTGGTAACGATGGCGATTGTCAAAATCCCCTGCTCCCGGGCAATTTCGGAAATTATCGGTCCTGCACCCGTGCCGGTGCCGCCGCCGAACCCGGCAGTCACAAAAACTATGTCCGTTCCCTCAAGAGCTTCCATAATATCCGAACGACCTTCTTCTGCCGCCTGTTTTCCTATTTCCGGATTCATCCCCGCTCCCAAACCGCGAGTAAGAGCTTTGCCGATGTAAATTTTGTGGTGAGCCGAGGCGTGGTTCAAATCCTGAGCGTCGGTGTTTATCGCCAAAAATTCAACTCCCCGCAACTTTGACCCCTCCATCATCCGGGACACTGCATTGCCGCCGCCGCCGCCGACACCCACAACCTTAATACGGGTAATACCCGATCTTTTCTTTGAAACAGGGGTTCTCAATCTTTTTACTGAAACCCGTTTCTTCTTTTTTCTTCTTCTGTTTTTAGTTTTGGTTCTTTTAATTTTTCTTGCCATGTCTTTATGGTATCAAGTTACGGAAAAATCTTTTTAAGCCCGACGGCCCGCCATTTTTACGATTTTCTTCCTGCGACCAGAGAGCCAAGCCTATAGCTGTCGCAAACTCCGGATCGTCCAAGAGTTCCTGATGAGCCGGATTTAAAATTTCAAAATGACTTAGTTCCGGAAAACCGATTTGAACCGGCAGTTTCAACTCTCTTCTTACAAGCTCAGCCATTCCTGCTAGTTTCACGCCGCCACCGGTTATAACTACACCGCCGGGAAGCTCGCCGTAACGGCCGACAGTTTTCAATTCATTATTAACGAGGTCAAGGATTTCCGCAAGCCGGATCTCGATTATCTCGGAAATGAATCTTTTGGAAATTTCCCCCTTGGCTGAAGCGTCAAATTCAGCGAGATTCACTGAGTCACGACGGGAAATTTCCCGGGCAATGGCAAACCCATAAGTGAGTTTTATTTTCTCGGCGGCATCAACGGAAATTTTAAGGCCAATAGCGATATCGTTGGTAACGTGGCCGACGCCTACCGGCAGAGTTTTAGTATGAAGAACTTTGTTCTCTTCAAAAACCGCGATTGAGGTTGAACCAAAACCAAAATCCACCATCAATACCCCCAAATCCTTTTGTTTCTTTGAGAGAACAGAATGAGCAACGGCAAGCGGGTTGTAGATAAGACCGCCAATCTTTATCCCCACCCGTTCAAGGGTCTTTATAAGAAGATTAATTTG
Organism: uncultured Candidatus Saccharibacteria bacterium; assembly: GCA_964525595.1. Classification (GTDB taxonomy): domain Bacteria; phylum Patescibacteriota; class Minisyncoccia; order UBA6257; family GWB1-50-10; genus CAZGHF01. Next base: position 24,746 of record CAZGHF010000007.1, read on the forward strand.
AGGTGAGAAAGCTTCAATAATAAGGGTTGATACCTCCAACCGGTTGCCGGTCATGCCAAGAGGGTTTTGGATATCACCCACGTCATCAACCAGGAATTCACGGACAATATTGTGAAGAACGAGGTAATTAGGTGTAAGGCGAATAGCTTTTGAACCTGCGAGGACTCGCTCGATGTCGTCTTCCTGGATTTCCTGGTCGGCTCGGGAGACAACGACAACGCCCCGCGAAGGCCGGGGCTTGATATGCTCACCGTTCACATTTACAAAAACGTTATGAACGGCCCGCTTTGAAATTTTTTGGAGGTCGACAACGATTTCGCGGAGAACTCTCGTGGCATCATCAACATCAACAAGCATTGCCCGACGGAGACCGACCGAAGGGCGCCGCACCACGGTAAGGACCGAGAGCGTACCGTCTTTCTTTTCTTCAGCCACTACACATTTTATCTGGGCTGAGCCTATGTCCAAGCTGGTAACAATTCTAGACATGAGTTAGCAAATTTCCTCCTCTAATCTTTCCATTTTTATCTTATCACTCTTGCGCGAGTGTGAAAAGCCTAAAAGATGGAGAACGCCGTGGACGGTGAGTCGGCTAAAGTCTTCTCCTTTCTTCCTTATATAGTCGGGGGCAAGATAAATCTCTCCTAAAGGGAGAAGCCGAGTTTCCGGATAAGGAAAGTTATTCAACTCGGAAAAAGAGAGAATATTGGTAACCTTATCTTTCTTACGAAGATTTGAGTTTAACCGTCTTATCTCTTTATCACTAACTAAGTTAACTTCGACTAAGAAACCGTCTTTTTTAAAAAACTTCAAGGCGGCTTGAGCCGCCTTTCTCACCTCTTTTTCGAATACTTCGTACTTCTTGTACTTACTCCTTACGGCAACTTTATTCACCCTGCTCTTTCAGTTTTTTTTCTATAAGTCCTTTTACCCGGTCTCCGCTTGCTCTGCCTTCAACTTTTTTCATTACAGCGCCCATAATCTTGCCAAAATCTGCCGGACCTGAAGGTTTTACCTCTAAGAAAACCTCACCTACAAGCTTCTCAAGCTCTTCTTGTTCCATCTCCGCCGGCAAATAGCTTTCAATAATTTCGAGTTCCCGGCTTTCTTTTTCAGATAAATCTGTCCGACCGCCTTTTTCATAAAGGTCAATGGCTTCTTTTCTCTTCTTAGCCTCGCTTTTTAAAATCCCGAGTGTTTCTTCTTCGGTTAAAACTCCGTCTTTACCGTCGGTTTTCGCCCGAATGTCAATCTCTTTATTGTGGATAACGGAATTCAAAAACCTCAAGGTGGCTACCCGAACCTCATTTTTTGCTTTCAGAGCGCGAGTTAAGTCTTTATTTAAGCGATCCTTTAGAGTGTCCATATTTCCGCTCGCGGGCAATATCTTGCCCCCTTTTCACACGATAGAGAGCCAAGTTGCGTCTTTTTGTCCGATTGACGCTTCTTGAACGAAACTTCCTTTTTCTTGCCTCTCTTAAAATCCCGCTGTGCTTTATCCTTTTGCCAAAGCGATAAAGCAGGGAATTCAAGTTCTCGTTTTCTCTTTTTTTAACTTCAATTGCCATTTTTTATTATTTTTTCTTTTATTTCTTCCAACGACTCCTTTGGCGGGTTTGAAATCACTTGGTGAACGGAGGCGCCACCATCATTTTTATACCTCGGAATAATAAGTATATGCAAATGCCATACTGTTTGTCCAATCCTGTCGTTAACGCCGTAGGTAAACCCATCGGGTTTCAATGACTTCTCGAGTATTTTCGTAACCTTCTTTACGGCGGAAAAAACACCTCCTATTTTTTCATCTGGGAGCCCAAGAATGTTCTCAACGTGAGTTTTAGGAATCACCAGCGAATGACCCGGGGCAATCGGATTTATGTCCAAAAGACCAATGGAGCTATCGTCCTCATAAATTATGTTGTCGGAAGGAATCTCCTTATTTATTATGCTACAGAATATACATTTCATATCATTGAAAGGTGAGGGATTAACGCAAACCTTTCTTGACCTTCTCGACAAGCTTATCAATCGTTACCGTTTCCTGGGCACCGGTTTTCATATCGCGAATAATAACCGATTCCTCAAATATTTCTTTCTGGCCGACGATTACCACAAGTCTAGCTTTGTGTCTGTCAGCTGATCTCAGCTGAGCCCTCAAAGATTTCTTACCCAAAGATTCCATGGTTTTCACTCCCGACTGCCGGAGCTCGTTGATAAACTTCAAGCTCGCTTTTTTTGCTTGCTCACCAATGGCAATGAAAAAAACTTTTTTTGCCTTTTTAACCGGCGGTAAAGTATTAGACCGCTGCATCGCCTCAATTACCCGTTCAAATCCTATGGCAACGCCCACTGCCGGCATCGGCCGACCGCCCAAAATTTCCGAAAGATAATCGTAACGTCCCCCGGCGGCAAGAGCCACGTTTTCCATATGCGGTGAGAAAATTTCAAAGACCGTTTTGTTGTAGTAATCGAGGCCGCGGACAAGATAAGGGTCAGGCTCATAAGGAATATCATTATCCTCAATAAGCTCAAGGGTAGAGCGGAAATGATTGTTACAGCTTGAGCAAAGATAGTTCAGGATTATCGGCGCATTTTTTTTCAGCTCTTCGCAATCGGGGTTCTTGCAATCCAAAAGCCTCAGGATGTTATTCTCATACCGCCGCAGGCAATCCTTGCAGAGCTTTGCTTTCCGCTGGCGGTAATAATCTTTAAGTTTACTGCGGTAAGTTGGACGGCAAACCCGGCAGCCGACGGCATTAATCTTCAAAATCAGGTTTTTAAATTTAAGCGACTCCAAAAAGTCCAAAACAGCAAGGATAATCATCACGTCGTAGACTGCGTCGGCATCGCCTAGAATCACAAACCACAAATGGTAAAGCTGACGATAGCTGGCATTTTGGCTCAGTTCATACCGGACCCTCAAACCATACTCAAATGCTTTTATAGGTGTAGCTAAGTAACCAAGGTGGTGCTCCAGATAGCTGCGCATGACCGGCGCCGTCCCCTCCGGCCGAAGCGCCACCTTTTCCTTGCTCTTGGTTCTAAAAACGTACATTTCCTTCTCTACAATATCGGTGGAGGCTCCCACCCCCGCTTCAAAAAGAGCAGCCTGTTCCAAAATCGGCGTCTCAATGTAATTGAAATCGTGAAACTCTGCCACTGACCAACCCGTTTCCAAAAGACACTGCCACCAATCCTGGTCCTTGGGTAAAATGTCGTGCATTCCCTTAACCGATTGAAAGAGTTGTTTCTTTTTCCTTTTCGGCGCGGAGGTTTTTTGTTTTTTTATTTTGGGCATAAAGACAAAACTCAATACGTTGGTGCAGTGAAAGCCTTCACTTCATTTATTGGCCAAAGCCGGAGGCGGGCAACTCCAATGATATCTTCTCTGGAGAGCGGCCCCCAACTGCGAGAATCAAAACTGAAATTTCTGTTATCACCCATAACAAAATATTCATTTTCGTCCAAAACCGTATCAAACTGTCCCCGAGTACCGGCCGTTAAAAGATAGGGCTCATTTAAAATGTCTTTTCCGCTCTCGTCTATTATTGATACCCCTCTGTTTTCAATCACCACCTGCTCGCCCGGCAGACCAACTATTCTCTTTATGTAAAAAGCCTTACGGTCAAGCGGATATCGAAAAACAACCACCTCGCCCCTCTGAGGTTCACGAAACCGGTAAGTGAGTTCATCAACTAAGAGGTAATTGCCGTTAAAAAAACTCGGTTCCATGCTTGAGCCAGAAACAAGAAAAGGCTGAGCAATAAAATTTCTCACCAGAAAAACGGCAACTACAGCGATAGCAAGAGCTTCAATTACCTCGAGAAAAGACCAAAGTATTTTTCTCATAAAAACAAAAATATGGGATAATTGTAGGGAATATGCAATCTAATTTCAACCCTGCGGAAATAAAGTTAATAATCGGTCTCGGCAACCCCGGCAAGGAGTACGAGAACACTTACCACAACGTCGGTTTCTTGTTTATTGACTATGTCACAGAAAATCTCCCGATTTCTAAACCTTTGAAATCAAACATGCATATGAACGAATCAGGTAGTTTTGTAAAGGGAATGTTAAAAAAGAAGGGCATAAAAGCTGAAGAGCTTTTTCTCGTTCACGATGACTCGGATTTGGACCTGGGAAAATATAAAATTGACTTTGACCGCGGTTCGGCCGGCCACAAGGGAGTGGAATCGGTTATAAAAGCCTTGGGTGGTAAAAATTTTTGGCGATTAAGGATTGGTATCCGAAGAAAAACCGGCCTGTTTCGCCGCAAGGCGGGTAACTTTGTCCTTAAAAAAATCTCCCGAAAGAACAGAGCAATTTTGAAAGAAACTTTCGCGGAAATTACTCCGCTTCTACCATCTCAAAACCCAAGTTAAAACCCACCGAACCGTCTTCAAGGGCACTGATACTCGCAAGCGGCAGGTTAACATTCAGAAAATCCGGTTCATCAACAAGAATATTTTTAAATTTCAATACCTGTGAAGCAGAAGGTGCCCGACCCGAAAGACTGAGCATCTCACCGGTTGACGCAGCACCAAAACCATAGACAGTCACACTATTGTCGTCTGCAAGTTTTTTAATGCGGCTCAAAGTCTGATACCAAGGCTGAGAAAGTTCTCTCGCCTGCCGAACTGAGACAACCAAACCGTTAAACTCGGAAACTTTCGTTTTTAATTCGGATAGTTCACTCTCGGAAATTTGAGCAGTAAAGGATTCTAATCTCGCAATAGTTGTGTTTGACTGACGAGACAAAATTGCGGCGCTACCGCCGAAGACAATGAGCATTATAAGCGCCGCACCAACGATTATATTACGCCACAATCCAATAAAGCTAAGAGTGCGTTCCTCGCGAAAAACTTCCTTTAAGCTAAGACCGCTTAGGTTTATCTCTTTATCGGCGCCGCCGTAATTTCTCCCCCTTATGGCTGAACCCAAAACCGTATACCAGTTCGGAGCGAACGGAAAAGACTTTAGCGTCAAAGGAAAAGCTTGAAGACCGAAATTTTTCCTTAAGAGTTCTGTTATTTCTCTTTCAAACCCAGGCGCCGAAACGAGCGTTTGAGCCAGATTTTCCTTAAAGCGCGATAAGGAAAAATCTATTACCTTTTTTACTTCCTGAACAACTACCGATTCAAACTCTTTGCGGGTTATCTCCCGCGCCTCACCCTGCACTGACCGCCAAGGACGGAAATATTCAAAATAAATCGAGTTGCCGCGGATAATTGAAAGATCAAGACCGTCGCTTGACACCTGGAGCACAAAAACCGGTGAGGGAGACAATTTAAGAGAAGAAGAAATAGTTCGGGCAAGAGCAAGGGAAGGAAACTCAAATATAAGCGGTTCAAAGCCGGCAGCAGAAAGGAGGTCTTTAAGTTTAAGAACGATGTCTTTTTCAACAAAGGCGCCCAACAGGTCATACCTATCCTCTGTCCCGCCTATCACCTGCGAACTCATGAAAGCGCGTTCCACTTCAATAGGCGTTATTATTCGCAAATTAAGTCCCGTGGCTTCTTCAAGTCTTTCTTCGTTTATTTTGGGGACATGGAAACTTTGAGTGTAAATCACAGCCGGAGGTAAAGTCACAACAACCTTTACTAATTCTGCAGTGCCGCCGGTTATAAGCCGGTGAAGCTCCCTAAAATAAAGAGCAAGTTGGTCGGGTGCCTTAATTTTGCCTTCGCGCAGAACTGCGGGAGGACTGGGCTCA
>CAZGHF010000007.1:30468-31549 GCA_964525595.1 uncultured Candidatus Saccharibacteria bacterium
CGGACTCCTCCAACTATCGTCTTTGAACTTAACTTGTCTAAAACTGTCCCAATAAAAGCCATTTTTAGTTTACCGGTTCTTCTGCAATCGACTGGAGCTGAATGAAACCGGTTGTTTGATTAACAATTATCGTTGCCTCAAGCTTTCTCTGACGGCTTGAAGCGACGCCGGTTGAACTAATCGTGTAAATATAAGCATTTTGGGGATTATTAACAGTCCTTGAAACCGAGACGCTGGCCGTATCACTACCGACAGTGAGTTCATATTCCTGCGGAGAAGAAGCGTATTCTTTGTCTCTTGAAATTTTTATCATCGCGTCACGAATACCCGAACTCGCCGCCGCTGACGCCTTCAAAGACAATCGTTCACCCAAACCGCTGGTTGACAAAAAATAAGCGACAAAGGAACCGGCGATCGTTATCTCAACTATAATTCCGGAAACAAGAAGAATGAAAGGCAGAGCTATCTGGCCGTTACTTGAAAACCTCATCTAATTAATGATAACAAAATAAATCAAAAACTTCCCCTGATGGAGAAGTTTTTGATTTTTATTTCTATAGCCCTCCTTCTACCTGAGGAGCCGGCAACTGCTGTTGCGGCAGGAGATCAGGATTCGTTTTAATAAGCTGGGCAAGCTGTCCAGCCGGGTCAAGCTTGGTAATCCAGACAACCTCGTCGCGGTTTATTTTCAGCCAGTCTTGCGGTCCCCAAAAAACATTCTTGAACCGCTGAATACTGATGGGGTTTTGCGCGTCCTGGGGATTCACCGAGAGCGTATAAACATTCTTCAAGCCGAACGAAGGAAACCGCATAAGCTCCCCGAAATAAAGGTCACCACTCCGCAGAAAAACGGCGGAGTAAGCCGCCGATTTAAATCCGACTTGCCAAACAACGAGAGCGGCCACAACCAAGATTAAGATTATAACGACCGCCAAAAGAACTTTGTTTATTTTACTCATGACCATAACTATACAAGTTTACATACGACCTTTCAACCAATCTCAATTTATCTACACTTCTGTTGTCTTTATTCACTTGAACACCCTTGTATAGCACATGTTGGGTCTGATTCTGGAACGAC
>CAZGHF010000008.1:0-31437 GCA_964525595.1 uncultured Candidatus Saccharibacteria bacterium
TTGTCGCTCCCGGCCAGTCGGCGGTTTTCTATTCAAAAGAAGGTGAGATGCTCGGCGGCGGGGTTATAATGAGATAAATCATTAATTACTAACTGACTGATGCCTTCCTACGATATTTTCTTTTTTGGGGCGTTGTTTCTCCTGATAGGAGTGTTTTTGGCGAGTTTTGGAGCCGGAGTCTGGATTTTAGTCGTTACACTCGCCGCCATTGCGGCTTTTTTGTTTTGGGGTCTGAAGCAGAAAAATAAAAGACCCGTCTGGCTCGCCGGTTTAGTTTTATTTATTCTCTTTGGCGCCGTTTACTACACTTGGGATGACGTGCGTTTTCGGGAGAAAGTTCAAATAACTTTTGACGAGAAAATCAGCTTTTCGGGCCAGATTATCTCAAATCCAGTTCTGAAGAGTTCTTCGCAGGAGTTCAAGTTAGAATTAAACCAACCCTTTAGCGGCGACGTTCTCGTGAAAACCGACCGCTATCCGCAGTTCAGTTACGGCGATAAATTGAAGGTTCAAGGGACAATTAAACAGCCGTATTCGGAAAGTTACGGCAGGTATTTGGCGAAGGAAAGAATAAGCGGTGTTATCACTTTTGCCGAAACAGAAAGATTAAGTTCCGGACACGGCAGCAAAATTAAGAATTTTCTTTTTGGCGTTAAGAAAAAAATGATTGCGTCTTTTCAGCAATTATTGCCGCCCGAAGAATCAACGCTTCTTGCTGGTCTTACTTTGGGCGAGCGGGGAGAATTCTCGGAAGATTTTAAGGAAGCGATGGCTAAGAGCGGTACCACTCATCTAGTGGCTTTATCCGGTTACAACATCACCATCATAGTTTCCACAGTGATGGCACTCTTCGCCTGGTTTTTAATAAGGAGGCGGACTGCTTTTTTCTTTACTATTCTTGTTATCTTAGGATTTGTGCTTATGACCGGAGCCGAAGCCTCGGTGGTGCGGGCGGCAATTATGGGAATTATGGTAATGGTTGCCGGGGAGATTGGCCGTTTTTTTGATTTTAGAAATGCGATAATTTTAGCCGGCCTCGTTATGGTTTTAGAGAACCCTAAGGTTTTGGTATATGACGTGGGTTTTGAACTTAGTTTTCTTGCTCTTTTAGGGATAATTTACCTGAAACCCGCAATTATAAGGTTTTTCAGGGTTACCGAGAAACCCGGATTTTTATCGTGGCGGGAAAACTTCTTTACAACCGCCGGGGCGCAATTGATGGTTGTTCCGCTTTTAATTTCGAATTTCGGCAGTTTTTCCCTGACCTCTCTCGCCGCAAACGTCGTCGTTTTAGAGTTTATTCCGGTAACGATGGGTTTGGGGTTTACCATGGCGGCTTTTTCTTTCTTTTCTTATTACTTGTCGCTGGCCCTCGGTCTGCTTCTAGAGGTTCTTCTTAAGTTTGAAATTATTGCCATTGAGTTTTTTGCGAGGTTTAGCATTCCTTTTAGTCCGGATGTGAGCATTCTGGCATTTTTAGTTTATTACGTTCTTATTATCGTTTTTATTTACTATGTAAACAGGGGATTAAATTTTCGGAGAATATGTTTGACCAAATAATTTCTCGGCTTAAAAAACATAAAAACAAAATCATCATTATTACGGCGGCTTTGGTGGCGCTGAATTTCCTGGCTTGGGTGGAAGTTTTTAATGCGATATCAGATGATAACTTGGAAATATATTTTCTTGATGTCGGGCAGGGAGACAGCGAGCTGGTGGTCCTGCCGGGCGGAGTGGAGGTTTTGATAGACGGCGGTCCGCCGAATGGTCGGGTGCTTGAGAACTTAGGCGGGCTTTTAGGAAGAGGCGATCATTACATTGACCTGGTGGTTCTTTCCCATCCCCAGCTTGACCACTTTGGCGGCTTAATAGAGGTTTTGAAGCGCTATAGAGTCGGGGTTCTTGTCTGGAATGGTTTCGAGGGAACTTCGGCCGCATTTCACGATTTCCGGAAAGCAATTGAAGAAAACAACGTCCAGGAAGTCGTTTTGAGAGCCGGCGACAGAATAAGTTATAAGGAAAGTGAGTTTATCGTTTTCTCGCCCGGCGAAGATGCTCTTGAAGTCAGAAATACAAACGATACTTCTCTTGTTTTGGAACTGAATAGCAAAAACTCCCGAACACTTTTTACCGGTGACATAAGTGCAGAAATTGAAAACAGTATGTCTGGTTACGACGTTGATATATTGAAAGTGGCTCACCATGGTTCAAGGTTTTCTTCCTCGGCCAGTTTTCTAAATGCAGTAAAACCCGAAGCGGCGGTAATCGGTGTAGGTAAAAACAGTTATGGTCACCCGACTTTCCAGACACTGGAAAGACTGGAGGATGCAGGAGCGCAGGTTTTTAGGACCGATTCCGACGGAACCGTGAAGTTTGTGATTGACGGAGACGCTATTAGAATTTTTAGGACAGGTAGTATAAAATAAACCAATGCGTACATTGGCGACGGATATAGGAAATTTCGAAGGAAAAGAAGCGGAACTTAAAGGCTGGGTGGACGGCCGGCGCGACCACGGCGGGCTTATTTTTATTGATTTGCGGGACCGGAGTGGTATTGCTCAACTCGTTTTTAACCCAAAAAAGCATTCCGAATCACACAAAACGGCGGAGAATTTAAGAACAGCTTTTGTTGTAAGGGTTATCGGAGAAATAAATAAGAGGCCCAAAGGAATGGAGAATCCGAAAGTGCCGAGCGGTAACTATGAAGTTTTAGTAAAAGAACTTGAGGTTATAAACGAAGCGGAGACACCGCCAATTGCGACTGATAGTGATGGTTACGACATTGGTGAGGAATCAAGAATGAGGCATCGTTATCTTGATTTGCGCCGACCGCGAATGAGCGAGAATTTGCGTTTGCGCCACAGAGCAATAAAATTCATGCGGGACTTCTTAGACGAGCGCGGGTTCGTGGAGATTGAGACGCCGATTCTTACGAAAACCACCCCCGAAGGCGCCCGTGATTTTGTGGTGCCGTCCCGCTTACAGCCGGGCAGCTTTTACGCGCTACCGCAGTCACCCCAGCAGTACAAACAGCTTTTGATGGTTTCCGGTTTTGAAAGATATTATCAAATTGCGCGCTGTTTTCGTGACGAAGACTCCCGAGCAGACAGAGCTTATGGAGAATTTACACAACTCGACATTGAGATGTCGTTCGTGTCACAAGAAGATGTTTTGAAGCTCACCGAGCAATTATTTACCGAGTTAGTGGAAAAAGTTTTTCCGGATAAACACATAACACAATCGCCGTGGCCGCGCATTTCCCATTCCGAGGCGTTAAAAAAATACGGGTCTGCTAAACCGGACTTAAGAAAAAACAAAGAAGATAAAAATGAACTGGCTTTTGCGTGGGTTTTGGATTTTCCTCTTTTTACGAAGCAGTCACAGGAAGATTATTTCCATGGTTCAGGCGCTGCAAATTTCGCGCCGTCGCATCACATGTTTACGGCGCCGCACCCTGACGACGTTTCGCTTTTGGACAGTAATCCGATGAAGGTCCGGGGCCTTCAGCACGACTTAGTGTTAAGCGGCTTTGAAATAGGCGGCGGCAGTATCAGAATTCACGACCGGGCAGTTCAAGAGAAGATTTTTGATCTTATTGGTTTTAACAAGGAACAAAAAGAACAATTTAAACATTTATTGGAGGCGTTTGAATACGGCGTTCCTCCCCACGGCGGGATTGCTCCTGGCATTGACAGGTTTTTGTTTACGGCGCTTGGGGAGTTAAGTCTGCGTGAAGTCATAGCTTTCCCGAAAACCGGCGATGGTCGCGACCTGATGATGGAGGCGCCTTCGGAGGTGGACAAGAAACAACTTGATGAATTAAACTTGGAAATTAAGAAAACAAAAAATAAATGAATCCCGTTAGAAGTTCTTGGCATAAAAATTTCACTGAAATTTTTATGCAGGGCACTAATGAGGATAAATCAAACCAGTTACCATTTATCGATATGACAAGGTCAAATATTAAAAGCAGACTTCTAACGGGATGAAAGATTTCAATTTTCCGATACCTAAGACAAAAATAGAAGGCTTAAACGAGAAGTTTGACCTAAACGACGTAAACGGAAGGAGAAAGTACTTCCAAGCAAAAGCTGGTCAAGAGATAAAAAAAATACGCGATTATTTGGAGAGCGGCAATACTTTTATTGCGTACCTTGTCGGTATAAAAAATTCCGGCAAGGGTACGTATTCAAAACTCTTCATGGAGGCAATCGGAGGAGATAAAGTTAGGCATTTTGCGCAGGTGGTTTACGGATGTGAAATCCAGTCTGGTTTGGACAACGGAGGTAACAAGAGAGAAGAAGTTTTAGAATTCTTGCATAATAAGTACCGAGGCAATAATTCAATTGAGGAGTTAGGGAAAGCTATTTCAGGAAGAGACACAGCCAATCTTGTAACCTCGGAGCTCGTTGTTGCTCTCATCAAATTTGAAATCAGCCAATATGAGAAGAAAGCCATCTTCATCGACGGTTTTCCGAGAGCCAAAGACCAAATAAATTATTCAATGTTTCTTAAAGAATTGGTTGGTTACCGTGACGACCCCGACTTCTTGATTTTCATCGATGTGCCGGAAAAAATTGTTGATGAACGGATAAAACATCGGGTGGTCTGTCCTGTTTGCAAAGCGCCACGGAGTCTGAGATTGTTGCCGACCAAATTTGTTGGCTACGATAAACGGGATAAAACTTTTTATTTGATGTGCGATGACCCGAGCTGTAACAAAGCCAGAATGGTTGCCAAGGAGGGCGATGCTTTGGGAATAGAACCTATCAGAGAGCGACTGGAGACGGACAGAGAAATCTTCGAGCACCTTCTCAATATACGCGGCATACCGAAAATCTACCTTAGGAATTTTCTCCCGATTGGTGAAGCCGACGATTATGTTGACGATTATGAGATAACGCCGAATTACCATTACGAACTTGACGAAAACGGAGAAGTTAAGGTTATCGAGAAGCCATGGGTTGTGGAAGACGATAAAAAAACCCCTTCTTACAGTCTTTTGTCGGCGCCCGTAGTCGTTTCTCTGCTGAAACAAACCGCCAAGGTTTTAAATTTATAAACCTGACTTATAGGAAAATATTGGCTTTTCGCGTTGTGGATAACCCGAAGTTGCCCGTGATATAATAAGATTAGTCCCGTTCTTATAGATTCCGGATCAAATGATCGTTTTGAGGGATTCCGACTTCGCTCCGACTCGTGGGTCGGAGGAGAGGGAACCCACCTAATATTTCGCCGGGAATCAATGGAGCGGGATTTTTGTTTTCCACTTTTTTAAGGCACTTATCTACATTTTGTGGACAACTTAACAACAGAAATGTATTGGCTATTATAGGTGCGGAAACAAAATTGTTTTTCAGCCGGGAAACTAAAAGCGGGGTTTAACGTTTTTATTGTGAGGCGCATCGCTTTTTAATTTTTTTAGGTGCAAAATTCAGTGGGGGATTGTATAATCGTTAAATGCCTAAGAAAGTTTTAATTGCAGTGGCCTGGCCGTATGTAAACGGCGACATTCATATCGGGCATCTTGCTGGCTACCTGCTGCCGGCTGATATTTTTGCGCGTTTCAATCGTTTTCGCGGGAATGATGTGCTTATGGTATCTGGTTCCGATTGTTTTGGTACGCCGATCACGGTTGAAGCGGACAAATTAAATATTTCTCCGGAAGAAGTGGTGAATAAGTATCATCCCCAAATTGTTGAGCTTTTGGAAAAGCTGGGTATTAGTTTTGATATTTATACAAAAACGACGACGGATAATCACAAAGAGGTTGTTCAGAAATTTTTCATTAAATTATTGGAAAAAGGATATATTTTCAAAGATAAAACCGACCAGTATTATTCGGAAGAAGACAAAAGGTTTTTGCCGGATAGATATGTAGAAGGAAAATGTCCGCATTGCGGATATGAGGGAGCTCGTTCTGATCAGTGCGACAACTGTGGAATAATCTTTAGCGTTGGCGAGCTTATAAACCCTAAAAGTAAGTTAAGTAGTAAGTCGGTTCAAATAAAGCCAACAGAGCATTATTTTTTGGATTGGCCGAAACTGCAGGATTTTCTTGAAAAGTACGTGGAGAAAACCGGGAAAAATTGGCGTTCCTGGGTTTTGAATGAAACAAAAGGGTGGCTTAAGCGTGGTTTGAAGCCTAGACCCATTACCAGGGACCTGGATTGGGGGGTGGAGATTCCAACCGAAAGAATTCCGGATAATTTACGGATTGACGGTGCCAAAGAGAAGAGGATTTATGTCTGGTTTGAAGCGGTAATCGGTTATTTATCAGCTTCAATTGAGTGGGCTGAAAAAAGCGGAAAAGATTGGAAAGGGTGGTGGCATGACCAAGAGAGCGAGCACGCTTATTTTATGGGGAAAGACAATTTGATATTTCACACTCTTTTTTGGCCGGGCCAGCTTCACGCTGATAACGAGAAACTCCATTTGCCTGATTATCCGGCAGTGAATCAGTTTCTCACTCTTGAGGGCAAGAAGTTTTCCAAATCACGAGGAATAACGATTGATTCCGTCTACATTGTCGATACCTACGGTTCTGACGCTGTAAGGTTTTATCTGACGCTTATAAGTCCTGAAAACGCTGATGCTAATTTCAGCTGGGACCATTTTGTACGAACGCACAATAGTGTTTTAATTGGTACTTTCGCCAACTTTGTGAACCGTACTCTGACTTTGGCTCAAGGGCTGGATTTTGACGGTTCTGAAATTGAAAAGGAGGTTAAATCAGCGGTTTTGGGATTGATAAATCAAGCAAAGGAAAATTTGGAGAATTATGAGTTTAAAAAATACGCCCAGACCATTCTTGACCTCTCGGATTTCGGTAATAAGTACCTAAGTAAAGAAGAACCTTGGTTTTTGTCCACCCCAAAGGGGCGAGATCTCGCCTCAGGCGGAAAAGATAAAGACCCTGAAAAATTCAAAAAAGTAATGGCAAATACTCTCTATATTGCTCTTGGGCTCTTTCTTATTATAAAACCTCTTTTACCCGATGCTTATGAGAAACTGGAGAAAATACTGGGCGTTGAAATTGACGAGTGGAGCGGCGACGAGAGCAAACTCTTAAAAAAACTTCTAAAAAAAGTCAGTATTAAAAAAATAGAACCGCTTTTTGAGCGGATTGATGAAAAAGTTATAGAAGAAGAGAAAAAGAAAATTAATCTCTAGGCTGCTTTCTTCTTTCCTTCTTCTGGTTCTTCTTTTTTCATGTCAATAAGCATGCGGAGCGCCTCCGGACCCAATCTGACTCTGGTTTCCGCGTCAGGCACCATCTTTACCAACATTTCTTGTTCGCTTTCGGTTAATTCCAATTCTAATACTTTTCTTTTTTCCTCAGCTTCTTCGTGAGCTTCTTGTTCCTCCGGCGTCATTGAAAATTTTCTGCCGCCCTTTTCAAACTTGATGAGCTCCTCTTCGTTGCCGGCACTATCCGGCGTTGGTATTTTTTCGAAATTCATAGTAATTTAATTATATCATCTTTATATCATCTGACAAGGCCCTGGACTACAAGCAGTAATATGAGAATTCCTATCGAGTTAAGGATCACGGGCTAGTTTTCTGGTTCCGTGTCTTTGAATTTCAGGTATCATTAATTTATAATTTAACTTTATCATAATGGCTAGAACTTATTTTGAAAACATTAAGGGAGACGAATTTGGTCCGGAGTATGTCATTAGCGTTTATGACTCTGTGCTTGGAATGGAGGGTTTTTTGGTTATTGACAATACCGTTTTGGGACCGGGGAAAGGCGGTTTTAGAATGACCCCGAATGTTACCGCTCGGGAAATTTTTCGGCTTGCTCGGGCGATGACTTGGAAAAATTCCGTCTGCGAACTGCCTTTTGGCGGGGCAAAGGCGGGGATTGTCTGGCCCTCCTCTTCGGCGGGTAAGCAAGGAGGTTCGCCGGAGTTGAAGAAAAAGTTTGTCCAGAGCTTTGCCCGAAAGATTGCGCCCCTTACGCCGAAATTCTACATTAGCGCGCCCGATGTTTCGGTTGGCGAGCGGGAAATAAGATGGTTTGTTGAGGCGACCGGTAACCGGAAGTCGGCTACCGGGAAGCCCGTAAGTCTTGGCGGTTTGCCCCACGAGCTGGGAAGCACCGGTTTTGGTGTGGCCGAAGCCACCCGGGTTGCGGTTGAAGTCTTAGGAATGGATATTAAAAACGCAACGGTGGCGATAGAGGGTTTTGGCAACGTCGGCGCTTTTGCCTTTAAGTTTTTGAAAGAAATGGGCGCGAAGATTGTTGCCGTTGCCGACAGCCGCAGTGGGGTCTATAACAGAAATGGTTTGGACGATAAGGAAATTTTGAAAATCAAAAAAGCAGGGAAGTCGGCCGGAGACTCAAAACAAGGCAAGAAAATTTCCCGCGACAGCATTTTCGGAATGGAAGTGGATATTCTTATCCCGGCTTCCGTTACCGACGTTATAAACGACAAAAACAAGAATAAAATAAAAGCCAAGATTTTAGTTGAAGGAGCGAATATCCCGATGCCGGAGGAGATTGAAGAGGAGCTCTGGAAGAAAAAGAAGATTCTCATTGTTCCGGACTTCATTGCAAACGGCGGGGGAGTGATATCGTCTTACGCCGAGCACAAGGGCTATGGTGAAAAGATGATGTTTAAGATGATAAAGGAGAAAATCAGCAGGGTGGCGAACAAGGTTTTAAAAGAAAGCTTGAAAAAGGGAAAAAGCCCCAGGAGTGTTGCTCTTAGGGTGGCGAAAGAGAGAATTCAGGAAAAATAAAATAATTCTTGTCGGGCTGCCGGGAATCGAACCCGGGCCACACGCACCCCATGCGTGCACACTGCCATTATGCTACAGCCCGTAGTGAGGAGGAGATGCAAACTATATGCTTATAGCCCGCTTTTTGGTGAGTTTTTTCAAACAGCGGGTGCAAACCATAACACGCTTGCCGGGAATGAAATCTCTGGTCCACTGAAGATTAGCTTTTTTCTTGCTGGTTTTTGTCGGGTTGTAATGACCGCGGAGCAATTTTCGCGTTCCGCCCTTTGTATAGGACTTATTACATTTTGCGCATTGTCTCATATTTTAGGTTATAGGTTATAGGTTTTAGGTTATAGACGCAAGTTAGCCGAGAACCGTTTCTTTATAAGTTTTCTTGGTGAAGTTCAGTTCGTAGTATTTAATCGTATCCTCGTAGTTTATCTGGAGGATTATTGAGTTTTTTGCCGGGTCTATTTTGAAAGAAATTCTTCCGGAGATAGCGCTCTTGGGCGGAATGGAAGAGAACGCTCCTTCGGTTTTCACCGGTTTTATCGTTTTCCCGCCGGCTTCCAAATCAATTAGTTCAAAAAAGTTTTGCGGCTGGAGAGCGCTGTAAGTAGTTGCTTCGCTCGTGAAGGCGCGAATGTCTATACTTACGGTGCCGTCCTCTGTTTTTGAGATGGACTCAACCGTTACCGTTATTTTTGTTTGCGGTTCAAGGAGGGGACTTGAGATGGTGTCAAAAATTATTGCTGTCGGGATAACCAGTATCCTACCCTCCTGCGGAGAAAGCGCGTCGTTTGTTTCAGTTGATGTTGCCTCGCCAATAACTCCACCTTCTTTCTTTGATATCTCAAGAGTCAGTTCCAGGTTTTTCAAGTCGTTTCTTAAGTCACTTACCTCGCTTATCACGAAATAAAAACCAATGAGAACAATAACGAGAATGGCAATGGTAAAGGTAATTCCTTTTGTCATCACGGCAATTATATCATAGAATTGTGTTATGGATTTAAAATTCGGTTTGTTTTTATACGTTGTCATAATTCTCTCAGTGGTTTTCCACGAGTATGCTCACGCTCTCGTTGCCTATCGCCTGGGAGATACGACCGCCAAAGATGCCGGGCGGCTTACCTTGAACCCCTTGGTTCATATTGACCCTTTTGGGACGGTGATTGTGCCGTTATTTCTTTTATTTACCTCTGGAATTTTTATCGGCTGGGCAAAGCCCGTGCCCTACAACCCCCATGCTCTTCGTGACAAGCGTTACGGGTCGCTGAAAGTCGGAGCGGCCGGACCTTTATCTAATCTCATCATCGCTGTTCTTTTGGGGATTATCATCAGATTCGCCGGTTTTTTTGGAGTTATCGGGGGGGCGGTTTCGCCGGTCTTTTTACAGTTTCTGGGTCTTGTTGTCTACGTAAATATTTTCCTTGCTCTTTTTAATCTTTTACCGTTCCCGCCGCTTGACGGCTCAAAAATTTTTGCTGACCTTTTCCCGAATACCTGGCGCAACTTTATGCAGTTTGGTTTCCTGGGGATATTCCTCGCTCTTTTCATCGCCTTTTTCATTCTGTCGCCTATTGCCAATTTCATTTTCTGGATAATCATCGGTAAGGGATTTGCTTTCTAGCGGGGGCTTTTGTTGACATTATTTACTTCATGTCTTATTTTTATAACCTATGCCAACAGTAAGGCAGTTAATTAAAAAAGGAAGAAAAAGGATGGCTAAAAAAGCGAAAACGCCGGCGCTTAGTTTTTATTTCAACTCGCTGAAGAACCGGCCGGTTAATTCACCGTCTCCTTTTAAGCGGGGGGTTTGTCTTAAGGTTTTTACCCAGACACCGAAGAAACCTAACTCAGCTCTTAGGAAAGTAGCAAGAGTCAGGCTTACAAACGGAATGGAAGTCACCGCTTACATTCCTGGTGAAGGTCACAACCTTCAGGAACACTCGGTGGTTTTACTACGCGGCGGCAGAGTAAAAGACTTACCCGGCGTTCGTTACCACGTTGTAAGAGGCGTTTTAGACGCAGCCGGGGTGGAGGGCAGGAAACAACGGAGGTCAAAATATGGCACGAAGAGCCCTACTAAAGCCGAAGCACCGAGCACCGAATAATAAATAAACATCAATGACCGAAATACCAATGACCAAAACAAACGTTTCGAATTTTGAATTTGGAATTTATTTGGGATTTGGAATTTGTGATTTGGAATTTTTGAGATATGCGTAAAAGGAGTTCTTATAAAAAGCACGAACTTAAAACTGATTATGTTCATGGCCGGGTAGATACGAGCCGGTTTATTAATTATCTTATGAAAGACGGTAAGAAAGTTGCTGCTGAAAAAGTTTTCTATGGTGCTCTTGATGTAATAAAGAATAAGACCAAGAAAGAACCGGTCAGCGTATTTGAGGAAGCGGTTAAGAATACCACGCCTTTAGTTGAGGTTCGCTCCCGCCGGGTCGGTGGTGCCAACTATCAGATTCCCCAGGACGTTGAGCCGAACCGGCAATTTTTTCTTGCTACTCACTGGCTTATTGCTTCTGCCCGGAAGCGAAAAGGTAAACCAATGGCCGAGAAGCTTGCCGAAGAATTAATCTCCGCTTCGAAAAACGAAGGTGAAGCAATTAAGAAAAAACAAGACACTCATCGGATGGCTGAGGCAAACCGCGCCTTTGCAAGCTTCCTAAGGAAAAGGAGAAAAAAATAATGCCTAGAGAATACCCAATAGAAAAAGTCCGGGATATCGGCATTATTGCTCATATCGATGCAGGTAAGACGACCGTAACCGAACGGGTTCTTTTTTATACCGGTGTTTCCCATAAAATCGGTGAAGTTCACACGGGGGATACGGTGATGGACTGGATGGAGCAGGAGCGTGAAAGGGGGATTACCATTACTTCAGCCGCTACAACCTGTTTTTGGATACCGACTTATTCCGGCGACGACAAGAACTTCGAGCACCGAATAAACATAATTGATACCCCCGGTCACATTGACTTCACTGTCGAGGTGAAGCGCTCGCTTCGGGTTTTGGATGGAGCGGTCGTCATTTTTGACGGCGTCTCAGGTGTTGAGCCGCAGTCGGAGACAAACTGGCACTATGCCGACGAGTACAAGGTACCCCGCGTATGTTTTATCAACAAACTTGACCGGGCCGGAGCAAGCTTTGAAGGAAGTTTTCAATCAATAATTGAGCGCCTTACGCCGAATGCCGTTCGCGTTCAAATTCCCATCGGTCTGGAAGATAAATTTGAAGGAGTAGTGGACTTACTGACGAAAAAAGCATTTCGTTTCGAGGGTGAAATGGGAGAGAAAGTAGTGGAAGGTGAAATTCCCGCGAACCTCAAAGAGGAAGTTGAGAAACACCGCCATGAACTTGTTGAGAAAATTGTCGAGCACGACGATAAAGCAATGAGTACGTATCTCGACGGTAAAGAGCTGGACTTGGAAACTTTGAAAAAAGTTCTCCGCAAGGCGACTATTAACAACACGCTTGTCCCGGTTTTCTGCGGAACAGCGCTTAAAAACAAAGGTATTCAGCTTCTTTTGGATGCAGTTGTTGATTATCTTCCGTCGCCTGTTGATTTACCGCCGGTAAAGGGAATAGATTTAAAAACTCACAAAGAAGAAGATCGCCACCCCGACGATAAAGAACCGCTCTCGGCTTTAGCTTTTAAAGTTGCTTCCGACCCTTATGTCGGTGCTCTTACTTTTTTCAGAGTTTATTCGGGAACAATGAAGCGCGGCACTTATATTTTGAATGCGACCAAGAATTCTCAAGAAAGAGTCGGGAGAATAGTTCGGCTTCACGCTAATCACCGGGAAGAAGTTGAAGAAGTTTATGCCGGTGACATCGGGGCGCTCGTGGGTCTTAAAGATACGACGACGGGTGACACTCTAACCGACCTCGAGCATCCGCTTATTCTTGAGAAAATTACTTTTCCGGAACCGGTTATCTCCGTCCGGATTGAGCCGAAAACCAAAGTTGACCAGGAAAAAATGGGCGTTGCTCTCAGACGGCTCCAGGAAGAAGACCCGACTTTCAAAGTCGGCGGCGATGCCGAGACCGGCGAGACAATTATCTCCGGTATGGGTGAGCTTCATCTAGAAATCATAGTTGACCGGATGAGGCGGGAATTTAAGGTGGAAGCGAATGTCGGTCGGCCGCAAGTAGCTTATCGCGAAACTATCCGGGCTACGGCGAAAGCGGAGGGAAAATATATCAGGCAATCAGGCGGTCGCGGTCAGTACGGTCACGTGCGGTTGGAGCTCGAGCCGACGGAAAAAGGAGTGGGGTTTGAATTTATTAATGCGATAAAAGGCGGTGTTATTCCTCAGGAATTTATTCCGGCTGTTGAGAAAGGTATTCGGGAAGCCCTCACGAAAGGCGTAGTTGCCGGTTATCCCGTAACCGACATCAAGGCAACTCTCTATGACGGCTCTTTTCACGATGTGGATTCGTCAGAAATCGCTTTCAAGATTGCCTCGGCAATGGCTTTTCAGGAAGCGACTAGGCGAGCCAAGCCGGTTTTACTTGAACCAGTAATGAAAATTCAGGTGATTGTATCCCCGGACTTTTTGGGAGAAGTGACCGGAGATGTGAGTTCGAAGCGCGGTAAGATTAAATCAATGGACGAGCGAGGCAACGTTCGGATTATTGATGCTTTCGTGCCGCTCTCGGAAATGTTCGGTTATTCGACGACTCTTCGTTCAATGACTCAAGGAAGAGGATCATTCAACATGGAATTCTCGCACTATGAAGACGTGCCTCAAAATGTGGCTCAGAATATAATTGAAGGAAGGAAGAAATAGAAGGGTGTGGATAATTTTGAGGACTTGACACACCTCAGTCCCTGGTTAATAATTGGAATTGCAAAAACAATAAGGTCGAGAAAATTTAGCAGATAAAAAATGGCGGAAAAAGAAAAATTTGAACGTACAAAGCCTCACGTAAACGTGGGTACCATCGGTCATGTTGACCACGGTAAGACTACACTTACGGCGGCTATTACGTACGTTCTTCACTTGAAAGGTCTTACCAAGAAAGTGGAAACGGTTGACCAGATTGACAATGCACCGGAAGAGAAAAAGAGGGGAATTACCATCGCTCTTCATCACAGTGAATATGAGTCGGAAAAAAGACATTATGCTCACATTGATGCACCGGGTCACGCTGATTACATTAAGAACATGATTACCGGTGCCGCTCAGATGGACGGCGCCGTCCTCGTTGTTTCAGCCGCTGACGGTCCGATGCCTCAGACAAGAGAACACATCCT
This sequence comes from uncultured Candidatus Saccharibacteria bacterium, assembly GCA_964525595.1. Taxonomy (GTDB): domain Bacteria; phylum Patescibacteriota; class Minisyncoccia; order UBA6257; family GWB1-50-10; genus CAZGHF01. The sequence continues at coordinate 14,010 of CAZGHF010000008.1, forward strand.
TCTTGCTCGCCAGGTCGGCGTGCCGGCAATCGTCGTTTTTCTCAATAAGGTTGACATGGTTGATGATGCCGAGCTTATTGACCTCGTTGAATCCGAAATTCGCGAGCTCCTGAAGAAATATGAATTTCCGGGAGACGAAATCCCGATTATTCGCGGTTCCGCTTTGAAAGCACTGGAAGCCAAATCGGCAGATGATGAAGTTGACAAACCGATTCTTGATTTAGTAAAAGCCTTGGACGAGAACATTCCCGAACCAGTAAGGGAAATTGATAAACCTTTTCTTATGCCGGTTGAAGACGTTTTTTCAATTGAGGGCAGAGGGACAGTTGTAACCGGCCGGGTTGAGCGTGGTGTGGTGAAAGTGAACGAAGAGATTGAAATTATCGGCTTGAAAGCCACCTCGAAAACGGTTGTAACCGGCGTTGAGATGTTTCAAAAGACTTTGGATGAGGGAAGAGCCGGGGACAATGTTGGCATTCTCCTTCGGGGTCTTAAGAAAGAAGATGTTGAGCGCGGTCAGGTTATTGCGAAGCCCGGAAGCGTTACACCGCACACCGAATTTGAAACTGAGGTTTACATTCTTTCAAAAGAAGAGGGCGGCAGACACACACCTTTCTTCAAAGGCTACAAGCCGCAATTTTACATCAGAACCACTGACGTGACCGGTGAAGTGTTTTTGCCGGAAGGCATTGAAATGGTCATGCAGGGAGAAACGTTTAAGTTCTCCGTAAAATTACTATCACCTGTTGCATTGGAAGAAAAGCAGAGGTTTGCCATCCGGGAAGGAGGTAAAACCGTTGGTGCCGGAGTTGTGACGAAGATAACGAAATAATGGCAAAGAAAGAGGAACAGGTTATTGCTGAAAAGCTTCGGCTTCGAGTCCGAGCATATGATGCAAAACTTATTGACTCTTCGGTAAAACAGATTATTGAAGCTGTAAGGCGACAAGGTGCAGAAGTAGTTGGTCCGACTCCACTACCCACTGAGGTAAGACGTTATACCGTGAATCGCTCCACTTTCGTTCATAAGAAATCGCGGGAACAATTTGAAATGAAAGTTCATAAACGTCTGATAGACATCTTAAATCCCAGCCAGAAGATTGTTGAGTCACTGACTGATTTGAATCTCCCTGGGGGAGTTGACGTTGAAATTAAAATGGGTTAGGATTTACGCGGGTTTAGCCAAAAGTTAATGTTTTACAAAACAACAGGGCTCGAGCCTTGTTGTTTTGGTATATATTATGTCCAAAATATTAGCGAAAAAAGTAAAAATGACCCAAATCTGGAGAGATGAGCGGGTAGTACCGGTCACGGTTTTAAAGTTTGGGGAAGACTCCGAGTTTTTGAAGGAGATAAAACCTGGTGACAAACTCCGGGTGAGTGGCACGAGTAAAGGCAGGGGTTTTCAGGGAGTGGTGAAGCGTCATGGATTTCACGGCGGACCGAAGAGTCATGGTCAAAAAGATCGTCATCGTGCTCCGGGTTCAATTGGCGCGACTGCACCTCAACGAGTGATAAAAGGCAAGAAAATGGCCGGTCATATGGGTGTAACCCGGGTTACTGTCAAAAATTTGGAAGTAGCCGATGTAAAACCGGAAGAGAAGATTTTAATGGTTAAAGGCGCTGTTCCCGGTATGCGGGGAACAATAGTGGAAGTTAGAAAGTAAAAAACGAAAATCAGAGATATGAAAATGGAAGTTGTAAACAAACACAACAAAAAAGTAGGCGAGATTGACTTGCCTGACAAGATATTTAAAGCAGGGTGGAACCCGGCTCTCGTTCATCAGGTTTTGGTTGCGGAGAATGCCAATCGGCGGAAACCCTACGCCGCCGTTAAAAATCGGAGTGAGGTTAAGGGCGGCGGGAAGAAGCCTTGGGCTCAGAAAGGGCTGGGAAGAGCAAGGCACGGCTCAATTCGATCACCTATATGGGTTGGTGGTGGTGTGACTCACGGACCGAAGTCAGGCAGGGATTTTGGAAAGAAAGTAAACAAAAAAATGAAACGGGCAGCCATTCATTCGGTTCTTTCAAGGAAAGCAAGCGAGGGAGAAGTTAAGATAATTGACGAATTGAATTTGGCTGACCAGAAAACGAAAAGCTTTGCCGGGATATTGAAGAATTTCTTTGAAACAAGAACAAGTTTGCTCGTTGTTCCGGGCAAGGAGAATAAAACTGTTACTCGAGCGGCGAGAAATATCCCTAAAACGAAAGTGACATTAGCCGACTCTTTAAACATTTCTGACTGTCTCAATCACAAGAATATATTTTTTGAAAAAGAAGCCGTAAAAGAAATCCTATGAAGACAATCAAGAAAATTTGGGTTAGTGAAAAAGCCACTGATTTGCAGGCGAACAATCAGTATGTTTTTTTGGTTCAGGATAGAGCAAATAAAAGCGAGGTTAAGAAAGAAATTGAGAGCAAGTACGACGTGAAAGTTCAAGGTGTAAACATCGTAAAAATTGCCGGCAAGAAAAAAAGATTTTTACGGACCTTCGGCAGGAAACCCGGTGTGAAGAAAGCAATTATCACTTTGAAAGCCGGTGAGAAATTAGATATAGCGTAAAATTTATGGCTACGAAAAAACATAAACCAACAACACCAGGGAGACGAGGAATGGTTTCTACGGATTACAGTGGCCTCTCAAAGGTCCGACCGTTCAAAAAACTCCTTGTCCGTTTGAAAAAAAGAGCTGGACGATCTAGTGCCGGGAAAATCACCATGCGCCATCAAGGAGGCGGTGAAAAGGCTCTTTACCGAATGGTTGATTTTAAACAAAATAAAATTGGCGTTCCCGGCAGGGTTGAATCAATCGAATATGACCCGTACCGTACCGCTTTCATCGCCAAAGTAGTTTATAGGGATGGCGAGAGAAGATACATTCTTGCTCCGGAGGAGCTTAAAGTTGGAAGTGAGGTTTTGACTTCGGAGGATGTGCCGTTTGTGCCGGGAATGAGAACTCGTTTGAAAAAGATTCCGGTTGGCACCTTTGTTCATAATGTTGAGATGAATCCGGGCAAGGGTGGGGCTTTGGGCCGTTCAGCCGGCTCTTCTCTTCAGGTTCTCGCTAACGAGGACGGTTATACTCACCTTAAAATGCCTTCCGGAGAGATAAGGAAAGTAGTTTGGGAAAATCTTGCTTCAATCGGTCGGGTTTCCAACTCCAGTCATAACCTGATGGTAATCGGCAAAGCCGGTCGTTCTCGAAGAATGGGGATAAGACCTACTGTTCGCGCTTCGGCAATGAACCCGTGTGACCACAAATACGGCGGTGGTGAAGGCAAGACCCAGCGCGGCACGAAACGACCTAAGGACAAATGGGGAAACATTACCGGCGGTCGGAGGACAAGAAAGAAGAAAAAGTGGTCAGATAAACTGATAATTAAGCGTCGAACCAGTAAACGTAGAAAATAAAATCATGACAAGAAGTCTTAAAAAAGGTCCCTACGTTGACCCAAAATTGCTGAAAAAAATATCGAAGGTTTCGCCCGGCGATGGAACTGTAATTAAAACCTGGTCGCGGAATTCAGAAATTTCACCGGAGATGGTTGGTTACACTTTTGGAGTGCACAATGGCAAGGATTTTATAGAAGTAAAAGTTAACGAGGATATGGTCGGACACAGGCTGGGAGAATTTTCGCCGACAAGAAAATTTATGAAGCACGGCGGTAAAATTCAAAAAGAATTAGAACAAAAAGCCAGGGAAGCGGGGTCGGCAGCAAAGTAGGTTAAAATATGACAGAAATTACCGCAAAATTGAGACACCTAAATATCGCGCCCAGAAAGACACGTTCTGTTGCCGATACTATAAGAGGTTTAAGTTTTAGCGAGGCTGAGGCTCAGCTTTTGCTTCAGAGTCGCAGGCCGAGCGTGCCGCTTCTGAAACTTCTCCGCTCGGCGGCTGCAAACGCCAAAAACAACAATAAAATTGACTCGACGAAACTTTATATTAAGGAAATCAGAATTGATGAGGGGCCAGTTTTGAAACGCTATATGCCGCGGGCTTTCGGCCGGATTAATCTAATTCAAAAAAAGACCAGTCATGTTACTTTGGTTCTGGGTGTATCTGATGAGATGAAAGAGCCCAGATTTGTAGTTATTCCTAAACCGAAGAAAGAAAAAAGAGAAAAACAGGAAAAAAAGAAAAAAACGGAAGATGAGAAAACTGAACCGGAAAAGAAAAAATCCGTTTCCGAGTTCAAAAAAGTTGATAAAAAGCCGGGATTTTTCCGCCGGACTTTCAGAAGAAAATCGGTTTAAACTCCGCGAATATACAAATATAAAATATTAATAAACAAATTATGGCCCAGAAAATAAAACCAACTTCATTGCGTTTAGGAATAACAAAGCCTTGGCGAAATCGGTGGTTTTTCAAGCGTTCCTTAAGATTTTTCATTGAAGAGGACCACCTCATAAAAAAAGTCATTAAGAAGAGAATTCTTAATTCCGGTATTGACGGGATTGAAATTGAAAGGATAGGCGAGGTTATTAAAGTTACCATTCGTTCGTCAAGGCCGGGACTTATTATTGGTCGCGGCGGAAAAGGGATTGAAGAACTCAAAGACAATCTTTTGAAATTAATGAAGGAACTTCGCCGAAAGAATAAGTTTGAAGGCAATCTGGTCTTAAATCTAAACGTTGAAGAAGTTAAAAGAATGGAGTTGTCCGCTTCGGTTTTGGCCCAGCAAATAGCTTTTGACACAGAGAAGAGAGTTCCTTATCGGATTATAATGAGACGCCACCTTGAGACAATGAAGCAGAACCGGGGTGTTAAGGGAGCAAAAATAAGAATGGCTGGTCGCCTGAACGGCGCGGAAATTGCCCGCCGGGAAACGCTTCACTTCGGTCGGATGCCTCTTCAGACTCTTCGGGCAAATATTGACTACGGTGAAGCCGTAGCGGGTACTACTTATGGAGCAATCGGTATAAAAGTCTGGCTTTACAAGGGTGAAATTTTCAACGAGAAAACGGACGGCAAAAATTAGAAATTAAGATATGTTACAGCCCAAGAAACAAAAATACAGAAAAGTCCAAAAGGGTCGCTCCCGGGGACGGCTCAAAGAAACAAGAGGCCTGGAGTTGGCTTTCGGCAGTTTTGGCATTCAGGCAGCTTCACCGGCTTGGATTACCAGTCGTCAGATTGAGGCGGCTCGTAAATCTTTAACTCATACCATGAAAAGAGAGGGTCGGGTTTGGATTCGTGTTTTTCCCGACAAACCGGTAACAAGGCTTCCACCGGAGGTAACCTTGGGCGGCGGAAAGGGTGACGTTGACCATCATGTGGTGCCGGTCCGTCCCGGCCGGATTCTTTTTGAGATTGACGGAGTTCCAGAATCAACTGCTCTTGAAGCGCTCCGTATCGCCGGTCACAAGCTGCCCGTTAAAACAAAAATAATTTCAAAAGGATAAGATATGAAGAAAAAAGAATTGCAAGATTTAAAAAATAAAACCATGGTTGAAGTGGACAAGGAAATTCATGACAAGAGAGAACGGCTTCTCAATCTTAGGATGGATTTGTCTTTAGGAAAAGTTAAAAACATAAGCGAAATAAAAGAATTAAAGAAGAGCATTGCCCAACTCTTGACCATTAAGAAAATGAAAGAAAAAGAGAAAAAACAATGAGGAAATTAAAAGGCACGGTTGTGTCAGACAAAATGTTAAAAACGAGAGTAGTGACGGTAGAACGTTTGAAAAAGCACAAGCGTTACGGCAAGTATTACAAAGTAACGAAAAGATACAAAGTTCACGATGAGAAAAATGAGTATAAAACGGGAGATAAAGTTGTTATAGAGGAATCAAGGCCGATAAGTAAAGATAAGAGGTGGAAAATAATTAAAAAGATATGATTCAGGAACGTTCAATAGTTAAAGTTGCCGATAATTCGGGCGCAAAGATTGTTCGCTGTTTTAGGGTTTTGGGCGGCTCAAAAAAACGTTATGCGAGAGTCGGCGACTTAATTGTTGCTTCCGTTCAGTCTGCTGAACCTAGAAAATCGACGATTAAAAAGAAAGATATTGTAAGAGCTCTCGTGGTTCGCTCGCGGGCGCCAATTCGCCGGTCTGACGGCTCTTATGTGAGATTTGACGATAATGCCGTAGTTATTGTTGACAAAAAAGAGCCCCGAGCAACGAGAATTTTCGGTCCGATTCCTCGGGAGATAAAGGAAAAAGGTTACGATACAATTGCTTCGCTCGCCGAAGAGCTTGTGTAATTTAGATTTATGAAGATTAAGAAAGGCGACACTGTGAAAATTTTAACCGGTAGGGATCGCAGCAAAAGCGGAAAGGTTATTAAGGCTTATCCGGATTTAGGGAAGCTTACAGTTGAAGGTATAAACATTTATAAAAAACACAGTCGGCCAAAGCGGCAAGGTGAGAAAGGCGAAATCGTTTCCGTAGTCCGACCCGTTCCTGTCTCAAACGTATCTTTTGTTTGTTCAAAATGCGGTAAGTCAACGCGTCTAGGTTTCCGTATTGAAGATGAAAGAAAGGTTAGGTATTGCAAAAAATGCAACGCCGAGGCTTAAAAAATTATGGCCAAAATCACCACTAAAAAATTGGAGAAAATTGTTATAAATGTCGGTTTAGGCAAATTTTGTCAAGCCCCGGGTTTTGAAGACAAGACTCTTCCTGCTGTTGAGGAAGAGCTAGCTGTAATAACCGGTCAGAAACCATCAAGGCGTCAAGCAAAGAAATCAATTGCTGGTTTTAAAACGAGAGCGGGCAATGTTGTCGGTCTCCAAGTTACTCTTCGCGGGAAAAGAATGGAAGATTTTTTGAAAAGACTTATTAATCTGGTTATGCCTCGGGTCAAGGATTTTCGGGGAATAGACCCAAAGAATATTGACGGAAATGGTAATTTAAATATCGGTTTTCGGGAACAATTTGTTTTTCCAGAGATACAGCCGGAGAAGTCAAAAGTTGATTTTGGTATTCAGATTACAATGGTCGCTTTAACTAAAAATAGAGACGCCGCAATTGATTTTTACCGGTCAATTGGGGTACCCTTGAAGAAGTCATAAGTATAGACTCCGCCTACACTAAAGTTTTAGACAAATATGGCAAAGAAATCAGTAATCGCGAGAGCGAGAAAGAAACCGAAATATACAACCCGGGTTATCCGGCGCTGTTTCCGCTGCGGTCGAAGGCGTGGTTATATGAGAGATTTCAATCTGTGCCGTATTTGTTTCCGAGAACTCGCGAGTGAAGGTGAGATTCCCGGCGTGAAAAAAGCATCGTGGTAAAAATATGTACATAGACCTACTAACGAGAATAAAAAACGCTCAGGGTGCGGGCAAGAAGTCATTGAAGGTTCCTTACAACAAAGCCGATCAGGCGGTTTTGGGTATTTTGGAGAAGAGTGGTTTTGTGAAAAAGACGGAGGTGAAGGGACGGAGCGTTAAAAAAATTATTGAGATAATCCTCAATCCGGAGCGTCCGGTTCAGGGAGTGAAACTTATAAGTCGACCTTCTCTTCGGCGTTACTCCGGATATAACGATTTTAAGAGGGTTAAAGGAGGTAGAGGTGTTCTTGTTGTTTCAACTTCAAAAGGGATTTTGAGTGGCGAGAAAGCAAGGCGCGAAAAAGTCGGTGGAGAAATGCTTGCGGAAATCTGGTAAGAGTTTGGTATGAGTAAAATAGGCAAACAACCAGTTAAGGTACCGGAAAATGTGATCATAGAGATTGAAGAAGAAAAAATCACCGTTAAGGGTCCCAAGGGAGAGCTTGAAGTTCGCCGTCTTCCCCACGTAATACCGGAGCTCGACAAGGAGAAGAAAGAGTTGAAATTCGTGCCCGAAGCCAATCACAAGCAAGCCCGAAGCAATTGGGGAACAATGAGGTCTAATACAGCAAATACTATCCAGGGTGTAACCGAAGGTTTTGAGAAAACCCTGATTGTCGAGGGGGTGGGTTATCGTATTAATAAGGAAGGAGAGGGTTTGGTTATGAATCTTGGTTTTTCTCACCCGGTAAATTATGAAGCCACGCCCGGCATAACTTTTGAAATTGAGAAAAACACCATCTTAAAAATCAAGGGAATTGACAAAATACTAGTCGGTCAGGTGGCGGCTGAAATTCGGGCGATTGAAAAAGCCGAACCTTACAAAGGAAGAGGTTTTCGTTATTCCGATGAAGTAGTAAGGAGGAAGGCCGGCAAGAAGGCGGTCGCAAGCGAAGGCATTTAGAATCATGAAGAAGAGGAAATTAGTCAATAAAAAAAGAATAAGAAGAGCACGAAGAGTAAGAGCAAAAGTTAAAGGCACTTCTGAAGTGCCCAGGCTTAGTGTTTTCAGAAGCCACAATAATATTTACGTTCAGCTTATTGATGACGATTCCGCGAAGACTCTTGCTTCCGTATCTTCATATAAAGTTAAGAAAGACGACAAGAAAACCGTTGTTGCCAGGAAAGTAGGTGAGGCCATTGCCGAGGAAGCCAAAAAACTTGGAGTTAATGAAGTTGTTTTTGACAGAGGTTCCTATCGCTATCATGGTCGTGTTGCAGAAGTCGCCGAAGGAGCAAGAAGCAAAGGCTTAAAATTCTAATTATGAGAAATATAAGAGGCAAACGAGCGGAAAAAAAAGAGTTTCAGGAAAAAACTCTCGAAATCAGACGAGTGACCCGGGTTGTCGCCGGCGGTAAGCGTTTTAGTTTCCGGGCGGCAGTGGTTGTAGGCGACATGAAGGGTCGGGTTGGTTTTGGAGTAGCTAAGGGTCTTGATGTTATTCAATCTATTCAGAAAGGGGTAATTCAAGCAAAAAAGGAAATAATTTCTGTTTCTTTAAAAGACAAAAGAACTCTTCTTTATGACGTAGAAGGGAAATACGGCGCCGCCCGTGTCCTCCTGAAGCCGGCGAGACCGAATCACGGTCTTATCGCCGGTGGTCCTGTCCGAATAATTCTTGAGTTCGTCGGCGTGAAAGATGTGTCGGCAAAGATTTTAGGAAGCACTACAAGTAAAATAAATAATGCGAGAGCGACGATGAGAGCTTTGTCTAAATTTCCAAAAGAAAAATAGTTACAAAACCTTATCCCGTTAGATATTTGGCATATGCAGACTCACAAACTTAAAAATCCAAACAAGAAGAAGCGGAAAAGAATCGGCCGTGGCGGCAAGCGTGGCACTTATTCCGGTCGGGGTCAAAAAGGCCAGAAGTCAAGAGCCGGTCACCGCATCAGGCCGGCAGTTCGCGATCTTTTAGTTAGAATTCCCAAACTTCGCGGCGTAAAGCATAAACCGGTTAAGCCAAAACCGATGATTATAAACATAAGTGATCTGGAAAAAATTGCTGAGAGCGGGATTTTAAACAAAAAAATTCTTCTTGACAAGAAACTGGTAAAAAGAGTTAATCAGCCGGTCAAGGTCCTGGGGAACGGTGATTTAAAAAAATCTTTAACAATTGAGGGTTTGATGGTTTCGGCAAAAGCAAAGGAGAAGATATTGAAAGCCGGCGGCAAGATAATTCTCTAAATTTTTAAGCATGAAACAAATTCTGCAAGTTTTCAAAATCCCTGACCTTCGGAAGAAAATTCTGATGGTTGCATCTCTCCTTCTTGTATTTCGCGTTTTTGCGACTATTCCCATTCCTGGGATTGATGCGGTGAGACTGAGCGAATTTTTCTCTTCAAATCAGCTTTTTGGGTTTTTGAACATTTTCTCGGGCGGCGGACTTGCCAATTTGTCTCTTATGATGCTCGGTGTTGGTCCTTATATTACGGCTGTGATTATCATGCAGCTTCTCACTATTGTTTTTCCGAAACTTAAAAAGGCTTATTACGAGGAAGGCGCCGAAGGCAAAGCCAAATTTAACCGCTATTCCCGCTATCTTACCGTACCGCTTGCGGCACTTCAGTCCTACGGTTTCTTAAACCTTTTAATTTCCCAGGGAGTTCTCGTTCGTCTGCCTTTTCTAGGGCTTATGGCTAACGTCGCCGTTATCACCGCCGGAAGCATATTCTTAATGTGGATAGGGGAGCTTATCTCCGAGTATAAGATTGGAAACGGAATATCGCTCATAATTTTTGCCGGTATTGTCGCATCTCTTCCGCAGATAATTTCTTCAAGTATTTTTACTTACACACCTTCGGTTTTGCCGACCTACATTGCCTTTGCAGTTTTGAGTATTGTTGTCATTGCCGGAGTCGTTTTTATAAACGAGGGCGAGCGGAAAATTCCCATTGCTTATGCCAAACAAGTTCGTGGCAATAAGCTCTACGGTGGTGTTTCAAGCTACTTGCCGCTCAAAGTGAACCAGGCCGGGGTTATTCCCATTATCTTTGCCATTTCAATTCTTTTGTTCCCGCAGTTTATCGCTCAAGCCGCTTCAATTTTTTCGCCGGAGCTTTCTTTGCGTCTTAATGAGATTGTTATGAGGGTGTTCAACAACGTTTTTCTCTACAGTGCTTTCTACTTTATTTTGGTTTTCGTTTTCACCTATTTTTACACCGCAATTACTTTTGACCCGAAAGAAATTTCCAAAAATCTTCAGCGGGCTGGCGGTTTTATTCCCGGTATTCGGCCCGGCGAGGCAACCACAACGGCGATTGCCCAAGTTGTAAAAAGGACAACTTTTTTCGGGGCACTTTTCCTGGGCATTATCGCGATTTTGCCGAACATTACCCAGATGATAACAGGTATTCAGGCTTTGACTTTGGGCGGGGCGGCACTTCTCATAGTGGTCGCCGTTGCTCTTGAAGTAATGAGACAGGTGGAATCTCAGCTCTTAGTTCGCGAATACGAAGGGATTTTATAAAATTGAAATCATGTCTAAACAGGTAGTTATAATTTACGGACCGCCGGGGAGTGGCAAAGGAACGCAAGCCGACCTTTTAATGCGGAAATATAATTTTATTCACTTTGACACCGGGAGATATATTGAGTCATTGGTTCACGATCCGAAGCTTAGAAAGAACCCGGTTATTAGACGGGAAGGAAAATTGTTTGATACGGGCATTCTTTGCACTCCAAGCTGGGTTTTGAAAGTTGTGCGTGAAGCGGTTCAGAAAATTGCCAAAGCTGGCTACGGCGTTATTTTCAGCGGTTCGCCAAGAACCCTTTTTGAAGCGTTTGGTGATAAAAGCCATAAAGGCCTTTTTGCGGTTTTAACCAGGTTTTATGGAAAGAAAAACATTAATATAGTCAGATTGAAAATCCGTTCTCAAACCTCTATTAAGAGAAATTCTAACAGGTGGGTGTGCTCGGTTTGCGGTTTGCCGATTTTGGCGGCTTCGAAATTGAGAAACTGTTCGTTCTGCAGCGGTCCGGCAAAACGGAGAACTTTGGATAAACCGGAAGTTATAAAAGTCCGCCTCAAAGAATACGAAGAGAGAACCTTGCCGATTGTGAAAGAAGCCAAGAAATTAGGTATCAAAATCATGGAAATTGACGGTGAGCCGGCGCCTTACAAAGTTCACGGGCAAATCGTGAAAAGGCTGAAACTCAAGTGATTCGTTTGAAGTCGGAAAAAGACCTTCAAGTTTTGAGAGAGTCGGGGAGAATTCTCGCTTCTGTCCTTGAAATTTTAAAAGAAGCGGCAAAAGAAGGGGTAAAACTTTCTTATCTGGATGAGCTTGCGAGCCGCCTTGTGAGTGATGCCGGTGCAAAACCCGCTTTTTTTGGGTACAAACCGGAAAAAGCGAAAATTCCTTATCCGGCTTCAATTTGTGCTTCGGTGAACGAAATAATTGTTCACGGACTTCCCACTGATTATGTTTTGAAAAAGGGAGATGTTTTGAAAATTGACTTGGGCGTTGATTACAAGGGATATATTACCGATTCGGCCGTTACGGTGGGTATTCCGCCTATATCGGGCGAGGCGGAGAAATTAATCAGCGTTACCAAAAATTCGCTGGATAGTGCGATAAAAGTTATGAAGCCGGGCGGGCATTTGGGAGATATTGGTGCAACGGTGGAGGAGATTGTGGAAAAAGCCGGTTTCAAAGTAATCAGAAATCTATCCGGTCATGGTGTGGGGTTTGAACTTCACGAAGATCCGTCAGTCTACAATTTCGGCAACCGGGGCGAGGGGATGGAGCTCCAGTCGGGAATGGTGCTCGCAATCGAGCCGATGGTGGCAGTCTCCGCCTCCCGTGTCGTCCAGCAGGAAGATGAAAGCTTCAGAACAGAAGACGGCAGCCAGTCCGCCCATTTTGAACACACTATTGCTATAACCGATAAGGGGTCGGAGGTTTTGACTAAGCTTTGAGTTAAACACATTCCCTCGATAGTAGGCCTTACTCGCTAAAATTATCCTCGCTCGGTAATTTTCACGCTCCTTCGGCAATACTCTCTCGGGAATATATTTAGCTCGCTTTTTGGTATAGGGTTGATGATTTACAAAAACTCGTTTCTGTGGTAAAACTACCTTAGTTCGTCCCACCGTCGCTGATACGGGATTCGTCCTGTGGCGACACCATCGAAAGGAGCCTGACAATGGATTCGTCCACCAGGGTTCAGTTTCTGACTACGGGGTCGCAGGTCAACCTCGGCGGCGACCTATCACCCGAAGACCGGGTGAAGGTCATGGGGTACTGGATCGAGTATCAACGTGCTGTGTTCCAGTATCTCCCTATTTTCTGTCCCCTCCGTGAGAGGATAGTCCTTTCGGAGGAATCTCCCCCTCACCGAGCAAGAGGACCGGTAGACGACAACGTCGTCAGTCTTCTAGGGAGCGGCGTCGATGGTCGTCTCAAGGTTGCTGCTCTCAAGCGTCTTCATTTTTTACGAGACGGCAACATCGAATTCAAGACGACCATCCTCCTCGATGAGCAGGGTCGCTTCCTTCTCGAGCAAGTGAAGTTGGAAGTCGTCGAGCCGTTGAGTGGAAGTGACGTGGTGCGCGAGATTCTCCGCGACTACACGGGGCGTCCGCTCGATGATGCCAAGGTCATCCAACACGAGAACGCGAGTTCGTTCTTCGAAGAGGTCTTTCTCCTTATCGCAGGGAGTTTGCAGAAGACAGGTCAGGATAAGGTTGACTGGGGTAATGCCATGTTGCACCGGGCAGACCAGATGCGGAAACGACTCGGCAGGGCAGTGCGGTGGTAAACATTAGGAACTCCGGTTCCTAAAGCACAAGGGCGGGTCAGCATTCAGCTGAACCCGCCCTTCGCATTTTCTATTCTGAGCCAATTTTTACCATGGCGTGAAATATGGTTTTTATAGTTTTGTTGTGGTATAAAGAAAAAAGAACCTCAGCTGGAGGCGAATATGTGCTGGAGAGATGATATTTCGAGGTGGCGCGTGTGTTCGTTCTGTGGCCAAGACTATTACGATGACCTGGGCCACAGGAACTGTCCTAAGTTCCAAGAGGAGGAGAGTGATTCTCTTTCCGGGACGGAGGATGACTCCTCAAACACGAACGAGCCGGAGGAGATCGTCGCTTCCGAAGCGAACTAGAAGAACTCCGGTTCCTGGGCGAGCACCGAGGGCGGGCATGGATAACACCGTGACCCGCCCTTTTGCATTTTTGATTTTTTCGGAGGATTATTGACAAATTTAGAACATAATTTTATAATTTGAGAAGCACAAACTGGCAAGCTGACAGTCTCGGCAAATGTCGTGACGGGAGAAGCGAACCGCGGAAAGAGAGGTTCTTATGGAATTCTTCGCACTTTCGTGGGGGTCGCTCAGCGTCTACAGAGTGATTCTTGCGTCGGACGGTTCCGTGGAATTGTTCGAGAAGGTCGTCGTTCTTCAGCAGGCGTTGGAGAGCGGTTGGACCCGGGGATTGGGATCGGTGCCGGAGTGTCGCCAGCCGGTACTGTACTTCGACCCGGCGGTTCTGTCTGCCCTGTTCGGAGTGCACCGTCACATCCTCTGGGGCGAAGAGCCGGATTCTTACCTGGGATTCGGTGATTTCGGTGCCGCCAACTTCCGCGACGTCGAGAGTGAATGGAGGACGGCTGGTCCTCTCGTCGCTCTCACCTGGGAAGAGGCACCACTCCGGGACATCGTCCTTCGCACGTCGGTCGACGGCCAGCCGCAGTTGACGGATCGCGTTCATGAGGATATTCACCGGCTGAACTGTGACCAGGCGCGGCGCATCCTCATAGAAGTGGATGCGCTCCCCGACGAGTCGCCTTTCTTTCTGGCTTCGAGCTTGGAAGGGAGCGGCGTGGCCCGGTTCCGTCTGATTGAAGACGGACTCCCCGCTACCTCGGTCGAAGCGGCTAAGGTGTGACTCAACAACAGCAGCAACGAGGGCGGGTCAGCATTCAGCTGAACCCGCCCTTCACTTTTTATTCTTAGACTCTTTATAAAAGGAGATTTGACTATAAAAGAAAAATTTGTTTTAATATTTCTAGCTGATTTACAGGTTCACAGGTTGGATTCATTCAGGAGACTGTTCAATGGCGGGAAATAACAGATGGGACCTCGCTCGCTATGAACGAGCGTTGGCAGAGTTCGCTGAAAGACTTCGTCTGAATGAACAAGCTCGGAGGGTGGCGACAGCAAGACCAAACGAAGCCCAGTGGGCACGGCAAGCCGCGGCTGAACTGGGGAGAGCGGAGAAAGCCCTTGGTCTCTCAGAAGAGCAGGTCAAGTCTTTCCGCCAAAAGGCAGGCGTTAGTGTTTTTCACTAACCAACGCCTCGAATCTTCGGCATAATAGGACACTCTAGTCGGAGGACTAAGATTATGTGGTACATCTCTGGATTGGTAGTAGCGACGGTCTTGGCTGCAGCATTCCGCGATCACTGGCTCAGGAAGTGGAGGCGCCATCAGAGGTTCAAGTCTTGGTGCCGTGGTGGTTAGCCCGGCAAGGACTAGAAGTATTAGCATAGGGCGGGCACGGATAACACCGTGACCCGCCTTTCACATTTTTAGGAAAACTTCTCGGCTCGGGTTGGGGTAGTGGGGACTTATAAATAACCGGCTTTTTCTATTCCTTATATTCTAAACGTATCACTCTTGAAATCTTCTTTTTCTATATTAAACTCAATAAACACAATATCAGTTAGAGCGAGTACAGAGTGGTGTATTTTAGGAGGTATCTCTATCTTGGTATTTTCTTCAACTTCATGGATTTCCTCTTTATCAGTTTCTATATTTCTTACAGTTAGCTTGATTTTGCCTTTCGCGAGATAGAATATTTCCGGCGACTTGGATTTCGTAATTCCTTTGTGGTAGTGGTTACCGCTTACGGTGCCGGCCTTGCGATTGATAACGACTGGGCAGCCGCTCGGCCTTATCTCGAATCCATAAGCGTTCCCACGTTCATCCTCTCTCAAAGGAGGAATTTTTTCTAACTTGATGAGCATAGCTTAATTAGATTATAAACCTTTTCTTCTGTAGACCAGTATTTCTAGTCAGATTAAGTGTAGTTTAGACCCATTTTCGTTTAATAGTTAGGTGAGTTAGAACAAATACCAAGATTATGTTGATAACTTGGATTATTATTGTAAGTAGGAATAAACCGCTTTGTACAAGTTTTAAGTAGTTTATTTGGTGGGACAAATATAAAATTGAAGAATTAAGCTGATCTAATTTTTCTATGCTAACTAATCTGTCATAATCATTAATGTTTTGTACCTCCAATATTTTTTTGTCTACATTTTCAATTGGCTCTCCGCTTATTAAAAGGTATTCCCTATAAGCTTGTTGGAAAATGGCAGGGTCGTTTATTTTGAGCCCGTGTTGGATCAAGGGCTTGATAGCGTGATTAATTAGATCAACTTTTTGTGTGAATCTTGTCCCTATGACTCCCGATGTAAAAACAGAGGATTGCAAATTATTAACTTGACTAAATACATAAAAGTTAAGAATTATTAACAATAGAATAAGAATTTCTGTTATTGAAATAGTGTAGATTAAGAACTTTCTCTTATTCATTTTAAACAAAGACTTTGTTGTAAGTGTTACCTTGTTTTCGGTTTCTGCCAGCTGGCAGAGTCGCAGTCGGGCCAGCGGCTGCAGCCGTAGAAAAATCTGCCTTTCTTTGTCCGGCGGCGGACAACCTCACCCTCAATGCATTTTTGGCACTTCATCCGGTTGCCGTCTTTGTCGGTTAGTCCCACGTTCTTTTTCAGTGATTCTGTATTCTTGCAGTCCGGAAAGCCGGTGCAGGCGAGGAATTTACCGAACCGCCCGGTCTTAATAACCATCGGCTTGCCGCACTTATCGCAGACTTTATCGGTTTCTTCCTCCTTAACGAATTCCTCTTTTTCAATATTTTCGTATTTTTTCTCCAAGTGTTCGGCAAAGGGCCCGTAGAAATCCCTTATCACGCCCTGCCACTTTTTTTTCCCTTCGGCGATTTTGTCCAAACTCATTTCCATATTAGCGGTGAATTTGGTGTCTACTATTTCCGGGAAGTGTTCGGTTAAAACTTTATTTACAACTTCACCGACTTCGGTGGGTTCAAACCGCCGGTCTTCATTCTTTTGAGCATAGTTTCTAAACTGGATAACGGATATGGTCGGTGCATAAGTTGACGGCCGGCCAATGCCTTCGGCCTCAAGCACTTTTATGAGAGAAGCTTCGTTATATCGCGGCGGCGGCTGGGTGAAATGCTGATTCGGTTTTACTTCAACGAGGTTTAGGGATTCGTCTTTTTCAAGTTCCGGCAGTTCTTTTTCCTCAAATTTCTGGGACCAAACCTTCAGAAAACCGTCGAAGCGAAGAATATTCCCGTTTGCCGTGAGAATGTATGTTGAGGAACCCTTTACGGTTATTTCCACCCGGGTGGCGTCAAAGCGGGCCTGGGGCATCTGGGAGGCGATAAAGCGGCGCCAGATAAGAGCGTAGAGCTTTTTCTCGTTTGTTTCTTTGATGTCAAGCTTTTTTGGTGTTTTCGCCGGGTCAGTCGGTCTTATTGCCTCGTGGGCTTCCTGGGCAAGCCGGGATTTAGTTTTGAAAACCCGGGGTGATTTAATCAGGTAGTCGCTGCCGAATTCGCTTTTTATTACCTCCTGCGCCGCCTTGAGTGACTGAGCCGAAAGATTTACGGAGTCTGTTCTCATGTAGGTGATGAGACCCTTCTCGTAAAGGCGCTGGGCGAACATCATTGTTTGTTTGACGCTCATTCGCAGGCGTTTTGTCCCTTCTTGCTGAAGAGTGCTGGTGATGAAAGGAGGAAGAGGGTTTTTCTTTGTTTCTTTTTTCTCAACTGCCGTTACAGTAAATTCCGATTTTTCCAGGTCAGCGGTGATAACCTTCACTTCTTTTTCGCTTTTTATGCCGGGCTTAGGAAGCGCTTCACCGTTTATTTTTGAAAGGGACGCCGTAAATTCTTTGTTGTTTTTGGATTTTAAAAGCGCCTCAATTGACCAGTATTCTTCAGGTACGAAGCGCCGGATTTCTTCTTCTCGTTCGACGATAAGTCTTAGAACCACTGATTGAACCCGACCAGCTGAGAGTCCCCGAAATATCTTTTTCCAAAGGAAGGGGGAGAGTTTGTAGCCGACGAGAAGGTCGATAATGCGACGGGCCT
>CAZGHF010000009.1:0-20449 GCA_964525595.1 uncultured Candidatus Saccharibacteria bacterium
GCAGCCGCCCAACAAGTTTTGTGATTCTTTCTTTCAATTTTTCCCCGATTTCCGTTTCAATTTTGCACTTAGGGCAGAGGACTCGTACCAAACGCTGGGCGATAACGAGCGAAAGAGCGGGTCCCAAAGCTTGGGGTTTGGCGCCCAGGTCGAGAAGACGTGGGATTGCACCTACCGCGTCATTGGTATGGAGAGTAGAAAAAACCAAGTGGCCGGTAAGAGAGGCGTTTAGGGCAATCTCGGCCGTTTCTTTGTCTCTTATCTCACCAACAAGAATAACGTCGGGGTCCTGCCTTAGAATTGACCTTAGGCCGCTTGCAAAAGTATAGGAAGCATCAGAATCGACCTGGGTTTGGGAAATGCCTGGCAGGTGATATTCAATGGGGTCTTCAATAGTGATTATTTTCGCTTCGGGAGTGGTTATTTTCCGGAGGAACGCATAGAGAGTGGTGGTTTTACCAGAGCCGGTGGGACCGGTGTTTAAAACAAGGCCGTTTGGTTTTTGTATTTCTCTCTTCACTATTTCCAAATCGTCTTTACGCCAGCCAAGCTTTTCCAAGCCAACCTTAAGTGATTTCGGGTCAAGAATTCGGAGTACTGCAGTCTCGCCGTACTCCGACGGAATAATGGATGTTCTTATTTCAATATTACGCTCATGAAGATTTATGGTGAAACGGCCGTCTTGAGGTCGGTCATGGATGTTAAGTTTAAGACCGGAGAGGAGTTTAATGCGAGTCATGACCGATTGATATTTTTGTTTTTCAATTTCGCTCGAAATGTTATGAAGGAGACCGTCGATTCGGAAACGAAGAATGCTTTTTGATTCTAAGGGCTCCAAGTGAATGTCGGAGGAGTCAAGCGCCATTCCACTTGCAAGAATTATTTCCAAAAGCTTCGAAGTGTAGGGGCTCTCGAAGCCTTTAATCTTTTCACTGGCCTCTTCCAAGCTTTTTACGGATTTCCCTAACTCTTCAATTTTCTTTTCGTCTATCTCAACCCTGCCGCTTATTTCACCGCTGGCACTTGCAACGTATTGGTAGTAATGCCAGGCGTGAGAGAGACCGGCTTTGGAAACAACGAGGATTTCCAATTCATAATTTTTCTTTAGTTCGTCGATAAGGGTTTTGGTTTTCGGCAACTCTGGGTCGAAAACTGCAAGAACGAGCTTTTTTCTAAGTATCTGGAGCGGTACGGCGAGGGCCGCTTTAGCTTTCTCTTCAGGGTCGATGATCATTACTTTGATTTCGGTTGGTACTCGAACCGAGATTAGGTTGAGATACTTTACGCCGGCTTTTTCCGCTCTTCTTTTTGCGTCTTTTTCTTCCGCTTCCCGTCTCCCTTTCTCAAGGCGTTCAGAGAGTTCTTTGATTTGAGCCATTTGATTTAGATTATAATGGATTTTTGCTTTAAAATTAAGTGAAGAATCTACATTTATGCCCGAGATGCCGGAAGTTGAGACGATTGTAAAAGGTCTCAACCGAAAACTAAAAAACAGGAAAATAAAAGATTTATGGACTGACTGGCCCAAGTATTTCAAGCTTCCTAAAAGCGCCGCCTCCAAAAGAGGCGAGCCTCGCTCTTTAAAGAAGCGGGAAGCCGCTTTCCGCAAGCACGTAATTGGCAAGAAGATTACAGGTGTCAGTCGTCGGGGCAAGAACGTTTTAATTCACCTCTCCGATGATCATTTACTTCTTATTCATCAAAAAATGAGCGGTCATTTAATGGTCGGTAATTGGTCCCGATTGCGTGGCAATCGGGGATTCTTGACAAAGTCGGGACAAAAACCGGAGAAAAAAATTTCCGAAAATCTGCCGGAGAATTGGCGGGGGCAAAAATGGACTCCGGTATCACCCCGCGGACCGCTTATGGATCCGATGAATAGATTTATCAGGCTCATTTTTTTTCTGTCGGGCGATAAAATGCTTGCCCTTTCCGATCTTCGGCGGTTCGCAAAAATTCTCTGTGCTCCCAAAAGAGAAATTCTAAATTTGCCGGAGATAAAAAAATTAGGACCGGAACCGCTTGATAAAAATTTTACTTTGGGAAAATTCAGAAAACTTTTCGAGAATAAGAGGGGGAGAATTAAGCAACTCCTCATGGACCAGAGTTTCGTGAGCGGCATCGGCAACATCTACGCCGATGAAATTCTCTGGTTTTCTAAAATTCACCCTACGGCGAGGGCGGAGAACCTGAAAGAGGAAGAATTGAAAACTGTATACAATTCGGTGAAAAAAGTTTTGAATAAAGCCCTGAAGCTTCGGGGAAGTTCAATCGACGACTACCGCGACTCGGAAGGCAAACGGGGAACTTATGAACTTGTCCGCCGCGTCTACCAGCGGGAAGGAGAGCCCTGTCCGCGTTGCGGAACCGCCATCGGGCGAATAAAATTAGGGGGTCGATCGGCTCATTTTTGTCCCAAGTGCCAAAAACCATGACCCAGTACAATTACGCTGTTTACTCCGTACAATTCCCCGAATTATACGGGGTATGTCATAAAAATTCAGAAATCCGTGCTATGATTTATTTTCACCAAAGGTCAATATGTATTTGAGTCTAACTTTGTCATTCAAGAGAATGGCGGTGTAATTATACCGGGATGATTATTCATTTATACGGCGAAGATTTATACAGGCGCGGTAGAAAAATAAGGGAATTCGTGGGTGCCTACAAAGAAAAGCATCCCTCCGTCGATATGGCGGTTTACGACTTGGAAGAGATTCCTGATGACTGGCAGAAAGTCAGGGATTTTTTGAATCAACCGTCGATGTTCGTGGACGCCAAACTAGCTGTAATAAAGGAAGCCCAATCGGTCGAAAATAAAGAGTGGATAAAAACCCTTAAAGGACAAGCCGAGGCCGAGAAAACCTTTGTCATAATTTCGGACAGGAAAACTCCGAAGAAGGAGTTCAAATTTTTGCTGAAGAGTCCGGTGAAATCTCAGGAATTCGGAGAGTTGGAAGGGGCGGCGCTTTCGGGTTTCCTAAAAAAAGAAGCCGCGCTTCGCAACTTGAAATTTGCCGAAGAGGCTTGGCATTTTTTCCTTGCTTATATCAACGACTCGAAAGAGCGGAGCGTTCTTGCCGTAAACGAACTTGAAAAACTTTACCTCCAAGGAAACGGAGAAACGGTTTCTTTAACGCGGCTTCAGGAGGTTGTGAGGTTCGAGAGAAAAGAAGCCGTTTGGAGGGCCGGCTCGGCGATTTTGAGGGAAAGAAACGCCGGTCGCCGGCTCGGTATCTTGGAGAAAATACTTATTCAGAGAGAAGCGCCGAGTTACATTTTCAATTCGCTCGGTTTTCAGGCAAAAGATAGAACGGCCCTGATACTGGCCGATTACGACGTTTCCGTAAAAAGCGGCGGGTTGGAGTACGAAGAAGCGCTTACCGATTTCGTTCTACTTTCCTAGTTTCTTAGTAAGGCGCGATTTCAGGCGATTAGCCTTGTTTTTCTTGATAAACCCTGTTTTAGCTACTTTATCAAGCGCTTTGTAAACTTTTGGCAGGAAATTTTTAGCCTCTTCAACTTTGCCGGCATCAACAAGTTTTTTAAAGTTTCTTACCGTATCTTTTATAGTCTTTTGCCGTTTAAGGTTTCTCGTTCGGCGACGATTTGTCTGCCGGAGGGCCTTTTTGGCGGATTTGATATTTGGCATGCCGTAATTCTATAAATTCTTATGAAAATAAGCAAGGGGAATTTATCTAGAATTACGAGTATCGAGCACTCAAAGCGTTAAGTGCTCGATAAAGGTTTTGTCCCTGAAACTTGTTCGGCTCCGCCTCCAAATTTCAGACAAAGCCCTTTATAATTAGAATAGCATGATTTATTCCATAAAGGGAAAAGTAATCGGTCAGGGGGATTCGTTTGTGGTCCTTGAGGTTGGCGGATTGGGTTTTAAGATTTCAACCGATAGTCGGACTCTCCGGGGAATTTCTAAAACTAGTGGTGAGATTAAACTTTTTTGCTACGTCTACATTCGTGAAGATCAGCTTGAGCTTTACGGCTTCAGAGGAGAGGAGATTCTCCGTCTTTTTGAAATGTTGATTACCGTAGCCGGCATTGGTCCCAAAACCGCTCTTGGCATTTTGGAGGTTGATACGGTGCCGAACATAATGGCGGCGATTATTGAAAGACGAGCCGAACTTTTAACGCGCACTTCCGGCATTGGCCGCAAGACTGCCGAGCGAATAATTCTTGAGCTTCACAGTAAAATTAAACTGCCAAAAGCAGGGGCCTTGACGAAGAAAATGGATATTGATAGAGAGGTCGAGGAGGCGCTAACGGGCTTAGGTTACAACCGGGGCGAAGTAAGGAAAGCGCTTGAGGTAGTTCCCGAGAGCGAAAAAACTCTGGAAGAGCGCCTGAAATTCGCTCTAAAGACATTAAGCCGCGCAAAGTAAATTTCTAATGATTGAGAAGTTCCTGCGATTTTCAAAAAAATATCTCATTCCCAAATCTATTTTCCGGCTTGTTCAGCCAACTTATCATTATCTCCTTGCCTTTTTAGGGAGTGTTGTTTGCGGTGATCCCTCAAAGAAAATTTTTATAATCGGTGTAACTGGCACCAAAGGCAAGACAACTGTTCTTGAGATGGCAAATACCATTCTCGAATCGGCCGGCAAGAAAACGGCGGTTTTCTCCTCAATTATTTGTAAAATAGGAAACGAGCGGAAGGGAAATCTGACCGAGACTACTATGCCGGGCCGGTTTGCTCTCCAGAAATTTTTCCGCGAGGCGGTCCGAGCCGGTTGTGAATTAGCTCTCGTTGAAGTGACTTCTGAAGGCGTAACTAAACATCGACATCGTTTTATTCACTGGGACGCGGCGGTCTTTTTAAACATTCACCCCGAACACATCGAGGCTCACGGCTCTTTTCATAAATACCTTAACGCAAAGCTAGGTTTTTTCCGTTACCTCAAACACTCTTCTAAAAAAAAGAAGTATTTTCTTATTAATAAAGATGACTCCCATGCATCAGACTTCGGTGAGGCGGCGGAGAAGACAAAGAAAAGAGAAGTGATTCTTTTTAGCCGGGACGATGTCGCAAGAGTTCTAAAAGATATTAAAAATGAGCATAACCCGGATTGGCTTTTCGCCGATTTTAATGCCGAAAATGCGGCAGCAGCAAATGCCATCGCAAAAATTTTGGGCGTAGGCAGCAGGGAAATATTTAACGCCTTTCGGAATTTTGAAACTATCAAAGGAAGAATGGACTTTGTACAGAAAAAACCCTTCACGGTTATTGTTGATTACGCCCATACTCCTATGTCTCTCCTCTTGGTTTACGAAAACCTGCGCCGGGAGCTGCTTTTCAAAAAAGGCTCGCGTCTCATTTGTGTCCTGGGTGCGTGCGGCGGCGGCCGGGACAGATGGAAGCGGCCGGAGTTCGGTAAAATTGCCGCTCACCACTGCGACCGGATATTTTTAACGAACGACGACCCCCATGACGAAGACCCTCTGAAAATTATGGAAGAAATACGGTCGGGAATTCCGGTAAACGAGGAGTTGACGCTAGGGTGTGAAATTGTTCCGGAGCGGCGCGATGCAATCGAGAAAGCGATTCTCTCTGCCGAAGAAGGCGACGTGGTCGCCATAACGGGAAAGGGAAGCGAAAACTGGATTTATTTTGCGGGCGGCGCCAAAGTCCCCTGGGACGACCGCAAAGTTGCCGAGGAGATTCTTAAAACTTATAAACGTTGAGACCGTGTTATAATCTTTTAGCAATGAGATTAACTTTCCACGGCGGCGCAAAGGAAGTAACCGGCGCTAATTACTTACTGGAGTTGGGGGACACGAAAATTCTTGTTGACTGCGGCATGATGCAGGGCTCTAACTATGCCGAGCGGCAGAACTTTGAGCCGTTTCCTTATGACCCTAAAACCGTAAGCGCGGTTTTTGTAACTCATGCTCACATTGACCACACCGGCCGCCTCCCGAAGCTGGTAAAAGACGGATTTCGGGGAGAAGTTTTTTCCACGCCGCCGACCCGCGAATTTGCAGAGCACCTTCTTGAAGACTCCGTTGATATCCTTTCTCGGGAGGCGAAAAAACATAACCGAGAGCCTTTTTGCCGACCGGAAACGCTCGGGGTTCTCAAGGGTTTATGGAAAGGCGTGAAGTACGGCGAGGAAATCACCGTCGGACCTTTTAAAATTATTTTTCATAACGCCGGTCATATCTTAGGCTCCTCTTTTATAGAAATTAAAGCTCCCTCGACGAACTCGGGACAAGAGACGAAGATAATTTTCTCGGGTGATTTAGGCAACATGCCTTCACCCCTTATAAAACCGGTGGAATATATAGACAACGCCGACTATTGTCTTATCGAATCCACCTACGGCGGACGTTTACACGAAAGAGTTGATAAACTAAGGGACGATCTTGAAGACATAGTGGAGAATACGGTGAAAGCGGGCGGGACGCTTATGATTCCGGCCTTTGCCATGGAACGGACTCAAGCTCTTCTTTATCACCTGGACAGTTTAATGGGAGAAGGGCGCATTCCGCGGGTGCCGGTTTTCCTTGACAGCCCGCTCGCCATTCGTCTTACGGGCGTCTACCAGCAATTTGGCGACTATTTCAACAAAGAAACACGGGAATTTTTAAAGAAAGACAAATCGCTTTTTGATTTCCCTTCCCTGAAAAGAACCTTAAGAACAGAAGATTCTAAGAAAATTTCCCGGGTGCCGCCGCCGAAAATCATAATTGCCGGCTCGGGCATGTCCCAGGGCGGCCGGATTATTCATCACGAAAAAGAATATCTGCCCGACCCCAAGAGCATAATTTTGTTCGTCGGTTACCAAGTTAAGGGTTCGCTCGGACGCCGGATTATAGATGGTGAAAAAATGGTTAAAATTTTGAGGGAAGACGTGCCGGTTCGGGCAAAGCCCGTGACTATCCATGGCTACTCGGCTCACGCCGACCAGAGACAACTTTTGGATTGGCTCTCTCCAATGCGGCAGGGATTGAAGAAAGTTTTTGTAGTTCAGGGCGAAGAGGACCAATCAACTCCCCTTGCCAGGAAAATTGAGGATGAACTGGCGGTTTCAGCTGAAATACCTTCTTTGGGGGAAACGGTGATTCTTCAATGAATTTCAGGATGCCCGAATTTGTGGTAACCGAGCACCCAACACAAGAAATAGGTTATAATTATTAAAGAATTAAAGTCTAATTCAAAAATATCAATCAAGCATATCTTAAGTTGAGTGCTTGGTTAATAAATTTGGTATGCCAAGAAAAAAAGCGTTTACTAAAAACCATAATTATAACCACAGGTTAAAATATAAAATCTGTGTCTCCGGAGCTGCCCAAACGGGTCATTGCACGGCGGAAGCAAACGAAAAGGCGGAAATTTTAGGAAGAGAAATCGCCAAGCGCGGTCTAGTTCTTGTTACCGGTGCCACAACTGGTGCCCCTTATTGGGCGGCTAAAGGAGCAAAGTCGGAGGGAGGAATCGTAATCGGTATTTCGCCGGCTGTTTCAAAAGTCTCTCATATTAAAACCTACCGCCTGCCCACTGATTACCACGACCTTATAATCTACACCGGGTTTGAGTACTCGGGTCGCAACCTTATTCTTACTCGCTCATCAGATGCCGTTATCACCCTTTGCGGCCGAATCGGGACCTTGAACGAATTTACCAATGCTTTTGAGGACGGCAAGCCCCAGGGAGTGCTCTTGGGCACTGGCGGGACGACGGATTTAATCCCCGAAATAATAGAGAAATCCCACCGGGGACCGGGTAAGGTAGTTTTCTCGAAAGACCCGACTAAGCTCGTTGATAAAGTACTGGATTTAATAGAGAAAGAAGAAATCAAAAACGGCGTTAAAGGTCGAATTCTCTAATTCGTAGTTTCGTAAGAACATTTCGTATGGGATTTTTTTCCAAAAATAGAAAAGGTGAACCCAAGCCTATTGGTCAGGTTACTCACTACTACGGTGGCATCGGTGTTGCTATCATTAAGTTCAAGACAAAAATGAAGGTCGGTAATCGGATACGCTTCAAGGGAGCAACATCAGACTTTGAAGAGAAGATAGAGTCTATGCAGTACAACCACGAAGATATCAAGGAAGCCAAGAAAAAACAGGAAGTGGGTATTAAGGTTGGCGACAAGGTGAGAGAAGGAGACGAAGTTTATCTTGTAGAATAAGCTTCGCAATTTAGTTTTTTTGTGAAATGAGCAAAGGTTTTTTGTTGGCGACAGGGCTTCTTGCGGGCACAATTATAGGGGCAGGAATATTCTCCCTGCCTTACGTTGTAAATCAAATAGGCCTCATCCTGGGCATTTTTTATTTGCTGTTTTTTGCCTTTATTTATTTTCTGATTTTTTTAATGTATGCGGATTTGACGAGAACGACCCGCGAAGAGCACCGCTTTTTTTACTTGGCCGAGAGATTTTTGCCCGGGAATCTTGCCGGGTTTGCCTCTTTTATAATCATGACCGGGCTTATCTTTGCGCTTACCATTTACCTTATTCTTGCTGCGTCTTTCTTTGGTTTGTTTGTCAGCGTTCCGGTATCTACTGCTTTGTTTATTTTCTGGCTTCTCGGTTCGGTTTTTATCTTTGCAAAATTATCTCTTCAAGGCGTTGTTGAAATTTTCGGCACAGTCGCAATTCTTACAATTGCTGCTGTTATATTTTTTTCGGGAAGTTCTCTGCCGGACGCGCCGCTTTTTAGAGATTTGGATTTGGCGAAGATTCTTCTTCCTTTCGGGCCTCTTCTCTTTGCCTTTTCGGCAAGGGTTGCTATCCCGCGGGTCGTGGGTGTATGGAGGAAGGAGAAATCAGCTGGTCGGCAGTTTTCTTTAAAGAAGGCGATATTTTTCGGTTCTTTTCTTCCGGCACTTATCTATCTTATCTTTGTTCTCGGGGTTTTAAGACTTGCGCCCGATGTTTCGCCCGAGGCCCTTAGTGGCTTGGCTTCTCTTTCGCCTGCGATTCTCACCCTTCTTGGCGTTTTGGGAATTCTTACTCTCTGGACTTCTTATTTTATGATTGGTGCGGATGTGCGGGAGACTTTGAAATACGACCTTAAAGCTTCGGGCTGGTTATCCTCCCTCGTCGTTCTCGTCCTGCCAGTTGGTCTTTACTTTGTCGGTTTCCAAAACTTTTTAACGGTCTTAGGTTTTACCGGCGGCGTTTTTTTGGGTCTTGAAGGGATTTTCATAATCACCATGTGGCGGCGGGCTTTTCCCTCGCATCGCCTGCGGCGGCCGGCTTTCTTCCTTTACCTTGTCTTTCTTCTTGCTCTTGTTTACTCTTTGGTAGATTTTGTTTTATAGTGTAGGTACGAAATATTTGTCCTGTGAAGAGAGCCCTCGTCGTTCAAAGGATAGGACGTGAGCTTCCGGAGCTTAAGATAGGGGTTCGATTCCTCTCGAGGGCGCAAAACAAAATACTAGGTCTTGACTCTTCCACTTTAGTTTGCTAAAGTGGAGCGATGGACTGGAAAACTAAGGAAAACGAGAGGCTTATTCAAGCCTTTTTGACTCTTAAAACTGACGACGAGGCCAAACGGTTTTTGCGTGACCTTTTGACCGAAAAAGAAATAGAGGAATTCGCTAATCGGCTGAGGGCTGCTGAGATGCTTGCTGCGAAAAAATCTTACTTGGCGATAGGTGAGGCCACCGGCTTGAGTTCGACGACCATCGCCCGGGTGGCGAAATGGCTTTATGGGAAAGAAGGTGGGTACAAACTTGTATTCAAAAAATTAGAAGAAGGAATCACTAACCCAAGATACTAATCATGGAAAGCAAAAAAAGAAAACTGCAAATAGGAGTAATTGGGTATGCCGGGAAAGAGGAGTATCCGAAAGAAAAAACTCCGGAGCAAAAAATCTACGAACTAGCGGAGAGGGTTGGGTTCTTGCTGGCGGAGAGAGAGGTAACCGTCGTTACGGGAGGCAAGAGCGGAGTCATGGAGTTTGCTGCTTCTGGAGCGCAGAGAGCGAACGGAATAACAGTTGGAGTAACAAAAGGCAATAAACGTTTTTCTTCCAACAGTTTTACCGAAGTTGAAGTGTTAACTGGAATGGCCGCTGACGGTTTCGACGAATTCATACTTGTTACCATGTGCGATGCTTTTATAGTGATTGGGGGCGGTGCCGGCACGCTTGAGGAAATTATCATTGCCTATCGCAATAAAAAACCTGTTGTCGTTCTTGAAGGCACGGGCGGTTGGTCTGCTAAGGTTGCCGGAACCTATCTTGATGAAAGAGAAAAAATAAGAATTAAATCTGCCGCTACCCCGGAAGAGGCTGTTCAAAAAGCGATCGAATCCGCTACACATATCACTTCCAGTCCTTTGTAGGAAGGGGTTGGTTGTGATTTTTTGGTTTCTATTTTCGTTTCACATTCAACCCTTTCTTGGAAGGGTTTTTTGTTTTTCCAGGAAGAGAGCTCTTTTACAAACCGAGAAGGGGGCAATGTCATGGAGGGTTTGCAAAGGTACACCTCGTTTACCTACAAACGTTCGCTTACGACCGACGGCCTCATTATTCTTTTGGATGAGCCGGTGGGCGACGAGGTTCGCACGGAACTTAAGGCCCTGAGAACCGTAGGTAATCGGGAGGTTATTTTTCTCGAGGACCGGTTGCTTACTGCTGACCTGGAAGAAATCCTGATTGGAATAACAGAGAGAGAGCAGGAAGTGTTGCTCGTTTTTCCCGGCAACGGCTCGGATTATCCGCGTAAACTCTCGCAGGTTTGTCGGGAATTTCCGGGTACGGGCGTTTTTGCTAAGCGGTTTTGGCAGCCCGGAGCTGACCCGATTGTTTTGGTTGGTTCCATTCCGGGTCCTTTCATCAACACGAGCGTTAGAACTATCGTGGTGGTAGACGATGTTATCAGTTCTGGACTGACCCTGCGGAGAGTTTATCAAAGAAACGCATGGCGATTCACTCGAGCAAAATGGATAGGTGTTTCATGGATTTCTCAAACTCCAAGGACGAAAGCAAAGTCAGGAATAAAGGGTTATGAGTACGTTGCTACGGCATGCGTAGTCGAAAGAAGTGATGAGGGTAAGGTTCCTATTAACTCCATTAGTACTCTGCGGCGAGAGGGAGATATCGCTAGGAGCTACGCCCAAAGACATTTCGAGAATCCGGAAACATTTCTTCGCCTTACGGCGAGTCTTTAGCCGAAGCGGCCGGTTAGTTCAACAACTAATCGGCCCTTCTTTTTCAAGGCTCGCGAGGAGTGTATGATTAAAACAAATGAAATTCAAAAAAAATGTTCCACTTGCACCGCTTAGCACCTTCCGTATCGGGGGACGGGCTGAGTATTTCTGCGAGGCGAAAAACTCGGAAGATTTGTTCGAAGCGGTAAATTTTGCAAAAACCAAAAAAATTCCTTACCGAATTCTGGCCGGCGGTTCCAACGTCGTTTTCCCTGACAGCAAACTAAAAGGACTTTTAATAAAAGTATCAGCTGGCGGAATAAAGGTGGAGAAAAGCCGGATAACGGTTGGTGCCGCTGTTCCATTGGCCGAAGTTATCAGAGTCTCAATCCGAGCAGGTTTGAAGGGATTGGAAACCCTCTCGGGTATTCCCGGCACGGTCGGCGGGGCGGTGGTGGGAAACGCCGGCGCTTATGGCCACTCCATTTCCGAGGTGGTAGAAAAAGTTGAGATTTGGGATGGTAAGAAAACGAGAAAACTGGACGACAAACACTGCCGGTTCGCTTATCGGGATAGCATCTTAAAACATAAACCCTATATTGTTTTAGGGATAACTTTAAAACTTAGGACAGGGAATGCTAAAAAACTTAAGGAAAAATCAAAGGAGATTATAAAAATTCGGGAGAAAAAGTATAAGCCGGGAATTAAGTGCCCGGGCAGTTTTTTCAAGAACGTACTCGTAAAAAACGTTTCCAAAAAAGCGTTGTCAAAAATTGACAACTCGAAAATAATTGAAGGTAAAATTCCAGCCGGCTATTTATTGGAGGAGGTGAGCGCGAAGGGTATACGGGTTGGCGGTATAAGGATTGCCGATTTCCACGGCAATCTTTTTATAAATAAAGGCAAGGGCAAAGCAAGTGATGTTAAAAAACTTGCCAGGCTTTTAAAAGCCCGGGTGAAACGGAAATTCGGCATTACGTTTGAAGAAGAGATTCGCTATTTTTGAAAATCTTGATAGAAAAGGGAAATATGCTACAATTTTTTTTAGATCCTGTAGTTTGGGGTCTCTTCGAGAAAGTGACGCTCTAGAGCGTCCATCTCCCCACCCCATTATGGAGGTGTATGATGCCCAACGAGCATCGACGCCCCGCAGCCGAGCAGAAGAAGGCACCATCGCCGCGCCGACGCGACCGTCGCCTCGTCTTCATCTGACGCCCTGGCTGAGTGCGTGCGCGGGCTCCGGAGATTCGTTTCCGGAGCCCGCATTCTTTTATAATTAAAAGAGGTGAAGAATAAAGAAGAAAAACTAAAAGAACTTGAGGTAGAAATGGAAGTGGATGTCTCGCTTCCGCTTCGGGAGTCAAACCTGGTTTTCGGCGAGGGGAACATAAACTCGGAAGTGATGTTCATCGGCGAAGGGCCCGGTTTTTATGAAGATAAGGCAAAGCGGCCTTTTGTCGGCCGGGCCGGCCAGCTCCTGGATAAGCTTATCGCCGGTATCGGTTGGAGACGGGAAGACGTCTACATCACGAATATCATAAAGCGCCGGCCGCCGGGCAATCGCGACCCCCTGCCGGAAGAGATTGAGAGTTACAAACCGTATCTCGCGCGTCAGATAGAGATAATTGACCCGAAAATCATTGTTGCTCTTGGTCGTTTTGCGATGAATTACTTTTTGCCGACGGCAAAGATCTCACGCGATAACGGTAAAATTTTTCGGCTGGGCAAACGCTGTGTTATGCCTCTTTTTCACCCGGCAGCCGCCCTCCGCTCCACGCAGGTTTTGGAGGAGCTTAGAAAAGCATTTTCCAAACTTCCCGAGAAGATAAAAGAATGCGAATCTTTGCCGGCGGAGCCGGAAGAAAAAGAACCGGAAGTTCAGAAAAGTCTATTTTAGACTATAATTAAACTATGCGTGGAATTAATTCTGCTCCAGTTTATTTAATTGAGAGGTTTTTTTACCGGATTCGGGTTTTTATAGAGCATTGGTACGTTGTAAGTTTTAGGAAATATTTTGATTTCATTTTAAATTTTCTCTCCCGGGTTGATTATTATCTTGCCTGGAAGATTACCCTGAAACATCTTCTAAAGCCGCTTTACAAAGACTACACTTTTCTCGGCTACATCTTGGGATTTATTTTTCGCTCGGTGCGGCTTCTTGTGGCAAGCGCCATTTACCTTATTTTGTTTTTTGTGATTATTGGGGTTTATTTGTTTTGGATTCTTGTTCTGCCAATCGTTATTTACTTAATTTTTGTTTAAGAATGAAACTTTACCCCGTTAGAAATCAGTATTGGTGTGTATATGCCTTGATGAGTAGGAAAACCAAGGAATGGTATATAGGCTCAACAAAGGATTTGAAAAAAAGAATTTTAAGACACAATACTGGCAAGAATCGCTCAACAAAAAACGGGGTGCCCTGGAAACTAATTTATTGTGAGATGAGCTTAAATCAAAAAGATATCCGAGCTAGAGAGAAATATCTTAAGTCGGGTATGGGTCGAAGATATCTGAAAAATCGTTTAAAATTCTTTTTTGCTCATGACTTCTAACGGGGTTTACTTTAAAGAACCGAAACTGGAGTTTACAAAAGCGGGTGAATTTCTCACTCGGCTTGCCGCCTACTCCGCATACATCGGTCTTACCGCCGCCACGATTCTCCTTTTTTTCTCCGATTTGCATTTCCTGAGGTGGTTTGCGGTTTTAATCACTCTATTTTTAATTGACCGGGTTCTCCATTTTGGTGAGGCCGAGAAGACTATTCATGAATTGTCGGACAAAGCCGGAGAAGAGGACCGGATTAATTTAGCCGAGGCAGTGACCCCAGCCGCTTACAAAATTTTAAATCATGCTTTTCGGAAATCACTCATTGTTTGTCAGAATTTTCACCTTCTTGTTTTCAAGGAGCTTGTTATGCGGCGCGACGTAAGAGAGGCCCTGCGGCGCCTGAGTGTTTCGCCCGGTGAGTGTCTTGATAAGGTTGAAGAGTATCTTGAAGAGACTGAGAAATACAGTCGAGAGGAGCTTCAGAAAATGATTGAGAAGCTTGTGATAGAAGCTTACGAGAACGCAAAAAGAACCGGCGAGAACTTCATTGAGCCGCGTAATATTTTTGTGACCCTTCGCTCGGTTGGGGATAAAAAAATCGGTAAACTTTTCGAACTTTTCAATATTAGCGAAAGAGATCTTGAAGAAGCGGTAATTTTCGGGAGATACAGGAAACTTTTTGCTCGTATCCATCGCCTTCCCGCAGTTTTAGGCGGTTTTACTCACCGACCCCAATTTTTAAGGAAGAGAGTCATAAATCGTGCCTGGACTTCCCGGCCGACACCGATGCTTGACGATTTTAGCACCGACCTTACCGCTCTTGCTCGGGCTGAGAAGATAGGATTTCTGGTCGGACATAATAAAGAACTTGATTCGATGCTCGATGTTATCTCCCGACCGGGCAAGCCGAATGTTCTTCTGGTCGGAGAAGCAGGTGTTGGAAAATCAACCATGATTCACCACCTTGCTTTTCGGATGATTAAAGACAAAGTGCCGCCGGTTCTTTTTGATAAACGCCTTATTTCTCTTGAGTTGGGAAATTTGATAGCCAATGCGCCAACCGAAATATTGGCTGCCCGGCTTAAAAAAATAACGGAGGAAATAATTCTCGCCGGTAATATCGTTCTTTTCATTCCCAATATTCATGATTTATTCCGGACAGCCGAAAAAGAAACTCTAAATGCAATAGACGTTCTTCTGCCGGTCGTGAAAAACGCCGAGATTCCTTTGATTGGCGAAAGTTACCCAAGGGAGTTTAAGCGCTACATTGAGCCGCGTTCAGATTTTTTAAGCCAGTTTGAAGTTGTTGAGGTAGGCGAGATAACTAAAGAGGAGGCACTCAGGTTTCTTATCTACATGAGTCTTATTTTGGAAAGAGAGTTTAAGGTTTTCATTACTTTTAGGGCGGTCGATAAGGCGGTGGACCTTGCAAACCGATATTTTAGAAAAAAACCTCTCCCAGGTTCGGCGGTTGATCTCTTAAAACAGGCCCTTGCCAGGGGCGCCGAGCAAAAACTAAGAGTCTTGGAAGAAAATCTTGTTGTGGAAGTGGCTGAAGAACAGAGCAAAATACCGATAGAAAAAGCCGGGGAGGAGGAAACGGCGAAACTTTTGGATTTGGAAAACATTATTCACAAAAGACTTGTTAACCAGGATACGGCGGTCCGAGCCGTCTCCCGCGCTCTTAGGGAGTATAGGAGCGGTCTTTCCCGCCGGGGCGGACCGATAGCCGTTTTCCTTTTTGTAGGCCCAACCGGTGTTGGTAAAACCGAACTTGCAAAAATTCTCACCGCTACCATGTTCGGTTCGAAAGAATTGATTGAGCGCTTTGACATGTCCGAGTATCAGGACAAAATGAGCGTTTACCGTCTCATTGGCAACCCAGACGGTTCCCGGACCGGAACCCTGACCGATGCAATTCTCAAAAGACCTTACAGTATGATTTTACTGGATGAGTTTGAAAAGTCTCACCCGGATGTTCTAAACATCTTCCTCCAGGTTTTCGACGATGGCCGATTAACCGATAGTTTAGGCCGGACCGTGAATTTCGAGAACACCATTATCATTGCTACGTCGAACGCCCACTCCA
Organism: uncultured Candidatus Saccharibacteria bacterium; assembly: GCA_964525595.1. GTDB lineage: Bacteria > Patescibacteriota > Minisyncoccia > UBA6257 > GWB1-50-10 > CAZGHF01. Next base: position 15,751 of record CAZGHF010000009.1, read on the forward strand.
ACTTTATTAAGGATGAAGTTGAGAAAGGAAAATCAATTAGTGAAATCAGCGAGGAATTGAAGAAAAAATTGACTGAGTATTTCCGACCCGAACTTTTGAATCGTTTCTCCGACATAATTGTTTTCAGGAATCTCACGGTTGAGGAAATTTATGTGATTGCCGGCATTTTAATTAAGGAGGTGGCGGAGCTCTTGAGAGAGACTCACGGTATTGAGCTTAAAATTGACGAGGCTGCAACGAAGCGTATTGCCAAACTCGGCTTTAGTCCGGTCTATGGCGCAAGGCCGTTGCGCCGGGTTATCTCAAAAAAAATAAAAAGCCCCCTAGCCGAGAAAATTCTTAAGAAAGAAATAGCCCGGGGCAATGAAATATTAGTTACCCTTAGAAAGGATCGTTTTGAATTTAAGCTGACTTCATAATTTCATGAAAGCTAAAATTTGGTCAGGCCTCCGTATAAACAAAATCGTCCGTTATTTTATTATCTCAGACCTCTTTTTCGTAGGTGGCTGGGGACTTATAAATCCGATTCTCGCAATTTTTATTGTGGACGAGATAGCCGGGGCAACGCTCACAACCGTCGGTTTGGCCGCAGCTGTTTACTGGATTTTAAAAGCCGTGTTTCAGATACCTATTGGTCTCTACCTTGATAGAAATAAGGGTGAGAAGGATGATTTTTATACCCTCGTTTTAGGTTTATTTCTGGCTTCGGTTACGGCTTTTCTCTTTGTTTTTATTGATAGGATTTGGCAACTATTCGTTCTTCAAGCTTTTCATGCTATTGCTTTCGCTTTTTACACTCCGGCTTGGAATGCGATTTTCACCCGTCACCTTGATAAGAATCGCTATGCTTTTGACTGGTCGCTTGATAGTGCCATCGTTGCCTTTGCGGCGGGCCTCTCCGGTGCCATCAGCGGCTTGGTTGCCGGAACCTACGGTTTTGACGTTGTCTTCCTCGCCGCCGCCGTCCTGACCATGATCGCCGCCGTTGTAATTTTTTCACTGCCGGACATAGTTTTGCCTAAACCCCCGTCGGGTACACCTCTTCCTCCCAAAGACCACAGACCGCATGTTTTCGGCAACTAACCAAGAGGTCGCGAAAATTTTAAAAGAAATAGCTGCTTTTTTGGAAGCTGAAGGGGTAGCTTTTAAGCCACAGGCGTTTGAGAGGGCAGCTCTTGCTATTGAGATGGCAAGCGAAGAACTTGCTGAACTTTATAAAAGAGATGGCTTGAAAAGTCTTGGTAAGATTCCCGGCGTCGGCCGCGGGATTGCCGAAAGAATTGAGGAGCTCTTTTTACACGGGCGTATTAAGGACTACGAAAAGCTTAAGAGAAAATACCCGATTAAGATGGAGGAGATCACTTCTGTTGAAGGGGTGGGTCCGAAAACAGCAATAAAGCTTTACAAAAAACTAAAGACAAGATCGATTGCCGAACTTGAACGGGCGGCAAAGGCGGGGAAGATAGGAAAATTGCCGGGGTTTGGCGAGAAATCGGAAAAGAAGATTTTGAAAGGCATTGAGTTTTTGAAGAAATCCGGCGGCCGGGAAATTTTGGGTTTTATTCTGCCTGCAGTAAGGGAAGTTGAAAACAGTTTGAAATCTTTAAAAGAAATAAAGAAACTGACTGTTTGCGGTTCGATTCGCCGGATGAAGGAAACAATTGGTGATATTGACATTCTGGCGGTTTCCGAGAAACCGCGTGTCGTTATGGACTATTTCGCGAGCTTACCCGAAGTTCAACATGTTTACTCGAAAGGCGAGACGAAGACAATGGTGCGTTTAAATCCGGCAACCGCCGGAGGGCTGGATGCTGATTTAAGAGTAGTAAAGCCTTCATCGTATGGTGCAGCAGTCCAATATTTCACCGGCAGCAAAGAACACAATATTGCTCTTAGAGAAATAGCAGCGAGGAAGGGATACAAACTTAATGAATATGGACTCTTCAAAGGCAAGAAAATTATAGCTGGCGAAGACGAAAAAGACGTTTATGAAAAACTGGGGTTGAGTTGGATACCGCCCGAGCTTCGGACGAACTCTGGCGAAATTGAAGCGGCTCAAAAGGGTAAATTGCCTAAACTTATAGAGTACGGTTCGCTCCGCGGCGACCTTCAGATTCAAACTAACTGGACCGACGGCAAGAATTCCATAGAAGAAATGGCTCTCGCAGCAATGGAGATTGGCCTGGAATACATCGCAATAACCGATCACACCAAGCGTCTGGCGATGACAGGGGGTCTCGACGAGAAAAAAATAATCAAACAGTGGAAAGAAATAGACGGACTTAATTCAAAGCTCAAAACTCAAAATTCAAAATTCCGGATATTGAAGAGCACGGAGTGTGACATTTTGAAAGATGGCTCGCTCGACCTACCTGATAAAGTTCTCTCTCGTCTTGATGTGGTTGGCGTTGCCGTTCACTCCCATTTTAATTTGAGTCGTAAGGAACAAACTGAAAGAATTAAAAAAGCCATCTCAAACAAAAACGTTCATATTCTCTTCCATCCGACTGGCCGGATAATTAACCGGCGTAGAGCTTATGAGGTTGATATGGACGAGATTATTAAGACTGCGAAGAATACCGGAACGATTTTGGAAATAGATGCCTATCCTGACCGGCTGGACCTAAAAAACGAGCATGTAAGAAAGTGCACAACAACAGGTATTAAGATGTCCATTAGTTCCGATGCCCATTCAACTGCTCATCTTCAGTACCTGGATTTCGGGGTTGCCGAGGCAAGACGGGGCTGGGCAAAAAAGAGCGATATTATAAATGTCTGGTCATTAGATAAGATGAGAAAGTTTTTGAAAAAAAGATAAATATAAGCGGCATGATATAATTAATGCCCATGAAGGAGCTTTCAGCCGGGATAATAATTTACAGGCGGACCAAGGAGGGTCCAAAATTTTTACTTCTTTACCACGGCGGCCGGTATTGGAATTTTCCCAAAGGAAAAATTGATGATTCCTCCGGCAAGGAAACGACTTTTAAAGCAGCTGTGAGAGAAGTAAAAGAAGAAACAGGTCTTTTGTCCCGTGACCTGCGTTTCAATAACCGGTTTAAGAGTTACGACAAATACGTTTTCACCCAAAAAGGCAAAAAGATTTTTAAAACGGTTGTTTATTATCTTGCCGAGACGAAAAAACGGGAGATAAAGATTTCAAAAGAGCATTCTGGCTTTGGCTGGTTTTTATATAAAGATGCTTTAAGAATGCTTCTCTACAGCAATCTTAAAAACAATATTAGAAAAGTTTATGAAAAAATTCAGAGAAAAGGTGTGCGCCGCCGCGAGAAGAATTCCTCACGGTAAGGTTTCCACTTACGCTGCGATTGCCCGGGCAATCGGCTCGCCCCGGGCTTACCGGGCGGTTGGGAATACTTTGAATAAAAATCCCTATGCCCCTAAAATTCCCTGTCACCGTGTTGTTCGTTCTAATGGTCGGGTAGGCGGTTTTGCCGGTGGCTCGAGAAGAAAAACAAACCTCCTTAAAAAGGAGGGGGTGGAAATAAAGGGAGGTAAAATAGACCTAGAAACCTTTGGCGTCAGCTTTTGACGAAATCGACAATTTTTTTGAACGTTTCCGGGTGGTCTTTTGCGAGGTTTGAGAGTATTTTACGGTCAATTGTAACACCTTTCTTTTTAAGGGCGTTTATGAATTCGCTGTACTTCAAACCTTCCTGTCTCGCGGCGGCATTTATTCGGGTGTTCCAGAGGGCGCGGTAAACGCGTTTTTTCTCTTTTCGGCCACGGAAGGCATGAGTCCAGGCGTGAAGAAGAGCTTCCTTGGCTGCTCGTTCTTTGGATTTTCGTCCCCAGCGAAAACCTTTAGTATACTTCAGGATCCTCCCTCTTTTTTTACGAGCTGTTTTTCCGCGTTTTACTCTGGTCATAATGAGTTATAGGAGTTCTTTAATCGTTTTTGTAGGAATGTTCAACCCCCGCTTTTTCCTCTTTCTTAAAATTTGGACGCGGCTTTTATTGGCTCGGGAATGTCCCAAACCCATTGCCCGGCGCTTGATTTTACCGGTCTTCGTCATTTTTATTCTCTTCGTTACGAATTTTTTGCCCATGTTGTCTGAATTTTCGAGTGAAGCTCCATGCGCAGCGAAGAGAATTTAGCTGCAACATTGAGCATCGACCCGGGATTTTTCAACCAAACCTTTATTTTTTATCTATTTGCATTACAAAACCTCTTCCGCCTCTCTTCGTCTCCATTGTTACCTTATAGGGAACCGTTATCAATTTTAGGAAGTTGTCCAGTTTTTCCAGCCCCCATTTTTTATTACCTCTCTCCCGGCCTCTCAAAAAGAGATTTAATTCTACTTTATGACCCTCCTCAAGAAATTCGTTGGTTTTTTTCACCTTAACCTGGAGATCGTTTAAGGCGGCACGGGGAGTAATCCTTATATGTTTTAGTTCCTTGCGTTTTTCTCCCAGCCTTTGTTTTTTTTCTTCTTTCTTTTTCTGATAGCGGAACTTGTCAAAACTGATTATTCTTGCGACCGGGGGGTTGGCGTGAGGGGCGACTTCAATAAGGTCAAGCTCTTTTTCTCCGGCGATGCGGAGAGCTTCTTCAGTTTTTAGAATACCGAGACTTTCTTCTTTCTCGTCAATGACCCTCAGCTCCTTCGCGGTTATTTCTTTGTTTGTTCTGTAATTTATAAGAATCAGCATAATCTTTTTCTGGTGATATTGCAAG
>CAZGHF010000009.1:20549-22994 GCA_964525595.1 uncultured Candidatus Saccharibacteria bacterium
GCAAGAGTTACCACTCTTGTTATACTATTAGCCATCATTACAAATTATGGTTTTTTTCCGAAACAGCCGGTGATAAAATTTGCAAAGTACATTCTTAGGTTTCTTGAACTCTTTTTAGGTTTGCGGTTTATTCTTCGCCTTCTTGATGCAAACCCCTTAACGCCAATTGTTAATCTTCTCTACATTATCACCGACGCAATTATCCTCCCCTTCCGGGGGATATTTTCGGATATAGAACTCCGGAGCGGGGGCACTTTTGATATAGTTGTTATAACTTCAATGATTGGCTACGTTGTAATATTTTATTTGTTGGTGGGGCTGTTCCATGTGATTTTCAAGGATAAAAAGCAGGAGGGGGTGGAAAACATCGGAATTTAATCCCTCACCCTTTCTCAATAAGAATCTCGCATAGATGCGGATTCGGGAATGACGAAAACCGAAGACAGTTTCTTGTTTTTAAAATCTGTTCTCTTTTCAGGTTTACCCTGAGAAGCAATCGAGAAAGGGTGAGGGGAAACAAAAAACGCCCCCGGAAGCAAACAAGTTGCCCGGGAGGCGTGTGCGGGCGGCATTTCGCCGCTAGAGATGATGTAGCGGGGCATGGGAAACCCCTACTGGTAAGATATATTCGTTTGTGATGATCTGAACTTATTATAGCTTTTCTTAAAGACCCTCTCTGTGGATAACTTTTTCGCTCGGTCGCACGCCCAAGTCTTATCCTCCCAAAAAGGTGTGCGGCCTCGCCTAGATTTAGTCTAAAATTAGAGTAATGCGCTTCTTCAAAAAATTCTTGATAACTATGATTGTGGTCGCTCTTTTAAGTGTGACTTTCTATGTTATTTTCAATCGACCAGAGAGATTAGCAGCCGGAGAAAATCCTCTTCTTGAGCTGTTTTTCGGGGACGAGGAAGGCGAAACCGGTGAAGGAATACTATCGGCTTCCAAAAAATTCATTGATGAAAAATTAACTTCCATAAAAGATAGCGTTAAGGAAAGCGTTCGGGAAAAAGAGGAGGAGGTTTTGACCTCTTTGAAGAAAAGCACAAACGAGGCTATTGACGCCGCCCAGGAAAAAATTGTGGGTATTGAAGAGAAAAGTGGGAGCATTTCTGTTTTGCAAACGGTCAAGACTGACACAAGCGCTTATTTTTTAATATCAAATCCTGACCCTTCTCTGGAGATTGAGTATGAAATAGACTGGGGCGACGGTTCGGTGGAGAAAGGAGTTTTGTCGGGCGGGAGCAAAACCGTTTCTCACTTATGGAATGAGGAAGGGGAGTTTTTAGTAAATTTTAAAACCTTAGGTTCTGATTTTGTAAGTGGGTCAATCAAGGTGTTTGTGACGAGGTAGCTCTGCCGTAGGAGTTTAGAAGAAGGAAAGAGGCGATCCTACTGGAAGGATCGCCTCTCGGGTGCTTGGGGGCGTGGCGTTTCATAATTGGACGATCCTGGCTCTCGGGTGATTGAAGTGAGGTATTCCTCTCCAGGCGTCGTCGACGATACCACTCAGGTCGTCGTGCCAGCCGACCACGAATTCGTTTCCTTCCGGGTCGCTAAGGAAGACTTCGCGGTCTCCCGGGACATCAGGGAGCGGTCTGTTGGGCCTGTTTCTCACGACCGGGAAAATACCGTTGAGTGCACCGATGATCGCGTGGCCGAACTCAAGTTCGAGGAACTGCCTTTTCGTAATAGCCATTCTGGACTCTCCTGAAAGAAGTTTTGTATCAAACCGCGCGCTATTCTGATAATAGCACGTTCAAAGATTCCTGTCAATTTTGTGGAGATGACCGGAGTCGAACCGGTGTGTAGAGTGAATCCGGTAAATCGTCTACAAGCTTATCCGCCTAAGGCGGAAGAATTTGGTTCTGTAGTTTAGTTCACAGCTATTGAACCGTTTCACCGTGAGCGAGTCCAATGTATTACACCGGTTAATCCCTATTGGACTTCAGGAACCGATGCCGGCTTAAGCGTATGCTAGGGCCGGAGCTGCAACTTTATTGTTGGCAGTTAAATGTGTTTGCCCGTATTTTACGAGTTCAGGCGCCTCGACTTGCAAATTTACCAGACTCTATTCTATCAAGACCCAACATCCCCATGTCTTCTTATTTCTCTTTCCGTTTCTCGTTTTTTAATGAGCTCGCGCTTGTCCACTTTTTTTCTTCCTCTCCCGAGGCCCAGCTCAACTTTTATCAATCCGCGGTCAGTATAAACGCGGAGGGGCACCAAAGTCAAACCCGACTGCATTTTTCCGGCAAGATAGTCTATTTCCTTACGATTCATAAGGAGTTTTTTGGTCCGTATCGCGTCATAGTTATCGGGGGCGTTTTTCGGCTGGAAAGAAGGCACCTCCATACCGATAAGGTAGAGCTCGCCGTCCCGGACGGCAGCGTGGCTCCCGGCAATCGTAATGCGGCCCATTTTAATGGATTTTGTTTCATGGCCGGT
>CAZGHF010000009.1:23094-30970 GCA_964525595.1 uncultured Candidatus Saccharibacteria bacterium
CGCGTTGAGGCTGTAGATGGTTTCGTGAACTTTTGGCTGAAGGATGAGGTTTTTCATGAGGAACTGGCGTCAATTTTGAAAAACAGGGAAAAATATGGCTGCAACAATAGTCTAAAAAATCAAAAAACTATTATCGAATACACCGACCCCAATCCCTTTAAAGAGTTTCATATTGGTCACCTGATGAGCAACTCAATCGGTGAGGCCATCTCCCGGCTTATTGAATGGAACGGCGCAAAAGTGAAGCGAGCCTGTTATCAGGGTGACGTCGGTTTGCACGTTGCAAAAGCCATCTGGGGGATGAGGAGTCCGGAGAATAAAGAACAAAGACCGGTTAAGGGTGTCATTAAAGAAAAAATCAGATATATGGCGAATGCCTACGCTCTGGGCTCGGAAGTTTATGAGAAAGGTGAAGCGAGAGAAGAAATGCGGGAAATAAACAAGTTTGTTTACGAGAGGTCGGACAAGGAAATAAACGAACTTTACGACTGGGGTCGGAAGGCGAGCTTGGAATATTTCGAGACCATTTATAAGAAGCTTGGTACAAAGTTTGATTACTATTTCTTTGAGAGCGAGAGCGGAAAAGACGGCATGAGGGCAGTTGAAGCCGGCCTGAAAAAAGGTGTTTTTGAAAAAAGTGACGGGGCTGTGATATTTAAAGGTGAAAAACACGGGCTTCACACCAGGGTTTTTGTAAGCTCCGAGGGACTGCCGACTTACGAAGCTAAAGATTTGGGATTAGCCGAGATAAAATACAAAAAATATACTTACGACAAGTCTGTAATCATTACCGGTAACGAGATAAAAGATTATTTTCGGGTGGTTTTAGCGGCAATGTCGGAAATTTCTCCTAAGCTAGAAGAAAAAACTACTCATCTTTCGCACGGAATGATGCGGCTCTCATCCGGCAAAATATCCTCGCGAACCGGCAAGGTGGTTACCTTTGAATCGATTGCGGAGAAAGTGGAGGAGCTGGTTGTCGGGAAAATCAAAGATGAAAACCTGGGCGCTAAAGAGAAAGACGAAATTAAAGAAAAGGTGGCAATAGCCGCCTTGAAATATTCTATTCTAAAACAGGCGATTGGCAGTGACATTATTTTTGATTTTGAAAAATCAATTTCCTTTGAAGGCGACTCCGGTCCGTATCTGCAATACGCCCTTGTTCGAGCCAGGTCGGTTTTGGAAAAAGCCAAGAGCGAGAAAATAAAGCCATCTTTCAAGTTGACGCCTCCGGAAGTTTCGGGACTTGAACCGAAAATTTGTTATTTCCCCGAAATTGTCGAGCGGGCGGCCCGTGATTACGCGCCCAACTACCTTACTCTTTACCTTACAGAGCTGGCAAGAGCTTACAACAGTTATTATGCAAAGGTGAAAATTGTTGATTCGGACGACAAATACTCACCGTATAGAGTGGCGCTCACGTCTGCCCTCGCGCAGGTTATGGAAAACGGTTTGGAAGTCTTGGGAATTTCCGCGCCGAAGAAAATGTAGTATGCAAAGCGAAACCAAAACACTTCGACAAGACTCAGTATCTTCGACCTGCCAAAACTGTAAACAGAATTTTGTCATAGAACCGGACGACTTCTCGTTCTACAAAAAAATAGACGTCCCGCCGCCGACTTGGTGTCCGGAGTGCCGGTTGCAGAGGAGAATGCTTTTTAGAAACGAAAGGAATTTTTATAAGAGAAAATGTGACTTATGCGGTAAAAGCATAATTGCGGTGTATTCTCCAGACATTTCTTTTCCTGTCTATTGTGTTAAATGTTGGTGGTCCGATAAGTGGGATCCTCATAAATACGGTAGAGATTTTGATTTTTCAAGACCCTTTTTTGAACAATTCAAAGAATTATCCGATAAAGTGCCTGCAATTGCCATTATGAATGATGATGGAATTGCGAGCACGAATTGTGAATATGCGTATGATTGGGCGTTTAGTAAGAACTGTTATCTTACGGTATGTGGTTGGCACACGGAAAATGCAATGTACACATATCACGCCGATCATGATAAGGACATTGTTGACTGCTTGCACGTAGACTATTCAGAGCTCATGTACGAATGTATGTTATCGAATAGATGTTACAGATGTCGTCACTCTGCTCTTTGTTTTGATTGTCAAGATTGTAATTTTTGTTACGACCTTAAAGGTTGTTCTAATTGTGTGATGTGTGCGGGATTACGGAATAAAAGGTACTGCATTTTAAACAAACAGTATTCGAAAGAGGAATATACCAAGAGAGTAAAAGAATTAAATTTAGAAAGCAGAAAGTCTGTCGAAAAACATAGAGGCAAGATTAGTGATTTCATAATGCAGATTCCGCACAAATATGCGTATATCTTGAAATCAGTTGGTACAACGGGGAACGTTTTGGAAAATTGTAAGATGGCAAGAGATTGCTTTTTTGGGAACAGTATTGAAAATAGCAGATTTATAGTTGTGAATGATATTACTAAAGACTCTTATGATTGCAATAACACTGGTAAGCCAGTATTAAGTTATGAAAGCGTTACACCCGATGAGTCCTATGGAGCAGTGGGGACTATTTACTGCTGGAAATGTAGGAACGTTGAGTATTCAAATAATTGCCATTCTTCGCAGAACCTTCTTGGGTGCAATGGTATTAAAAAGGGAGCGTACGCAGTTCTTAATAAAAAATATTCAAAAGATGAATTTGTTTCCCTGCGAGGTAAAATTGTTGAACATATGAGGCAGGTGGGTGAGTGGGGAGGATTTTTCCCTGAATTTGTAAGCCCGTTCGCATACAATGAAAGTGCAGCGCAAGAATGGTTCACGCTTACAAAAGAGGAGGCGCTTAAGAAAGGCTATACCTGGAAGGAACCGGAAGAAAGAGAATACCACATTACCAAGAAACTTGAGGATTTACCCGATACAATAAAAGAGGTGGACGATAGCATTCTTAACGAGGTCATTGGATGCGCACATAAAGGAAGATGTAATGAGCGGTGTACTACCGCTTTCAAGATTACTCATCAGGAGCTTCAATTTTATAAGAAGATGAATATACCGTTGCCGCAATTGTGCCCGAACTGCCGTCATTATCAAAGACTAAAAAAGCGTAATCCACCGAAATTATGGAATCGACAATGTACGTGTTCGGGGAAAACATCAAATAACCAAATTTATAACAACATCATTGAACACTTTCACGGCACTGATCATTGTCCCAATGAGTTCGAAACCTCCTATGCCCCCGACCGGAAAGAGATTGTATATTGTGAACAATGCTACCAAGCCGAGGTGGTATGACATGTCATACCACCCTAAATTAAGACAATGAATAGTGAAACCAAAAAGTGTCAGAACTGTAAACAATCATTCACGATTGAACCGGATGATTTTGCTTTTTACAAAAAGATAGACGTTCCGCCGCCGACGCGGTGCCCTTCTTGTCGCGAGCAAAGGCGAATCGCGCACCGGAACATGGATTATTTTCTGCGGAACTGTGACTTGTGCAAAAAGTCATCCGTTTCAATCTGGCACCCCGACGTTACCGGTTACAAGTTTTACTGCAACGAGTGTTTCTGGTCGGATAAATGGGACGGCCTTGAATACGGCCGGGATTACGATTTTAATAAACCCTTTTTTGAGCAGTTTGAAGAAATGTACAAACTTGTCCCGAAGCACATTTCAAACTCAATGTTCCATACGAACTCGCCTTACGTTATAAATGCCCGGGAAGACAAGGATTGTTATCTCGGTGACGAGATGGATTTGTCGGTAAGATGCATGTACGGATACGCCGTTCAGCGGTGTACCGATTGCGTCGATTGTCATTACATTAATGATTGTGAAATCGGCTACGAGCTCGTGAAATGCGAGAAGTGCTACAACTGCTTTTATTGTTTTGACTCTCATAATTGTAATGATTCCGCATTCCTCATGAGTTGCAGAAACGTTTCAAATTCGCTGTTTTGCACCAACCTGAGAGGAGTGAAAAATCATATTTTCAACAAACCTGCAACCGCGGAGGAAATTGAGAAAATGAAGCAGGAAATTTTCTCCGGCAGTTCCTCAAAAATAGAAGAAGCGCTAAAGCAATTTGAAGAGCTGAAAAATAAGGCTCTCCGGCGGCACATTATCGGTACGAACATCCAAAGTTCTACCGGAACGTTTCTCGCAAATTGCAAGAATTGCAAAGATTGTTATTCGGTCGATAACAGCATTAATTGCCGGTACTGTGTTGATATTCATAACTCCAAAGATTCAATGGACATCAGCATTTACGAATGTGAGTTGAGTTACGACAGTCTCCATGCCGGTCCGGAGGGGTATAAAAATATCTTTTCTCATCTCTGCTGGTACTGTTCGGAGGTTTTCTATGCCGATGACTGCCACAACTCGGAATTATTGTTCGGGTGTGCGGGACTGAAAAAGAAAAAATACTGCATTCTAAACAAGCAATACAGCAAGGAGGAATACAACAAGCTCAAGGAGAAAATTATTGCTCACATGACCGAAACAGGAGAATGGGGAGAATATTTCCCGATATCAATGTCGCCGCACGGCTATAACCATACCTTTGCCCAGGAGTTTTACCCGATGACCAAAGAGGAAATGCTCGCCCGAGGATGGAAATGGTATCCGGAAGTCGATATTGCCAGGAGGCATAATATCGAGAAAGAAACGGCAGAACTTCCCGACAAAATAAACATTACGTCTGACGAGATATGCAAGGAAGTCGTGAAATGCGAGGCGACCGGCAGGTTTTACCGTGTTCACCCCCAGGAATACCAATTCCTGAAAAAACACAATCTTCCTTTGCCACGGTTATCGCCGAAGGAACGGGATCACCGGAGATGGAACCAAACGAAACCCAGAAAACTTTGGGATCGGCAGTGTTCCTGCGACTACAAGGTTTTTGAAAATTCCGTAAAGCATCAACATCATTCGGAAGGGCGTTGTCCCAACAAATTCAAAACAAGTTACGCTCCTGACCGGAAAGAAATTGTTTACTGCGAACAATGTTACAACGCCGAGATTGTCTAATGGTTGCCCTAGGTTATAACCTAGGTTATAACCTAGGGCAACTTGGTATTGCCGCCAGGGAGCGGAGACGGAAGTAAATTTACTTTTAGCAGGCGAACTTATAGAATTAAGGTTAAATGTTAAAGAAAATAAAGGAATTTTCTCTTCCCGAGGTAGAGGAAAAAGTCCTGAAATTCTGGTCCGATAATCAGATTTTTGAGAAGACGCTCCAAAAGACTAAGAAAGGCAAGCCTTTTACTTTTTATGACGGGCCGCCTTTTGCCACCGGTTTGCCCCATTACGGCCATATTCTAGCCTCTACCATCAAGGATGTCATTCCCCGCTACCAGACGATGCGGGGCCGGTTTGTGCGGCGCCGGTGGGGCTGGGATTGCCACGGTCTCCCGATTGAGGAAATCGTGGAACGTCATTTGGGAATTTCCGGCAAGAAAGAGATAGAGAAGATAGGTATCGGCAAGTTCAACGCGATTTGCCGGAGCAAGGTTTTGGGGTTTGTGGATGAGTGGGGGAAAATGGTCCGCCGGATTGCCCGCTGGGTGGAATTTGATAATTCCTACAAGACAATGGATAAGGATTATATGGAATCCGTCTGGTGGGCTTTTAAGCAGATTTACGACAAAAAATTAGTCTACGAAGGCCGGAAAGTTCTCATGTACTGCCCGCGCTGTGAAACGCCGGTTTCGAATTTTGAAGTAGCGATGGATAATAGCTACAGGGACGTAACCGAGGACGCGGTCACGGTAAAATTCAAGGTTAAAAAAGGACAGAAAATCGGGAAGGATTTTGTTGCCGACGACAAGACTTATATCTTGGCGTGGACGACGACGCCGTGGACTTTACCGGGAAACGTGGCGCTTGCAGTAGGCGAAGATATTTCCTATGGGATTTATGAAAACAAGACAAATCTAGATAGAAGTATTTCTAAAGGAGAACTTCATTTACAGGAAGGTTCCTACATATTAGCTAGCGATTTATTGAGTGTTATTACAGAAGAAGGGAATTATTTGACTGGCAAAAGCTGGTCAGTTTTGGGCAAGGATTTAGTTGGTGTTGAATACGAACCTCTTTTTGACGTAAAGGCACTCAAACACAAAAACTCCTACAAAGTTTATCCGGCGGATTTTGTAAACACCGATGAAGGTACGGGCGTGGTGCACACTGCCGTGGTCTACGGTGAAGAAGATTATGAATTAGGTGTGAAAGAAGGATTGCCCGTCGTGCCACTCTTAGACGGGAAAGGCATTTTTAATGAAGATGGCCCGAAGCTCCTGCGTGGCAAATATTTTAAAGACGCTGATATTTTGGTTGTCAAAGATTTAGAAAAACGCAATTTACTTCTCAAAAGCGATAAATATACCCATTCTTATCCGCACTGCTGGCGTTGTGAGAGTCCGCTTTTTTACAATGCCATCCCGGCATGGTTCATTAATGTCCAAAAAATCAAGGACAAACTGGTCCGTTCCAATATTAAGGAGGTCAACTGGTTCCCGGAGCATTTAAAAAGAGGTCGGTACGAAAAAAGTGTACTTGCCGCTCCCGACTGGAACATATCCCGTAACCGTTACTGGGGAAATCCCATTCCAATTTGGCGGTGCGGGGATTGCGGTAACACGGAGGTTGTCGGGAGTATCAGTGAACTTGAGAAACGCCTGAAGAAAAGCACAAACCGGTACATTCTCGTTCGGCACGGTCAGGCAGAGAGTAACCTAAAGAGAACCGTAAGCGGTTGGCCGGAGAAAATTAAACATCACCTTACTCTCCTCGGTCGGGTTCAGGCGGAGAAACTTGCCCGAAAACTTGCGAAAAGCAAGATTGATTTCATTTTTTCCTCAGATGTCACCCGAACCAAAGAAACAGAAAAAATATTAGCCGACACCTTTAAAGGCGAGAAGGTATTTTTTGACGAGCGTCTGCGGGAAGTAAATACAGGAATTTTTGATGGCCGACCTAACAGCGAGTATTCTGCTTATTTTTCGTCGGACCTTGAAAAATTCACCAAACAGCCGCCGGAAGGGGAATCGCTTACCGACCTCCGTAAGCGCCTTTATGATTTTATAAAAGAGATAGAGGAAAAATACGACAATAAAACCATTGTGATTGTCAGTCATGAATATCCGCTTTGGATGCTGGAGCAGGCAATGCTGGGCTGGAGCGACGAAGAGGCGGTGCGGGAGAAACATGCCCGAGGTGATGATTTTTTGAATACAGCGGAATCGGAGGAAGTGATTTTCCGAAACCTTCCGCGCGATGAGACTGGTCTTGTGGATTTGCACCGGCCGCGTATTGATGAAGTTTTTTTTAAATGTTCGTGCAGCGGTAAGATGGAGAGAATAAAGGAAATTTTCGACTCATGGGTTGAAGCGGCTTCAATGCCTTTTGCCGAATATCACTATCCTTTTGAGAATAAAACAACTTTTAAAAAGAGGTTTCCGGCTCAATTCGTAGCCGAATACATTCCCCAGACCCGCGCCTGGTTTTACGTGATGCACGTCGTTTCGCTGGTTCTTTTCAATCGGGCGCCGTTTGAGAATGTAGTGAATACCGGCACAATTCTTGCTGAGGACGGGGCCAAAATGTCCAAATCCAAGAATAACTTCCCGGATCCGTGGGAAGTAATCGGTAAGTACGGCGTTGACGCCCTGCGTTTCTATCTGATGAATTCGGCGGTGATGCAGGCCGGGGATTTGAATTTCAGCGGGAGAGAGCTGGAAAAAGTTTACCGCAAAAACATTCTTATCCCTTGGAACGTCTATCGTTATTTTGATACTTATTCTCACCTGGCTGGTTGACAGATAAACGCAGGAGGAAAATCCCAAAAAGCGGTATTGGACGAGTGACATGATGCCAAAACTAAAAAATAAGTAGGGG
>CAZGHF010000010.1:0-1613 GCA_964525595.1 uncultured Candidatus Saccharibacteria bacterium
GTCCTTACCGGGAGGCGGCCCGGCGGCATGAATAAACATTAACTATGTTTGAAATTGAATTCCGGGCTCGGTTTGACGAAAAGAAATTCAACTCGTTGAAAGAGTACCTTGATGCTCACGCCGAGAATTTAGGGGAGGATAATAAGGATTGCTATTACTATATTTTCCCGGACAAATTATTGAAGCTCATCAACAACGTCTCGAAAAAGACGGCGAAACTCTCTTTGAAGCTCAATCGAATCGGCAACGGTTCCGTTTTTCCGGAAATCGAGTTTGATTTTTCTCCCAAAGATTTTGAAAATGCCAAAAAATTAATAGATGCTCTGGCATTACCGGCAAAAGTCATGCACGGTCCGCAGAAAAGGACAAACTACCTTTACAAAAAATGTGAGATTGCCTTAAAGTATAGCGATGCTTGGGGCTATCATCTGGAAATTGAGCAAGTTATCGCATCGAAAGAAGGGCAGAAAAAAGCCGAAGACGAGATTAGGAGTGTGGCCGATGAATTGGGCATCCACTTAATGTCAGAGGAGGAGTTGAAAAAATTTACTCTGGAAGCCGAGAATAAAACTTGAACCCTTAATATAAATTGACAATGTGTGAGACATTTGATACTCTTAGTTTAATGAACATTCGATATAGAACATCGGTTTGGTGGAACTCGCATTCCGTTTGAGGAGCGAGTTTTGTTTGATTTTTAAAATTTAGTAACGCCCGCTCCTTGAGCGGCCGTTTTGTTTTTAGCAGGGCGGAAATGTTCTTTTACAAGGGGGTTTCATGGACATCAAGCACGTGCTCAAGGACCACGCGTACCAGAACGTACCTCTCACATTCGAAGAGGCTTACGATCTCGGTGCGTACACGGTCCAAGGATGTAACGGCGACGCTCTCGCGAGAATTCAGAGCATCGCTGCTCTCTCGGCTCTTCACACCCGCGCGACTTACGCGTGGACGACGGGGTCGACGGCTCACCGCTGCAATGGCGATACTCTACCTTCTGCTGCCGCGCAAATCGCGGGAGTGTGCGCGGCGATTCTCGAGCAGGACGTGGCGAATTCCGAATTCGGATTCGCTCGTCCCCGCGTTCCTTTTGCAATCGACAACTGCGGAATGGGAGGCGACCTTATGGTGACGGCGAACGTGAGCACCATCGCGGCGTTCATCGCTGCAACCGCCGGTATCCCTATGTTCAAGCATGGCTCTCCCGCGAACGCAGACGCGGGTCGGCATGGAAGTTCCGATTTCATCGAATTTCTTATTCCTGGCATCGATCTGATGGCCATTCCCAAGGAAGTGATGGAGCGATGTGTGGAGAAAACCTGCTTCGGGTACATTGAGGCTTTGGATGTGCGCTACAAGCACATCCACGTTCTCACCCACGAGGTGGCTGAACTTCCGCATATGAATGACATCATCGGTCCTATCACGTCACCGGTGAGTCCGGATGTTCTCACGCGGCGGGTGGTTGGTATCAATCACCTCATCCCGCCCGTGGTGGTAGCCGAGGCGTACCGCATTCTGAACGAACGCGGAACTACGGATGTCCGACATGGGTTTTTCGTGCGGGGATTCGTGGACTCAGAGCGGTATCGTGGCGTGGATGAAGTTTCCAT
>CAZGHF010000010.1:1623-10687 GCA_964525595.1 uncultured Candidatus Saccharibacteria bacterium
CTGCTACGGTGGTACTCGGGTCTCGGAAATCCGGGACGGAGAAGTGACCGAGTACGACCTGTCGGCGGAGAATTTTGGCTTGGCAGAGGTCCCGGCGGACTCGATTTCGCCTCCCCGCGAGATGAGTAAGGGAGAGTTTTCTCTCAGGATCCTGCGGGGAGAGGTGGACGGTCCGCCTCTCCAGATGGTGTTCGCAAACGCGGCCCTTCTCTTTCACCTCGCCGGCAGAAGCGAATCGCTCAAGGAGTGCTACGCGATGGCCGAGGAAGTGTTCCGAAGCGGTCAGGTGGCGGAGAAAGTCGCCGAGGTATCGGAAGCCCTTACAGTTCCGGTGTGACTCAAGTTCCACCTTTAGCGAGGCGCCCGTTGTATATTCACACGACGGGCGCTTTCAATTTTTATATTCGGGTTATATATGAGAATAATTGAACGTACCTCGCAAAACCTTTATTATGGTGAATATGCCTGCGTCAAATATGAAATATTCAAAACTCACCCCTAAAAAACTTGTATTTCTGGATATTGACGGAACACTTATTCGTAGTGACCAAACCTCAAACGACCCGAAGCTGCCTTCAAACATAAGAACTCTTTCAGAAAAAGGCTTTCTATTCGGCTTAAATTCAAATCGTTCTTTAGAAGACGTTCTGCCAATTTATCGTCGCTTTCGCTTAAACGGACCCGTTATTTTAGAGAATGGGGTCTACTTCGTGCAGGGTAAAAAACGCATCTATCTCTTATCCAACCCCCCTCGTTCCGGCCATCGCTTTATAACCTCCCTTCTTAAGAGATTCGTCGCCGAGAACCAAATTCCTGCCTCGGTTAAAGTTACGGATTCAGTTACGCTCCTGCGTTCAAGGAAATTTTCTAATTTCCCAATACTGATTTTGGCCAACAAGTACAGAAGACACACCGGGAGCATCCACTTAATGCGTTACGGTAAAAGAGACAAGAAGCTTGCGGACAAGTTAGCTCTTTTTCTGCGTCGGAATTTCAACGCCAGAAAACTGCCGTTGACGGTGGAGTGTTCCGAAGCTTCAGGTAACGTGATCTTTTACCCCAAAAATGCAAGCAAAGGTAAGGCTATAAAAAAGATCAGGAAATATTATCTGGGATATTCAATATTTATGATCGGCGATGATATTGGCGACTTGAAAACCTTGGAATACGTGGACAAATTCTTCGCGGTTGGCAATGCTCAGACTGAGGTTAAGCGTCACGCGGACTATGTTTCCATGAGTCATTATGCAAAGGGAGTTTCTGAGATACTTAGTTTGTTGGCGAAAAGCTGAACCTCAATCTAAAATAAGATAAATGGCGAGATTAAAGAAAATATTCAAAAAGGAGCGAAATATTGTTATCGGTGCGGTTCATTTTCCTCCACTACTTGGTTGTCCCGCGTTTCCGGGGATGGCGGCGGCTTCTCGGAACGCGCTTCGCGATTTGCGAGCGTTTTACCGCGGCGGGGTAGACGCCGTTATTTTTGAAAACAATTACGATAATCCCCACGCAATAGAGGCAGGCCCAGGAACGGTGGCTAGCATGGCTTACCTCGGTAACGAAATTATTAATGTTTCGAAAATTCCGGTGGGAGTGAATGTTCTTTGGAATGATTTCAAGGTAGGTCTTGCGCTTGCAAAAATCCTTAACCTTCCTTTTGTCCGCGTTCCCGTTTTCGTGGATACGGTGAAGACGGATTGCGGCATTATTAAAGGTAATGCGCGTGAAGTACTTGCATTTCGGAGAAAAATTAAAGCCGAGCAAGTAGCTCTTTTTACCGACATCCACGTGAAACATTCAAAGTTGCTTTCGCGTTTTTCTCTCATGGAGTCCGCCCGGCGGGCGATAAAAGCAGGCTCCGACGGGTTAATTATTACAGGGAACTGGACTGGTGATACGCCCGAATTAGAATCGCTTGCGCGAGTGCGCGCGGCGGTTGGGCGATTTCCGATTCTTATCGGAAGTGGCGCGGACGAGAAAAACATCGGAGAACTTCTCCGTTACGCGAACGGCGTTATTGTCGGCACCTCGCTCAAAAAAGGAAATATACGGAAGGGGGAGACAAACGTTAAAGCCTATGCGCAGAGGATTAGTGAGAGGAAAATAAAACGGTTTATGGTTGGTATTAACTTTTAGGTGTAAAAAAAATAGTTGACGCTCGGTGTTTTTTCATAAAGTATTATTTATATATATGATCACCGAGAGTGTTATAGAAAAATATAAAAAACTATACGATTTACCCGAATTAAATTACGAAGAGCGAGTGTCCAGTGTTTTTTTCGAATCTTATAAGAAGAGGCATTATTTTGTAATTATATCAATCTGTAATTTAAAGAATGAAACTCTCTTAATTCGTGATTTCAACAAAGTTATTGGTTGGGAACTTCCAGGGGGTTACGTGAAGAATGACGAAAGCATTGAAGAGGCAATCAATCGAGTTGTAATTGACGAAGCCGGTCTTGAGATTGACGAGCTTTCACCGGTGGCGGTAATCAGGAACATTTTTAAGTGCGGGAACAAAAAAGTTGTTCATTCCGGCATAGCGTTTATGGCGCTGAGTCGGGGAAACACAAGACCTACTCCGAAGAACATTAAATCTTGTTTTACCAGTGGCACCCCTCGAAAAGTTGCATATCAGGACTCTAAAATTCTCTCAATCGTACGAAAACGACTAAGCAAAAGAAAACACACCCCCCCTTTTAAAGAGATAGATAGCGTAAAGAGCAGAAATTTTTTTCTGCTTTATCTGTTGCATAAATACATCATAAAGCGTATTGGAAGTTCCTCGTCAAGAAAAATAAGAAATAAGATATTTTCCCTTATAGAGGGAAAACCAATAACGATATTGGATGCGTCGTGCGGTGAAGATTCCATTGTAGATGAGCTTTATGGCAGATATAAACCGGATATTTGTGTTGGGAACGACATATCGTGGAAGACTACAACTCTAATAAAAAACCGGAATCCGGCAGTATTTTTCACGAATCATAATGTGCTTAATTTACCTTACAAGATTAAATTTGATTTAGTGATTTTTAAAAATACCCTTCATCACATTGAAAAGAAACACCAAAGTGAGTTAGTGAAAAATCTTTTAGGTCTCGCAAAGCAATTAATCATCGTTGACATAGATGATCCACAAAAGTCTACCTTTAGGTCGAAAATATGGAATAAATATTATGTTTATTTGCTTGGAGACCAGGGAAATTCTTTCCTTTCGTTTGAGCAGTTCAATAAAATGCTCAACGCCAAAAAATTCGCCTATAAAGACTTAAAAACCGGAGTAATCAACACGATTAAAGGAAGATATTTCTATGCATCAATGAGTAATTAATCAGTAGTCTTTCAGCGTCTCGGCTAATTTCTCTACATGAGTTAGGGAGCCATCAAACTCCCAGTCTGAAAAATTCGTAAGTCTATCACACAATCCATCAAACTCTTCGGCGCTATCTATAATCTTTAAATTAAAGTCATTGGCGATATTCAGCAATTCCTTTTTGTTTTCTTCCATATTTTTTTTGTGCGACATTTTCTCTATCTCGACATAGGCAATAGACTTCGCTTTAACTAATGACATTTTAATATCGTTTCCTAAATCAAATACGAAGTTCTCGCGTTCAGTAACTTTAGATTGAAACCCAAACATAGCCAGGATTTTTACAATCCCCATAAATTGACCTTTTGAAATTTCTTGAGAAGCTTCTACTCGGTCGTGGGAATGATGGTCGCCTTTCTTTGCTATCAATTCACCTTTACCGTCTGAATTAATACGAACTCTGATATCAAATTTTGACTGGCCAATTCCACCCAAAAACATAACCGAAAGCCTCCTTATGTGATAAATCAACTTACTTTTTTTGTTTAAATCAGCAGTCAATTCTTCGAGTTGATTCGGCGTTATTTCTGCTCTTAACTCCAGTTCAATATTTTTGTCCATATTTTTGAAAATCTTATCACAATAATTTTAACGTATAAATGAAGAGAGAGCGACCGGTTCCGATCACTCTCTGTTCAGCTTCCGAGTGCTTTGATGATTTCTGAGCCTCGTGATTGAGGGTGAGAATGAGACATAGAGTTGTTTTGCCGCATCCGTCAGCACCTTCAAGGGCCACGAACATCTTCGATTTCTCCTTTCGTGATCTCCAAGATCTCGATCTTGGTTTCCCTGTCGGCGATTGTACCCCTTACCACTTCACCTTCTTGCTTGCCTATAATGAGAGAAGCAAGGGGCGTGTTGTAGGCAAGTAGCTTGAGATCAGGGTCCGATTCTCCGAAACCAACGATGTCCCAGGTTCCTTCGTCCCCGTCCTTCAACATTCTCACGCGAACGCCGATGGTGACCCGGTCGAACTCAGTAGGAGGATCGATGGGCACCGCTCTGTTTAGAGTGCGGTGGGCATCTTGCAACCGTATGTCCATTACTCGGAGATCGACCAACAGTTGCTCATAAGCCGCGTTATCATGCCACTGGTCGCCTCCAACCTCCGCTGCGTGAGCGGTTTGCGCCTGGAGTTCCTGGATTTTCTCCTCCAGTTCTTTAATCTCCTCATGGAGCCTTTCCAAGCCGCGTCGGGTAAAGTAGAATTTCTCACTCATTGCCCCCCTCCTTTATCTAGAGCCATTTTCTTAGAATGGCTGGCTTGTGAAATACCTGCCGTTATTCTAACATCGCGTTTAAAGAATTGACAAATATTTATCGGCTGAAATGGCGAGATGTGGATAAATAGAGGGATTTAGAGCCAAAAGAGCTTGGAATGGATATAATTAACACATGGCTAAAAAATTCAGTAAAAACGTAGAAACTGTTGTTGAAATCCTTAAAGATGAGGTTGAGGGGAATATTCGGTCCGCGCTTAAAAAATTGACCAAGGATTATACGATGACATGGATGTATAAGGGCAAAGATAAACTTTTTCCAACAACCAAAAAAAATATAAAAACCGATTTGGAAGAGGTCTATCCAATAAAAGGACGGCAATACGATGTTAAAGATATTGCCGAAGGCAAAAATGTCGTGATGATTGAACTTGTAGAATCCTATCCGAATCCTAAAACCAAAAAAATATATAGAACACCACTTGTTCTGGTGCTTGAAATGAAGGGCGGCAAAATCAAAAGAGGCCGGCATTATTGCGATCCGCGCTTGTCTTTCAAGGGTCTTAAAAAGGAACAGATTGAGAGAGTATACGGAAAAAAATCTTCCGGCCGGTTCACTATAAAATGAAACGGAGCTACTTCGAGGGGTAGCTCCGTTTCATTTTTTCTTTTAAGGAAATCACGCACTTTTCTATTCTAGGGAAGTGTTTTTCTTCGCGTTTCAGAGCCGGAGAGATATTTGAATGCAATACTTGTTTTTGGTAAAGGATATTCAGAGCGCGGATGACGCATTCGCGGTTGATTATGCGGCACCCGGTATAGCCGGTTGCGGCCGGTAAGGCACGACTCACGGTTAATTTTCGAGGAAGGCGAAAAGTGGGAGCAAGGAGATGCAATAGTTCATGACGCATTGTTTCGCCGTTATTTTTTTTCGCTCCCGGGCCGACCACAATGTAGCCGGTGGATTTAATTTTAAAGCTGTAACCGCGCCAATAGGCATCGAGTGGGTTTGCTATCAAGATTATTTTTCTAACGCTCGGCGATATCTTTAGAAATTCTATTATTTTTATCGTCTCTTTTTTGAAAAGTGGGAAAAGTCCTTTGTTTTCTTTTGTTATGTCAGTTTTTAAAGATTTCCATAATTTCTGTATTAGTTGATCCTTGGAAAACTTCTGGAAATCCGAAGCGGAGCTGCGGGATAATTTTGAGGGTTTTACAAACAAAGCATGAATGAGGAACCAAGGGTGATGTCGTTCTATGGCTCGCGAGAGGGTGGGGAGTCGACCGCGCCAATCGTGTCGCTTGAGAGCAGTTCTCGTCTTTTTTCTCGCAGACGACATGCCTTTTGAATTGTTCTCGTAGTTATATCCCATTGCGTTTAGGGCTGCGAATAACACAAATACCTTTTTATAATTCCCTATTTCGGTTTTCGGGATTTTAGGTTGAGTGCGTTTCATGGCTTTAGCATAACACGTTCGATGTTTAAGATGATTTAATCCTTGGATTGTGGATAAAAAAGGGAATTGGGTGCTAAAAAACCTGAAATGGAGCGGTTCTTGGCACGCCCCGGTTTTTCCGCTCTGCTATTGACTTTTTGCGGAAAACACTTTATAATTTCAGGCAGTAAACTTCAGGAATAGAAGACTATTTCGCGCGGTTCCACTCGGGAACCAGCGAAGGAATAGTGAACAGAAAGGAGGCGGTCATGAACCGCAAGCTGTACTGTTGCTTGATGGCGATCCTCGCGATCGCCTTGCTCACCGCGTGCGGGGAAACTGGGAGGATAATCCCTCCGGACGACGATGTCGTCGAAGTACGGATCGAAAGTCCGGAAAACGGAGCGGTTTTCTACTTCGGGGAATTCACTCCCTGCGAACACCGGATTGTCCGGAACACAGGCGGTTTCGAAATCGAGACCACTTGGACAGTAGGAGACAACACGTTTTCCTGCGGGGTGCTGGCTCAGATTCTCATGGTTCAGGACGTTTCTCCTCCCGAGGAACTGGTCCTGACCCCGGGCACTTACCAGGTTGAGTTGATGGCTCGGGCCAAATCCAACCACAGTGTCTTTGATGAGGATGTGGTGACAATCACAATCATCCCGCAACCCTCCTACATCACCTATACAGCAGTGACGGGCAACTCCCGCGACTTTTGCCGTCTCAACCTCGAGACGAAGGAAGTGGAGTGTCTGACGAATGACGGCGGCAGAAAACTCTGGCCGGAGATCTCTCCGGACGGAACGAAGTTCACCTATGTGAAAGACAGCCCGCCGTGCTTTGACCTGCCGTACACCTCGAATCTCGACGGTTCGGGAGAGGTACGTTACGGTTGGGGTCCAACTTGGGAGACCTGCATGATCAAGGGGGACACCCGTTCCCCTCGCTGGTCGCCCGACGGGCAGACCATCGTCACATTCGGAGCGTGGCAACCCAACGGTTTGGGCACTTTCAAGAAGGGGACTATTTTCCTTCTTGACATAGCAACCGGCGAGGTGGACCACATTGATGTGAGGGATTGCGATGAGAAGTCACCGCCCTGCATTGATCAGGTTCAGCTTGAAGTCGTTTGGGCTCCCGATGGCAAGAGCTTCTACACGACGCTTTGGGAGAACCTGAACATCGCCGATGGCCGAATCCACGTTGTCCGAATTGATTTCCCGTCGCTTGCGGTCACTCGGCTCTACACTAGTGCGATCAACAACAGCTCGGACTTCATCGGATCCACGGTCTACGACGTGTCCCGGGACGGTAGAACGCTATCGATTCGTGCTCGTCGCCGCAATGGTGATGACTACGACTTCCGTCTCGTTCTCCTCCCGACTGGCGGAGGCGAGCTCCAATTCATCACGCCGTCCCAAACGGGTAAGCCCGGTTGGCCAACCTTCTGCGAAGTCGACGGCGAGGAATGGATCTTCTATGTCGACAAGGAACGCCGGAACGAGCTCCGCCGGATTCGCAAGGACAGCACCGGCGACGAAGTCTCCTATGCAGCGAATCACGACATCGAGACTATTCGGTGCCAGGATTCGCCCGACAATTAACCAGCAACCTCCAACAATGTTTGGAGAACCCCCCAACCACACCAAGTTCGGGGGGATTCTTTTTGTGGGGGCTTATCCACAACAAAAATAAGAAAAAACTGGTTCTTAAAATGCTATAATAGCAGTAGAGGTTTTCTTACTTTATGGAAATTCAGCCGACAACTCCGCCTCAGAAAAATAAATTAACCGCCTTTATTATAGTTGTGGTCGTCATTTTGGCGGTTGGCGGGTACATTTGGTACAGCGTTACAGCTTCCGATGAAGAGGAAGAATACACTCGCTACGCCCTGGGAGGAGCGAAAGTAACCGAGGTTGACCTTGCCTCCAATCCGGCTTCAAAGTTTCCGCCAGGCTTTCCGGAGGAAATTCCCGTGGAAGACACTATAATAGAGAGTGTGCGCAAGGTTTACGAGGAATTCGGTATTACTCGATATACAATGGGTTCTATTTCCGAGAGAAGTTTTGAAGCAATTTGGAAAGACTACACCGAATTTTTTGAATCAGCCGGCTATGTTGTCAAAACCAACGACAGAGAGATGGGGGTAATGGAAGGAAGCAGGGGAGAGAAAGAGTTAACCGTTTATATTGCTCCCCGAGATTCAAGTTTATTCGTAACTATTTACTATGTCGAAAGAAATTAAAATAAAAGGCTTTATTCTTCTTCTCGTTGGGGTGGTTATTCTCGCCGGCTTTACTTTTCCTTCCGCCGCAGCCAAAAGTAAAAAACGCTACAACGGGAACGGGGGGGGTTCTAACCCTCCAACCTTGCCGGAAGATTGTCCGGACATTTCCGTAAGGATCGGCACCATGAACTTTATAACCTTTGAGCCCCTGCCTATCTCCCCAGAAAAAATTGGCTCTATTGAATTCTATGAAGGCGTTTCTCCTCTTGATGCCGTTATTGAAGTTGATGCCCGAGATCATCTCAGGTGTGTTATTAATGATTACTACATACCACTCGTTAACGAATGGAAAAATATAAGTTCTTTTGTCTCGGTTACTCTTTCCCAAGATTACTTGGTTTCGATAGGATACGGTTCTACCTTCATTTTCAGTCCGTGGCTTCCGTTTTTTATGTGGGTTCCTATCAACGACCCTACAGAGCTTGAGAACTATATTCAGGGGAGAGGGCTTCAATATGTTTCCCACTCCTATTCGCTGGGTGAGAATATGTCTTACATTAACGGTCAGATAGATATTCAAGCTACCATTACTAATATGGGGACTTTACCCTGGTCTAGTTGGTCCCGAGACCTGTCTTCTGCCTCGGCCGATGCTTGGCTTACTATAAAAGAGCCAACGGCAAGCGTTGACTTGAAAGCCGACGGCATGAACGGCCCGATTTTAAAAGTTACCGGCCAGTCGGCGGCTCTTACCTGGACGAGTGAGAATGTAGAGGAATGTTTTTCTCGTACGGATTCCAAT
>CAZGHF010000010.1:10697-28384 GCA_964525595.1 uncultured Candidatus Saccharibacteria bacterium
AAAAACTTGTACCCGGTGTTAGCGTGACCTTTCCTGAAGCTGGAACGTATAAATTGGGGCTTAGTTGTAACCCCACGGATGAAGTTCAGATAAACGTGACCGAGCCGGCTGTAGAGCCAGCCACTCTTAACGTAAAGAGCATTCCTATAACCGGCATTCCTATTACGAATGCTTCGGGTGAACCGGGTTTTGACCCGGCTGCCGGCACCACTAATTACAATCTTACGAGCGATAAGGCAATTAACAGCATTTTAGAGGCGCCCCTAAACTTTGACGGTTACGTTTTCTCCAGCTGGGGCAATTGCAACGGCGATAAATCCGCTGATAGGACTTGTCACGTGACCATAGCCAAAGGAGTAACCAGGACTGTAACTGCAAGTTATTCTCCTCCTGACTCGGAAGCCCAGTGTTCTGACGGCATAGATAACGATAATGATGGCCTCATTGACTACCCGGCTGACATTGGCTGTAACGGACCCAACGATGACGACGAAACTTTCCGATTTTTGAGACGACAGTTTAGGGAGTTGTAAATTCCTCTCTTAACCCCCGCAAACCCTGCGGGGGTTTTGGTTTGAAAAACCTGTGTTATACTCAAATCAGCTTCGGGTAGATTGGAGACAGGATGTGCCTGTCCCTGTTCCGAAATTGAAAAGGAGTGAACAGAGATGCCGAAGACGCTAGAAAAGCCTACGCAGGGTAGGGTACCCCACGAGCCAATCGCTTTACCGGAGACCGACGGCGAAGGAGCACCATTCATGGTGCGGTTTGCGGAGCGGCCGGTCATCCGAGGTCCGGTGGATGGGAACACGACCTATTTGGGTCAGACGCCCTCGCCCCAAGGTGACGTTCCCGACTACCAGAACGACGACCTGTGACCTCAAGTTGAGTCCGTCGAACCACTTTTCAGCACGAAAGGGCCCTTAACCGGACCCTTTCGCTTTTTTAACTTCTTTCAATTGTTTTGAGAGACCTTTGAAAAACTTACTTTTTCGTATCCCCAAACCGCGATAGGTTTCTCTTTTAAATTCCTTTTTGAAAAGGTGTTTAGCTTTTGGGCGGTATAATTGAGCTTTGTTATAATTTCCTCTTCTTTTATAGAAGAGGAACAGATTTAAAGTTGTTCCAAAATCATTCTTTAGATTGCTAAATTCTTTTTTGTACCACTCTTCCGCCTTTTTGTAATCACATTTTTTTTCGTACAAAGCACCTATCGCCAGAGCACCTTTTTCTTTCCTTGGTAGTTTTTGCATCAAGCGGTAAGCTCTTTTCTGATATAAAAGAGCCTTTTTATAGTTACCTCTTATACTCCACACCCTTCCAATACCGTATAGCGCCATATGGGATTTGGGGTTTCTTTTCAGTATTGACTGGTAAATTGACTCCGCTTCCTTTAGGTATTCTTTAACCTTCTCCCTTTTCATGTTTTTCTTATACTCGTTAAACATCACCAGATGGTCGTAAAGCAAGCCCAGCGAATATAATTGATTGTCGCTGAAAATATAATTGCGCCTGTATTTTTCGAAAACATCAACTCCCCAGCGATACCTGTTATTAGAAAGAGCAACTCCCTTAACCTTGTAGAGATAGGCTTCCACTTTTTTAGTTTGTGTTTTTTTAGTTCTTCTATTAGCAGTAATCATTTTAGTGAAAAACTCTATGAAATTGACAGATTCTTCGCTTCTTGGTTTAATTTTATCAGGAGTTCACGCAATTTGACAATATGTAACGGGCGGTACGACGAAAGGAGATAGAGATGAGTGACGCGGTCTTGGTTCTTACGAACGCGATGGACGACAGCACTGACGTGGTGCTGACAGAACTTGAAAAAATCGGAGCGAAGTTCCACCGGTTTGATACGGAAACTTTTCCCGAAGAACGAGAGTTGTATATGACTCTTCGGGATAGCCATTTGGTCGGCTCCTTGAGTGGCGGAAAGCAAAGAGAAGCAGTTGTGTTGGAAGACGTTCGGAGTGTTTGGTATCGTCGACCGGCTCCAGCTCGACTTCTGAGAGAAATGCCAATCGGCTATGCGAAGTTCATCATAGGTGAATCCCAGACAGCTCTCTGGTCACTCTACACGATGTTGGATGTACTTTGGATGAACCCACCGCTTCAGGCGAAGCACCTTCTCCAGCACAACAAGATGCTCCAACTGCAAATGGCGGCAGGAGTCGGGCTCGAAGTTCCCGATTCCATCATTACTAATGACCCGGCTGAATTACTTTCGTTCGCCGATAGGTGTGGCGGAACAATTGCGATGAAGATACTCAAGGGTAACTTTTTCACTCGGGGAGAAAGTATAGTGCCCTTGTTCGTTTTCACGCAGGCCGTTCGAATCGAGGAGATTGAGCGCCGCACGGCGGAGATAAGACGCTGTCCTATTCTGGCTCAAGAATATGTTCCCAAGCGTCTTGAGTTCAGAGTGACGGTGGTTGGCGACAAGGTTTTTGCCTGCGCCATTCACTCTCAAGATAGTGAAGATACTAGGCATGATTGGCGGCGGTATGACTTTGAGAAAGTGAAGCACGAACCCTACAATCTGCCGGAAGAGGTAAAGCGCAAACTACTCGTCCTTCTCAAAAAGTGGGGATTGAGTTATGGCGCTATCGACATGATTCTCACGCCGGACGGGGAATATGTGTTCCTCGAAATCAATCCGAGCGGTCAGTGGGGGTGGATAGAACACCTTACTGGCATGCCCATCTCGCGGGCGATTGCCGAGCTTCTCGCGAACCCTCCCCGGTAGTGTTCTATTTCCGCGAAGTTGCCGAGGCCATGCGCGACCTTGGTATGCTGATTTAAATTCCTTTCGCGCGAGAGCAATTTACCGGTCCGTAGACTCTTGAAGTCTCGGGCCGGTATATGTTTTTGGGCAGTAGACGGGGTTTTTTGGTTTGCTTCAACTGTGACTGTCCAGTAAAGTAGATTAAAAGGTCGCAATAAAAAAATATTATATACTTGAATCATGAAAAAAGAAATAGAAGTTAAAATTGAATTAACGCCGGAAGAATTTAACAACCTCGTTGGGAACTTCAACGATTTTCATTTTGAAAGAACTTTTGGCTATTTCAAAGAAGATTTTTCAAATATCAATGAAGGTATTTTCCCGAGAATAAAATATGTGGAGGGAAAGAAAAAGGAGATTATTTTAACGGTAAAAAGAAAAACAAAAGAGAACAATCAGTTTTTCGAGCGAGAAGAAATGGAGGTAAAAATACAAGAGGGAGAAAGTGTCGAGACATTGAGAGAGATACTTAAATCCTTAGGTTTTAATAAGGAAATTATTTTTGAAAAGAAACGGAAAAATGTTTTTAAAGATAATATAGTTATTTCTTTTGATGAGCTCCCCTTCGGTTTTTTTGTTGAGATTGAGGGTGAGGCAGAGGCAATAGATCAGTATCTCAATGAGTTTAATCTTTCAAAGAAACCGAGGATTATTAAAGCATATCTTGGTTTATGGGAAGATTATAGAAAAACTCACGGCATCACGGAGGAAAATTGCGTATTCAAAATTGAGGGAGTTTGAGCTTCGTCGTTCATAAATAAGCAGAATTTAAGTTTTTTCTTACCCCCGCAATTGCGGGGGTTTTGATTTAACTGCGACTCTCCGGTAAAATAGATTAGAAGGTCGTAATCAAAAATTGAAATTATGAACGTAACAATTTATTCGACTCCCAGCTGCGTTTACTGCAAGATGGCCAAAGCTTACTTTGACAAGGTGGGCGTCAAGTACGAAGAGAAGGACGTTGCGGTTGACGAGGGAGCTCGGGAGGACATGGTCAAGAAATCAGGCCAGCTCGGCGTGCCGGTCATTGACGTTGACGGCAAAATCGTCGTCGGCTTCGACAAGAAGCGGCTAAACGAACTTTTGGGGCTTAACAAATAAATTTTTTTTGGAAGCTATAGAAGCGGATGATTTACGAAGATATTAAGAATTTTCCAAAGCAGTTTGAATATAAGCCGGTTGTTGAAAATCAAACTGAGCTTGGTAAGTTTAAAAAATTCATAGTTGCGGGAATGGGCGGTTCCAATCTTGCGACCGACTTAGTGAAAATTCTCCGGCCGGATTTGGAAATTACGGTTCATCGCGATTACGGTTTGCCGGAGTATTTGGAAAAAGACCTGCCTGCGCAGGCAGGCACGCTCGTGATTTTAAGTTCTTACTCCGGCAGTACTGAAGAAGCTTTGGACGCTTATAAACAAGCCGGCAGGAGAAACTTGAGCAGAATTGCAATTGGCGCGGGCGGTGAGCTTTTGAAGCTTGCGGAGAGCGATGGCGTGCCCTATATAAAATTTCCGAGTGACAAAATCCAGCCGCGGATAGCGCTGGGCTGGAGTTTTCTGGCTCATCTTAAAGCAATAGGTGACGAGAAATTGCTGGGAGAATCAGCTGATTTGGCGGAGGCGTTAAAACCGGAAGCGGAAGAAGAAAAAAGCAGGGAGTTTGCCCGGGATTTGAAAGATTCCACACCGATTATTTACGCTTCCAACCGCAACAAGGGACTCTCTTATATCTGGAAGATTTTTTTGAACGAGACCGGAAAGGTTCCGGCTTTTGCCAATGTTTTTCCGGAACTGAACCACAATGAGATGACCAGTTTCGGTAATGATGGCGGAGATTTCTTTTTTCTTTTTTTAAAAGACGATAGCGATAACCCGCGCATTTTGAAAAGAATGGAGGTTCTGAAAGACTTGTACGAGAAAAAGGGGTATAAAGTGAAGGTTCTGGAGTTCTCGGGCTCGCCTCTCCGGAAAATTTTCAGTTCATTTCTTGCGACAGTCTGGACCGCCTATTACCTGGCGAAAGAGCGCGGCGTGGACCCGGAAGGGATACCGATGGTTGAAGAATTTAAAAAGATGATAAAGTAGAAACATGGAGAGTCTAGCTTTAACTTTTGAATTTGTCGGCACCGTATTGATTGCTTATGCTGCTTTGCGTGTCCACTTCCGTTTTTTGAGCGAGCACAGGGTTGATGAGAAAGTTTTCAATTCAATGAAAAGAGAAATGCGCTTTGGCATTCTGGGCGTGGTTTTCGTAATCGCTGGCTATGTTTTGCAGATGTTTTTGTAAAGACAGCAGGGATAAAAGTACAGTCATTTTTTTTATTTATGAAGAACAAGATTCTATTTTTCGGGTTGGTCACTGTCTTTTTAGTTCTTACAATTTGGTTTGCGAGCATTGAGCCGGAGGGGGTGCTCAAGGAGCTTGTTCTCCGTTACGGTTATCTTAGTTTTTTGGGTGTTGCTTTCCTGGGCGGTCTTAATTTCGCTTTCCCATCACTGCATCTTGCATTCATAGTGCCGCTCCTTAGCGCCGGCTTGGATTTTTGGATATTGGTGATGTTAGGGGCAGTCGGCAGCACTCTTGCCGATGGTATTGGTTATGTTCTGGGCCGGAGCGGGGAAGAGTCTTTCGGAGTGCTTCGCCGGGTAGGAGATTGGGGAAAGAAATTTGTTGCAAAACATCCGCGCCTTACACCAGTTATTATTGTTGGCTGGGCTTCGTTTGTGCCCATGCCCAACGAAATTTTCGTGATTCCCGCCGGTGTTATCCGCTACGGTTTTTGGCGGACAATTTCTTTTACGTTTTTAGGCAATATTGTTTTTAATTTAATCACCTTAAATTTTGGAAACTTATTCGTTTGATATACAATAAGGAATATGGCTTACGAATTACCAAAACTTCCATACCCTTATGATGCCTTGGAACCGCACATAGATGCGAAGACGATGGAGATTCACTACTCGAAGCATCACCAGGGGTATGTGGATAAACTAAATAAGGCACTTGAGGGCTGCGCTAATCTGCAGAAAAAATCGCCGGAAGAAATTTTAGTATTTTTAGACCAGATACCCGAGGAGATTAGGAAAACAGTCCATCACAACGGCGGTGGCCACCTGAACCATTCACTATTCTGGAGGTGGATGGCGCCGGCCGGGAAGGGTGGCGGAGGTGAACCTCAGGGCAAACTGCTTGAAGCAATTAGCAAAACCTTCGGCGGTTTTCAAGAATTTAAAAACCAATTTTCAAATGCGGCAGTTACTCATTTTGTCATCGGCTGGGCCTGGCTCGCCCTTGATAGAGACGGCGTATTGCGGATTTTTTCAATGATTAATCAGGATAATCCTGTAATGCGGGGAATGAAACCTATTCTAGGATTAGATGTTTGGGAACATGCGTATTACCTTAAACATCAAAACCGCCGGCCGGAATATGTTGAAGCCTGGTGGAATGTTGTAAACTGGAAAGAGGTTGAAAATAATTTAAACCAATGGAACTAATCGGCAGTAATTGGGAAATTTTAGTGCGACTTCTTACGGCAATGGTCTTAGGCGGTATGCTTGGTTTTGAAAGAGAGCTTGCCGGCAAAGTGGCGGGCCTTCGTACCTATTCGCTAATCAGTGTTGGTTCGGCTCTTTTCATAATCGTTTCCGTCATTGTTGCTTCCGATCTTTCGGCAAACGGAGTTTTTGACCCGCTTCGCGTCGCCGCCAATATCGTGGTTGGTATCGGTTTTGTCGGTGCCGGAATGATAATTTTTCAGGAACATGGACATAAAGTAAGGGGACTTACGACTGCCGCCGGTCTTTGGATTGCGGCCGGAATCGGCATGGCTGCCGGCTTCGGACTTTATTTAATTGCTGTTTTTGCCACCTTAATCGCACTCTTTATACTAATTGTCATGTATCTTTGGGAGAAAAGATTGAGGAGAGGAGAATTAAAAGGACTCCAGAAAAAAATAGGCGGTAAGTAACCGCCTATTTTTTTGTGCCGTATCCGCCGTGCAGGAGGGTGCGGGAGGAATGTGCAGCGGATTTTTTAGTTAGCCGGGTTTAGAGAAATTTTGATAAATATTTTCTTTCCAATTTTTAAGTTAAGAGGAGTCGTAACTTTCGTTTGAAAATTTATAATCTTATTGCCGCTGTCTAAATCTTTGATCGCTCCGTTTTCAAATAAACGTCTTGCTTGCGTCTTTGATCCTATAAAACGATGCTCAACTAGAATATCAAGAAGTAGGCTATCTTTGATGACTTTTATCTCCGGCATTATTTCCGGAATTTCTTTTTTGCTGAATGTTTTTTCCCAGTTTGATTGAGCGGTTTTTGCAGAATCAAGACCATGATACATTTGAACAATCACAAGCGCTAATTTCATTTTGATATCTCGCGGGTTTACACCATTATGTAAGTTTTTTTCATATTCACGAATGGTACCTATATCAACACGAGTAAGCAAAGTGAAATATTTGATTATAAAATCGTCTTTTAAAGACATGATTTTCCCAAACATATCTTCAGGAGTATCAAATAAGTTAACGGTATTTCCAAAGCTGGAGCTCATTTTTCTTCCATCCAATCCCTCAATGAGGGGATTAGTGAGGATATCCTGCGGTTCTTGGTCGTAGAATCTTTGTACATCTCTTCCTGCCAGAAGGTTAAATCGCTGATCCGTCCCGCCGATTTCAACATCAGCTTTTACTACCACTGAATCGTATCCCTGCATCAAGGGATACATTACTTCTCGCAAAGACACCCTTTTGCCTTTCTTTAGGCGCCGGTTAATATTCTCACGAGAGATAAATTCGTTAAGGGAAAAAATATCTGCCTGACGCCCTATTTCCAGGTAGCCAAGTTTACCAAGCCATTCGCTATTGTGATAAATTTCGGCAGCGTTAATATCGATTATTTTGGCTGCTTGTTTGATATATGTTTGTAAGTTCTGCTTAATGGCCCCTTCTAACAACATAGGCCGCTCACTGTCTTTATCTGATGAGTCGCCTATTAAACCCGTAAAATCGCCGATGATAAAAATAATTTTATGGTCAAGTTCTTGAAAATCTCTCAATTTAAGCAATGGAATTGCTCTACCCAAATGTATATTAGGGCTTGTTGGATCAATGCCAAGCTTAATACGGAGCTCCTTCCCGCTCTTTAGTTTCTTTTCCAGATTGGATCTATCAATTATTTCTTCAACGCCTCTGTTCAGTACCTCCTCAATTTTATTTGATCTCGATAAATTCTTTTTCATGGTTTAAAGTTTTTGTTCTGGGGTAGTGAGGTTACGAAACTTTGCGACTTCATCACAAAGTTTTTGCAATTCTTCGACGGTGATGTGTTGTTCGGTATCAGTCTTTGATATCCCAACTTCAATTAAAATGCCATCGTAGAGATAATCGCCCTCGCTTGTTTTCATACGCATTGCCAGAATAGTTTGATTAACTATCTGGTCGCGTAAGAAACTGCCAAAAGAATGCGATGGATCAAAAAACATCTTCACCCCGGTCATTTTTTTGACTTTTTCTGCAGAATCATGAACAGGTAGATGCCGATGTTTCCCTTTCCCTGTAATATCAACGCCGCGATGGATCATTACAATTCTGTCGCGCAAGGGGAATTGTTTATCTTTTGTAGCAAAACTAATTTGCCCAATCCAATTCTTTTCCATAATGTTTACTTCTCCGTCGGAAATTTCACCGAACCATTTGCCGTTTTTAATTCCTATAAACCAGCCATTCCGTTCGGCGTAGACTCCCATAATGTACATTTGGTAGCCAAGCTGATTGACTGCCGGGTTCCATGCGAGAAGCTTTCCTTTCGGGATATTTTTTTCATAGAGCGGCAGTTGTATGATTGGATCCATTATCTCCATTGCAACGGTTAAGCCGGTCTCTTCAACTAATCGCCGCGCAATTTCCACACTCGGAGCTATCTTAAAACGCTTCACTGATTGTTTTGAGGTAATAAGATCAGCATTGTGTATATATTCATGAAAATCCATACCCATTTTTTCACTAGTACTGTTCATACTCGTTCTCGATTTCAAGCCCACAACACGCAACCCCCAAATAGCTCGCTGGGTTTCGTTGCTTAGGTTAGCGACCCTGATATTGGCAATACGAAAAAGCTGATCGATATTGTTTTTGTCTACTGAACAAGGACCTGCAATTATTGTTACCTTTTGATTATGTGATTTACTTTCCATAATCTACTTATGCACGACTTCAGGCGCGTCAGATTTTATATACCGAAACTCTCTGTCAAATTTCCTTTTCATCTCTCCAAGTTGATTAGCTAAATGCTCCGCTTCTTTTGCTGTTATGTGCGGAGACATTGGATAAACTCGTAATGCGCTTATATCTGCCCCGAGTTTCGACCTTGACAAATTTTTTAGAAAGCCGACATCAATTGAATCATAAAAGCCGCCGCCGCCTAATGAAAAATATTTTGATAGTTCATAGATATATTGAGTTGCATAATTAGTATCTTTCAATTCTCCATCATTCATTTCGTTGAAAGTTTTTGGTCCTTGTGGTGGTACTGGATAATAGATTGATGCATAGCAAAGCGATTGCGGGTTCAGTAGCTCGAATCCATATTGGGGCAAAACTTTCTTAAAAATATCGCCAACAACCATCATTTGCGCGAGGTACATTTGGAAACCCTGAACGCCTAAGCTCTGTAATATTGTCCAAGCCGC
The DNA here is from genome assembly GCA_964525595.1 of uncultured Candidatus Saccharibacteria bacterium. Lineage (GTDB taxonomy): Bacteria > Patescibacteriota > Minisyncoccia > UBA6257 > GWB1-50-10 > CAZGHF01. The sequence goes on from CAZGHF010000010.1 coordinate 20,179, forward strand.
CATCACCGGAGCCGCGCTTCTTGAGTGTTCGATGGTGTGATGTTGTAAGAAGTTGCTCCCGAAGCCACCTCGCTCTCGTATGGTTGGCGCGTCGCTCACTACTGAATGTAGTTCGGCTTTGTTTTTGACGAAAAATGCACTGTTGTTGTATGGAGCGAATCCAATTTTATGGAAATCAACACCTATCGCATCTGCATATTCAGCCGTCTTTAGAAGTTCCGTAGCTTTTCTTATCCTCGGTAAAACTTCATTCGGTATCCCAATTTCATTTTTCTCAAAATTGTAATCTTTATAGAACAGCCATGGCCAACTCACGACAGTATCAAAATAGATGAATGGTTCATAATTTAAGTTAAAATGAGAACATGCTTCTTGAATCGTGTTTATCGTATCGTCAACTCTGTCAATATTAATATTTATGGTACTTCCACCAGAGAGAATAATACATGCTATTGGTTTCTTTTCTGAAAGAACTTGATTGAGCGTATTTTTGAGATCACCTAAATCTATTGTTTCGTCGGCGAGCGTTTTTACTCGAATGCAGGCATCTTTTCCTAGGCCTAACCATGCGCAAACTGATTCAATAATGTAATGATTGAATTTTGTCGTAATAACGACCGGCATTAAACCATTAACGCCTTCTTTCGTAAATCGAGGACAACAACGATTAATACCGACCCTGATTGCATAAGTAAAACAACCCTTGCCTCCATAAGTGAAAACCCCGTCACTATCTCCAGTCCAACCAGCCAATCTTGAAATTTGCCGCACTATTTGTTGTTCTGCTTCTTGTACTCCGGCACTAACATAATCCCATAGGAGGTTTAGGTTATATAAATTGGCGATAGTGGAAACAGCTACCGCTTCAAGTAATGGCGGCGGAGTTACATTTTGTAATGCATGGGGAGAGTGCCAAAGAATTGACCTTTGGAAAAAATTCATAGCCCCGTCCAACACAACTGAAGCAGGTTGGGGGGTTATTGGCAGATTTTCATATTTTTTAGCAAAAGAAAAATCGATCTCCTCGTTTGTTCCAAGGTACGGGGTTTTAGACTGTCGCGGAAAGTGATTCAAGCAGTCGGATATAAACTTTAAAAGAGTAGCTCTATTTGATTCAGAGCTTCCCAAAAATTTTTGTCTAATTTCCAAGTATATCCGATTTTTGCTGAGGTCGTTCACGCGATTTATTATATCTGATTCATTAGCTTTTGTATAATAGAACCAAAGAAAAAATGTTACTGTTCACTTATGAAAGTCGAATACTCTGCAAAAAATTTATTTTCCCATTTGTCGATTTTTGGGGAACTCAACGAGAAAACCAAACTTGATATATTTAAAGTTTCTTGTCGTAACAATTTTCGTTATCTATATTCCCCAAACCAAAGTCAAAAGCTGGCGCTTAAACATATTCTAAAGGCGAATAGACTTCGAGATATTACACTATTTGAAGAAATATTAGAAAGAGCCGATGGCAATCTTAATCATACTGGTTTGAAGAAGGAAAACTACCTAAAAAAAGTCTTAGGAATTGAGAAAATTGCGCAAACTATTCAATTAGATAGGTGGGAATCAAGCGTAATGATAAATATCTGTTTGGCTCAGAATAACCTCTGTCCATTCTTGCGTTTTGCATTTAATCAGTGGCACGATATTTCTCAGAGCAATGCTTATTCGTTAATTCCCTCGTTGATAGAGTTCAGTACTGTATATTTATATCGTCTAGCACCGATCAACAAAAAAGTTGATGTGTGCGGTGTTTATTTTGCTGACGGATCACATAATTCTCTATTTCTCATTAAAGAAACCAAACAAATTAAAAAGGTGCCAAAAAGTATTGGTGCTGTTTCTTTCATCAACGATCAAGAAGTAAAGACCATCAGAACCCTTCTTAATAGCGAACTGAAAAAGTATATTCCCCATCTTCTTAGTTATGACAAATTTACTAAAGTGATTACAAGACAATATATAAATGGGGGAACGGGGCACAAGTTACTCACGACTAACTTTTTCGATAAAGATACTGACGCCATCGAAGATTTAAAAGAGTTTTTTCATCTTTACAAGAAAGTAGCGAGAATGCTTAAAATCAATCTCGATATTCACCCTGGCAATTTTGTATGGTCAAAAGAAAAACATCAGTGGTTCCTTGTTGATACTGGACCAATACCATTGATTGGCTCCGAGTATTTTCCTTTAAATTCTTTTGAAGACTACTTCCAAAAAATCTGGATTGAGAGACACAAACGAATAAAAGAAATGCCAATACGATCTGTCGATCTAATCCTCTAAGCCTACCTTCGCCAAATTTGCATGGAGCGAGCGAGCAAGGCGTGGAGGGGTTCAAGGGGAGGAAACGCCTTGCCCGCGAGCCGTCCGCGAAGCCCCGTCGCTCCACCCGGAAACTTCACGGGCGGAACCGAGCACCCCCCTTTCTTTAATTGAAAAAATTTTTAGGGGGTGCGCAAAAGAAAAATTGTAAGGAAAAATTTTTGCGAGGTTGCCGCCGGAGCGTTAGCGGAGGTGGGCGGCGGGGCGAGGTATCACCACGCGCTCGGCTTCATTGTTTTGTTGTGGTGCCCGGGGTGGGATTTGAACCCACATGGGATTTGTTCCCACAGCATTTTGAGTGCTGCGCGTATACCGTTCCGCCACCCGGGCGAGCGAATTTATTTGATAGTACAATAAAGAAGCGATATAGTAAATAAAGTTTCAAACTAATGACTCGTGTTATTTCAATTTTTAACCAGAAAGGGGGAGTCGGGAAAACCACCACGGCCATGAATCTTGGAGCTTATCTCGCTATGTCCGGGAAACGCACGCTCTTAATTGATTTTGACCCGCAGTTTAACGCCACAGTCGGCTGTGGGGTGCGTTATGGACCTGATGAAACAATTTATCACGCTATTCTTGCAGGAGCGGCACCGGAGCGGGTGATAAAGACTACTTTCCTCGCGAATTTTGACATTGTGCCGGCTTCAGCCGACTTAGCCGGCGCTCTTGTTGAGCTTGTTAATCTTCCGGACCGGGAAACTTATTTGAAAAATTTCATTGCTAAAGTCCGCGAACGGTATGACTTTGTTCTCATTGATTTGGGTCCGAGCTTGAATCTCCTTACGATAAACGGTCTTATGGCGTCCGATGAAGTAATTGTTCCCATTCAGTGCGAGTATTACAGCCTGGAGGGTTTGAGTCAGCTTTTACAAACGATAGATTTAGTAAAAACTAACCTCGGGCACGATATCAAGGTGGCCGGGGCGCTCCTTACGATGTATGACAAGCGGGAGAAGCTTTCCCGGGAAATTGCCCGGGAAGTGCGGCGCCGGTTTCCTCATCGCGTTTATGAGGTGGAAATTCCCCGTTCGGTGGCGCTTGCCGAGGCACCGAGTTTTCAAAAACCCGTCGTTTTGTATGCTCCTCAATCAGCCGGCGCCCGGGCCTATGAGATGCTAGCGAGAGAAGTTGCAGATTACCAATCTTCGCCACCTCCTCATCAATCAAAGTCTCCGGAAGATATATATTATCCTCGCTCGAATTAAGAAACTACGAACAATACCGAACTCGACCAATCTGCCTCTCCGGCGGATTGGGACTCAAACAGCGATATTGTTCTGTTTCTTTCAAATTCTCACTCGGTAATCTATAAATCTTCCTCCGACAGATTTTTTCGGAGGGGCGAAGATTGATTGAGTAGAAGGCAGGTTTTCGCAGTTCACTTTTCCACAGTTGACACTCCTTCTCATTGTTTTACCATTTTTCTTAGTTCGTGGCTTTCGGGATGTTTCGGACGCCTTTGACAAGAGGAGCGTACGACCTCAAGTCGAGGGTCGTTCATTTATTTTGACTGTCAACGGACTCATGCGCGTGCATGCAAACTAAAACAGAGGAAGGCGAAAGGCCGGAGTTTTGCGGAAACGATTACTTCATAAATTTCGAGGTGTTCTTTAAACGAATTTTTATTACTCGAAATCTTAACTTGAGGGAAAGTTCTGTGAAAAACCGGCTTACAAGCCCCTCTGTTTTGGTTTTTAGATAGATGATAAAATATAGATAATGCTAGGAAGAGGTTTAGAATCTTTAATCCCTAAAAAGAATAAGGATTCCGGGAAACAATTTCAAAAAACCAGCGGTTCTTCGTCTCCAGTGACTGAAGAACATCTTAACTCTCATTCCCGCGGCAACCAATCGCTTCCGGCTGACCAACCTCGCGAGAGTTCCCTGCCTCGCCGGCAGGTGGGCGAGACATTTCCTTCAGCCGTTCCCCGGGGTCCTGACCGCCCACGTAAGGAATCTATTTTTCATATTGAAGTTGAAAAAACAAAACCCAATCCTTATCAGCCTCGCCGGAATTTTAAAGAAGAAGACTTGGCTGAACTGGCTAACTCAATCAGGGAATTCGGGATTATCCAGCCGCTTGTGGTTACCAAAATTGAGAAAGAAACACCGACCGGTACCGAAGTTACTTATCAGCTTGTTGCCGGGGAGCGCCGGCTTATGGCCGCTAAACTTATTGGTTTGCGCTCCGTGCCCGCAATCGTAAGACATTTTGATGCTCACCGGACTAAGCTGGAGGTTGCTCTTGTTGAAAACGTCCAGCGAAGCAGTCTCAGTCCGATTGAAGCGGCTCGCGCTTATGCCCGACTCCAGGACGAATTCAGTCTTACTCAGCGGGAGATAGCCGCAAAAATCGGCAAGAGCAGGGAGACTGTTGCAAACGCAGTCCGGCTTTTGAACCTTCCGACAGATATTCAGGAAGCTCTTTCCGAAGGCCGGATAAACGAATCCCAAGCCAGAGTTTTACTTGCTTCCTCCAGTCCGGTTGGTCAGAAAGAACTTTTCGAAAAGTTTTTAGAAGGTAAAACGGCTGCCGGAGTGAAGAAAACTCCAGCGCCGGTTGATCCGGAAGCCAAGTATTGGGAGCGGCGTCTTGAGGAAAAACTGGGACATTCGGTAGAGATTCGAAGGAAGAAAGGTAAAGGTAAAATGACGGTCAGATTTCACTCTGATGCGGAGTGGCAGAGCATTTTAGATAAGATAATGGGACCTGACGCGGATTAAATTTTTAGCGGCCGAGTTTATAATTCACTTCTTTTACGCCTTCTACTTTTTTAATCCTCACAAGGATTTTTCCAATTTGCGATTTTGAAAAGGACTTGGTTTTTATCGTAACGGTTGAGAGAGCGCCGCGCTTGTCAGTGGAGCTTACCAAGTAAGTGATGTTTATTTTCATTCCTCCGAATATTGAGGTAATGTCTTTTAGGAATCCGGGCCTATCCCGATTTATAATCTTGAACTCCATGTTTTTGGGTTTTTCTCCCAAGATAGAATGAACTTTTTTCTTTAATTTACTCCTAATATGCTCTCTCGCGATGGAGGTTTTGATAAATCGAAGCCAGTCTTCTGAGGGTTTCTTCCCGCGTTGGGTCATGATTTCCACTACGTCGCCGGAAAGGAGTTCATAGTCAAGCGGCACTATTTTCCCATTCACTTTTGCGCCGACACACTGGTTACCGATTTCACTGTGAATGTGGTAAGCAAAGTCAACCGGCGTTGCTCCGCTTGGCAGGTCAATAACATCATTATGAGGAGTAATTACAAAAATTCTGTCTTTAAAGAAATCCACAGCCAGGGAGTCAGCAAATTCCTTGTCGGAAACATGCTGCTGCCAATTACGGAGTTGTTCTACCCAGAGAAGTTCTTTGCAGTTTTTTACTCCTTTCCAGTTCTTTTTACTGCGTTTGGAGCTCTTTACCTGTTCATAAGCCCAGTGAGCGGCAATGCCAAGTTCATCTTCTTCGTGCATTTCCTCAGTTCGGATTTGGAATTCAATAATCTTGTTATCCAGAGCAAAAACGGTTGTATGGAGGCTCCGGTAGCCGTTAGGTTTAGGTCTTGCAATGTAATCCTTAATCCGGCCCGGCAGAGGCGGCCACATTTTGTGGATTACGCCGAGGGCGGCATAGCAGTCTTCGACATTTTTAACAATTATCCGGAGAGCCGTTAAATCGTAAATTTTGTCAAGATCCATGTCGTAGCGCTGGAGTTTCTTGTAAAGGCTGGAATGACGTTTAGCCCGCGAGTCAACAACAAGAGGTTTTATACCGTTTTTTTTGAGAAGCTTCTTAACGACTGGCCTCAGCCTTTCGGTGTATTTTTCCCTTTCTTCATATCTCTCTTTCACATTTTTTAAGAGCCATTCATACCCTTCGGGATATAGGTAAGGAAAAGCCAGGTCTTCAAGCTCACCGGAGAGACGCTGCATGCCGAGTCGGTAGGCGAGAGGCGCGTATATTTCACTCGTTTCCCAGGCAAAACGTTCCTGCCTTTCGGGCGGGAGGAATTTAAGAGTCTGCATATTATGGCGGCGGTCGGCGAGTTTGATAATGACAACCCTCAAATCGCGGCTGAAAAAAATAATGAATTTTCGGAGAGTTTCCACATCCGGTTTTTTTTCCGAGTACTGAACCTTTTTCAGTTTTGTTAAACTGTCAACAAAGAAAGAAACTTCCTTGCCGAATCTCTTTTCAATATCGGAGAGAGTATAGTTTGTGTCTTCAATTATGTCGTGGAGAAGGGCGGCAATGACAGGTTCTTCGTCAAGGCCCCAATCACTCACGGTTTTGGCGACCGCTTCGCAGTGGGAGAAATAAGGGTCACCGCTCTCACGTTTTTTATCTTTGTGAGCTTCTTTAGCAAAGCCGTAAGCTTCGCGAACGGCGCTTTTTTGCGGATATTTTTGAAGCCATTGGGAGTTCATATAGGGGAGTCTTTATTCTATATCTCGTGGATTTATTTGACAAATTACCGCTTGTTTTTACCGGGTTGACCCCGTATAGTAATAAGCCGCCCCTGGGCGGCTGACGCCACTGCCTACGGCAGGGCGGATTACTATCTGGGTTGACAACTTTTGTTATTTTATTAAAATGACTAATTAGATTAGCAACAAAAGGTCTTGAGTGCCAAAAATTAAATTTATGAATTTTAAACCACTTTCGAATAACGTCCTCATCGAACCGATTAAAGAAGAGGCAAAAACAAAATCAGGTATTGTTTTGCCCGAAACGGCCGAAAAAAGCAAACAGACCAAAGGAAAAGTAATTGCTGTCGGCCCAGGCAAATTTAATGAAAAAGGCGAACGGAATCCGATGAACGTTAAAGTTGGCGACTTCGTTTTATTCGAAGAACCATGGTCGGAAAATAATAAGATAAAAGATGAGGGCAAAGAATATTTCTTGGTCAAGGAAGAAGATATTCTGGCTATCATCGAAAATAGATAAAAAAGCTTTAAATTATGGCTAAGAAAATATTATTTAATGAAGAAGCGCGTGGCGCCATTAAAAAGGGCATAGATAAGCTCTCTGAAGCAGTGAAAATGACGCTTGGACCGCGAGGCCGGGCAGCAGTAATCGAAAAAGGCTATGGCGCGCCCCAGATTACCTTTGACGGCGTTACCGTCGCCAAAGAAATTGAACTTGAGGACAAATACGAAAATCTTGGCGCTGATTTCATAAAACAGGCGGCTGATAAAACCAATGATAACGTCGGTGACGGCACGACTACTTCGGTGGTTTTAGCGCATGCCATGATTGAAGAAGGTGAAAAAGCCATTCGTGAGAAAGGCTTTAATGTTATTCAGCTCGCCGAAGAGCTTAAGAAAAAAAGTGAGAGTATTGTTAAAAAACTTGAGAGCCAGCGGGAACTTATAAACGACAATAAAAAAGTGGAAGAAGTGGCAACACTTTCATCCAAAGACAAAGAAATCGGCAAGCTTATTGCTGAGGTGATGGGAAAAATCGGCAAAGAGGGCGTGGTTACGGTTGAGGATTCGAATACCATCGGTAATTCATACGAGATGGTTGAGGGTCTCCAGTTTGACCGCGGCTACATCTCCGGCTACATGGTTACGAATCCGGAGCGAATGGAAGCGGCAATGGAAGAGCCTTACGTTCTTGTAACCGACAAGAAGATTTCCGCCATAAGCGATTTGCTGTCGTTTCTGGAGAAAGTGGTTCAATCCGGTAAGAAAGAGCTTTTGATTATTGCCGATGAAGTTGACGGCGAAGCTCTCGCAACGCTTGTTGTGAACAAGCTTCGCGGGACGTTCAATGTTTTGGCTGTCAAAGCCCCCGGTTTCGGTGACCGAAAAAAAGAAATGCTTGAAGATATTGCGATTGTTACCGGTGCGACTTTCATTTCCGAAGACCTAGGG
>CAZGHF010000011.1:0-16679 GCA_964525595.1 uncultured Candidatus Saccharibacteria bacterium
GACAACTTGTTTTCTACCGCTTCCGGCAGGATTTCAAGCTGGTCATAGTCATCACTGTCAAAATCAACTAAATTTCTGTATTTGAGGTAACGCCTCATTATGCTTTTGAGGTCCCCCTCTTTTTTAAAAACATATTTTGGGAGATTCTTTTTATTTTTTAAAGAAACTACGGAGTTTTTTACGCTTACTAACCTTTTCTTCCGCAGGGACTCAACTGATTTGATTACATGAAGCAAATAACCACTCCGGCGGGCAAGTTGCCAAATGTCCAGCCTGTTATTTTTAGCACTAAGAAGTGCCCGGATTATTTTCTCCGTTTGGCGGCTTAGCTTCATTTTTAAATTTTTTCTCCCCGCTTTATTATGCGGGTTTTTACTTTCTTGGCTCCGAATTGTTCTCCCAAGTAATGAACTGCTTTTTCCGTGTTCATTAACCCGCAAGTGAAGACGTCCACCGCCGCATAGTCGTGCTCCGGCCAGGTGTGGATGGAAATATGACTCTCGGCAAGGAGGACGTAGCCGGTTACGCCTCGAGGAGAAAATTTATGCAGTTTTGTGTGGAGGACGGTTGCCCCGCAAATAGCGGCGGCTTTTTCTAGAGATTCGCGAATGAAATTAATTTTGTTGATTTTTTTACAGCCAAAAAGTTCCGCAATGATGTGCGTTCCGAGATGAGTTTGCTTGAATGTTTTCTTGACTGCCATTTTTCTAAGTCAAAGAGACCCAACGTAAGTCGCGAGCTCTTTATTAAAGGTTTATTGTCTTCTTCGTCGCTGGTCATAAGCGTTAAGTCAGGATATAAATTCTTTCCGCGGTTGTCAACAGTCTGCTGCCGGACAGGGACTCGAACCCCGGTTTCCGCATCCAGAGTGCGGCGTCCTACCACTAGACGATCCGGCAAGTGGCATCATTTTATAGAAGATTTATTTCTTTAACAAGTTTGCGGTTTTTTGCCTTCAAACTGAATCTTTTTAAGCTTTAGTTTTCCGTCTCTAATTTCCGCTTCAAGGATTTTCATTCGCTTTCCTTCCTTCAGTGTCCATACTCCCGGTTCGGGATTAAGCGCTCTTATTTTTCTTTCAATTACAACCGGGTCATCTTTTTCGAGGCTTGCCCCGTCCTGCGCCGCGCGCAGGTCTTCGGGGTCAACGAATCCGTCTTCGGTCTTAAACTTCCCGGTGTAGGTGGCATAGTCTTCGTTCTGAACTTGGGGTCTAATTTCGCCTCTCGCGAATTTCGGCAGCGTTTCAATGAGTAGTTCTGCACCCAAGTTCGCCAGCCTCCTACTCAGCGTTTCATAGTTATCGTCGTTGGTTATAGTCAATTCCTGCCCGGTAATAATTGCTCCTTGGTCCATTTTTTCATCAAGGAGATATAAGGTAACGCCGGTAACCTCATCGCCGGCTAAAATTGCACTTTGAATGGGCGAGGCACCCCGGTGGCGGGGTAAAAGAGATGGATGGACTCCTATTGCGCCCAGTTTGAAAGTTCGGATAATATTTTCGGGTATTATTTTTCCATAAGAAGCTACCACCCCGAAATCTATGTCTCCAAGTTCCAGTTTCCCTGCCTTGCCGATAGGCAGGGAATTTCTAATTTCTAAACTCTCCGGCTGATAAACTTTTATTTTGTGTTCCTCGGCCAGCACTTTGGCTGGGGGCGGAGTAACGATTTTTTTTCTTCCCGCCGGCCGGTCAGGATTGCAAACGACCGCAGCAGGAAGAAGTCCAGCTTTAATCAGTTTATCCAGGATAATGGCTGCAAAATCAGGAGTGCCAAAAAAAACATAATTTGGCCGGCCGGCCTTTTTGGAAGACATACTTATATATTATAAGATTAAGTTAAGGAATGAAGAAATCAACAAACGGGAAAAGCTATTTGGACCTTCTAAAAGAAAGAAAGGCCGACTCAAGGGTTTATTTTCGTCATCAATCGGTTGGTCTTGAGCTTGCCGAGCTTTTGGATGACGAGAAGCATAAATCGCTTTATATGAAGCTTGCCAAAGATTATGATTCTCAGGTTCTTTTAGAGCTAGCTAAAGACGTGGCGATACGGAAGAATATAGAAAAGAAAGGTGCCTACTTTATGAAGCTTCTTGCAAACGTCAAAAAAAAGAAGAAACGATGACGAATATACTCTCTGTAGACAGCAGAAAAGAAAACGCGTTTTTGAAGAAAAAACTCCCGCCGCTTGATTTGTCAAAGGTTGACCGTAGGGAATTGCGGGAACTTATCAAAAAAATGAGGGCGGCAATGAAAGAAACAGCCGGCATTGGACTTTCCGCAAACCAGATTGGCCGGACTGAGCGTATTTTTGTTGCCCAGATTCCGAAGTCAAGAGAGAGCACAAGCGACGGAAAGTTCTACGCAATCATTAACCCAAAAATCATAAGGGGTTCCGGGAAGAAGCTAAAAACCGAAGAGGGTTGCTTGAGCGTGCCCGGGAAATACGGACTTGTTGAACGGTCGGAAAAAGTTGTACTCGAAGGCTTCAATGTTCAGGGTAAAAAAATCAAAATTAAAGCCTGGGGACTCCTGGCAAGGGTTTTTCAGCATGAAATTGACCACTTAGACGGGAAAGTTTTCGTAGACAGAACAAAGGAGGTTTTTGAAGTAGAAAAATGATTCGTCTTTTTACGGCTGTTTCTATTGCTCAAGATGTTCAGGAATTAATTACTGAATTAATTACTGAATTAAAATCCGCGCAGGGCCTGTCCGCGCAGGATTTACCCGGAGATATTCGTTTCGTTCCCCCAAAGAACTGGCATTTTACTTTAACCTTCCTGGGTTATCAAGATGAATCAGTGGTTCCGATAATCAAAGAAACAATAAAATCCGCGGTTTTCAGAAAACAAAATATCAGTTTTGAAAAGGTAATTTTCGGGCCGTCGGGCAGAAACCCGAGAATGCTCTGGCTTACAACAAGCAAAGAAACTTCCGATAGTTTGGGGAAAATAAAAAAAGAATTGGAGGATATATTTGAAACAAAAGGTATCAAGTGGCGTCGGGAACTCCGCCCTTACCGGGCTCATCTTACCATTGCCCGGTTTCCGCAAACACCGCTTAAAAAATTACCGCAAATTGAGAAACGTGTTGATTGGCAATATGAAGCGGAGGAGGTTCATCTTATGGAATCGGTTTTGAAAAGAACCGGGGCTGAGTATGAAATACTGTAAGAGCAGAAATTATTCTTAATTGCCCTTTCTCCAATTGTTTGTTTAAATTAGGGGATGCGCCGTAAAAAGAATTTTAAAAAGCATGTCATTATTTTTTCTGCCGGCATTGTAATCGGCGCCGGTGTTTTTTATGCTGGCCTCTCCTTTAATTGGTTTCACGGCTTCCAGAGAACGGTGGTTCTTCCGCCTGATGCAACGAGCACGGTTCTCAATGCTGATATGGAGCTTTTCTGGAATTCAGTTGGTCTCGTCAAAGAAAAGCATTTTAGAATCGAAGAAGTTAGCGACCAAGACTTACTCTACGGAGCGATAAAGGGCGTTTTGGGAGCGTTGGATGACCCCTATTCAAGTTTTTTTAATCCGTCAGATGCCAAAAAATTTGAGGAGGATATTCAGGGGAACTTCGGCGGCATTGGTGCCGAAATCGGCATCCGTTCGGGTCAGCTCCTGATAATCGCACCCTTAAAAGGCAATCCGGCTGAAGCGGTTGGTTTGAAAGCCGGCGATAAAATCTTGAAAGTTGACGATACCATGACCGGTGACTTTACCATTGAAGAGGCGGTGAAAATAATCCGCGGTGAGGTGGGTACCGAGGTAACTCTTCTTATTTTTCGCGACGGTTGGAACGAGGCCCGGGAATTCAAAATTACAAGAGGCTTTATCGTCGTGCCTACCCTTGATTCGGAGTTGAGAGATAACGGTATTGTTCATTTCCAGCTCTACAATTTCAACGCTAATGCTCCCCATCTTTTTTACCGGGATTCTCTTGACGCTCTTACTCGGGGCGCTCGGGGTGTAATTCTTGATTTGCGAAACAATTCCGGCGGTTACCTGGAAGTTGCTAACAACATTTCCGGCTGGTTTTTGGAGAGAGGCGACGTGATTGTGAGGGAGCGTTTTCGCTCCGGCGAAGAAGATGTTCTGCGGGCAAGCGGACCGGCTGCTTTTGCGGGAGTGCCGACTGTTCTCATTGTAAACGGCGGTTCGGCTTCCGCTTCAGAGATTGTTGCCGGTGCTTTGCGTGACAACCGCGGCATAAAAATTGTTGGCGATAAAACATTTGGTAAAGGTACCGTTCAGGAAATTGAAGAATTAGAAGACGGTTCTTTAATCAAAATTTCCGTTGCCGAATGGCTTACCCCCAACGGAGTAAGGATTGACGGCAACGGCTTAGAACCCGACTTCAAAGTAGAGCTTACCGACGAGGATATTGAGAACGAGCGTGACCCTCAACTTAATAAGGCGATTGAAATTTTGGAAGAAGAAATTATAAATTCTGGCCGGACAATTTTTGTCATCGGTTCATGAATCCCGTTAGAAGTCTGTCTAGTTGCCTAAAACATGATTATCTATAGAACAACAGATACCTATAATTGGTCGCCAGATCAAAAGCAAAAAATAATTTGCCTTAAATTATTTTTTGCCGAAGACTTCTAACGGGATGAAAAAAATTATGAAAGTGATTCTTCTTCAGGACGTAAAAGGTTTGGGGAAAAGGAACGACATCAAAGAAGTTTCCGTCGGCTACGCCCGCAATTTTTTATTACCCAAAAACTTGGTTGAGATTACTACCCCTGGGGCATTGAAGAGATTATTAGAAGTAAGAGCAAAAAAAGAGGAAGAAAAAAAGGTTTTAATAGCGGACTTGGAGAGAAAGAAAGAAAAAATTAAAGATATTACTTTGGCTTTTAAGGTTAAGGTTGGAAAAGAAGGCGGGGTTTTCGGCTCGATATCCGCAAAAGACATCAAAAGTGCTCTGGAAGAGAAGGGCATACTCAGTGCAGAGGCAAAACTAAAAAAACCGCTTAAAGAACTGGGCGAGCATCAAATAGAAATCAACCTCGGCGAAGGCATCAAAGCAGATATAAAAATCTTAATAGAGACGTAATAATTAGGAGATGACGGAAACGGTTTTGATGGCTTTTCTTTTGCCGTCGAAAGAAATCTTCCTCTTTGAAGCGAATTTAACGGTGCCGGATGCGACGGCGTAGAGTGTGTCGTCATTGCCCCGGCGAACACCCGCTCCGGGGTGAAATTTGGTGCCGCGCTGGCGAATGATAATTTCTCCGGTCTTTACCTTCTCGCCTCCAAAAAGCTTCACGCCAAGGCGCTTTGCTTCCGATTCGCGGTTATTTTTTGCTGCGCTTTTTGCCTTTGTATGTGCCATAGTTTCCGAAAATTTTGAGTCTCAGCGAAGAAATTTTCGCTGAAACTTATGAGCATCCCGCCCGGAGGCGGAAGCCACTCCTATATAATATTTATATAAGCTTTTATGTCAAGGTTTAATACCTTTCTTTTGATTTTGGGACTGCTTTTGCTTCTTTCTTTAAGCTTCGGTTTCGGGATTTTGGTCGGGCGAGGAACGGATAAGGCACCAATAATTATAGAAAAACACTCAACAAACTATAACCTATTACCTATAACCTAATTTTGTTTTGCTATAATTAATACAAATGTCGAGAAGACAAGTAATCGTTTTAGTTGTAGTTGCTCTTATCATTGTTGTGGGGATAGTGGTCGGGATTTTATCAAGAGGAGATGGGAGTTCGACCGTTCCGGAAGAGGGAAAAGAAGGGGTAGAGATTGTTGCTCCCGGGGCGGACGGAGAAGAATTGCCCGTTTTCGCATCAGAAATACCCGCTAATACCGAGCTCACGGAGCCCGCAGAGCAGTCGGTTGCCGCTCCCGGTGCGGAGGAAAAATTCGGCGCTTTCAATATGGTAGTTAGCGTCGCCGGCTTCGTTCCCGATGAGATAGTGGTAACGAAAGGTGACGTTGTGCAGATTCGGCTTACCGCAACAGGCGGCGATTATGATTTCTCAATGCCCTACAAAGGACTTTACGTTTTAGTGCCCGAGGGCGAGATGAAACAAATTACCTTCGGCATCAACACGGCTGGGACTTACGGGTTTATGTGTAGAGACTACTGTCCAGACAAAACTATTACAGGACAACTTATTGTTTTGCCTTAATTTTGAATTTCTAAACAACTATGTTTTCCAACAAAAAATATTTGATCTTCCTAGTAGTATTGGTTTTATTACCAGGCGTTGCCTTTGGCTTTATTGGTCCTTCTCCTGGTCAAGACCCGGGTGATGGCGGCGGCAGACTGATTATTGATTCAGAGGGCAACATCGGTTTCGGAACTTCTTCTTCCACGCCGGCTTCTGATTTCGACGCTACTTCCACTGACTCCGGTCCAACCGCTCACGGTTATGTTTTCATGGTTGCCTCTACCACTAACCCCGGTGTCGGCTTGAAGAACCTTACTTCCGGGAACGTCTGGCTTTGGTCAGCGCGAAACTTCGGACCGCTTCAGCTCTATCGGGAGTCAACCACTTTGCCGGGACTTGTGGTGATGGAAGTTTTAGATACTGGCCATGTTGGAATTCATCAGAGGGCGACCACTACTGCCCGGCTGAAAGTCGGCGGCAACGTTGAGTCCACCGGTTCGTTTGTCGGGACGGTTTCTGGCGCGGTGGTGGCGGGGAATGTTTCCTCCGACGTTTTCGGACGGCTTCAGGGGAACGGCAACTTCGCTTTTCCGGCATCATTGGGCATTGCGACCTCATCGGAAAGCGGCCTGCCGCAGGAACTTTCGGTTTATGGTGATGCTTATGTGAGCGGAAATGTAGGAATCGGAACGGTAACTCCTAACGCTCCATTAGAAATTAGGGATGATTTTCAGGGTGTTGTCGGCGGTTTTGCGAGTGGTATTTTGCACATAACTAATAAAGGAACTGATGCAAATGATAACGCAGTCATTACTGGACATAATGCCTATAATACGAATAAACAACTTTGGTATCTTGGAAGCACTACAAATTCTAATGATAATATAGCATTTATTAACAGACAAAGTGGTACTTTGTCTTTTTCCACAAATAATACTCAAAGATTGACGATTGATGCAGATGGAGATATCGGAATAGGAACAACGACTCCAGGAGCAAAGACTGAAATTGTTGCTGTTATAACAGGCGCTTCTGCTGCTGCATCAAGAGGATTATATGTAAATGCCACTGGTTCTGGTGTTGCTGGAGGTGCAACTCCTACGGCATTATATGGAAAGTTAAATGCAGGATATACTGGCGGAGCTACAACTTATGGCGGAAACTTTTCTAACAGTGGAGCAGGCACAGCTTGGAATATTGGTGTTGCTGGCCAATCCACTGGAGCAGGTGAAACTAATATAGGAGGTTACTTTACTGCTTCTGGAGCAACGAATAATTATGCAGCAATATTCAATGGTGGCAACGTTGGGATAGGAACGACAACGCCAGCGTACGCTCTCCACGTCTACGGCACCGGCTATTTCACCGATACTGTAACTGTCGGTACCCCGACTACATCAGGACACGCCACTACAAAATCATATGTTGATTCAATTGTTGGCGGAGGTTCGGGCGCCGGAAGCTTTGCCACCCTCGTTGTTTCGGGGACTTCTACACTTGCCACAGGAGGCGGGAGAGTGGGAATTGGGACAACGAGTCCAACAAAAACTTTAGATGTGGTAGGAACAGCACAAGTTAGTGGAGAAACATTTTTCTTGAGTAGTGTTGATTTTGTGAGTGGGTCTACTTCAAGATTTAGAGATAATGTGCCTTTATATTTTGGGACAGATAGACACTTTAATTTAGTAAGACCAACTGGAACAGATAGATTAGATATAAGTTATGATACTACTGAATTAGTTACAATCCTTCCAGCAGGAAATGTAGGAATAAACACAACAAGTCCAACAAAACTTTTACATATACATAATCCAGCTGCATCTGGTTTAGAGGGTTTATACATCAGACAACTTGAGACTACAGAATGGGGTATTGATATTGATGGGACTACGTATGGATTGATTGTAAGAAGTACAGGTGGAACAGCTTTACAAACATTAGGAACAGGTAAGTCTATTTTTGCTGGTAACGTAGGAATTGCTACAACAACCCCCGCCTACGCCCTCCACGTCTACGGCACCGGTGCTTTCAGCCAACCGGTTATTGTCGGTACGCCTACCGGTAACACTCACGCCACAACCAAATCTTACGTCGACACAGCCGTTGCGAGCGCCGGCAGTGCTTATTGGAACCTTTCCGGCTCAAATCTTTATGCTTCCTCAACAAGCTGGGATGTGGGGATTGGGACGACGGGACCAATGGCTAAGTTACATGTTTCAGATGGGACAATTAATACGGCAAACGGCACCCCAACATCACTTATTACAGCAGCGAATTTAGCTCTTACTACAGAAGGGAGTATTTTTGCTATTCAATCAACAGATGCACAGGCTGCAGACCTCGGAGGTTCTATAAATTTAGGAGGTAGAGGAACCCCAACAAATTCAGTTTCATTTGCTCATATTGCCGGTAGAAAAGAAAATAGCACGTCAGCAAATTATGCGGGGTATTTGCAATTTGGAACAAGTGATTCTGCGAGTGATTTGCACGAATATATGAGAATAACAAGCACTGGCAACGTCGGAATCGGAACGACGGGGCCAGAGGATATATTAGATATTAGAGCGTCAGGAAGTGGTAGTGACACTATAGGGGATAGCCACCTATCATTTGGGTTAGATAATGATTACTGGGGATTTAGATTATCTGCAACACCTCTTGCTGACTTAACTTTAGATAGATTATATAGTAGTACGGATTATGAAGTGATGAGAATACAGAGGAGTTCCGGCAACGTCGGCATCGCCACCACTTCTCCGGCATACGCCCTCCACGTCTACGGCACCGGTGCTTTCAGTCAGCCGGTGATTGTAGGGACCCCAACAGCTACAGGTCACGCCACCACTAAATCCTACGTAGATTCAGCGGTGACAGGTGGAGGAAGTGACGGAAGCTTTGCCACCCTCGTTGTTTCGGGGACATCCACTCTTGCGACAACCGGTGGAAGCGTAGGAATAGGAACAACAAGTCCAACTTCTAAACTCACCATTAGTGATGCCTCACCTGAATTAAGACTAATAGCAACTGATGAAAATGCTGATGGGTGGGGGATACTTCCAGGTGCAACTGGTCAACATAAATTTGGAATTCTTGATAGGAATGCTGCAACAACTCCTTTTGTTATCGATTCATCTGGAAGAGTAGGAATAGGAACAACAAGTCCTGATTCACTGTTACATGTTGAGGGAACAAACCCTGATTTTAAAATTTCTCCTACTGGGGCAAGTGGTTTAGCAAGTATTAGTTTATATAGAACTACTGCTGGGAGTGCAGAAATTGCTTCTGGCAAAATAGAAACAATAGCAGGGTCTAATGCTGGGTTAAAAATTTCAACTTCAGATGTTTCCAATTCACCTGATATTATAATAGAAGCGATTGGGGATTTGATATTACAAGAGACAGGAAACGTAGGAATTGCTACAACAACCCCCGCCTACGCCCTCCACGTCTACGGCACCGGCGCCTTCTCCCAGCCTTTGATCGTCGGCACACCAACTCAAACCAGCCACGCCACTACCAAATCCTATGTTGATTCAGCCGTGACCGGCGGAGGCTCAGACGGAAGCTTTGCCACCCTCGTTGTTTCGGGGACTTCTACACTTGCGACAACTGGTGGAAACGTAGGAATCGGAACGGTAACTCCTAACGCTCCATTAGAAATTAGGGATGATTTTCAGGGTGTTGTCGGCGGTTTTGCGAGTGGTATTTTGCACATAACTAATAAAGGAACTGATGCAAATGATAACGCAGTCATTACTGGACATAATGCCTATAATACGAATAAACAACTTTGGTATCTTGGAAGCACTACAAATTCTAATGATAATATAGCATTTATTAACAGACAAAGTGGTACTTTGTCTTTTTCCACAAATAATACTCAAAGATTGACGATTGATGCTGATGGAGACGTAGGAATAGGGACAACAAGTCCTGGCAGGGCGCTGGAAGTCAAGAAAGAAGGTGGTGGAATTCGCGTTAGCGGTGGAACTTATACTGCTGCCGAATTGTATGATGGTGGAACCGGCGACCCCGGGTATCTTGCGCTTTATTACAACGGAACCAAATACTTCTCAATTGGAGCAAATGATACCTATTTTAACTCGGGCAACGTCGGCATCGGGACGACAGTCGCTTCATCAACTCTCACTGTAAATGGCGATATAGCTTTTTACGGTGGCGAATTAATTTTTAGTGATGCAGGAACAGCAAATAGAGACTATATGTCATATAATGACGGAGGAATAACTGGATTGAATACAGTAGGTGTTTTTCATTTCCAAGCAGATAAAGCATTAGGTCAAGCAGTTACCTCTCCATCTGCGGGGATTAGCGTTGCGGGCATTTATTCATCTAGTAATGTCGGTATTGCCACTACCTCTCCCGCCTACGCCCTCCATGTCTATGGCACAGCAGGATTTTCCCAGCCCATCATTGTTGGGACCCCGACCGGTGGCACTCACGCCACCACCAAGAGTTATGTCGACACGGCTGTTGAGGGCGTCGGCAGTGCTTATTGGAACCTTTCCGGAAGCGACCTCTACGCTTCCTCGACGAGTTGGGAGGTGGGAATAGGAACGACGAGTCCATTAAACAAATTGCATATTGTTGATGCTGGTAGCGTAAATATAAGATTATCCATGAATGAAAATGATGATGCCGCAGGATATGCATCCATAATTTCATCACAGTATGATAAATCAGCTGAACCCGAGGGGTATCACGTTATAGGAACTTATTATGGTAGTGGTGTAAATAAAATATATATAGGGGGGGTATTAAACTCTATTAATGCAGCAACTTCTATAAACTTTTATACTGCAGCAAATGAGACAACAAGAACTGGTACGCAAAGGATGATAATTGATTCCTCAGGCGACGTCGGAATAGGAGATACAAGCCCTGATTATCTTTTAGATGTAGGCGGAACATCTGGATTTGGAACAGAAGGAACTCAACTTTTAGTTAGTGCAGATGGTTATCTTTCAGATGTGGATGATTATGTAACTATTGATGACGACTTAAATGTTGTTGGTCAAGACATTTACTTAAATAATGTAAAAATAATATCTGATTCTTTAAGCTCAAGTTATACTCAATTTCAGCCACAAAACGATACCTTGATAATATATGATGGTTCAAGTGCCCACTCGCTTCAAGTGTATGAAGATGGAAATCATTATATTGGTTTAATTGGTAGTAATACTAATTCCCAACTCGTTACTGCAGGCACTAATAATGATATGACCATAAATGCTTCAGGTGGGGATATTACCATTGGTTCTGGCGACAATATTAACTTAAATGGTGATTTATATGTTATAAATTCCTCTGGTAACGTCGGCATCGCCACCTCCTCCCCGGCCTACGCCCTTCACGTCTACGGCACCGGCGCTTTCACCCAACCGGTTATTATAGGCACGCCTACCATTGACACCCACGCCGCCACCAAGAGTTATGTTGACTCTGCGTCAGTTTCTAGCGCCGATTCCTGTGATGCCGATGCTACTTGTGAAATGAACGGTGCGGACTTAAACAGCGGGAACATCACCGGTGTGAATAAACTCACCGTTACCACCATTGACCCGCTCTATCAGATTAATGGAGTGAAATATGCGACGTATGTTTCTGACACGATTGGTCTTAAGATGGAAACTTATGGTAAAGCAAAATTAGTAGAAGCGGATGAGCGCGGATGGCTAAGCTCTTTGTTTTCAAAAGAGGATACACGAGGATACTACGAACATGTAATTGATTTTAATAAAGTGAAAGAGGGTTCTGAGTTGTGGCTCTTTTGGCAGACGGTTAAGGAAGGTAGGGACATGGAAGATGTAATTATGACGCTTACGCCGGAAGGCGCTCAGGCAAATGTGTGGTATGAATTAAAACCAAAATCAAAGCAAATTGTTATTCGCGGCGACAAAGCCGTTAGCGTCGCTTATCACTTGGTAGCGCCGCGCCACGATGCTGACGAGTGGCCGACAAGAATTAATACCGACGAAAGAGCGACAATTTTGAAAGTTAAGCAATGATTATCAGAGATAAAATGAGTAAAAACGATATCCAATCTCCATTTTCAAAAGCAGTTGCGGACATTCGGCGGGAGATTGTTTCCGTGAATTGTGAATTGCACAGTGATTGCGCTGACGAACTTTTGAAAGACGGCTCACAACCGAAAGATTTATGGGGATTTAACGTTTATCCTGATGGACGGCTTGATTTTATATCTCTGCTTAATATAAGACCGGCTGAGGATAATCGCTCAATGGAAATTAAGAAGCAGGATATACGTGATAAAATAGAAAACATTGTTAAGAAATTATGGAGTTAGGACGCTGGGAAAAATTTTCCGAACGGGATCAACTGGGCCATATTGCTGCCGAGGTTTTCCGCGCCCGTGGCGCGAAAGACGTTAAACTTTACCGAGCTTTACTTGAACGGGCGCTCGTTCTCATAGATTTAACCCTTGAAGATCCGAAGTGGAAGGATAATGCGTTAATGCTCCTTCGCTTACGAGATGAGGTAGCTAAAACATATGAAAGCGGTAAGATACAAGAAGCGGAGAAAATTTATGCGATTTTTTAGAAGGAGGTGTCAAAGAATGTAATTAGTGTGCAAAGGTCGGACCCATAACTCATAATTCAAAATTCATAATTCTAGTAGAATGTCCAAAAAAAACATAATAATTATCGTAGTAGTTGTAGTTGTGGTTGGTGTAGTTGTGTGGCTTTTATCAACTGGCGCGATTCCAAGTCCCCGAACTGGCAGTCCAAGTGAAGGTATTGAAACACCGCAGGGCACGGCTGCTGCGCCGGGTACGAGCGCAATAACTGAAGAAGGGCAAGTGGTGACGCAGACAGGTGAGGCGGTGAAGCTTGATGTGGAACCGGGCACACCCGAAGCACCTCAGCAATCCAACCCGATAGGAGAAGCGCCGGCCGGCTCAGTGGAACTCTCCGTCTCCGAGAGTGGTTTTTCACCGAGCACCTTTGAGGTTCGGGCTGGTCAGGCAGTGACGATATCGGTCACAGCTACCGATACCCAGACGCACGTCTTCAAACTCAGTGACCCGTTGCTCTCGGCGGTGGCCGTGGGCGTAGGACCGGGTGAGACGCGCGCAATAACTTTTAACGCGCCGAGTTCAGGTACTTACGGATTTCATTGCGACGTTCCCGGTCATACTGGTAGAGGCGAGAGTGGTACGATGATCGTGAAATAGAAGCGGATATGCGCGGATACGGTGAATTTTAGAAGCGGATAGACGCGGAGTTAATTCGCATAAGTCCGCTTCTATTGCTAGAAGGATGCCGAGAAGGAAAAAGAAAAAATATAAGCTCAAAAGACACGAATTGTACTCCGTTGTGGGTATGCTGGCCTTGATTGTAATTATGGTTCTCGCTATTTTTCTGGGGCCGTCTCTTCAGAGACTCTTTTCAAAAACCTTTATTCGTTTTGAATCTTCGGTTGAAACTAGAAGTCAAACGGCGCCAAGTGATACGCCAAGCAGCGTGAAAGTTGGCGAGGATTCACGTGCAGATTCACGCCCTTTAATTCCCACTCAATTATCTCTGCAGGGCAGTTTCACCGAACTCTTCGCCGGTGTTGGGTGGAAAAATCCTTTAAACTCTACTATTCATCAGGATTTCAAAACTTTAACTATTTCCTTCCCGCCGGCGTATCAATTTGAAGAGGTAAATCCAACAAATCCCATAAGACCGGTGAGTTCAACGGGAGATACCGTAACGGTCGGTTCGCGGATTTTTACGGCCAAAGTGGAAAAAGTCGGCGAGCAGTATGAAGGATATTTGTACGAACTTGCAGACGGCGAGCTCGTGCCGATAAGTTTAATAGGACAAACAGGGCCTATTTTTTCTTCGCAATATCCGGGCAAAATCGTTTTCGGTTCGGATAGTGCATCAAAAATTTTCCTGCTCTACGCCGCTTACCAAGGAAACGCATTTGAAATTGGCCCGATAAGTCCGACAGGGCCGGCAGGGCAGGCGGGACTTATCAACGATTACTCCGCCATTTTCAACGCGCGGGTTATGGAAGAGGGCAAAATTGACCCGCAAATTTTTTACAAAGACAACACCTGGTGGGTATTTTCGGCGAATGAGATGCCGAAACTTTTGCGAATCAGGAGCGGAGTGGCTAGCGATTTAACGTCGGATTTGGTGGGACTTATCGGACCGATAGTTCCGATTAAGCTTACTGCCGTCCCTGCGCCCGAGGATAACGCGATTTATATCGGCGTTGAGTCTGCTTCTATGACTTCTAAAACTTACCGTCTCCACGACCTCGGTTTCAAGCGTTCGGACAAACTTGTCTGGGAATCGCTCCGTCTAAATGCCTGGCACGGTGAGATTATCCGCGGGCGCTTCTCAAAAATTCACGCGGGTGATGACGGGGGAAATATCAGGTATTTTCTCTCCAATAACGGCGGTAGAGATTGGGTAGAGGTGGAATCAAATAAATTTGTTCAATTTGAAACTAAAGGCGGAGATTTCAGATGGAGGGCCGAGCTTAACCCGTCTGATAATCAATTCCAGAGCCCGTGGATAAAGCAAATAGGGGTGGAGTATTACATAATCAGAAAGTAATTTTCAATTTACAATTTCAAATTTGCTATAATATAATTAAGATCAATGAAACAAAAATCTTTAATTATCGGTTTGGTTATTCTAATTGTCGTCGTCGCAGCCGTGTTGCTTTTCTCGGGTGGCGGACCGGGCGTGCCCGGCGGCGAGAACGGCGATAGAACGGCAAAAGAATTGGAGAACCTCACTCTACCCAAAGTTGGTGAAGAATCTCCCGAAGAAGGAGTAGGAGTACCCGGTAAGATTACCGAAGGCGAGTCGGGTAATAAAGAGCAACAGTACTGGGTATTTGAAACAGAACTTAAAGATGGAAAACTCACTCCGTTTGAATTTCGGGTACCGGTAGATAATCTTTTGGGGATTTCCATATTAAACAGCGAAGACAAAGAGCATACCGTAAATATTTCAAGCGAATCATCTTTTATGCCTAATTTTATAGAAAGAACTATTACCTCAGGCGGCACCGGTTCTTTTAGAACGCAGGTTTTGGAAATTGGCGAATATGATGTTTTATGCTCAACCTGCAAAGAGGAAGTGATAGGGAAGTTTGTGGTGGTGCCGAAGAAAGAAAATTAGACACTAGGCACAAATGGACACGCATACTTATAAAGTAAGATGAACCAAAAGTATCTCACTCTCATTCTTGTTTTAGGGATATTGTCTTTGATTCCTGCCTCCTTTGCTGCCGATACTCTTATCCGAAATACCACCGGCGATTTGGAGATTTCCACTAAAACTACTGACGGCGGCGGGGTGCATATTCGTTCGCGCCAGACCGGCACCGGGCTTTTTATTGATACAGCAAATAAAGTCGGCATCGGGGATGCTTCTCCCGCTTCTCTCTTTACGGTTGGCCCTAACGACGCATTCCAAATAAACTCCTCCGGCATAGTAGGCGCCGGCACCTGGCAAGGTACGGCTATTACTGACACCTTCGTTTCCGACACCCTCACTATCGGTGCTTCTGGCTCAATAAGCGACAACGCATTCTCTGCTAATGTCTCCCTCCTCGGCACTGCCGTTGAGAAAGGAGAGATATCCAACAGCGGCACCCTTTCCTTTGACTGGGCTGATTCAGAGGTGGCTGATAGCATAACATCCGGCGATCTTGTCTGCACGAATTGTATCGGCACAACAGAGATTACTGATTCGTATGTGTTGAATACTGGAGATACTATTTCATTAGGTACATCAGCTACTGATTTCATATTATCGGATAGTAATACATCGGTGAGTAATGTGATTTGGTATGACAATATAGATACTGCAGAAATTTTATATTTGGGGCCGGGAGATAATAGAACAGGAGAAGTTGTTGTTAGAAATTATCTTAAGGTTACTGGAGATCTCACAGTGAGTGGCGGAAACGTAATTTGGGGAAGTACAAATATCTCTACTGCTGATATTGATGCGTTAGATGATGGAGTGATTGCGCTGACATCAGAAACATCAGGAAACTATGTTGCAGGGCTCACCGGCGGGAATGCCATCACCATAAGTGGAAGCGCAGGGGAAGGATGGAGTCCTACGGTCGCAATAACCGCGGGAAGTATAGAAGAAGCTGACCTTGAGGCAACAAACGCGCCTACAAACAACTACATATTAAGTTATGATAGCGGAACAGCAGGATTTACATGGGTTGTGGATGCCAATTCCGGCGGAGATATCACTGGAATTACAAATGGGACAGGAATATCCGGAGGATGTGCTTCTGGAACATGTACGCTCAGTGCGACTCTCGGTACAGCAATCGAGAAAGGAGAGATATCCAACAGCGGAACCCTTTCCTTTGACTGGGCAAACTCAGAAGTAAGCGACACCCTCACTATCGGCGCCTCCGGCTCGGTGAGTGACAGCGCCCTCTCTGGAAACGTCTCCTTGCTCGGCACGGCCATTGAGAAAGGAGAGATATCCAACAGCGGTACCCTTTCCTTTGACTGGGCTGATTCGGAGG
>CAZGHF010000011.1:16779-21097 GCA_964525595.1 uncultured Candidatus Saccharibacteria bacterium
AAAGGAGAGATATCCAACAGCGGTACCCTTTCCTTTGACTGGGCTGATTCGGAGGTAAGTAATACCCTGACGGCGAGTGCCGTGCCGTGGAGCGGCGTGTCAAGCAAACCAACACTCCCATCAAGTCAAGAAGGCTCTCGATACACAACAGATTTCAACACAATTCTCTCAACAGGATTCTTTAATGCTGAAGGCACGCCTGCAAATTCTCCAGGAGGTAGTTACGGACAGTTAATTGTTGCTAGAGGAATTGACACCGGCTTGCAAATTTACGGCGGATACAACAGTGATCAGTTATGGTTCAGGGGGTGGGCAAGCAGTGGGTCTACATGGTATTCATGGAGAAAAGTCTGGCATGGCGGCAACGACGGCTCCGGCTCGGGATTGGATGCGGATTTGCTGGACGGAATTTCATCGGCGTCATTTAGTCAGCTTGGTTCAGCCATTGAAAAGGGAGAGATGTCCAACAGTGGAACCCTTTCCTTTGACTGGGGAAATTCAGAAGTAAGCGACACCCTCACTATCGGCGCCTCCGGCTCGGTGAGTGACAGCGCCCTCTCTGGAAACGTCTCCCTTCTTGGTTCAGCCATTGAAAAGGGAGAGATATCCAACAGCGGCACGCTTTCTTTTGACTGGACTGATTCAGAGGTGGCTAATAGCCTTACTAACACAGGGACGCTTGACGGGTTCAGCGCTACCACCGCCGGCACCGGAAGTACAATTGCAGCAAGAGATAGCTCTGGAGATATTAATACACGTCTATTTAGGTCAGAATATGACTCCACTAACGCAACCATCAATTTCATCATGACCCAGATTGACACTGCTTCTAATAACTACATTCGTCCTTCAACTCCAGCCCAACTTATAAGCGCGCTTAATCTTTCAACAGGAGCGCACTCATCTGGCGACATCACCGGTGTCACGGCCGGCAGTGGTTTGACCGGCGGCGGCAGTTCTGGGACGGTTACATTGAATGTCGGTGCCGGCACCGGAATAAGCGTTGCGGCAGACAGTATATCCGCAACTCTCGGCACTTCAATAACAAGCGGTGAAATAAGCAACAACACTATACAGGAAGCTGACCTTGAGGCAACAAACGCGCCTACAAACAACTACATATTAAGTTATGATAGCGGAACAGCAGGATTTACATGGGTTGTGGATGCCAATTCCGGCGGAGATATCACTGGAATTACAAATGGGACAGGAATATCCGGAGGATGTGCTTCTGGAACATGTACGCTCAGTGCGACTCTCGGTACAGCAATCGAGAAAGGAGAGATATCCAACAGCGGAACCCTTTCCTTTGACTGGGCAAACTCAGAAGTAAGCGACACCCTCACTATCGGCGCCTCGGGCTCGGTGAGTGACTCCGCCCTTTCTGGAAATGTCTCCCTCCTTGGCACAGCAATAGAGAAAGGAGAGATATCCAACAGCGGCACCCTTTCCTTTGACTGGACTGATGCAGAGGTGGCTAATAGTCTTACTAACACGGGGACGCTGGATGGGTTTAACGGTTCAGATTTCTTGAGAAGCAATGCTAATGATAATCTAACCGCCGCAATTATTGTTCCAGGTGCTAATAGGGATGAAGGTATATTTGGCACGTATGATTCGTATAAAACTCAGCATATTTGGTCAATGGGGACAGCCTATAGAAATAGTGCGGCAGGCACTAATTTCGGTGGTCTCTATGGGTTGGCTTATAAACACACAAACAACACAACAGGCGGTACAATGGCTGGTGGACACCAGATGGTGTGGGCTCAAGCTGGTACAGGCACATCTGCAATGGGCACTAACCTATGGACTAGTGGGACCATCACCTCTGCCGGTGGCTCGATGTCCGGTATGCTTACCGTGACTGCAGCAGGCACTGATATAACTGCTCAAAAGATTAACGCCGTCACCGTTGACCCTGTCTATACTATCGGCGGCATTCACTACGCAACTTACATGGCCGGTATGACCGGCGTGAAGGAAGAAACGACCGGAGTAATACGCCTACAGGAACAGAATGCTACACACTCGTACGTAATTGATTTCAATAATTTAGAACAAGGCTCTGATGTTTGGCTTTTCGCTCAAACCATAAACATTGACGGCCGGGCATATATCGCCGAAGATGGAACAGTGTATCGCACAACCGCCGAAGAAATTTTTGACAACATGACCGTTTTGCTCACCCCAGGATTTGAAGGCGATGTCTGGTACGAGAAAGATGTTGAAAATAAGAGAATTACAATTCTCGCCGATAAAAGCGGTGAGGTCTCATACCGTTTGACGGCACCGCGACTTGACTGGAAAAGCTGGAGCAATTATTCCGAGGACGATTGGGAAGGACTTAATTTAGATAAACTTTTAAGCAGTAAACAATAATGAGGAAAAGCGTTTTAATCATTCTATCGATTTTGATTGTCGCGGGTATTGGAGTGCTTGTTCAGGTATATGAACCGCAAGGGGAACAAGCAGAGAAGCCAGCCCCTGAAGATAAAAAACTTATTAACGAAAAAGGAGAAGAATGGGGGCCACTGCCGGAGGTTGCTGATTTTACGGTTTCATCAAAATCGGACGCATACCCCGTTATCGTTTCAGGTTTTATCTCCCCGCTTGATGTTCATGTCAGAGATACTCAATACATGAAAATCGTCGTTAACGGAGACGCGCCTTTAGTTGAAGTTTTAGCCGAGATTGAGACGGATAACGACATAAGAACCGTGCCGATGGAGCTCACCGAGAGCAGTGCGCTAACAGAAGATATTTTTAATAACCGTAAGTACATTATTAATGAGGATGGTGAATTACTCATAAACAATTCAAGCATAAAGGAATTAGTAAGCGGGCTTTTCAGAAAAGCCGAAGCCCAGGGAGTTGTCCAGTATACCTATGAAGGAGAATGGGTAGTGGAAGACACGCATGTAAAAACATATCATACAACCTTTGTCGTAAGAGACGAACTTGGCAGAAGTAACAACTTTGTGATGGCATGGTCCGACCCCTGCACTGGAATCCGTTCTTACGGCCCTGGCGCTGACATAGTTACGGTGAGTTGTGCCCTCTCTGCAATAGAGGGAGTGGACGCAGGTAATGTTACTCTGAACCCTGATGTTAATGTAACTATAAATACCGGCGGCAAATTTGTGTGGAATGACGGTTATTCCATTACTATTGGTAGCGGTTATTTCACTTTAAACGAAGGCGGTGAAATTCTGCAGGCCAATATTTATCTAACCGACGGCGATGGAGATAACTATGCACCGAACTCTATCAAAGCGCTCTCCGGTGATATAAGAATGAAAGACGCCATTGGGGTGACTGATTGTAATGATGGTGACGATGACGTTTATCGAGATATAGGAAGTCTTTCTACTGATGTTGATAATGATGGGTATATCTTAGGTACATCATCAGGAACACAATGTGTTGGTGCAACTGCTGGTTGTTCTGCTAATTATTATAAAGGAACTGCAGGAACTTGTGTTTGGATACTTTATAGTGCAAGAAGCGGAACTAATGATTGTAATGATGCAAATTCAGGTGATTGGTGGGATTTATACACTGATTATGATGAAGATGGTCATTGTGAGGGAAGCGGACTAACCTGCGTAGGATATGATCTAGGATATACTTCGTCATGTACGGATTATGTTGATTGCTCTGGTGCATCAAGTGCTCTTTATCAAGATGTTGCAAGTCTTAGTTCTGACAATGACCAGGACGGATGGACAGATACAGGTCCTGCAACAAGATGTGTTGGAAGTTCTTGTTCTGTAAGTGGAAGAACTTATTACAAAAACGCAGCAAGTTCTTGTATATGGTTAACAGATAGTCAAAAACTGGGAACCAGTGATTGTAATGATGGAAATAGTAGCGTCTATCAAAATGGATATGAAGATGCCGACGGAGATGGATATGGAGTAGGATCTTTTGGCTGTCTTGGTGGCGGAGTTTCTGCTAACAATGATGATTGTTATGATGTAGATTTCGATGTAAATCCAGGTCAGACAACTTACTTCAATCAGCAATATCAAATTATTGATGCTGGGTCTAGTTGGGATTATAATTGTAGTGGTACTGCTGATAAACAATATACTACTACAGGTGGACGTTGTGGATCATGTGTTAATGAAGTTGAGTGGTGTGACCCTGGAATTTCAGGTAGACCTGGTTGGAGTGGTTCTGCTCGTGCTTGTGGGACTAGTGGTACTTATTATACATATGGAGGAATGTGCCCTCCAGAACCAGACCAGACATGTGAGATACAACGCAGTTAACGTGAAAAAAGACAACAGACGTTCACGTAAATTGATGCGAG
>CAZGHF010000012.1:0-15811 GCA_964525595.1 uncultured Candidatus Saccharibacteria bacterium
ATGAAATTCCCGTTCGGTTCGTTCAATCCGGAGCCGAAGTTTTGATGAATGGATCTTTCAGAACAAATTTCGTTTAGGAGTATTATGGAAAAATATATAGAAAATTTCTCGGAAAGAGTTGTTAAACTTCTTCGCAATTTGCCGCGGGAAGAAATTACCAAAGCGATTGACATTTTGCAGGCGACTTACGAACGCGACGGCCGGATTTATATTTTCGGCAATGGTGGCTCTTTAGCAATTGCGACTCACTGGGTAAGTGATTTTAACAAAACAGTTTTCAGTCATCACTTGGACAAACATGCCCGGCGGTTTCAAGCAATCCGATTACCGACCACTGAGTCCGAACTGACAGCTTGGGCGAACGATGTCGGCTACGAAATGGTTTTTGCCGGACCGCTTCAGAACTACATTCAGGATACAGATACGGTAATTGCTATTTCATCATCCGGGGCATCACCCAATATTATAAAAGCGGTGGAAGTGGCAAAAGAAAACAAAGTTCCCGTAATTGGTCTTTCCGGCTTTGACGGCGGAAAGTTGAACGAGTTGGCCGATGCAAAAATTTTAGTTAAAACAGAAAAGGGTGAGTATGAAGCAGTGGAGAGCGTTCACGGGACAATTCTCCACATGATTACCCGCTACTTCGTGGACTATTTTGATCATCTTGCGGAGAATTCGTCCGGATAGTTAAATGAATATAATGAATGAAAAAATACTCATAACAGGCATAACCGGATTCGTCGGTTCTCATTTAGCGGACCTTCTTTTGGAGAAAGAAGGTGTTGAAATTTACGGTTTGAAGCGGTGGAACGTTGAACCGCTCCGCAATGTTAAGCACCTACTCCACAATCCGCGGGTAAAATTTCTGGATTGTGACATTACCGACCCGATTGGCGTGAGAAACGTGATAAAAGAAATAAAGCCGGATAAAGTTTTTCATCTGGCGGCCGAGAGTTTTGTCAGTCCCTCTTGGCTTCACCCCAGCCACTACATGGACGTGAATTTCAAGGGAACAGTGAATCTTTTAGACGCCATAAAAGAGGAGGGAATCAACCCGAGATTTCTTATAGCCGGTTCCGGCGAAGAATACGGTGAGATACACGAGGATGAGTTGCCCATAAAGGAAAATACGATTTTAAGACCGGTTAATCCTTACGCTGTTTCAAAAATTGCCCAGGATTTCATCGGTTACGTTTACTTCCGTTCGTACGGATTAAACGTTATAAGAACCCGGGCCTTTAACCACGAGGGTCCGAGAAGGGATTACGTTTTCGGCATTCCCTGGTATGCCTACCAGATTGCCCGGATGGAGGCCGGTAAGCAGAAACTCGTTCTCACTCATGGCCATATAGAAGACAAAAGGAACTTTACCCACATTCGGGATTTGGTTGAGGCCTACTCACTCGCGATGGAACACTGCAATCCCGGCGAACTCTACCTTATCGGACAAGAGAGGCCGGAGAGTACCTGTACCTATCGTGAGATTATCGAAAAGTTGATAAAAATATCCACCGTCTCCGGAATAGAAACAAAAACCGACCCGCAATTCGTCCGGCCAACCGCCGTGCCGCGACTCATAGGCGATACGAGCAAGTTCCGAAAGCTGACCGGCTGGGAACCGAAAATACCGCTTGAGAAGATACTTGAGGATACGCTGAAGTACTGGCGGGATTTCGTCAAGAATGATCTCTACTGAGATGGATCCTAAGCAAGCCGTTATTTTAGCCGGTGGCAGAGGCGAAAGGTTAAGGCCGTTTACGGACAACTTTCCAAAGCCAATGATTCCCATAAACGGGAGGCCTTTTTTGGAATACCTGGTTGAGCTTTTGAAACGGAACGGGATAGAAGAAATAGTAATGCTTCTTGGTTACTTGCCGGAGAAGATTACGGAGCACTTCGGCGACGGCTCTAAATTCGGGGTGGTCATAAAGTATTCAGTCGGGGCGGTTGAAGATGAGACCGGAACCCGTATAAGGAATGCGAAGGATTTACTTCAAGATGAGTTTCTTTTGATGTATTGCGATAACTATTGGCCCCTCCGCCTTGAAGACCTTTATCGTTTCCACAAAGAACATAAAACACCAGCTACCGTAACGATTTACACTAACAAACACAGCGTTACGAAAAATAACGTCAGGGTTGATGAAAACGGAATTGTAGAGCTTTATGACAAAACCCGGACTGCTCCCGACTTGAATGGCGTAGACATCGGGTTTTTTATTTTGAATAAAAATGTGTTGGAGCTCGCTCCGGATTATAATTTTTCTTTTGAAAAAGAGATATTGCCGAAGCTCGTTGAAGAAAAACGATTAGCCGGTTACTTAACTGACCACAGATATTACAGTATTGGTTCTCCTGATAGACTGCCCTTAACCGCCAAGTTTTTATCGGAGAGAAAAATTATTCTTTTGGACAGGGACGGAGTAATAAATAAAAAAGCACCCAAAGCCGATTATGTAAAAGAATGGAGCGAGTTTGAATTTTTGCCCGGCTCAATTGAGGCTATGAAGTTTTTCGGCGACAACGGTTATGAAATTTACGTAATTACCAATCAGCCGGGAGTTGCGAGAGGCATGATGACAAAAGAAAACCTTGAAGAGATTAACCGGAACATGAAAAGGGAATTAAAAAAGAAAGGGGTAAATATAAACGGTTTGTATCAGTGTCTGCACGGCTGGGACGACGGGTGCGATTGCCGCAAGCCTAGGCCTGGTCTTTTGCACGACGCCGCCTTTGAAAACAATTTTGATTTAACTAAGGCAGTCTTTATCGGGGACGACGAACGTGACTTACAAGCCGGTGAGGCGGCTGGCTGCAGAACGATTCTTTTGGAGTCCGGACAAAATCTTCTGGAAGTTGCCAAATCTCTGGTAAAAACTTAAAATATAATACCTATGGACTACGACAACATCCCGTCTTTGCGGAAATACGTCCTCACTGAAAAAAATAAAAACACGGAAGAATTAAAGCGGGTTGGAATGGGTTGGGCTGAGGTTTGCAGCAAGAACAAACTTTCTTACGAAATTGATTGGCTGGGCGTGCCGGTTATCCAAACACCGGAGGACCTAGTTCTTTTGCAAGAATTGATTTTTAAAATTAAGCCGGACTTCATTCTTGAGCTCGGTATTGCCCACGGCGGAGGAATGATATTTGAAGCCTCTCTTTTGGAACTTTTAGGCAAAGGAAAGGTAATTGGCATTGATGTTGACATCAGAGAGCATAACCGGAAGGTCCTTGAAATCCACCCCCTTATTAAAAGAATTGAGATGATTGAAGGGAGTTCCATTGCTCCGGAAATAGTGGAAGAGGTAAGAGAGAGAGTGCCGAAAGGCTCTAAGGTTATAGTCTGTCTTGATTCGGACCATACCAAAACTCATGTTCTTAAGGAATTAGAAATCTATCAAGAGTTTGTAATACCCGGCTGCTACATGGTGGTTTTTGATGCCATTGCTTCGGAGCTTGCCAAGCGGGGAGCGGCCAAGGAAGTATATATTGACAATGGTCCCGGGGACGCGATTACTGAATTTTTAAAAACTAATGATGACTTCAAGATTGACAAGGAATTTAACAAACTCTATTCATCTCACAACCAAAACGGTTATCTCAAGCGGGTAAAGTAATGTTTGAAGATCTGAAAGGAAAAAGAGTTCTTATTACCGGCGCAAGTGGCGGCATGGGCTCCGAAATAGCGAAGCTTTTTGCCGAATACGGCGCCCGTCTGGGTTTGCATTATTTCAATAATAAAGGGAACACGGAAGAATTACTCAAAGAAATACGTAACGGAGGTGGAGAGGCGGAAATCCTTCATGCAGACCTTAAAAATAAGAAAGAAGGAGAAGGCCTTATAAAGTCATTTGTTGAGAAATTCGGAGGAATAGACATCCTGATTAACAACGCCGGAGCAATTCATGATTACAGGCATTTCTCCGAGCTTGATGAGAAATCGTTTCAGGATACTTTTAACCTCAACACAAAAGCTCCATTCCATTTAATGGGAGAAGTTTTTTCACGTATGAAAGAGCAGGGCGGCGGGAGAATTGTTAATTTAAGCTCGGTTAACGTGAAATATGGCGGCAGTGCCAAGAGCATGCATTACGTTGCCGCTAAAGCCGCTCTTGAGAGTTTAACGTTGGGTTTTGCAAAAGAGGGAGCAGAGTACAATATCCTGGTAAATGCAATAAGATGCGGTGTCATTGATACGCCGATGCGAACCAGGATAAAGGGATATACGGAAGAAGATTTTAAAAAGAGAATTGACCTGATTCCTCTGAAGCGAATGGGCAAGCCGTTGGATATTGCCCAGACGGTTTTGTTTCTAGCGGCCGAGACCGGCAATTTTATAACCGGTGAGGTCTTTACCGTTGCCGGCGGTGATTAAATTTATGAGAAAATATGAAACTATTTATCACAGGTTCAGACGGTTTTATTGGCAGTGAGGTTGTCTCGCAATGTAAGGAAAAAGGAATTGAGTTTGTAGGGGCGGACATAAGAAGCGGATTTGACGTTTGTTCTAAAGACATCGCTTCGGCTATTCCCGAAGGGGTTGACGCCGTAGTTCATTTGGCGGGCTTGTCCGATGACAATATGTGCAAGGATAATGCGTATGCGGCTTTTGATTTGAATGTATTAGGCACCCTAAACGTGATGGAAGCTGCGATGGCACGAAAAGTCAAACAGTTTATTTTCGCTTCTACCGAGTGGGTTTATGATAATTGCACAGCAGGTGAGGTAAAAACCGAGGAATCAGTCATAAACATCGCCAACCACACCTCCGAATATGCCCTTTCTAAGCTGGTAAGTGAAGCCAATTTAAGGCAGAAATACCAGCACGGATTCTGCCCGGTTACCGTTCTCCGTTTCGGGATTGTCTGCGGTTCCACGGGTGAGAAAAAATCGGCGGTTGAATCATTATTTTTCAATGTGAAAGAAAACGAAGAAGTAGCCGTCGGTTCCCTGAAGAGCGGTCGATGCTTTATTCATGTATCCGACATTGCTTCTGGAATTATCAAAGCTGTGGGCTTGGAAGGGTTCAACATAATCAATCTTGCGGGAGACAAGCTCGTTACGCTTCATGATATTATTGAATCATCCAAAAAAGTTCTTAATAAAAATCCGAAAGTGATTGAAAGTGATCCGGAGAAAGTGAGTGTGAGGAACATTTCCAATAAGAAGGCAAAGGAGATGCTGGATTGGAAACCGGGGATATCCGTGGAGTCGTGGCTTCAGCAATTAAAGTGAAACTTTTATGAAAGTGCAGTTAAAAAAAGGAAAAATAGAAGGATTCGTTGAGTTAATCCCGGAGATATACGAAGACGACCGGGGTTTTCTGGCTCGCATATACGAAGAAAGAATTTTTAAGAAGTTGGGATTGTCTACAAACTGGACGGAAGAAAGTCACCATCACACTAAGAAAAAGGGCATTTTACGGGGTCTTTATGTTCAGCTACCGCCCTACTCCGAAGGAAAGCTTCTGCGAGTTACCAAGGGCGAGATGCTGTGGGTTGTGGTGGATTTGAGGAAGGATTCAGAAACTTTCGGTATGTGGAACTCTGTAGTCTTATCTGACAAGACGAAAAACCTTCTCTCTACTGCTTCCGGCCTCGCCCATGGCTGTCTTTCCTTGACGGACGGGGTTGATCTGATAATTAAATCGGACAACTATTTTTCGGAGGAGCATGGAGTTGGTATTATATGGAATGACGCGGATTTAAATATTGACTGGAACCTGCAGGGGATAACGCCTTTTGTTTCCGCAAGAGACAAAAGTTACCCTGGTTTTAAGGAGTTTAAAGAAAAATATGGCGGTATCTGAAGACATCAAAATAGCAAAGGACATTTTACGGCTGCGGCTCAGCCAAATGATAGTGAACGAAAAGTACAAAGCCGGCCTTTTTAAAATACCGATTCACCTGGCGATGGGGCACGAGGTTATTGCCGTTGCCGTAGATTCGGTTATGGAAGAAAAAGACAAACTGGTTCTTTCCCACCGGAACATTCACTATAACCTTGCAAGAACGGGAGCGTTAAAGCCGATATTGGATGAGTACTTGCTGAAAAAAGAAGGGCTGGCTCGTGCTGAGCTTGGATCAATGAATTTGGCAAACGAGGGAAAAGGAATAGTTTATGCCTCGAGTATTCTGGGCAATAATCTGCCGGTTACAACCGGTCTTGCTTTGGCTCAAAAAGTAAAAGGAGGAAACGGTTTAGTTACAGTAGTCACCGGTGACGGTGCCATAGAAGAAGGGGCTTTTTACGAGAGTTTGCTTTTTATGACAAGCAACGAACTTGGGGCGCTGGTTATTGTTGAGAATAATGGGTGGTCAATGCATACAAGAATAGAAGAGAGAAGGAGGGATATCGACTTACCGAAATTTGCCGATTCATTAGGCGCGGGATACGAAAGGTTAAGCGGTAACAACGTCTATCAGTACATTGAGAAACTAAAAGAAATAAAAAAGCAGATTTTGGAAAACAAGAGCCCAGTTGTTCTTGAGGTCAATATCACAACCTTGGGCGGGTGGTATGTTGAAGACAGCGGAAAGAAAGAGGGGCGTTTTATTCACCCTCACGCCGGCCCCTTACCCGAAACGTCCCTAATTGAGTGGCCTGAGGTTGAACACTCGGTAAACGACCCTGTTTTTGTTCTGCAGGAGTATTTTTCTTCCGAAGATTTGAAAAAGTTTTCACAAGAAATATTGGGAAATCTTAAAAAAGAAATAGGTGAACAATGAAATATATTCAGTACATAAACGAAGTTTTGGGGAAGAAAACGGCGGAAACGAAGGGCTTGGTTCTTTTTGGTCAGAACATTGCTGCCGGTTCCCATATCTCCGGATTAACCAGAGGTCTTAGCGTTGGGGAAGGCGGACTCATCATTAATGCTCCGAACTCGGAAAACACGCTCACCGGCTTGGGTTTTGGGATGATGCTGGGCGGCACCTCTTCGATATTTTTTATGAAACAGCTTGACTTTCTTTTGTTGGGAATTGATCAGCTTGTTGACACTTACAATTTTATAAGAAGAAAAGAACCGAGAGCGTCTTATACAATCTTCCCCGTTATATCGGACTTGGGTTACCACGGCTTGCAGTCAAGCTTTAATAATTTCGGCGACATTGCTTCTGTTGCCAGGATTCCGGGTTTTACCGTTACGAATCGGGTGGATGCGGAAGAAATAATAAACACTCATCTTATCTCTCCCGGTTTCAGAATTATCGGAGTCGCTCAGAGACTATTTGGTGACGAGATTCTGGACGTTCCGAAATTATATTCCAACGACGATAAATCTATTTTTCAGTACACGGTGGGTGAGAGAGCAACGATAGTTTGTTTTAACTTCTCTTTTCCTTACGGTTGGAAGCTTCATGAGAAACTGCGAGAGAAGCAAATTAACCCTTCCATTTTCTCGGTAAACGCCGTGACCCCAATCGATTGGCAAAAAATTATTGAAGACGTGAAGAAAACCAAAAATTTAGTTGTGATTGACGACAGCAAAAGTGAGAATATGTCTTATGACAATTTTCTTGTGAATATTCTTGAAAAATGTGATTTGGAGAAAAAGGTTATTGTCAAAAGGAATATCGAGGGAAACGATTGGCTCTATCCCAATCCTGATTTACTGGAGATTGACTACAATGCCATCGTGGACACTTTCTTATGAAACCATTTTTCTCCGTTATTATTCCCACCAAGGACAGGCCGGCTCTCCTTCGCGACGCCATGAAAAGCGTCATTTTGCAGGATTTTGACGACTACGAGCTCATAGTTTCCGACAATTTCAATAACGAAAGAACGAAAGAAGTTGTAGATGAATTTGGAAGTGACCCCCGCCTGAAATATATCCGTCCCGACAAAGAGTTAAACATTCCCGACCATTGGGAATTTGCCGGGAAAAAGGCAAGCGGTAAATACGTTCTCATTCTTACCGACCGGTCTTTTCTGAAACAGGGTGCTTTGAAGGAAGTATACAGCGTAATAAAAGAGTCAAAAGAGCCCTCGGCAGTTTTCTGGAAATACGGTTATTTTAACGAAAAAAAAGGTGTGCTCAGGAGTGAGAGAAGTGAGCCGGGTTTTAGAAATTTTAGTTCTCTAAGTCTCTTAGAAGAGTTTAGCCGGACATTGGATGCTCACTCCTTGCCTCGGCCGCATGTCGGCTGCTATCGGCACGACCTGATTGAAAAAATTCGCAATGACATTGGCGCCCTTTATCTGCCTTACGCACCGGATTATACCTCATCCCTGTTGGTTTTGGCGCATATTGATAATGTAGTTTTTATCCCGCGTCCGCTTTTTTTCTTCCAGGGAGCATCGGTCAGCGCCGGTACTAGGGCCCAGTCAAACATAACTCGCTATCTTAAGTCTCTGAATTTGTCCGACCCCTATGAATTTGTTCCGATTAAGTCTTCGGTCAATACCAATATGATTTTCAATGATCTGGCAAAGATTAAAAATATCGCCGGCGGCAATTTCCGGAAAATTGACATTAACTGGGTTTTTTATTTTGTCCTTTACTACCAAACTTTGGTTGAGATGAAAATAATTTGGGGAGTTAAGGGGAGCAAACTTGCTGGATTTTGGAAGGAATGGTCGAGGACCCTCTCGACCTTCGATAAGAATTTTCAAAAACTGGTCAGAGCGGGGATAAGGAGAAGATGGTTCAATATTTTTAAATCCTATTTAAGAGAAACATTTTTGGGTTCCGTTCTCCTCGGTTTTAAACGCTTATTGATGAAAAAACCGACCTACCGCTTCTCCAACATGCTTGAGGCGGGCGGCTTTAATTTTGAAGAGAAATCTCAATAACGCATCCGCGTTTTGCCCACTCGCCCTGCCAGGAGTTGTCGGAGAGGCTGACGATTTTTATTTTGGGGATTCCCAGTTCTTTAAAAAGCATTTCCCAGTTATAGGACCAGTGGTCGGCTTCGTAAGCGTGATGCTTATCGTTCCGCCATTCAACCAAAATAATGGATTTTTTTGCGATTCTGATTAATTCATTCAGGACTTCTTTAACCTTCTCCGGACCAATATAGATTAAGACCGCGTCAGTGAATACGATGTCAAAATCGTTATCCGGGAATTTTTTCAACGCTCCAATGGAGCCGGTTTCCAAATGAACGTTGGAGATTTTATTTTTGGCAACGTGTTCCTTTCCGATTTTTATGGCGCTTTTACTGATATCGATTCCCCAGAACTCTGTTTCGGGAAATTTTTTTGAAAGGAGGATGAGGTTAGGTCCCGAGGCGCAGCCGAATTCGAAAACCTTTTGAAAAGGAGCGTGGCGGGTAATTGTCTGGAAAAGGGGTTTGTGGCGTGATTTCTCCAATGTTTCCGGAGAGATATATTTTTCAGCCCAATTTTTATCTTGGAAGATATGGCGGAAACGCCAATAAAATTTGTCCGATTCCGTGCCAAACAGTCTATCGGCCGCTCTTTTTATTTTTCTTAATAATTTCTTCATATATCTTTTCCGTTTTTTCCATTTCGGTGTAGTAATTATTTTTCTCCTTGATAATTTGCCGATTACGGATACCCTGTTTTTTTCTCAAATCGACGTTATCTATAAGGGTGGTAATTTTTTCCGCGAGAGCTTCGGGAGATTTTACGGGAATTATAAATTCATTGTCTATCCAGTCTTTGCTGTCTCCCGTATCGGTGGCGACTACCGGTAAACTACTTGCCATTGCCTCCG
Organism: uncultured Candidatus Saccharibacteria bacterium; assembly: GCA_964525595.1. GTDB lineage: Bacteria > Patescibacteriota > Minisyncoccia > UBA6257 > GWB1-50-10 > CAZGHF01. Next base: position 9,689 of record CAZGHF010000012.1, read on the forward strand.
CCGTTGATGCCGAGAGTCCGCTGTCAGAGAGGGCAGTGGAGACGTAAACGTTAGCAGACTGAAGCAAGACAGGAAGTTTCTCATTATTAACCTGCCCTAAGAATTGAACATTTTTTTGGATGTTTAATTCTTTGCTTAGATTTTCTAGGAACTCTCTCTCAGTTCCGCCACCCGCAAGCACAAACTTAGTATTCGGCGCTGATTTTATAACAATCGCCGCCGCTCTTATCAAGGTTTCAATGTTGTATATCGGTTCCAGGTTTCGGAGAGAGACGACCTTAACCTTTAACATTTGACTCTTAACACTTGACCCGGGACGGAATTTCTCTACGTCAGTGCCGAAGCGAATGAGGTGAATTTTTTCTCTGTCCGCTCCCAATCCGATTAATCTTTCAAAAGTATTTTCGCCGTCGCAGGTGTAAACATCAGCTCTGTCAACAATAAAAATAAGGACAAGTTTCCGGACGAAGCTGCCTAAAAGAATATCCGAACCCCAAGGCGTGAGAACGGTCGGATGGAAATTTGCGAGCGCGGCGGTGAAGCCGTAAGTGCCGGCCGAGTGAACGTGAAGTAAATCCGGTTTTTCTTTCTGGAGAATATCTTTAATTTGTTTTACGGCGCTTGGTAGATAGCGAGGAGCGAATAGTCCGTTTATGTCGGTAAGGGGGGAAGGAGTTATTTCGTAAAATTTCGTTCTTTTAACCAACTCTTTGGCTTCAGGAATGGGCGGTGCGAAAGAAAGCCACACAATTTCGTGGCCTTTGTCGGTAAAAAACTTTACCCAGCGGACGCTGTGGATAGAGTTGGCGCCAGCCAAGAACGCGATTTTCATAGAATCAGTTTAACAAGACCGATAAGAGAACCAAAACCGTAACCGAAGTGACGGATGACGAAAGCAGTTATTAAAAACGGCAGGAGAGTCAGTTTCTTTTCACCGAGAGCAATCCGGATCGAAAAGTAAAGCGAGGTAAGAACATAGGGGGCAAGAACGAGTGCCGTAAGATATATAAAAGGCGTGTACCAAATTGAGAGGATGAGTGGTCCGAAGATGCCAAGGACAAAAAACAAAGGAATAAGATGACGCAGTTTGAAGGGCGGGGCGCCGTATTTCATCGGCAGGATTGCCCAGACACCGTCTTTTACGTTGTGTTTGAAGAACGCGCCAAAATTTGATTTTGGAAAATACTGAATTGTTATATCAGGTACGAGCATGATTTTTCCGCCGGCGCGCTTCAGGCGAATGTTGAATTCCATGTCCTGGCTTCGGACAAGATTTTCGTTATAGAGACCGATTTTTTTGAAAACCCCCTTGCGATAACAACCGCAGAAAACTGTATCTACTTCTCTTGGTTCTTTGGTACCGGTTTGGTAATAAGCGTTGCCGACGCCAAAAAAAGAAGAGAAGGTAAGAGCAATGGCCTTGGCAATTTTCGTGTTTTTGGCTGGTATCGCTCGCCTTATACCGCCTACATTATCGGCTTCATATTTTTCAAGGTAGGCGGCGCATTTTTCAACATAATTGGCTGGGTAGATTGAGTGAGCGTCAAGCCGAATAATGATTTCACCGCGGGCTTCGTTTATGCCAAGGTTCATTGCTGCTGGCGTGATTTTTCTGGGATTCCTGATTAATCGGATAAGAGGATGTTTTTCAGAATACGATTTAATAATTTCTCTTGTTTTGTCTTCGCTATCGCCGTCAACAACCAGAATTTCAGTTTTTTCTTTGGGGTAAGTTTGGGCAAGAGTTGAGTCCAGACACTTTGCGATAAATTTTTCCTCATTTCTTGCCGGGACGACTATTGAAACCTTTAATTTTGGTTTTTTCATATGGTATGATTGTAACTAATCCCGTGGCTACGCTCAACTTTTTTAAGGTTTCAAAATTTTTCATCTACGCGGCGCTCTTTAGCGTCATTTTCGTAAACACCGAAACTCTTTTTCCTTTCATTGTCACCAAATACGTTTTCTTGAGAATTGCGGTTGGTCTCGCCCTGATAAATTTTTTACTCGGCTGGCTTTTCCTGAAGGGAGGAGAGAGTAGGGTTTTCGAAAAGGAGATTTTGAATCGCCTGAAGTCGCCGCTCGTCATCGCCGTGTCGCTTTTCGTTCTCGTATTTCTCCTGGCTGGTTTTTTTGGCTTCAATCCTGGCAATTCTTTCTGGTCCAACTTTGAACGGGGCGAAGGAGGCTTTCAACTGCTGACGTTTTATATTTTTTTTCTCCTTCTCGTTTTTTTATTTAAGGATAAAAAAGATTGGCTTGGGCTTTTCTGGGCATCTCTTCTTGCCACTGTATTAATGATTGCTTACGGTTTTCTCGCCGCTCTGGGACTGACTGGCTTTATTGGTGTCCCGCTTAAGATTGGTCAGCGTTTCCAAGGCTCTCTGGGGAACACCGCCTATGTTGGTACCTATCTTCTTTTCTCCCTTTTTTATGCTTTTTACATGCTAAGTGGGGGATTCGAGAAAATCAGGAATCGTTTCGGCAAAACGATTCTGTGGTTTTTGGTGATTTTGTTTCTAGTTGTAATCTGGCTTACTCAAAGTCGCGGTCCGTTTTTAGGTTTAGGTGCGGGCGTCGCCACTTTTCTTCTTTTTTGGGGATTTAGCGGTTCTAAAAAAACGAAGACGGCGAGCGTTTTAATTCTGATTGTTGCAGCTATTTTGGCGGGATCACTTTACACCGTTCGTTTCTCACCGATTATGCAAAAAATCGGCCTTACCCGTTTTTTCAATATTACTACTTCAAACTTATCGACTCAAAGCCGACTTTGGTCTTGGCAGTCAGCCTTCGAGGGATGGAAAGAGCGCCCTCTCTTAGGGTGGGGGCCGGAGAACTTCGGCCGGGTTTTTGATGAACATTTTGACACAAGGCATTTTATTCCCGGTGAGCAGACGGATACCTGGTATGACCGGGCTCACAATGTGTTTTTTGATTACCTTGTTGCGACCGGGATATTGGGACTTTTAAGTTATGTAGGAATCTTCGTTGTCTTTTATATTCGCTTCTTTAGAGCAAGAAACAAGGGTCGGCCTTTGGTACAAAACGCCTTAATTTTCGCGATGCCGATTGCTTACCTCGTCCAGGGCGTCGTTATTTTTGACATTCTGCCGATTTATATAAATCTTTTCCTTTTCTTGGCTTTCGCCAATTTTAAGTTTCTTCATGAACACAATAGTTAAAAAAACAATCATCGCTATTTTTATAGTCGTCGTCTTTGTCGGCTTATATTTCGGTGCTTATCTGCCGTACAAAAAAGCGAATGCATTTATCACCACCATTCATTTGCTCCAATCGGTGGAGAGCGTTGATGAACTGAAATATCGTTTTGATAAGGTGTTAAACATTAACTCGCCGGTTGCTCGCGACGAGGTAGTAGGTTTTACCCTAAACCAGCTTACGAACCTGATTCGCAACGGCTTATCGGAGGAAGTCGGCGGTTTAATCGTTGGTTATGCGGAGGAAATAGCCCGCCCGATTTTAGCTGACTCCCAAAGCCCGGAGCTTACAAAGATAATTCTCAAGATGGGGATCGTCTATCAAACAACCTGGTCTATTTATGAAGACAAAGTTTATGCTGAAGCAGCTGAAAATTTATATTTAAGAGGACTTGAAGTAAGTCCCAATCGGCCGCAGTTCCTCTACGGACTTTTTGACCTGTATTTATCAGAGGGCAGAGTCAAGGAAGCAATTGAGGTTGGAGAGCAGATTACCGCTATTTGGCCGGCTGATTCCTTGGTGGGGCAAAAACTTCAGTTATTGAAGGCGTCTGAATAAGCGAAAAGGATTTGCGTAATCTAAGAGAGGTTCTCTGAATATTTTTAGAGCTGCAAAATAAATTGCGGCGCTAAAGATAATGTTTAAAATCACGTTCACCCCCAAAGTGTAGAGAAAGAATGTCGCCGCCGCCATTATGAGGGTGGCAATAAGAATTTTGGGAAGGTGGATTAAGGTTTGGAAATTGTTTATTTTTTTCATCATTCCCCACGTGAAGCCATTTGCCAAAAGCTGAGAACCTATCGTGGCTAGGGCGCTCCCGGCAATGCCGTAAACCGGTATAAGAAGGAAGTTTAAAATTACGTTCCCTAAAGCTCCTAGACTTACAAATCCGGTAAAGAGTTTCTGACGATTATAGGCGAATATCGCACTTCCTATAAAAATTCCGGGGAAGATAAGGAAAAGCGTAAAAAGAAGAATCATGAAAGTGCTTGAGGAGAGCAGGTAGGATGAGCCGTAAATCAAACCTATCATCTGTGGCGCAAGAATTGTGCCACCTACCACAATCGGGAATGCCAGGAGAAGAGCGGCCGCGATGCCTTTCTCAAGAATCAGCCGGAATTTTTCGTTATCTTTCCCGGCAAGCCGCGAGAAAGAAGGAAACAAGCTTACCGCCAGAAAACCAGGCAGGAGGTAAAGAAAAAGAATTATTCTCTGGGCGGCGGAATACAAGCCGACTTCCTCCGCGTCGCGAAACCACCCGAGCATAATCATATCGGTGTTTAACATTATTCCTCCCAGAAGACCGGCTAGAGCAAAAGGCCAGGCCTCGGTGATAATCGGCTTTATAAGGTTGGTTCGGAAAGATTGCCAAAGCTTCTTTAGGTGGTTTTTTAGAATAAAAAGGAGAATGATAAGTCCGATGGCCGAACCGATAGTATAGCCAATGGTAAGAGTTTTACTTGAAGGTATAAAAATCAAAGCTGCTCCGCCGAAGGCGAGAATTGCCAGGTTTGTGGCGATATTTACCCCCGCCTCTATTTCCATTTTTTCAATACTTCGGGTAAAACCAAAGAAGAAATCACGGAGCGTGTCAAAGGCAAAAAGGAAAATAATAATTGAGAAGAGTTCGCTGGCTCCCTTAATGTTTGCAATAAGAGGCGCGACAAAGAGTATAAGAAGAGTGCTAAAGAGTATGAAAATAAGTTTTATAAAAAAACCGGTTGAAAGGTAATAGATTCTTTCCTCCGGATTTCGAGCCGACTCACGGGTGAGAAGCGGGGTAATGCCGACATCGGCAAATATTGAAAAGAAACCGGCAATCGCGAGAGCGTAGGAAAAAACGCCGTAGCCGGCGACCCCAAGAATACGGGCGGCATAAATTATAAGCACCGCCCGAATGAGCTTGCTTGTGATGTTGCCGAAAGTAAGCCAGAAAGTATTTTTTAAAACCGTCTGGGTCGGGGATTTATTCTCAAAAAGGGCGGATTTTATTTGTTGCATATTACATATCTTATGATATATTAGGATTCATGGAAAAGAAACGTGAATTGTTATTGCCGGCAAGTATTCTGGTTGCGGCTCTCCTTATCTCCCTCTCGCTGGTTTATAGTGCCGGTAAAGGAGGTAATACTAAAACAGCGAGTTTAACCCAGCCGGAGACAGAAAGTAAATCTGTTACTCCCCAACCTTCCAATATCGAACCGGTTTCAAGTGAAGACCATATTTTGGGCAGTATCAACGCGCCTCTAAAAATCGTTGAGTTTTCGGATTTGGAGTGTCCTTTCTGTAAAGATTTTCATCAAACTATGAAGCAGATTATTGAAGAATATGAAGGTCAGGTAGCTTGGGCTTATCGCCACTTTCCTCTTGATTCAATCCATTCAAAAGCGAGAAAAGAAGCTGAAGCAACAGAGTGTGCCGCAGAACAGGGTGGTAACGACGCTTTTTGGAGCTACGTTGACAGATTGTTTGAGATAACTCCTTCAAATAATGGTTTAGATTTAGCTCTTTTACCTCAAATCGCGGTAGACATTGGCTTGAATGAAAACAGGTTTCAAGCCTGCTTGGATAGTGGAAAGTATGCTGATCATGTTGAAGCCGACCTTCAAGACGGCGTGGCTTCCGGAGGAAGGGGAACGCCTTACTCGGTGATAATTGCCCCGGATGGTGAAACCTATTCAATCCCTGCCGCTTTACCTCTTGAGCAAGTTAGGTTGATAATTGACGAAATTATTAACTCGGGGGAATGAAATGGAATCATTGGGTGATTTTCGGCTTCGGTATCTGGCTTTTCGTTTCGCCTTGGGTTCTTGGATTTTCCGACCTTAATCTAGTTGTTTGGAATAATCTCATGGTCGGTGCGCTTATGGTTGTTTTTGTTCTCTGGAATTTTTCACCACCCGA
>CAZGHF010000012.1:15911-19712 GCA_964525595.1 uncultured Candidatus Saccharibacteria bacterium
TCATGGTCGGTGCGCTTATGGTTGTTTTTGTTCTCTGGAATTTTTCACCACCCGAGTTGTAACCTATGACCTATGATCTCGTGATAATTGGGGGCGGTCCGGCCGGAGTTGCGGCTGGGGTGTATGCCGCTCGAAAAAAAATCAAAACCCTTTTGATTGCTAAGGAATTTGGCGGCCAGTCGCTTGTTTCGGACAATATCGAAAACTGGATAGGCTCAAAAAAAATTACCGGTTTTGAACTTGCCGGGATGCTCGAGGAACACTTAAGAGCTCAGGAAGATTTAGAAATTGTAGATGGTGAAATTGTGTCACAAGTTCAGAAATTAAGTGCAGCGGGGGACGAAGTAAAATTCAGGGTAACTACTGAGAGTGGTAAGGCTTATGAGACAAAGACCGTTCTTCTTGCCGTTGGCAGTCGTCGTCGGAGGCTCGGCGTACCGGGTGAGGATAAATTCGAAGGTAAAGGGGTGGTGTATTGTTCAACTTGTGATGCGCCGGTTTTCAAAGGAAAAACGGTAACGGTTGTTGGCGGCGGCAACTCGGGGCTTGAAGCAGTAGTTGATTTATTCCCTTACGCCGATAAAATTTATCTGGTTCATCGGAGTGAAGCTCTGAAGGGCGATCCGGTTACTCAGGAAGAGATTGTTTCGAATCCAAAAGTAGAAGTAATTTTAAATGCGGAGACTACGGAAATTATTGGTGAAAACCAGGTCGAAAGAATGAAGTACAGAGACAAAAAGACTGGCGAGATTAAAGAACTTGAGGTGCAGGGTGTTTTCGTTGAAATCGGTTCTACGCCGAACAGTGAGATAGTAAAGGATTTAGTGAGGAGGGGTCAGAATGGTGAAGTGGTGGTTGACCACAAAACTCAGGCAACATCGGAAAAAGGAATCTGGGCAGCGGGAGACGTTACTGATGTTCTTTATAAACAGAACAACATTTCCGCCGGCGACGCGATAAAGGCAGTCTTGAACATATACGATTATCTGAAATTCTTATCTCGACCGGCGGCAAAAGCTGCAATTGTCCAGGACGAGACGAATTGATTTGTCGCCGATGTAGCTTAGTGGCAAAGCAATGGTTTCGTAAACCATGGACGGCAGTTCGATTCTGCCCATCGGCTCAAAATTATGAGTTACAATCCCAACATTGCTTTTATTTCAGTTTTGGCAGGTGCCGGCGGCGCAGATGCTAAAGACTGGGCAAAGATGCTTCTTAGAATGTATAGTCGTTACGCTACCCGCCGCAGTTGGAAGACACTGTTTATTGATGAAAATGAACTGGAAATAAGGGGTAGAGACGCTTATAAACTTTTAAAAGAAGAGTCGGGCGTTCATCGTCTCGTACGCATATCGCCATTTGACGCTAAGAAACTGCGGCATACTTCATTCGCTTTAGTTGAGGTTTTGCCGGAGTTGCCGAAGGTGGATGAAGCTAAACTGCAGATTCCTGAAAAAGACCTGAAGGTTAATTTTTCCCGGGCTGGCGGTCCCGGCGGTCAGAATGTCAACAAAGTGGAGACAGCAGTCCGGGTTGTCCATCTGCCAACCGGTCTTTCCGCTTCGTCCAGAGTCGAGCGTTCGCAGAATGCAAACCGTGAAAAGGCGATGAATCTCTTAAAAGTAAAACTTGCCAAGTTAATGGAGGAGAAACACGAGAAAGAACTTTCCAACTTAAAAACTAGAGTCTCGCCCGAGTGGGGACACGAGATTCGTTCCTATGTTTTACATCCTTACAAGCAGGTAAAAGACCACCGGACCGGCAAAAAAATTTCAAAAGCTGAAGAAGTTTTGGATGGTAATCTAGACTTGCTGCCAAATAAGAGTTAAGATTAAAACCGAAAACTGACATGATAGTTTTTCAGAACGTAACCAAGAGTTACAACGGCTCCAATGCTCTTGAAAAAGTAAGCTTCAAAATTCAACCGACTGAATTTGCGACCATTGTCGGCCGCTCCGGTGCCGGCAAGTCCACTGTCTTGAAGCTTTTAATAGGTGAGGACCGACCAACCAAAGGCCAGGTCTTTTTTGGTTCTTACGAAGTCAATAAATTAAAATCAAAAGATCTTCCGGAATTTCGCCGCCACATCGGCGTTATTTTTCAGGATTTCCGTCTGCTTTCCCAAAAAAACGTTTTTGAAAATGTCGCTTTTGCCTTAGAGGTTTGGGGTAAGTCACAAAAGGAAATAAACGAACTCGTGCCCCAGGTTTTGGACATGGTCGGTCTCCGTGACAAGATTTTCAATTTTCCGGCCGAACTCTCCGGCGGCGAAAAGCAGCGGGTTGCGATTGCAAGAGCGATGATTATCAGGCCCGATGTTTTAATTGCCGATGAGCCAACGGGAAATTTGGATCCCTACAATACCTGGGAAGTGATAAAACTTCTTACGAAAATAAACGAACTCGGCAGTACCGTCCTTCTTGCAACTCACGATAAAGACATCGTAACGACCCTTGGAGTAAGAGTGATAACTTTGGACAAGGGGAAAGTGGTCAAAGACGACCCAACCGGTAAGTTTATACTTTAATCCCTCACCCTTCAAAGATTGCTTGAATAAATTTAAGAAGGTAATATTCAAAAAGATGAACAGTATTAAAAATAAAAATGATTTTCAAATCAAAATTTCCATAGTCGCGAAGCGACTTATCTTTGTAGGGTGAGGGATGGATACATTATCAAGAATAATCAAATATGCCTGGCTTGGGTTTTTAAGACAAGGCTCGCTTTCGATCTCAACCATCGGCATCATGATTTTGGCGCTTATTGTTTTTGAAGGCCTTATTTTATTCAACGTCGTTGCCGGTGGTGCCATAGAATCGGTTCAGGAAAAAGTGGACATAAGCGTTTATTTCAAAAGCAATGTTTCGGAAGATTCAGTTTTAACAATTAAACGTTCCTTGGAGGGACTTACGGAAGTAAAGTCTGTAGAATACGTATCTCAGGAAGAAGCACTGGAAGAGTTTAAGGTGCGGCACGCCGATGACCAAACTATTATCCAGACGCTTGAGGAGCTTGATGAGAACCCGCTTCTTGCTTCCTTAAATATTAAAGCCAATGAGCTTGGTGAGTACGACACAATTGCCGGTTATCTGGAGGCTCCGAATTTGGAGGAGGTGGTTGAGAAAGTCACTTATGCCCAGAACAAGATTGTTATTGAACGTTTGGACAAACTTATAACTACAACCGAAAGAGGGGTGGTGGGACTTACTGTATTTCTCGCGTTTCTCGCTACTCTTGTTACTTTCAACACCATTCGTCTTGCGATATTTTCCAATAGGGAGCAAATTGAAATTATGCGCCTGGTCGGCGCTTCAAACGGATTCATTCGCGGACCCTATATTGTTGAAGGAGTAATCTACGGGCTGATTGCCGCAGTTATAAGTTTTATTATTCTTATCCCCGTTATAAGTTTTGCCTCTCCCCACATTGCTAGTTTCATTCTGGAAATAAATCTTGGGGATTATTTCGCCGCCAACTGGGGTACACTTCTCCTTTATCAGGTTCTTTTCGGTGTCGTTTTAGGAACTATCTCAAGCACTATTGCGATAAGGAGGTATTTGGGGGCTTAAAGGAGGCTGGTTACCAGTTCCTTTTCTATGTTTTTGGAGGAAAAGCGAACCTTCTTTTTCTTGCCAACCACTTCACCCCTAAATAGTGTGGACACGAACCAAGGTTTCTTTGGCGGTTTGTTGACCCAGCTGGGCAACTTTTTAAACCCTGTCCAACTTAGTTCATCGCCGACTGAAGCATACTCTTCAAAGTCGGGGATAATATCGGTCAGGGAAACGCCAGCTTGAATTA
>CAZGHF010000013.1:0-16194 GCA_964525595.1 uncultured Candidatus Saccharibacteria bacterium
TTTCTTATATAAACGTCGTTAGATGATGCATGCCCTTTATCAGCTTCTTCTCCGCCATCTATTCTTATGCCTGGGTCGGATTCCCATACTAATCCATCAGAAGAATGAGCGCTGTAAATTCGTTTAATATGCAATTCAACTCCAGGCAAGTCAGATTTTATAAAAGTATCCGGGCCAGTACGCGTATAATACATCCTGTATGTTCCATCAGGAGATATAACTACAGCCGGCATTCCGCCATAAAAATCTTCCATATTAGAAGACGTTAATTTAGTTTCATTCCCCCAGTTATACCCATCGCTGGAAAAAGCAGTTAGCATATCAAAAGTTTCAGCACCCTTAGGAACAGACCACCATGCTCTATATCCCCCACCAGGAAGTTTAAGAATGCTAGGGGCTTCGCCAATAGCGCTATCTCCTGAAATACTCCACGTCAAACCATCTTGCGAATACGCAACTTTGCCAAAATTACCTAAGTGCATGGCATAACTGCCATCTGGAAGTTGGAAAACTTCATTATCAACAAATTCCCCAGCCATATTTAGACCTTCAGAGGTCCATTTTACATCTGCTTCTAATTCACTGCCAAACTCTTCAAAATGAAAAGTTTTTACTCCTTCTCGATCTTCAGATTGCTTTTCAATTTTGTCTTCTAAAATTTCTTTTTCTTCTTCAAGAGCTACTCCCTCCCCCCCGGATATCTGTTCTACCTCTTTTTCACCCCTAGGAGAAGTTACTTCTTCTTGTCGTAGTTGCCAAAATATTACTCCGCCAATAACTAAAACTGAGATAACTATAATTATTAAAATATTCCTTTTCACTGAAGTTAAAATAAAAGTGGCGGGAGATAAAAACTTTGGCTCACTCTCCTTAGTTATCAACAGTTTCTTCTTCTGGTATCTCCATCCCGCGACGCTGTAACTCTTCTATTCTTTCCCCTGAAGCTTTCTTTCTTAATGCCGCTTCGGCTTGGTCGGCTTCTCTTTGAATTCTCAATTCCTCCATTTCTTTTTCTGACAAAGGAGTCTTAACGCCGCTCCTTATAGTAAAAAAGCCACGAGAACATTCGTCTGGCGTTATTGCTCCCATTTCTTTACACATAGCTTCAGTCTCTGCACATTGCTCTGGTGATACCCCCATTTCTATACAGAAAGCTTCAAGCGCTTCAAACGATTCAACAGCCTGAGGAAATTTTTCACATTGCTCTGGCGGTCCTCCTTCTTTTATACAGAGAGCTCTAATCGAAAAACCCTGACCTGATTCTGCTGCCTTTTCAAGCCCTTCTTTTGTTGAAACTGTTATTGCCCTTTCAATGGCCGGTTTTGCTTGTTCCGGCACTTTTTCCAACACTCTTTCTAATACAGTAATATGTTTCTGTGTGGCCTCGGTTATGGTCTTAGTTATTTCCTTAGTATCCTTTCCTTTAGTTTCAGCTTTCTTTGTTCTAAGCAAAGCTTTTACTAATTGGTTTTCATACCTTTCAAGTGTTTTTTCTAGAAGTTTTGGTTTTTCTTTTTCTGCCATAACTTTTGCTTCAGCCAGTCTTTCAGCCGCTAAGGCAGTGTGCCTTCCAGCTTTCTTAATGTCGCCAAAGGTAAAAAAAGTGCCAATCCTTTCTGCGATTCTTTCTAAGAAGTAAAACGGACTGTCAGGAGTAAGTCCTGGATCTGGAAGATTATCGTCTTGAGCAAAAGCCACCCCTCCAAATAAAAGCGACAAAACAATTATTGGCAATATTATTTTTTTCATATTCATATACATTTTAACAAAAATCCGCCGAATTTGCGGGGGTTGAGAGAATCGAACTCCCGACGACTGTTTTGGAGACAGCCATGATGCCACTTCACCAAACCCCCTCTCTTTTTTATATACTAACTAACCCGAACTACCCCGTCAAAACTATCGCGTTTTTTGGATTAATTTGGGCAAACCCGTCTTTTATTTCAAAGCTTTTCTTGTCCTCGTCAAAACCGCTCCCCTTTCGGATTTTAATTTCTCCGGCACCCAAGGCAGTCACGAGCGGAACGTGATTCTCAAGAATGCTTATCTCACCGTCAGGCGTGGGTAAAGACAAAACCTCCGCCTCCCCTTCGTAGACCACACCTTTTAAAGAATAAATAAAAACACGCATTTATTTAACATCATCAATCCCGCCGACCATGTAAAACGCTTGCTCGGCTTTTTCGTCGTGCTTACCTTCAATTATTTCCCCGAATCCTTTCACGGTTTCTTTAATCGGCACGTAAACGCCCGGCCGGCCGGTAAAGGCTTCGGCAACCTGAAACGGCTGGGAAAGAAACTTCTGGATTTTCCTTGCTCGTCCCACTAAAACTTTGTCCTCATCCGATAATTCCTCAATACCTAAAATGGCGATGATGTCCTGCAAATCCTTGTAGCGCTGGAGAATTCTCTGAACTTCCCGGGCAACTTTGTAGTGCTCGTCGCCGACAACGGACGGCTCAAGTGCGGTGGAAGTCGAATCAAGCGGGTCAACAGCCGGATAAATTCCCAACTCCGACAAATTTCGCGAGAGAACGATGGTTGAATCAAGGTGAGCAAAAGTCGTAGCCGGGGCCGGGTCAGTGATGTCATCTGCCGGTACATAAATGGCCTGGACCGAAGTAACCGAACCTTTCTTGGTCGAAGTAATTCTCTCCTGCAGTTCACCCATCTCGGTGGCAAGAGTCGGCTGATAACCGACGGCCGAGGGCATCCGGCCCAAAAGAGCGGAGACCTCCGAACCGGCTTGGACAAAACGAAAGATGTTGTCTATGAAAAGCAGAACGTCTTTGTTCTTCTTGTCCCGGAAATATTCAGCCATCGTAAGAGCAGCGAGTCCCACCCGGAGACGGGCTCCCGGCACCTCGTTCATCTGGCCGAAAACAAGTGCCGTCTGAGGCAGAACACCCGACTCTTTCATTTCGTTATACAAATCATTGCCTTCACGGGTTCTCTCCCCCACCCCGGCAAAAACCGAATACCCTTTGTGAACGGCGGCGATGTTTCTGATAAACTCCTGGAGCAAAACTGTTTTACCGACACCGGCTCCGCCAAAAAGACCGATTTTCCCTCCCTTAATGAAAGGTGCCACCAGGTCAATAACCTTAATGCCGGTTTCAAAAACTTGCTTCTCCGTTGATTGCTCGGTAAACTTCGGCGCCTTGCGATGAATCGGCCAATACTCCTCCACTCCCTCCAAGGGTTCTTTCTCATCAACCGGTTGCCCGAGCAAGTTAAAAAGCCGACCCAGAGTTTTCTCGCCTACCGGTACGGAAATGGGACCACCGGTGTCCGTCACTTCCATTCCTCTCCGCAATCCTTCGGTTGGCGTTACTGCCACCGTCCGAACCTTGTTGTCGCCGATGTGATGCGCAACCTCCAAGACACTCTTCCGGTCTTTCTCTTTAATCTCCAAAGCGTTATAAATATCCGGCAGTTTTTCTTCAAACTCAACGTCAATTACCGGACCGATTATTTGAATTATTTTTCCTTTGTTCATATGACTTGTGTCTTTTTTAATTCTCCAGCGCCGCCGCGCCGGAAACAATCTCCGTTAATTCTCTTGTAATTTGTGTTTGTCGCGCCTTATTGTACACCAATTCCAAATTATCTATAAGCTCCGAGGCATTGTCCGACGCATTTTTCATCGCCACCATCCGGGCCGAGTGCTCCGAAGCGTTCGCTTCAAGAATAATGTGATAAATCTGAATCTCAAGAAGAAGAGGTAAAAGTTTGGTAAGCGCTTCTTCGGGCGAAGGTTCAAAAATATAACCGGCCCGTGTTCCTTTACTTTTACCAAGCACTTCCGGAGTGCCGGTATACTTCCCCTGAAGAGGAATGATTTCATTTATCCTTTTCTCTATTCCTTCTTGCGTAAAAGGCAGGATTTTTTCCAAAACCACTTCCTGTTTTATAACCGATAAAAAATTAGTATAGACCGCGTAAATTTCCCCATACTCACCTTTGGAATAGAGTTCGCTGATTAAGTCCGACAAAAATTTTGTCTCATCTATCGCGCCATAGTCCCCGGTCCCGGTTATCTTCTCCGCCAAATTCACGCCTCTTTTCACGCAAAAATCTGCTCCTTTTTTCCCGACCGCTATCACATCCACCGTTCCCGCGGCCCTAGATTTTATAAAATTATTCGCGGCTCGCAAAACGTTTCCGGAAAATGCTCCGCACAAACCCTTGTCGGAGGTCACCACCACGAGACAAGTTTTTTTACTCTCGTGACTCTTAAGAAGCGAACTTGAATTCAAGTTTTCCAAATCAAAACCGCCGACCAGATTCTTCAAAATCTCAAAAGCGGCAAGCGAATAAGCCCGAGAACGTAAAGCAATCTCCTGGCTCTTTCTCATCTTTACGGCCGAAACCGCTTCCATCGCTTTCGTAATCTGGGCAATGTTTTTCGTCGAACGAATCCTCTTTTTTATCTGTCGGGATGAAGCCATTAAGTTTTATCAAAATAATTTTTACTGAAGTCCTCCGCCACTTTTTTCAGCTCTCCCTCCAAATCTTCGGAGAGCTCTCCGGTCTTCCTAATCTTCTCCAAAATCTGCCCCTCTCGTTCTTTAATAAATCGCAGGAAACTTTCCTCAAATTCCTGAATCCGTTCAACCGGCACCTCGTCCAGGAAACCGTTTACCGCCGCATAAATTGAGGCCACCTGTTCCTCAAAAGGCATCGGAGCATACTGCGGCTGTTTCAAAAGTTCGGTGAGTCGGCTCCCCCGCTCAATTTGTTTCTTTGTTTCTTCATCCAGGTCCTGTCCAAACTGCACGAAAGCGGCAAGCTCTCGGTATTGGGCAAGCTCCAGTCGCAATTTGCCGGCAACTTTTTTCATCGCCTTGGTCTGGGCATTCGAACCCACCCGGGAGACGGAAAGTCCTACACTCAAAGCCGGCCGAATACCCTGATAAAAAAGTTCCGGTTCCAGATAAATCTGCCCGTCGGTGATTGAAATAACGTTCGTCGGGATGTAGGCAGAGATGTCGGCTAGTTGGGTTTCGATGATAGGCAAGGCCGTGAGTGACCCGCCGCCATGCTTTTTATTCATCTTCGCCGCCCGTTCCAGAAGCCGGGAATGAAGATAAAAAATGTCTCCCGGATAAGCCTCGCGACCAGGCGGCCGCTTTAGAAGAAGCGAAATCTGCCGGTAAGCCCAGGCGTGCTTGGTAAGGTCATCGTAAATTACGAGAGCATCGCCGCCCTTGTCCATAAAGTATTCCCCCATCGCACAGCCGGCATAAGGGGCAATGTACTGAAGTGAAGCGGGGGTGGAAGCGCCGGTTGAAACAACAATCGTGTAATCCATCGCTCCTTCTTCTTTTAAGCGCTTGACGAGAGCCGCTACTTTGGATTCTTTCTGGCCGACTGCCACATAAATACAAATCGGCGTCTTGTACCTTTTGTCTTTCCCTTGGTTGATAATTGTGTCCACCACCAGAGCAGTTTTACCTATCTGCCGGTCACCGATTATAAGCTCCCGCTGGCCGCGACCGATGGGAATTATCGCATCAATGGCTTTAATCCCGGTATGAATGGGGGTATTTACCGACTCTCTGGTGATAACACCCGAGGCAATTTTCTCAATGGGATAAAGTTTGTTGGATTTTATCGCCGGCCCGCCGTCAAGCGGCTCGCCCAAGGGATTCACCACCCGGCCCAAAAATTCTTCACCGACCGGAATTGAAAGAAGCTTGCCGGTTGATTTAACGGTCTGTCCTTCTTTTATAAGACGGGTGTCTCCCAAAACGATTGCCCCCAATGAATCCTCAAGAAGATTCAAAGCCAAACCTTTGACTTTGCCGCTCTCGGTTTCAAATTCAAGTATTTCCGAATACATTGCCTCCGAAAGACCCCTGATTTCGGCAACGCCGTCACCGACTTTAAAAACCTTACCGACGTTCTCGGCCCGAAGCTGCTGTTTCGTCTCCGAAATCTGGCTTTTTAATTCTTGTAAAATTTTGTCTTTGTTATTTAAATTATTACTCATATTTTAAATTTCCAATGACTCTTTCAAGCGATTAACTCTGGCTCTTAGCGTGTTGTCTATCAGCTTATCGCCGACTTTTATTCTCACACCACCCAGAATTTTCGCATCTTCCCTAAAAACCACCTCACCTTTCAGTTTATCTTTTAGTTTTGAGCTATCCTTATCAACAGTCGTCACTTCAATCTTCTCCTTGCCGCTTCTTAAAAGATAAACCTTCTCAAACTCCTGAATTACGAGATTGGCTTTTGACAAGTCGCCGTTTTTGAGCATCGCTCCCACGAACTTTTTTATTGTTTCCTTACTGCGGCTTTCAGAAGCCTCATTTACCAAGTCATAGAGCACTTCTGCATATTGTTTTGGTGTGTACTTGCCCATGTCGTTATCAGCTACTGGTTGTTAGCTACCAGTTTCAACGCTTCCGCGACCAGTTTTTCCTGGGTTTCCCGGTCAACCAGATCGCCAACCGACTTTTCAACCGCCAGAGCCACAACTTCGGCAATTTCCTTTTTTACTTCCTGAAATATCTTCTCCCGCTCGGCTTCAATCTTCTTTTTGGCGTCTTTCATAAGCTTCTCCGACTTCCCGTGAGTCAAGGCCAGCATATCCTCCTGGACTTTTCTTGCCGCTTGCTCGGCTTTTCCGATAATCTCCTCCGACTTAACTCTGGCTTCATCCAAAACTCTCTCCTTGAGCGTCTCAATTTCAGCCATCTTTTCATCAACGCTTCTTGACCTTTTAATCGCCTCTTCAATTTTCTTCCGCCTTTCACTCAAAATTCTCACCACCGGCCCATAAGCAAATTTCTTAAGAATAAAAAGAAGAATTGCAAAATTTACAATTTGGGCAAGGAGAACCTTCCACTCTATGCCGAGATTGCGGATTAACTCCGACATTTAGGTTAATTTATACGAATTTAATGATAAGCGCCACGACAAGGGCGTAGATCGCAATAGCTTCTGCAAAAGCAATCGCTAAAATCATCGCCGTCTGTATCTGCGGCGCAGCTTCCGGATTCCGACCGATTGCCTCCATGGCTTTTGCCGCAAGCTTACCAATTCCGAGAGCGGGACCTAAAGACCCAACAGCGATAGCGAAGGCGGCAGCAATCGAATTCAAATCTAATCCTTCCATGCTTTTTATTTTTGTTTATAAGTCATTCTCTTTGACTTAGTGATGTTCCGTTGCGACTACAAGGAACATCATGGTCAGCACCGCAAAAATTAGCGCTTGGATAAAACCGACAAAGAGCTCAAGCCCGTAAAATGGTACTGGTGCAACATATGGCACCAAAAAAGTAACAATGACGAGCAGAACCTCGCCGGCAAATATGTTCCCAAACAACCTGAATGAGAATGAGATAATTTTAGCAAACTCGCTTATAAATTCAAGTATTCCGACAAAAAAACCAATCGGACTTTTAAAGTTCAAAAATTTGCCAATGTATTTGAAAACCCCCAGCGAAACCATTCCGAAAAAGTGGCTAAGTGTCACGGCAATAAAAGCCAGAGCCAGCGTCATGTTCAACTCGGAGTTAACCGACCGGAAAAACGGCACAAAAGTTTCGCCGCGACTCGTGTGTTCAAAAAACCCAATACTCCCCACCCCGGGCAAAATCCCGGCCCAATTGGCAGCCAAAACGAAAATAAAAATCGTTGCGACAATCGGAAAAAACTTCT
This sequence comes from uncultured Candidatus Saccharibacteria bacterium, assembly GCA_964525595.1. GTDB lineage: Bacteria > Patescibacteriota > Minisyncoccia > UBA6257 > GWB1-50-10 > CAZGHF01. The sequence goes on from CAZGHF010000013.1 coordinate 7,672, forward strand.
CGGCCTTCTCCCGGTCGCCGGCAACGGTGGTCATAAATTCCAAGATGCCGCCAATCACGAATTCGGTGGCGTTCTGTACCCCGCTGGGCACCATTTTCATTTTATTCCCCAACAAAAGCGCCCCAGCTATGAGAAACGCCATAACAAGCCAGGACGTCAAAAGCGTATTAGTGAGGGGAAATCCGAAAATTTCTATTATTTTCTCTGCCGCCAGGGATACGTGAACCATGGTTATTCGTTAGATATTATATCCTTCGTCTTCCAATAAACAAGGAAGCTGGTAAGAATTATTGACACTATGATTCCGACAAATAAAAAAATTGGGCTCGTCCCAAAGTAATTATCTATAAATCTCCCCAAAAGAGCGAGACCCACCAGCGGTAACGCAATCGTATACCCCAACTCCCACGCCAGAGCCAGAGGTTTAAAAGATTTTTTGTTATGAGTGCTTGGTACCTTGCCCATATATTTCAAATAATACCATAAAAAGTTCAAGAGCCACCCGCGTTGCGCGAATGGCTCTTATATGTGCTGGGGCGACTCTTGGTGGCAGTCGCCCGGTTGCCTGGTGGAAGACCGTCGGCTTCTGCTACGCCGGCGGGTAGGCTTCCCTGAGGAAGTCGATGCCCTCGGGCGTGGCCAGGGCGTGAAGGCCGAGCTCCGCGAGCTGCACCTGAGCCATCATCCGGCCGGTGCCGCTGTGGTACCAGCCCGCCACGTACTCCTGGATCGTGGTGACGCTGGCTCTCTCGGGACATATGGCCGTCTGAATCTTGATTTCCTGGTCCAGGGCCTCGGCCTGCGTGAGGAAGTTCTCCTCGATGGGCTCGACGGGCCACTGCTTGGGCGGCTCGATCTCCGTCTCGTCGAGTCGCTTGTCCTCGGAGCCGCCGATCTCCGGGAGCTCCATGTCGTTCACCATCTGGGGATGGACGAAGCTCGTCTTCGGCGCGAAATGCCGGATATGTGGCTGGGCACAGAGCCATAGCCAGACCCCGTCGTTCGCGCGGGCGGCGTTGAAGAGCGCTGTCCAGAAGTAGGTTCGCTCGTTCTCCCACTCCGGCCTGGGTAGAGTGCTGAGCGTTCCGGCAATCACCTCTGCCATGCCGGTCATGCCGACATCGGCCATCTTGACTACGAGTTCGGCGTAGTCGAATTCCTGTACTGCATGCATGGTGACTTCCTCCGTTCAAGTTGTGAGGTACGTATCAAGCCTCTTGAGCTTAATTTAAAAAGTATAACATATCATCAATAATATGTCAAGATCCCCACTCCCCAACCAAAAACCGCCTCCCGGCGGCCGTCAGTCGTCAATCGTTGGCTATTCCCTATCACCTACAACCTATAACCTATAACCTATTTTTACTTCTTACTTTCCTTATGCACGTGGTGTTTCCGACACCACTTGCAAAACTTCTTAAACTCCAGCTTTCTCTCAACCTGTTTCTTATTTTTCCGCTTATGATAATTTACCCGATTACAGGAAGCACACCTCAACCGAATTAATTGTTCTTTTAATTTACTCTGTGCCATACCTCAAGAATAATGAATTACGAATTACGAATCAAGGATTGAACCATTATATATGAATCCGCTCGAAAAATCTCCGAGAATCATCGGGTTTTTTCATGATGTTTAACATGTAATTCCTCCAATACCATTAGCATTTCTTCAAGCATCAAACCAACTGCAAATCCAGTCTTTTCTTCGTAAGCTCTGTCTGAAAATTCTTTCAAAGAATCCCTGTCTATTTGCTCATCTTTCTTAAGTCCATCTGAAAAGTCTATTTCAGGCTCATAAGGGAAATAACCTCTATTGGTTAAGTGTATTCTTAATCCAAACTTAGAAAGAAGGTCAAACAACGCTATTTTCTTATCGCGTAAAACTTCTGCGCCTCCATAAAACGATGAAGAACTTATAAGCCTTTTTACTTCTTCACCGAATTCCGGGTCTTGGCGCATAAACTCAAAATATCTAAAAGCGTTATGAGTGGCTCTCCGTCCGACACTATTTAATTTCTGGTTTAAGTCACCAAGATAGCTTCCCCATACTCTCTGGTCACGTAGGAAATGCATAGTTTCAATACCAGCCGGTCTTTGGTGGTGTATTTCAATCAGCTTACTTATCGGAATTGCTATAGCATGAGTACTTCCTCTTTTTACCGGACGAAATCCTATTTTTCTTTGGTCTTGGGGGACAACAGCCCTACCTTCATAAGTAACGCCCGGAGCCCTAATAGAACCCATATAAACATTTTTGTGTCGGCCATTGGTATTTTGCTGCGCTGGAATAACGGCATCTACTAACATTACTACTTGCCCATCTTCGTCTTCTGTAAAGGAGAAGCCGGCGTTCTCAAAGTTTTTCACCACTTCTTGAGAAGAAACTCCCCGTCTTATATTTAACTCTCGCGAAGCACCTCCTTTAAATTCTCCTACTACAATTGAGGGCTTTACGTTAAATTGAGGATGGGTATGCGTTAGAACTTCCAATCGTTCCTCGACCGCTTTTCTAGTAAGCCAAATTAGCTCGTTTTTAGGAACATCTCCCATGGAGGCAGTGCTCGGAAGACGTTCTTTCATCGGCTTCTCATTCTCTTTTCCAACTATCTCAAGTTCTGGGAATTCTTTTTCCAGGCTTGTTAGTTCACTAATGGTTAATCTCTCTCCATCTACTTCTACTTCAATCCCCAAAGAAGATCTACTCTCGGTTTCCTCCTCTGGAGAGACTATCGGCGAATCTTCTTGTTTCTCTGAACCGTCCAGCTCACTTTCCTCTTCAGGTTTTTCAGGAGAGGGAATTTCTCTATCAAAACGAAAGGGATTCTTAAACATTTTTATTTATTTCGTTTATACGTCAATTGTTATATGTCATTTGTCATTAGTCAATCTTGGAGCCACCTCCCGGGATCGAACCGGGGACCTCATCCTTACCATGGATGCGCTCTGCCAGCTGAGCTAAGGTGGCGAGCCGCCTGCAGGAATCGAACCCGCGTCTATGGTTTACAAAACCACTGCTTTGCCACTAAGCTAAGGCGGCCTATGTGCGCAGGGAGGGATTCGAACCCCCGTAGGGCTATGCCCGCGTGATTTACAGTCACGTGCGATTGACCACTCCGCCACCTGCGCGTCTAAACCTCCTCTTCCTCCTTATTTGTATCAGATTCTACTTCAGTAATAAAGACCGCCGTCGCTTCATTCTCGCTTTCTTTTCTCAATTTACTTAACTTCCTATTTATCATATTATCAAGTTTCAGGACAACAATCCCCGACCGGCGCAAGGTCTTCTCCCAATAAAACTTGAATTTCTTATCAAACCTCTCCAGATAAACCATAAACCACTGAGTCTTTAAAGACGAAATTCCCGCCTCCCGGTCATCTATTCTCGGCAATGTCCGGGCCACCAAATACAAAATCACTCCCAGCGAAAGCATTATTAAGATGTTGAGAATAAACTTAAACATTATCTTTAAATATAAGTATTGCGAACCAAAAATCTTTTCAAAAGACTAAAGACTTGGCTGTCGGCCCGGAGACAGTCTTTTGGAAAGGTTGTTTGGTGAGTAATTTTTTTAGTCATCGTTTATAGTTCATATCTACAGAACCTTTCCACCTTAATGTTCTCCCCTACTTTGGCGATAACCGACTTCACCAGATCCTCAATGCTTATTGATTCGTCTTTCACATAGGGTTGTTCAAGAAGTGATTCAATATCTTCGGGCGCCATCGCCGCAATATGGAGGGCAATCTCATGAGCCAAATCTCTAAACGGTTCAGACTTAACAACAAAATCAGTTTCCGTTCTAACCTCCAAAAGCACGCCAACCCTGCCATTGTGAACGAAAGACTCCAAAATGCCGGCTCCGGTTTTGCGTTCGCTCCTCTTCTCGGCAATCGCCGCTCCTTTCTCTTTTATAATTTCAATCGCTTTCTCAAAATCACCGCCGGCCTCATTAAGCGCCTGCTTGCAATTCATAACTCCGGCACCGGTTGCTTCCCTTAATTTACTTATCTCCTTGTTCATCTTTCTCTTTGTTTTCTTCGACAGCCACCGGCTCAATCTCAACTTCTTTCTTCGCTTCCAGAAGATTTTCCTTCACTTTCGAGACAATCCAATCAACGCTTTTTTTAGTGTGATCGCTCGCGTAAATCGGATACTGAATCACAGCCGGGTTATCGTCGTTGTCAACTATCGCCACAATCGGAATACCAAGCTGATTGGCCTCCTTCACCGCCGTCTCGTGCTTATTAATGTCAACGATAAATAAAACGTCAGGAACTCTTACAAGCCGGAGCAGGCCTTCAAACTTCCCTTTCATTTTCTCAATTTCCTTGCTGAAATTTAGCTGTTCTTTCTTGGTATATTTGGCAAGCTCCCCCTTTTCTTTTTTATTTTTCAGGTCGTCGTAATAAGAAATCCTCTTGTGTATTACCTTAAAATTCGTAAATGTCCCGCCAAGCCAGCGACTCGTAACATAAGGAAACTCAAGTTCTTCGGCTAAGGCGAAGATTGCCTCTTTTGCCACTGGCGTCGTGCCGACAAAGAACATTAATGCTCCCTTTTTTACTTTCTCTTTCAAAAAATCAACCGCCTTGTTCAGGCTTGTAATGACCGCCTCCGGATTTAATAGCTCTATTTCGTTCCGATTGTCTATCACAATCGGTTTCATTAAAGGGTGGGTCTTGGATTTTTTGTGGCCGTAAATAACCCCAAGTTCGGCGAGTTCTTTTAGTATTTCTTCATTAATAACCGTTTCCATGACTTATCTAAGATAGCTTAAAACCGAAAAAGCGTCAATTATCCTGCGAGTGTTCCTTCCGCCATTTATTTATTTCCTTATGATTGCCGGAAAGTAAAACCGGCGGAACCCGATATTTCTTTTTCTTCCATTCCAAAACGGCTGGCCGGGTATAGTGGGGATATTCCAAAAAGTCCTTTTGCTCTTTCTTTGTAAGTTTACTGAAAAACGATTCTTCCTGAAGCGACTCCCATTTGATAACGCCGGGGATAAGCCGGGAAACCGCCGAGATTATCGCCATTGCCGCAACGTCGCCGTCGGTCGTAATATAAGGCCCGATTGAGACTTCTTCCGCTTTCAAAATTTTTCTCACCCGCTCGTCTATCCCTTCGTAACGGCCGGAGATAAAAATAAAACTCTTGTGCTTCTTCGCCCAGCTGTAAGCCTTCTTCTGGTTAAACTGCTTGCCCTTTGCAGAGAGGATAAAAGTCCTGGCATTTTTGTTCCCTTTTTTCTTTTTAATAAAATCCACCGCTTTTAAAATCGGTTCCGGCTTCATTACCATCCCCGCTCCCCCACCAAAAGGCCGGTCATCGGTCATTTTGTGTTTGTCTTTCGCAAACCGCCGCGGATCCACAAAATTTATCTTTATAAGCTTTTTTTTCTGCGCCTTACCCAAAAGCGAAGAGTTAAGATATGACTCAAACGCCTCCGGGAAAATCGTTATTACATTAAAAGTTGTCATGCCTTCTATTATAAACTTTCTACTTCATTCCCTCACCAGCCAAAATTTCCGCTCAAATAAATCAACTTCTTCCTCTTCGTCCTTGGAAATTTAACGAAAAATATCGAACTCAACCAATCTGCCACCCGAACAAATTGGGATTCAGACAGCGACATTTTTCTATTTCCTTCGTCCTCATACGGCTGATTTATGCTTTCGCTCCAACAGGCTGATTCAAGAATAAAGAGAAAGTTTTTTGAGCTCAAATTTCCAATCACCCCGAAGAAATTTGTTGGATATAACAAATCCCGAAAGCAATCATTTGAGGAACATCTCGGAATCTTAAAAGATTATTACTGAAATGTGTGAACCAAAGATCTTTTCAAAAGACTAAAGACTTGGCTGTCGGCCCGGAGACAGTCTTTTGAAAAGGTGCTTTGGTGAGCGCTTTATCAAAGAAAAACCGCCCAGTCATTTGAGGGCGGCTTTTCTTTTTTGGAAATTTGGTTAGGAATCCGTCCTTGGAGCTCTTGTCGAACCTTCCGGCTCTTCAATCTTTAAGTTCACCCTTGCATTATTCTTGATACCGACGATTCTGAGAAGCGTCCTTATTGATTTCGCAGTCGAGCCCTGACGGCCAACAACCTGTCCCATGTCCTGTGAATGTACCTTGAGCATAAGAAGCACTCCCATCTCATCCACTTTCCTGTCCACCTTCACATCGTCGGGGTGGTCAACTATGGACTTTACGAGAAACTCAAGAAATTCCTGATCAGCATTATTCATCTCTAACGTTCTTCTGAATTTCGACCTTTCTCTGAATTACAGTTACTTACAAATTAACAAATATACTATTCTGCGTCAATTTTTTTATCCGCCGTAGGGGCGGGCTTTTCTCCCTCGGGTTTCGCCTCTTCCTTAGGAGTTTCTTCCGGCTTGGATTCTTCGGGTTTGGGCTTTGTTTTTTCTTCCTTGGGTTTTTCTTCAGCGGGAGCGGATTCTTCTTTCGGCACTTCTTTGGTTTTCTCTTCTGCCGCAGACTCTTCCCCTGTTTTGGCTTTAGTAGCAGGAGCAGCGACAGCCTCTTCCTTATCTTTTTTATCCGCCACAGCCTCAGCGTCGGCGGGCTTTTTCTTCTTTGTGGAATGAACGGCTATTTTCGGCTCGTCTATAACGCCGGCCCGGATGAGAAGATTGTGAGCGCTGTCCGTTGGTTTCGCGCCAACTTTTAGCCAGTGCTCCACCTTCTCTTTTTTAATCTCAAAGTTTTTGCTGTGCGGGTCATACCAACCCAAGTCGTCAACAAATTTGCCGCCCAGTTTGGAACGCCGCTCGGCTACAACCACGCGAAAAGACGCCTGATGTTTTTTCCCTTGTCTTCTTAATTTTATTGCTAACATGCGAATTTTTCCTCCGAGCACAGCGAGGAGCTGAAAAATTCAGCATCCCGAGCACACCGAGGGATTACCTTAAATACCAATAAATAGTAATTAGAAACCGGAAATTAGTCAAATTCCATCGGCTCAAACCACCTCGGCGTTATAACATTCGTCACAGTAAAGCGTGAACCTTTCAGCCGGGTCAAATACGCTCTGAATTTCTTTTTCGCAACGCGCGCATTTTGTTTCATACGATTTATAACAACCAAAAATCCTTACTCTGTTGTCCATTCGCTCGTAGGGATGAAGAAGCGGAACAGGCAAACGATACCTCCGATAAAACGCAAGTTCTTGCGGAACAATTCTGAAAGGCCTGCCGGAATACTCCGAAAGAATCGCTTTCTGGAGTATGGAATCCTCTACTTCGTCTATGGAGAGCGGCACCTGTTCAGGTTTTAGCGTTGGTAAATTCTTAGGATCGCCTTCTGTCTCATCCTGCACATACCCTCCTATCTGTTTGACCCCTTTAGGTGTAAGAGGAAACGTGACACTCGCAAGAGTTATGTTGTATGCAAACGGAGAAAAGGAAATCGGAACACCGCGCCCATAGTCGCCTCTTTTGAGCATGGCAAGTTTAATGCAGTCAACCCTATCCCAATATTCATCGGGCTCATAAGGAATGTTCAGAATATGGTACGACTTGTTCTCGAGACCAACACACCCGAAACAATTCTCACAATTTCTACAATTTAGGAGAAATTCGGATTCGGTAGCAAATTTTGACACGGCCGAAAACTTAACAGCAGACGACTGCGAGCCAACGTTTGTCGTCTCGTATAAATGATGAGAACTTCCTCCGGAAATAGTAACGTCCATAGAATTACTGTGGCTTAAAACCCCTTGAGAATGGCGTACATGCTCGGTTCCGGTAGCGTCAATAACGTCTTTGCAGTCCCGGGAATTTTTAATATACACGCCTTTTGCTCCTTCCGAAGAAAGGTTTTGACTTGCCCGAATCGGCTGGGACTTAACGAATGACCAAAAACGCTTGAGGAGGGCGCGGAGAGTGTCCTGATTGCCCGTATCCAGTGATTTCAATTTCTCCGCATAGGCCTCGCGGGAGAGCTGTTCGTTAAAAAAACAAAAACTCTTATTGCGAAGGTTTACACAGCCAAAACAGTCAGTACAATTCCGACAATTGAAAAGAAATTTTGAATCAATACATTCTTGTGAAAAATAGATATAGGAAGAGTTAATAATCTGGTCTGACTTTATTGTTTCGTAAACACGATTGCATTTTTTTACAAAGAACGTATCAAGACATTCTTGGCAATGAATGACACCATTTGAGTAGAGAACGTCTTCTGAGTAATAAACGCCCGTTGAATAGTAAACATTCTTGGAACTGCGACCCCCCATTGAGTATTCGGCGTTTACATTAGAGGCTTCCCGCACGATTGCCGGCAAAGGGACGCGTTTCCGAAGTTCGTAGAGCTCTGACCAAAAAGACTTTGCCTCATCAGGCGCAAACCCAGTAAGCGTTGGATCAAAATCACTTGATTGGTAGTAAGGAACGTCAACAACGGGGAAGGGGCAACCGGGCGGAAATGAAGAAATTACCTTTTCACTATGGCTGGGAGCATTGCACGGACGCCAGCAAAAGCGAGTCAAATTAAAGGAAA
>CAZGHF010000014.1:0-14780 GCA_964525595.1 uncultured Candidatus Saccharibacteria bacterium
ACTCTCTGCCGCTCTAAATGAAGACTCGGGGACAATTGAAGAGGTTTACGAGCCGTACCTGATGAGTCTGGGCTTCCTTGAGAGAACGCAGTTGGGACGAATAGCCACCAGAGGCTCTTATAAACATCTAAGTCTCTCTCCGCCAAAGGGCACCCTCCTCTAGGGTTTTATGACCTTGCTATTATCTTCTCCGACAGAAACCCGAAAAGCTGCTGCTCTTCTTGCTAAAGAAATTAAGAAAACAAAAAATCAGCCAAAAAGTGCCCTTGTTATAGGTCTCAGTGGTAATCTTGGAACCGGAAAGACAACTTTTATTCAGGGCTTTGCTCGCGGCCTCAAGATAAAAAGGAAAATCACAAGTCCCACCTTTTTAATCTTTCGTTCCTATAAGCTAAGAGCCGCAAACTACAAGTTTTTCTATCACGTTGACGTTTACCGCATCGAAAAAGCCGGAGATATCCAAGCGCTCGGTTTTAAAGAAATAATCAAAAATCCAAAAAACATCGTAATTATCGAATGGGCAGATATACCAAAAATCCCACTCACTAACACATCTCTTAGCGTAAATCTCAAGCACCGGAAAGAAAGGCACGAGAGAAAGATAAATCTTAAAACCCAAACAAAATGAATCCCAACAAGTTAAGACCCCTTCTTCTGATAGATGCGAACTCTTTGATTCATCGGGCTTATCATGCTCTTCCTCCCCTTACCACTCCCGAAGGAAAACCAATCGGCGCTATTTACGGACTCTCTAGTATGCTCCTTAAAATCTTAAGAGAAGAAAAACCGGATTACGCTGCCGTCGCTTTTGACACGCCGGAGACGACTTTCCGTGAAGGGCTTTTCAAAGATTATAAAGCACACCGTCCGGAGACCGACGAAGAACTTGTCGGACAGCTTGCTGAAGCTCGTAAACTTTTTCAAAAATTCAAGATTCAATATTTCGAAAAGGCGGGGTTTGAAGCAGACGACATAATTGCAACCCTGGTCAAAAAATTCGGGAGTGAAAAGAATCTTAAAATAATAATTCTAACAGGCGATTTGGACGCTCTTCAACTCGTTCAAAAAAACAAAGTGATCGTAAAAACACCGAAAAAAGGGGTTAGTGAAACAATAATCTATAACGAGGAAAAGGTTAAAGAACGATACGGATTAAGCCCCAACAAGCTCTGCGACTATAAAGGACTGGTTGGTGACCCCTCCGACAACGTCCCCGGTGTCCCGGGGGTAGGACCGAAAACCGCAAGCAAGCTCATCCAAAAACACGGCAGCTTAGAAAAACTTTACAGAGAACTCAAAAGCGCGAAGAACAAACTTGAGGAAAAGATATTAGAGAACAAAGAAAAAGCTTTCTTCTCAAAAAAGCTGGTTGAGCTCCAGCAGGACATTCCGCTAGAAGTTATCTTGAAAAACTTATCTTTAAGCCTGTCAGACAAAAAAGAGCTGGTTGAGTATTTCGGCGAACTCGGATTTCAGAGCTTGATTAAAAGATCTTTTGGCGTGCCTGGCAGTCCAAAACCGTACCCCAAAACGAAAAAAAAGGACGTCGTCTTTATAACCGACTCTCTTAGCCTACGGAAAAAAACCGAGTTGTTCGACCCTAAAAAAACTAAAGTTGCTTTTGACTGGAAAACTATTTTAAAAGATTCAAAAAAACAGGGTTTTGCCCCGACCCCGCCCTTTTTTGACCTGAAAATCGCGGGCTGGCTCATTAATCCAGACCAGAAAGACTTTAGTTTAAAAGCTCTGTCGGAGAGGTTTTTTGCGAAAGAGTTTAGCGAGTCTGATAAGGAAGCGCTGGCTCGACTCTACGGTTTTCTCAAGGAAAAGCTTGATGAACACGAACTCACAAGTATTTTCGAAAAAATTGAGATGCCGCTCATTGAAGTCCTTGCAGAAATGGAAGATTGGGGAATTGGTGTAAATGTTTCTATTTTAAAATCGCTTGAGGAAGAAGTTGAAAAAGAGCTGGAAGAACTCGCGAAAAAAATTTACCGAGAAGCGGGAACTGTTTTTAACATTAACTCTTCTCAACAGGTTGCTAGCACTCTTTTTGAGAAACTGGGTATTGAAGAAACAAGTGTAAAAACAACAACGGGTCAGCGCTCAACTTCTTCAGAAGTTTTAAGAAAAATAAAAGACAAGCATTCGATAGTTAAACTAATTATCGAATACCGAGAAAACTTCAAGATTAAGTCCTCTTTTATAAGGCCTCTTATTGAAATGATCCAGGAAGACGGCCGAATACATACAACTTTCCTCCAAACCGGCACTGCCACCGGACGTCTCTCTTCCGAAAAACCGAACCTTCAGAACCTCCCTCAAGAATCAAAATGGTCAAAAAAATTAAGAAGCGCGCTCGTTGCCCAACCCAAGTTCAGCTTTTTAGGACTCGACTACTCTCAACTTGAACTAAGACTTTTGGCTCACGCCTCAGGAGACGATAAACTGAGGTCGGCTTTTCTTGAAGGTGCTGACGCTCACAAAGTAACCGCGGCTCAGATTTTTAACGTTTCGCTTGAAAAAGTAACACCGGCAATGCGCCGTCTCGGTAAAACTCTCAACTTCGGTGTTGTCTACGGAATGGGGCCAAGGGCTTTCGCGGGCGTCGCTGGAATATCTTTCGAGAAAGCTAAAAAAATCATAGAAGAATATTTCAATGACTTTCCGGGCGTAAAAAACTGGCAAGACAAAATAAAAAGCGATGTTCAAGCTTTCGGATTCATAAAAAACGAAAATGGTCGGCGTCGCTGGTTTTCAGGCATCGGTAAAGAATCTTATCGACTGGACGAGATTGAGCGGGCGGCGATAAACATGCCTATTCAAAGCTTGGGAGCAGATATTCTGAAACTCGCAATGATAGAAAGTTTCCGGAAATTAAAAGAAAAAGAGTGGCTTGAAGGGAAAGTAAAGCCTGTTCTTACCATCCATGATGAATTGCTCTTCGAAGTCGGCGATGATATTCTTAAGAGTGTTTCTGTCCTTCTTAAAGAGATTATGGAGAGTGTTTATAAAATTTCCGTTCCTCTTGAGGTGGAAATAAAAATCGGCAAAAGTTTAGGTGAGCTTCATGCTCAGTAGAGTTACGCCGCCACTTTCTAAATATTAAAGCAAATCCAAAAAATAATTCCTTCAATAAAATTAAGAACAAATAAATTTCGAGACTGATAACGGAGCGTCTTTAACACAAGCGACGCAATCATACTGGGCATGTTGAAGAAAACCAAAAAAATTCGTGAGAGACTGGGTGTTTATATGAGAAGTCCCCAGATTTTCTCGCTTTTTGTGATCTCCGTTGTCACGATAGTGATTTTCGGAATAAACGCCTTTTTCGCACCTCCACTCCTTATAATAGCTCTCATCATCGCTTTTATTGCTGTTTTTCTTGTTGTAGCAAACAGCTATCTAAAAATTGCCAAGTTAAGTTATGAAGCGGCCTCCGAAAACACCAAGTTTCAAGCCGTTGCCGAAAGTCTCAAAGACGGCGTAATTCTCTATGATAGTAGTTTTAAAATCCTTAACTTAAACCGAGCTGCCGAAGAAATCCTAGGAGTAAACTCTCAGGAAGTGATCGGAAAAAAAATAACCCCTCAGCTGATGAAGAATCCAAAGTTGAAAATTCTCACCCAGGTTCTTTTTCCAGCCCTAGCACCTGCTGCAACCGAGCTTTCGACGGACTCTTGGCCCCAAATAGTACGAATTGAAACTGAGGATCCGCCGCTAAAACTCTACACCACTCTTAATCGACTAAGTGACGCTCGCAAAAAAACAACTGGCTTTGTAAAAATTGTTCGCGACGAAACTCGTGAGAGGGAAATAGTCAAATCCAAAGGCGAATTCGTAAGCGTTGCCGCCCACAATCTTCGTACTCCTCTTACCGCGCTTAATTGGTCACTTGAAAGTTTAAGTAGTGAATTAAACGACAGACCAGAGTTGCAGGAAAAGATCAAAAACAGTTTGGACATCGCCGAGAGGATGATTAAAACCGTAAATGATTTCCTGGATGTAGCTAAAATTGAAGAAGGTAAATTCGGCTATAAATTTGAAGATGTTGAACTCTCTCAATTCATAAACCAAATTGTTTCACACGTAAAACCGGTGGCTGATGGATACGGTGTCAGCCTTCATTTTAAGGGCGGGGAGCAAAAATACAAGGTGAGAATTGACTCCAGCCGCCTCGGAACGGTTATCACTAATATCCTCGACAATGCGATAAGATACAACACCAAGGGGGGTAGTGTTACCATCTCACTTAAAGAAATTCGGGATAAAGGAAACTTTGTCAGAATTAGTATCTCGGACACCGGCATTGGCATTCCACAAGAAGACCTGAATAAGATTTTCGAAAAATTCCACCGAAGCCAAAATGCAATTCAGACAGAACCGAACGGAAGCGGTTTAGGTCTCTACATAGCGAAAAACATAATAAAACGCCTTGGTGGTGATATTGGCGTCGAATCCACACTGAGAAGAGGAACCACATTCTGGTTCACCTTGCCCCTGGATAAATCGCTGGTTCCGGAGAAAAAAATAGTTTACGAGGAATAGGGGCTTTCTCTAAATTTGGCATGGCTGGGCACAATAAATGGAAACAGATTAAGGAAAAGAAAGGAATTCTTGATAAAAAAAGGAGTGCCCTTTTTTCAAAAATATTAAAAGCGATCGCGGTTGCCGCAAAAGACGAACCAAAACCCGAGTTTAATCCTCGTCTTAAAGCGGCCATTGAAAGAGCAAAAGAATCAAATGTTCCGCAAGAGAATATTAAAAGAGCAATTAAAAAAGTTAAAGAACGAGAAAAAAACCTTAAAGAAATCATCATTGAGGCTTATGGACCAAGCGGTGTTGCTTTCATAATTGAAGCGATTACCGACAGCAGGCTGAGAACGATTCAGGAAATTAAAAAAATTCTTAAGGAAAACAACGGAAGAATTGCCGAGCCGGGCGCAACCGCTTGGGTGTTCGAGTCGTCGCCGGAAAAAGAATGGCGACCGAAGTTCCGGCAAGAAGCCGGTGATGAAAATAAAAATAAGGTCGAGGAACTCATTCGCTCTTTAGAGGAACACGAAGACATTCAAAGGGTTTACACCAACTTGTTGCCATGATTATATTGGGCATTGACCCCGGTACGACAAGGATAGGTTACGGTGTTATTAGGAAAAACAGCGGTTCGTTGGAGTATCTGGACAGCGGCCTCATTAAGCTGTCTAACGCTGACAGTAAGAAAAATTTGGTTGTTTTGGAAAAAGAAATAAAAACCATTATTAAAAAACATAAGCCAGCGCGGACAGGTTTGGAAAAACTTTATTTTACAAAAAATAAGAAGACAGCCATCGCCGTAGCTGAAGCAAGGGGTGTGATTTTAAACACAATAATAAAAACCGGCACTCCTTTTTTCGAAATCGGGCCCAGTGAAGTAAAGCTTGCTGTGACCGGCGACGGCCGAGCTTCAAAAGAATCGGTTGCTAAAATGGTAAATTATTTTCTCGGAATTAAAATCAAGAAAACAGAAGATGATATAAGCGATGCTCTGGCTATTGCTATTGCTATTAGCAATAAATGGGGAGATTGACCCCGATAGTAATAAGCCGCCCCTTTGGTGGCTGACGCCACTGCCTATGGCAGGGCGGATTACTATCGGGGTTGACCCACCAAAACCCTTGATTATACTTCTCTAGAAATAAAAGCCGGGTTCCAGCCAAAGGTCGTATCCAAAATCTAATTTATGGCTATTTTCGACAAAGAGCTTCTAGAAGAAAGCTTAGATTACTAGAAAACAAGAGCCCCGCCTTTTTCTCACAGACAGGCCGGGGTTTTTATTTGTTTCTTAAAAGATTTGCAGTAGAATTTAAAACAAGCCTAAAAGACGCTATAAAATAGTATGATGGTTAAAAACAAAAAAAACACGGCAGGACGCAAAAATCTTTATCAAAAGAAACACGTCTTAATTTCAGTTTTGCTTGTTTCCGTTGTCTTTATAATTTTTGCCGTTGCCGCGGGCGGCGTTTACGTCGCGATTTTAACGAGGGACTTACCTTCACCGGAGCAATTCAACACCCGAAAGATAAGCCAATCGACAAAAATTTACGACCGGACCGGAGAGATACTCCTCTACGAAGTTCATGGCGAGGAAAAAAGAACAGTCGTACTCTTCGAAGAAGTCCCCAAATTTTTGAAAGAAGCGACCCTGGCAACCGAGGACGCGAATTTTTATAACCAGCCTGCCTTTAACTTAAAAGGTATTTTAAGAGCGTTTATCGTCAATCTAAAAGAGGGTCGGATAAGTCAGGGCGGCTCAACAATCACTCAGCAATTGGCCAGAAGCATTTTCCTTTCCACTGAGAAAACCTTTACGAGAAAGATAAAGGAGTTAATCCTCGCCATAGAACTGGAGTCGAAATACTCAAAAGAAGAAATATTTGCTCTCTACCTGAACCAAATTCCCTATGGCTCAAACGCTTATGGAGTTGAAGCAGCGAGTCAGATCTACTTCAACAAATCAGTCCGTGACCTTTCCCCCATGGAATCGGTTATTATCGCAAGCCTCCCCCAAGCTCCAAGCTATTACTCCCCTTGGGGCAGTCACACCGAGGACCTTTTCAGACGGACGGACCACGTTCTCGAAAGGATGGTTAAGTTGGGTTATATCACCGAGGATGAAAAGGAAGAAATAAAAGCAAACGAGGTCGTTTTCGCACCTCCGTCTCTCGGCACAATAAAGGCGCCTCATTTTGTACTCTCAGTAAAAGAATACCTAACTGAACGTTATGGTGAGGAACTCACAACAAGCGGTGGCTTGAGGGTTATAACAACACTTGATTGGGAAATGCAGCAAATCGCCGAGCAAGTGATTTTGGAGGGTGCGAAGCGAAACGAGGAACTCTACAATGGTAAAAATGCCGCCCTTGTTGCAGAAGACCCAAAAACGGGTCAAATTCTCGCCTTGGTGGGTTCCCGGGACTACTTCGATATTGAAAACGAAGGAAATTTTAATGTTGCTACCCAAGGACTAAGACAGCCCGGAAGCACCCTTAAACCTTTTGCTTACCTTACCGCTTTCAAAAAAGGCTATCATCCAAGAAGTGTGGTTTTCGACGTACCAACGGAATTTGCAGCTCAGAACCCTGCTTGCCCGCCGATTGTCGACTTTACGAACGATAACAAAGAGTGCTTCCACCCCAAAAATTTTGATGATGACTTTAAGGGACCAGTATCGCTTGAGGAGGGTCTTGCTCATTCAATAAACGTTCCTTCGGTTAAAGTACTTTACCTCGCAGGATTTGACGATGTCTTATCAACCATCCACAGTTTCGGCATAAGCACTCTTAAAGAAAGGGGGCGTTATGGTCTCTCCTTAATTTTAGGCGGCGGCGAAGTGAAACTTATCGATCTGGTGGGAGCTTACTCAACTCTCGCTGAAGAAGGTGTTAAACACAAACAAAGTCTCATTCTTAAAATCGAAGATGGAGAAAATAATCTAATAGAAGAATGGAGTGATAAAAATGAAAGGGTTTTCGATTCCCAGTTTGTGAGAGTTGTAAATCAAATCTTATCTGACATAGAATTAAGGAGTGGTCTCTTTGAGAGCAGTCTCCACCTTACAATCTTTCCGGAAAAGGAAGTGGTCTTAAAAACCGGTACTACCAACGACTACCGTGACGCCTGGTCAATAGGCTACACGTCTTCCTTAACAGTCGGTGTTTGGGCCGGCAACAACGACAACTCGTCAATGCAAAGAAGGGGCTCGAGTATTTTGGCGGCGGTCCCTATCTGGAGTAATTTTATGGGTAAAGTTTTGGAAAAATACCCCTCCGAAACCTTTGTAAGACCGATGTTAGAGACACCACCTCCCAAACCGATGTTAAACGGCCTTTCAACTTACACTGCCTTCTTAGAAAACGTCTCTTTCCCCCAAATTCACTCAATTCTCTACTATGTAAACAAAAGTGATCCTTTGAGCCCAAAACCCCAAGACCCAGGAGCTGATCCCCAATTTTACAACTGGGAAAGTTCTGTCACGGAATGGGCTAAAAAGAACGTCGTTAACTTCTCTTCATTTAACCAACCCGTCCCTCCGGACATAAGTTTTGAGGATTACGCTCCCTCTTCAGGTTTGATATCTGTATTAAACTTTTCACCATCCAACGGCAATTTTGTTGGTCTTCCTTTGAGGGTTTCCGCCCGGGTAACAGCCGAGAACGGCCTGTCGAGAATCGAGTTGTACCTAAACAACCAATTAGCCAACGTAGTAAGCGTAAGCGGTAAGTTTTATGATTACCAATATTACCTTCTTGGACCGCTCGATCCCCAAAACCTAATTGAAATAAAGGCAGCTGACGTTCTGGGAAACCAAAGCTCCTTTTCCGTGATTGTCTTCCGATAAGCCCCGCCTTTATTGATAAGAAGCAGGTTTTTAGGATTTAATCGGCATCACTATATAGAGTAAAAACGGCTCGCTGGGATTCTTCACAGCAACCGGCCGATCAGGGCCATTTACACCGAGAACTACTTCTTTCCCTTTGTAAATTCTCAAACCATCTAGGAGGTAACGCCAGTTAAAATTTATTTTAAATTTGTCGCCTTTCAATTTCATCGGAAGCCGATAACGGTTCTCTCCTAAAGAGGTATCACTTGAGTAAATTTCCAAGAATTTTTTGTTGTCACCAACAGCTAAAGAAATATCGTTAGCTCGACCAGCAAAAACCTTAGCTAGTTTTATGGCATTTATCATTTCTTCCCTATCAAGAGTTATTTCATTTTTGGATTCACGTGGAACTATCGCTTGGTAGTCCGGGAAATTACCATCAATAAGGCGGGATATGACATAACTGTCCCCGACCTCAAAAAGGATTTGGTTTTGATCAACAAAAATTTCAACGTTTCCTTCTTTTTCTGCGCTTAAAATTTTTAGAAATTCTATTGCCGTCTTTAGGGGAATTATCACCTTAATTTCTTCGGGGTTCGGTTGGGAGTGCTCAACCTCAAGACTTGCCTCAGCTAAACGAAAGCTGTCGGTTGCAACTAGTGTTATTCTTTCATTCCCTAAACTAAGGAGCACACCGCTTATCTCGGGTCTGATATCTGAAAATTGAGCAGCGACGACCGTATTGGAAAAAGCCTCTCTAAGGGATGCTGCGCTGGTTTTTATTGGTTTCTTTTTGTTTTGAATTTCGGGAATAATTGGGAAATCTTTAGGGTCTTGAGCAAAAAGAGACGCTTCGTAGTTATCGGTAACAATTGTCAGGTTTTTGTCCCGTTTCTCAAGAGTTATCCTCTCGGAGTTTAGATTTTTAACAATATTACTAAAAACTAAAAAGGGGGTTGCAACCGAACCGGCCTCTATAACTTTCCCGGGAATGGTTCTTTTTGTTGCAAGCTCGAGGTTGGTGGAAATAACAACTATTTTGTTGTTTTGAGCTTTTAAAAGAACGTCTTTTAATACCGGTAGGTTTGTATCACTACCAACTGAACCTTCCACAGTATTTAGGGCTTCTACTAAATTAGTTTTTAATATTATTAATTTCATAGTAGTAGTTTATAGTAGTCTTTGTTGATAAGTGGGGAAGTTTAAAAACTTTAGTTCTTAACTATGGTTTTCGGAGGTTTAAAATAGGATAAGTTGTTAATTTAAAATTGTTTGCCTGTGGGTTGTTTAGAGGTTGTGAGTTCAGAAACCAGCAACCCTCAAAAACTTATCCTCCGTTTTTAAACATTATCTCTTTAATAAGGATTACTTTTTGATTAAGGTTGGGGTTTTGGTTAATGTCTTTGGATATTTTCTCGCAAGCGTGAATCGCTGTTGTATGATCTCTATTTCCCAACTTTTCCCCAATATGAGGGTAGGAGAGTTTTAAGATATCCCGCAGGAGGTACATGCAAATTTGTCTTGGTTCAACAATCCCGCTCTTTCTGCTTCGACCGGTGAGATCACTAGGTGAAACCTCGAAGAAATCAGCTACTATTTTGATAACAGAACCAGCAGTAATGTTTTTTGAAGAAACTTGAGTTGTTTCGCTTATTATCTCATCGAGTTTTTTGGAATCGATTTTTTCGTCCTTAAACTGTTCATAAAAAACAACTTTATTTAAGACTCCTTCAAGTTCTCTGATATTTTTTTGAACTTTGGCGGCGATTGTCTCAAGGGTTTTGTCGGGGAGTGACCAGCCTTGCTCTTGAGTTTTCGCTTTCAGAATCGCGAGCCTCATTTCATAATCCGGGTAGCTTATATCGGCAATCATCCCCCCCTTAAAACGGGACCTTAGTCTTTCCTCGAGGGTGGGGATAGCGGCTGGCGGTCGGTCAGAGGAGATGATAATTTGTTTGTTGTTTTCGTGGAGAACGTTGAATGTGTAGAAAAACTCCAGTTCCGTCGCAGACTTCCCACCGATAAACTGAATGTCGTCAATTATAAGAACGTCGATGTCGCGGTATTTTCTTTTCATGTCTTCCATTCTTTTATTTCTAATTGACCAAACCACGTCGTTTATGAATTTCTCCGATGTTACATAAAGAACGCTGATTCTTTTTTCGTAAATTTTTAAAATCTCGTTTCCGGCTGCTTGGATAAGGTGGGTTTTACCTAAACCCACACCACCGTAAATAAAAAGGGGGTTGTATTTCTTTCCAACATCTTTAATCACTGCTTGTACAGCGGCTGAGACTAGTTCGTTTGAGGAACCGATAATAAAGGAATCCAATGTGTAACGCGGGTTCAAATTGGTTCTTGGATCGATTTTCAGTTCCATCAAACTTTGCTGGGGGTTGGTGATTGACTTCCCGACTTTCATCTTTTTTTGAATTAACTGTTCTTCGCTTCGCACAACGACGTAGTCAATGTTTTTAATTGAGCCGTCAATGTTTCGGAGAGACCCAAGAATTATTTTGTGATATCGATTTTTAACCCACTCCTTGGCAAAGTTATTAGGAAGTCCCACCAAGGCGGTACCGTCCTTTTCGTTTTTATTAATAAGCTGACTCTGTTTTAACCAGGTTAGGAAATTGGGCCTTGAGATTTGAAGCTCAATTTCACCAAGAACGGTTTTCCAAATTTCTTTTGAGTCCATAAAGTTAGTAATCAGTAATCAGCAGTCGGCAATCAGCAAGGCATTAACACCCCCTAATCACCATTTACCAATTACCGTTTTCCGCTAGTTATAATAATAGATAAAAAAGGACTATCTGCAACATTGAAGAAAAAGCACCAATGTGTTTTAATTGTGGATATGATGTGGAGGAGTTTCTCTAAGTTTTCGAGTCGGGGATGAAGAAAATTTAAATAGAAAATCTCCATCCTGACCATAATCGGGACACCTAATGTCCTAATTTAGACTAGAACCATTGCATTTCATATCAAACTTTGCCTATAATCTTTAAGTTATGCCTAAACGAACTTATCAACCCAAAAAAAAGAAGAGAAAAAGAACTCATGGTTTTCTAAAGCGACGGAGAACTGCCGGCGGCCGGGCTATTTTGGTGCGCCGCAGGAGAAAAAAGAGAAAAAAGCTTACTCCGTAAGACAAGCTTCTCGTCTATGGCCTTTTTTATCGTTAAGAGAGATCCTAAGAACCCGGGGACACTTAAGCTGATTTTAGGTAGGAATGTGGCAAAGAAAGCTACCGAAAGAAACCTTCTAAAAAGGAGAGTCAGGGTCGTTGTGCAGCCGTTTATTGGTAAATCCGAAGCTGGATTTGTTATTATTGTAAAGCCCGGCGCAGTTCGCCTTACCTATGGAGAATTGGAGAAAGAGCTCGTTCAGACGATAAAGACAAAAAAATGATTCAGGTTTTCAATAGTTATATTTACGAACCGTTGCTCTCGGTTCTCATTTTTATTTATCAAAACATCACTTTGGGAGATTTGGGTTTGGCGATTATAGTCCTTACCCTTTTGGTAAGAATTGTTCTCTTCCCGGTTTTCTGGAAAAGCGCGAAGGACCAAGCTCTTATGGCGCGTCTCCAACCCCACATTAAAAAAATTCAACTTGACCACAAAGATAACCGAGAAGAGCAAGCCAAGAAACTCATGGCTCTTTACCGCGAACACCGTCTGAATCCGCTCTCTGGGTTTCTCCTCCTTCTTGTTCAGCTGCCGATACTTATTGCTATCTACCGCATTTTCCTTAATGAGATTACAACTGATGTATTTAGCAATCTCTCTTTCTTGGGGATTTTGGATTTAAGCGAGAGGAGCCTTGTTTTGGCGGTAACCGCGGCGGTCTTCCAATATTTTCAAAGTAAAATTAGTTTACCCAAAAGAGGCAAGAACGAGAGTGGTGGGCCGCTTGCCGGGCTCGCCGGAATGGGCCGGACAATGGTTGTTATTGGACCGGTTATCACATTCGTTATTCTTGTAAACTTCCCAGCCGCCCTCGGTCTTTATTGGACAACCTCAGTGTTGTTTTCTCTCGGTCAGCAGGTTATTATAAACAAAAGGCTGCCAAAGATTGAACATGACGGAGAACACAGTAGAAAAAACAAAAAATATGCTGGCGCTGATGGGTTTCAGGAGAACTCGGGTTGATTTTGACGAAGAGCATTCCAAAATATCGATTTTCATCGATGACGAAGTTATTGAACCAAGGGTGGCCACCACTCTGCCAGCGATTGAGCACATCTTGAATTTAATGTGCAGGACCGACAAAGCTCTGGTTGTTGATTTGAATTATTACCGTAAAGAGCGGGAACGTCTGATTGCCGAACTTGCTCGGGCGGCGGCGAAAAAAACCTCCATTACCAAAGAGGAAATCGAATTGCCGCCGATGAACGCTTATGAGCGGCGTTTAGTTCATCTGGAGATTACCACCCACCCGGAACTTAAAACCGAGAGCGTAGGCATCGGTAAAGAGCGTCGTGTAGTAATAAGGCTTCTTTCCTTGTCTTAAAGACTCAATTCATAGAGTCCGTTGTCGTATCGGTTTATGAAATAGATTTTATTCCCCGAGACGCGGGGATTTTTTGCGTCAACCGCGGGAACACCGGCGGTATTGCTTGAAATCATTTTAGTGAATTCTTCAGAATCGATTCCCAGGACGAATAAATCGTCAACGGAGAAAAACTTTTCTGTCAGGTAATCATCGGGTAAAGTCGTGTCCGATGGAATGTTTTGCGGCACGAAGCAATATATTTTTGAAGAATCTGCGGTGCATTTTTGAGGCAGGGTAACAAACGGTACCGGTATTTTTACTCGGAGATTGTCGTCTAGGATCGAAAAACCGGAGTTTAAGCCGAATAAGAAAGCTAAATCCTTTTTGTCCGACCAGGAAATGTCCAATCCATACTCCGATGCAATAAGAAGATTTAAGTTCAGGGATTTCAAATCAAATTGCCAGAGCGAGCCGGCATATGAAGCGGAAGGAAGTTCGCTTATAACCACCCGATTATCGGACAGGCTTGTCAGTTTCACGTCTTTTAGCCGGAGGTCTCTCGCGAGTATTTGGTAGGAAGGCGGCATTTGGGTAATGTCCGCTTCGGCGAAATTTTGATAGTTACCGCTTTTGACAATCGTAATTAGTTTCTCTTCGTTGTCACCCCATGTGGCTTTTATAATATCGGCCGGTAGGGGTCGCCAGACACCGTCAATAATATCAAATATTCCCCATTGGGGCGCCTGAGGATCGCCGAAGGCGGCGAGAACTTTCTGTTTTTTGGGCCCTATTTCAATAAAGTTTAGGGCGTTTATAGTTTGTTTTGATATTTCCAAATCAGGACCTTCTTTAGCGTTCATGACTCGGCCGTCCGGCGTGAAATAGAAAACCTCTCCGGTATCGGGATTTGTCCAGAAATCAAAGACCGTTTCCTCCGATATTTTCTTTATCGGTGATGTAATAAGAGAGGAAGACGTTTCGGCCGTCTCCGGCGTTGTTCCGATATCTTCTTCGGGTTCTGAAGTAATGGCTTGCCAGCCCAAATAAATTCCGAGAATCACGAGGACGCCTATTCCAATAGCAATTAAGATTTTGTAAAACGGTTTCATTTATAAAATTAACAAGGCTTTAATCCGTCAAGATCTGATTCAGTATAAGTGTTATTTTGAGTATCCTCTTCTGTTTTTGTATAGGCATAAATTATGCAGAGACCGTCAGATGGCTCTTTCTCTTCCGGATAAGCGCCATATTGTAAAATGGTACCGTTTTCGAATCCCTCTACGGTTAGCCATTTAGTTCCAAACTCGGGATCTGTACCGGGGGGACTGGGCCAGTCGCGAGCGCAGGAGTCACAATCCGGAATGCCGCCAGATACTGAACCGGAAGCACCGCTTATTGTGCCGTTTATCCCTTCTATTTTTGCCAGGCAGGTCGGAGGCAATGCCACCGTAGGACAAATTTTTATTGCGTAAGCACATTCTACGCAATCCTTACCTTCTTCTACTATCTCGCCAATACCACAAGCACTCTCGCCTTCTAAGCAGGCCGGTAGGCAATTTTCTCCCGGCTCTTCTCCCGGCTTCTCTCCGGTGCAGGTCGGGAGAACTCTCGGCACCTCGGGTAAGCAGTCTATTCCCGGTTTTCCGTCGGGTACCTCGCTACAACTCGGCAAATCGCCGCCCGGCGGCTTCAGGGCCGTAATTTGAGGGTTTATGGTGTTTAGTATAAGGTAAGACCCCAAAAGCAGGGCTACTCCCCACAGAGCGCTTGTGATGTAGTTTTTTGCGTCATTCTGCTTGTCGGGACTGCCGGAAGAAGTCATATAGTAAATTGCTCCGCCTACAATTACGGTAACGGCGACAATTCCGGCGGCACCCACTGCGAACCAATAGAACCTTACGATATAAGCGGCGATACTTTC
>CAZGHF010000015.1:0-14757 GCA_964525595.1 uncultured Candidatus Saccharibacteria bacterium
GGTCACCAATCGGTCAACTAAAGGTTTGATTTCCTTTGCCCGTGCTTCCGTCGTTAAAATCCGTTCGTCTCGTACCAAATTACTCGCAAGCGTTTTCAAAAAAGAGCGACGTTCGCCCTTTTTGCGACCGAATTTTCTTCCCTTTTTTAGATGTCTCATTTCACCCTTTCTTCTTAGGCCTCCCTCTCTTCTTTGCTCCCGATTCTTTCTTTTTCTCCTCCCGCTCTTTGGAAACCTCTACTTTCATCACTTCAATCTTGGAAACTTTATCAAAGTGGTCTCTCAAAATGTTAGACGCCTTATGGAGCGCCTCCGAGGGACTAATAGATCCGTCTGTTTCTATTTTCATCTTTAAAAGATTGTAATCGGTCCGTTCACCAACCCTCATGTTTTCAACCGAAAACTCTACCTGCAAAACCGGAGAAAAAATGGCGTCAAGGACAATTGTGCCGACATTCAATCGTTCCAAACGTCTTGCTTCAGCCGGAACATACCCCAAGCCCTTCTCAACGGTGAGTTCCATATCAAGTTCAGCGTTCTTCTTAGTAAGAGTGGCAATAGGTAAATCGGGATTCACAATTTTTACGAGAGTGGTTGATTCAATGTCGCCTGCTTTTATCTGGACTTCGCCTTTTACATTTAACTTCAGGATCTGGGATTCGTCAGCAAAAAAATGAAACCTGACCTTTTTGAGGTTTAGAATGAACTCAACTAAATCTTCTACCATTCCAGGAATCGTTGAAAACTCATGGTCTGCTCCCTTTACTTTAATCTGGGTAATGGCGGCACCGGGCAGGGACGAAAGCAAGGCTCGTCTTAAATTATTCCCAAGTGTCGTGCCGTAGCCGGTATAGAGACCCTCAATGTGGAAAACTCCAACGCGTCCGTCCTCAGATATTTTTTTAATTTTTACGGAATCGCTTAAATAAGAATATTTCATCCCGTTAGAAGTCTGTTTTATTTATTGTTGACCTTGTCACATTGGTGAATGATAGCTAGCTTGGCTTTTCCCCGCCAGTGCCCTGCATAAAAATTTCATTGAAATTTTTATGCCTAGGACTTCTAACGGGATTCATTTATCTTGAATAAAATTGACCGACCAAATTAATGTCGAAAGGCACGTTTATGTCCTCTAAAGCAAGTTGCTTTATACATTCGCCTTTTAAATCTTCCTTGTCAAGTTTTAACCAGAAAGGCGGCTCATGCTGCTTCAGTTTTGTTCCCAAGTCCTCAAAAACTTTCTTGTTCCGTGACTCCGATCTAATTGAAATCACATCCCCAACCCTGACACTGTAAGAAGGTATTGTCATCTTCCGGCCGCCCACAGTAATGTGACCATGTGAAATTAGCTGTCTTGCCACTCTCGTTGACGGAGCAAAACCCAGAGCACACAAAACCCTGTCAAGACGTCTCTCAAGAGTAAGAAGGGCTTTTTCAAGCGGACCCTTAAAGAGGTTTCTCATTTGCCTATTGGTGAGACCGTAAGTAATCTGTATCTTTTGTTTTTCCTGAAGTTGCTTGCCGAATTCAGATACTCTTCTCCGTCGACGTGACTGTCCGTGTGCACCGGGACGATAGGGGCGGCGAATCATCACACATTTCGGCGAATTACATCGTTCCGCTTTTATAAAAAGCTTCATACCGAGTGCTCTTTCCTTTTTTTCTTTGATTTTTTTCATTCTAAACTCTTCTCGGCTTTTTTGGTCTTGGTCCGTTGTGCGGAATCGGGGTCACATCCTTAATTGATAAAATATCAAAACCTTTCGCAATAAGCGACCTGAGGGCTGAATCACGACCGGCTCCGACTCCCTTTACGAAAATATCTATTTTAAAAGGGCCGGAATGGCTAAGCTTTTCCGAAATAGCCTCTGCTACCTTGGATGCGGCAAAGGGAGTTGATTTTTTAGGACCGGAAAACCCCAGACTGCCAGCTGACATCCAGGTAATAACGTCGCCTTTCTCATCGGTCACAGTAATCACCGTATTGTTATAAGAAGCCCGAATGTAAATCCGACCGCTTTCATATTTTCTTTTTGACGAACCACTCTTTTTTTTGGTGAGCGTGCTCTTCACGGTTTCAGACTCCTTAAGAATCTCCTCCTTTGTTTTTTCAATAACTTTTTTCTTACCCATCCCTCACCCTTCAATAATAAGTTCGCTTCGCGACCAGGAAACGTTTGGTGTCTGATTTTTTGTTTGATATATCATGGTGTTCAATAATAGCTTCTTGAATTTATTCAAGCAATCTTTGAAGGGTGAGGGATTACTTCAGTTCAACTTTTCTCTTGCCGCTCCCGGCAGTACGTCTCACATTACCGCGCACCGTCCTGGAATTACTTTTCGTCCTTTGGCCTCTTACTGGAAGTCGTTTAATATGCCTTATGCCCCTGTAAGCTTTAACGTCTTTCAAGCGATTGATATTTTGCCTTACAACTTGCCGCAGTTCACCTTCAACTTTGTAACCTTTTTCAATTGCATACTGAATCTTATTTATTTCTTCGCCACTTAGTTCTTTAGTAAGCTTATTGGGATTTACACCCGTTTCGGCCAAAATTTGAAGAGCCGACGTCTGACCGATACCGTAAAGGTAGGTCAGGGCGACGCCTACCTTTTTTTCGTCAGGTATATTTGTTCCGATAATTCTCATCCCTGTCTTTGTTTATGCTTTGGGTTCTTCTTGCAAATTATATAAATTCGTCCGTGACGACGGACAACTTTGCAATCTTTGCAGATTTTTTTAACTGACGTTCTTACTTTCATACATATAGTGTTCGCTAATAATGCTGATCTTCGGCAAATAATGCGAATTCGCGTTATTCGCGATTAATCATAACCTCCGGATAATCCGGCCCCGCCTGTCGTTTAAATTCGGTATTTCAACGATAACCCTGTCACCGGGTATCACCCGAATATGATGAATTTTCATCTTACCGGCCAGATGAGCTAAGACCTCGTTCTCACCATCAAGTTTTACTCTGAAAAGCAAGCCTGGCAGCGCTTCTTCAACAATACCTTCTTTTTGTATGCCTTTGTCTTTTTTCACCCCGTTAGAAATGACAAATACCCAACCTCGCCTCGACCGCCTTCTGTGGCGCAATTTCTTGTCTGATTAATATTTTAGTCATTTGCGTCATTTCTAACGGGGCGAGTCAAGCAATTCCGGCCCCGTATATTCCTGGGAAACCTCAACGGGGTCAGTCTGAAATCCTAACAAAATGGAAGAATTGCGTCAACCCAGTTTTCTACTGCCGGATTAATCCCCATCTAATTAAGTATTATTTTCACTTTGTCAGGGTCTCCCGGCACCTTGTTTACCCAAAATGGCCAAAGAGAGATATTTGCCCGCTCAAGACCGGAGAGAAAAAATACTGTTTTTCTCAATTCTTCTTCATTCTGACCCGCAAATTCCTGCTTAAGTTTTTCAACATCAAGGTCTGGTTCGAAAACCACCTCTCCTTCAACCGAAAAATTTACCGAACTTTCATTAAGATTAATTTCCGGTTCACCGTAATCAATCGAAAATTCCCTTACTCTCATGTCGGAAAAAGCGGCCTTCCCGGCATCAGAAACAACCGTTTCTTCAAGTGTTTTCTCTTCAAAAACGAGATAACGAAGCTCTGCTTCGGCGAAAATCCCGAAATTACCATCGTCGCGGACCATTTCAACCTGCTCATCGAGAATTTCAAATCCCCGGGCACCGGGAAAAACCTTGAACTTTTCCGAAAGCAGGATAAGTACCTGAGCTTCAAGAATACTCTCCAAGTCCGAGAAAAGTTTTACTTTCCCCTTTTCGATATCTTCTTTCGTCGGTACGGTTTCCTCTCCCACAAGCCCGCCGCTCATTGCTCCTCTGGAATCGGCATAAAAACCTTCATATCGCGGACCGCCTTTAAATCCGGGGATTCGCCAGTACTCCTCCGGACCGACATTATAATCCTCGCCGGCCTCGTCGGCTGTGACTTTCACTTCTATTTCGGAGGGGACAATCTTCCCGTTCTCAATTTTTGCGCCGGGGATGGTTACCCGCTTATCAAGACGAAAAAGTTTTCCGCTTGGAGACAAAAACCTCGTCGTTGCGACAAGCACTTGGGAATCGGAACTGTAAGCGTTATAAACCGTAAGCGTTCCTTCTGCTCTCCTCTCAACTTTCTCTCTGCCCGAAGCGGGAAAGCTCAAACTCAGATTACCTTTTGCCTTAAGAAGTTCGGCAGGAAGCATTATTCTCCCTTCCTTCACTCCGGCAACTTGGTAATCAGTTGTTGCCTTCACTCCGTAAGCAAACGTAACCGGAACTTTTTTCAAAATCATTTCCACAGTCGCCTTCGGCAAAACGCG
Source organism: uncultured Candidatus Saccharibacteria bacterium (assembly GCA_964525595.1). GTDB lineage: Bacteria > Patescibacteriota > Minisyncoccia > UBA6257 > GWB1-50-10 > CAZGHF01. Next base: position 4,336 of record CAZGHF010000015.1, read on the forward strand.
ATTTGCAATAAAAAACCCTCCGCCAACAACCAAAATAACTGCGGCAAAATAAAAGGTTGTTCTAAACAAACGCCGTTTCTTACTCCTTCTGAAAACCTGTCTAATCTCGGCCGGCGGAATTATATTTTCTAATTCAGCAGCCTCCTCCCCGTCTTCGCTTTCTTCCTCCCGCCCCGAAGAATCTTCGGGGCGCCCGCTCCGACTCGCGTCGAGCGAGGCGAGAGGCTCGCCTCCTTTGGAGGCGGCAATTTCTTTCTCGTCTTCGTCTTCTTGCATCTTCTTCGGTGTCACCTTAAATTTAGGCCTCGGTAAAATATCCGAAATAATCCTTTCTCTCTGTTTGAAAACCGGGTTAAAAGCCTTAATTTTCGCAAGGGCAGCCAGCTCTAAAACGATCTCATCGATTGATTCAACATGAAGTTCCTTGCCCGCCGTCATGCTTTCCCTTTTCAAAACATGAAAATTATTGATTGACGAAGTCAAAACGGATTCGCGCGGGATGTTTAAAATAACAATATGACTTTTAGTGTTAATAAGCCGGTGAACGGCAACATCAAGACCTTCGTTCTTGTTTAGAAAAATTTTTTTCTCAGTTTTCATCTTATGGCTTAGCAGTTAACCACCTTGCTCTTCGGGCGAGGAGTTCATTCAAAAAAAGATATTGGGGGGGAGAATAAACATGAGTTACAAAAGCAAGAGTATTACCGATGTTTAAAGGTTGCCCCTTCTCCTCGTTCATTATAACACCATAACCTTGTTCTGTGATTAAATCCTTGAAGTTAACAAGCTTAATTTGGTGTCCAAGAAACTTACTAACAAATCCAAACGGCAGACTGAAGCCTAAGTAAAAAATTGTTCCTCGGCCTCGGCGAGAAGATTTAGGAAAAAGCTTTATAAGATTTTGAATTTCTTCTTTAACTTTTTTGTCAATCACGGCTTTGATTTTTTTAGCCGGAGACTTATCGTTCAGAAAGAGGAGGATGTCAAGAGCAACACCGGCGTCAACCCCAAAAAGGAGAGCTATTTTCTTCAAAATTCGGACACTTCCCCAAGAAAGGGTTTTAAAATGAAGTTGATTCTCTTCGCTATTTGCGAAAACATCGGTAGTCTTCTCCTGAGCGAAGACAAAATAATCAAATGATTGAGGAATCGAAAGGGAAAGAATTCCGCCGCCTTCAACAATAATTTTCTCTCGTCCCCAATTCTCCATCTTTTCAAGCAAAACCTTAAGTTCCCGATTAATGAAAGTTCCCCGATAACGGAGATGGAGATTTTCGCCTTTGAATCCCAACGGATTGAAAACCCGATAAGGACCAAGAGAAACTTCTCTTATCCCGGTACCGGCGAGAACCAAATCCAAGTCGTGAATTCCAAGTTTCTTTGAAACCGTGCCGCGATAACGGTTTAAAAATTCCCACAAGCCTCGGAAAACGAGAGTGTCGAGTTCAGTTTCACCTATCGGCTCTTCCGGCTCGCTTCTCTTTAGATGAACCGTGCTCTCAATAGTGAGAGCTTTATCCGAACCCATAGCTAAAATTACTTTATCAACCGGGAAAAAAGGTTTCTTAATTTCTTCGAGATTTTCCGCAAAAGTTGTTTCGGAAACGATTATTTTCTTGCTCTTGCTCTTAATCCTTGCTCTGGTTGAGATAAAACCGGAACCCAAATCCTCAATAACTAAAAAGGATTCTTGTCTGCCGGTTAAGAATTTCTTCAATCTTTCGATAAGTTCGCTGTCCACTAACTTTGAGTATACCCTAGAATTCTTACCTCTTAAACTCTACAACGCTTGAAGGATAATTTTTCTTTTTTCCTCCGTTTAAATAGAAATCAATTTTATCACCGAAATAATACCGGGCCTCGGCAATTGTCCGGGCCGGTTTCTTACCGGCAATATTGGCAGAAGGCGCAACAAGCGGCCCCGTTTTTTTAAGAATTCCACGGAGTAGCTTATCTTTCGGTAAACGAAAAGCGATTGAATCTTTACCGCGATGGAGATAGGAGAATTTCCGGATAATCTGTTTGCCGGTGAGAGGTAAAATCACGCTCACCGCACCCACCGAATCCCAAAGCGCCTTAAGAATCATTAAGTGTTCTTTACTCGGTTTTATTCCAAACTTTTTCAAATCATTAAGAGAGTCAATAATAACGATAAAAGGTTTATTCTTATCCCTTTTCCTCACCTTATAAACCCTCTCCACCGCTTTTTTGCTAAGCGCCGAACCCACCAGTCCGTAAATAGTGTCGGTCGGTATCACCCCGATACCTCCTTTTTTTAAAATCTTCACAATTTCTTCAGTTTTCATCCATTTATTATAACTTAAATTCCAATAGTGAAGGTGGTATACTCAAGTATACCACCTATGTCAAGAACTGGCAGAAAAAAATTTAATAAGGATTTAAAAGAGAAAATCTGGAAAAGTATCTGTACGGATGTAGGAAAATCAAAGGAAACCGTACCGGGAGATATTCTCTCAGACATCATTACCTGAGAAGACAAAATAATGTTGGAGAAAAGACTGGCCGCCATCTACTTTTTAAAACAGGGTGAGAGTTTAAGGGAAACAAGCAAGAAAGCTGGCGTCACTAAGAAAACCGTGGTTTTTATAAAACGCGGCCTGAAAAAACTCGACTACAAAAAGAAGGTTTATTCTAAATCCCCAAAAAAGAGCAAGATATAAAAGGTAATGTGCCTACTCAACGGTGGCGCGGATACGGCGAACGCCGGCTGATGAAGCCTGTTCCTTGGTAATTTTGAACTTGCCGATTTCACCGGTTCGGGTCACGTGCGGTCCGCCGCAAAATTCCTTGCTCCAGGCATCCTCCAAAGAATTTCCGATATAATAAACTTTAACTACGTTAGGATATTTTCCTTTAAAGAAGTGAAGAGCTCCGGTTTTCTTGGCTTCCTCTTTTGATATTTCTTTGAAATTAACCGGTAAGTCTTCTTTTATTTTTTTATTCACAATTTCTTCCGCTTTTTCAATCTCTTCTTTAGTCATCTTCCGGGGGTAGGTAAAATCAAAACGAGCTCGCTCGGTTGTAATGTCCGAACCGCGCTGTTCCACCTCGCCGCCCAAAACTTCGCGGAGAGCCTGATTTAACAAATGAGTGGCGGTATGAAACCGCGTCACTTTTTTTAATTCTTCCTGACTTCCGGCTTTCAGCTCGCCGGTATTCAAAACCAGGCCGTGACCGCCAAATTTTTTCTCCTGCCCGGCCCGGGAAATTTCCTGATGTTTGGCGAATTCCTTGTCAAAATCCTCACGATTAAGCCTTTTGGCTTTATCTCCTCCAAGCTCTTTTATAATCTCGAAAGGCAAACCGTAGCTCGAAAAAATATTAAAAGCGCTTTGAATGTCCAAAACTTTCACTTTTTCGAGTTCTTTCAATCCTGTCTGGAGAGTCTTTTCAAAACGTTCTTTTTCGGCATTAAATTCTTCAAGAACTGTCTCGCCGTTTAACCCGGGATAAAAACCGCCGTAATTTTCGAAAATTTCTTCAAAAATATGCTGAGAGTCAACCGAATCGCCGGCGAGATAGAAATGCGTAATGAGGCGGCGAATCAAACGCCGGAGAATATAACCCGCTTCTTTATTGGAGGGACGAACGCCGTCGGAGATAAGAAAAGCAATGCCGCGACTGTGGTCAGCTAAAATTCTCTTCGTTCTGTCATTTAACTCCTCCGGTAAAAATTTCATAAGCGGTTTGAACAAATCCGTCTCAAAAATTGTCGGCACGTTTTGCGAAACCATCGCCAGTCGCTCCAGTCCCATTCCCGTATCAACGCCCGGCGTCTTCAATTTCTCCAGTTTGCCGTCCGGTTGACAGTAATACTCGTTAAAAACTATGTTCCATATTTCCACATCTTTCACATAAACCTCGGTGGTGGGACCGCATGGTCCTTCACTGCCGGTCGGCCCCCAAAAGTTGTCTTTACGGCCGAATTTTCTGACGTCGGCAACGCCCAAAGAATTCCAGATTTTCTCCGACTCTCCGTCAGCCGGCACTTCGCTGTCTCCTTTAAAGACACTCACATAATCGATTGCTAGCTTCATTTCTTTCGTGATAAAATCATGGGCGTACTCTATCGCCTCCTTTTTAAAATAACCGCCGAAACTGAAATTCCCGAGCATCTCAAAAAAAGTGAGGTGCGATTCATTACCAACTTCATCTATATCCGATGTCCGGAAAGATTTCTGAATCGAAGCAGTATTTTTATTTCCAAAATCCTTCACCGGATCGAGTTCACCGGTAAAGTATTTCTTAAACTGCTGCATCCCGGCAGTAGTAAGAAGAACCGAAGGGTCATCGGGGATAAGTGAAGAAGAAGGAACGATTGCATGTTCTCTCTCTTTGAAAAAATCCAAAAACAGTTTTCTTATTTTTTCCGAACTCATTTTCTATTATTGTTTATTATAATAACCTCAATCTCAGCAAGCATTATTTTGGCATTTCGGAGTTCCGTCGCGGTACCGGCTCCGATGATAATCTCCTCAACCTCATCAAAACGGTCATAAAGTTCAGGGACCGCTCTCCTTGTCAGGTTTTTGGCCCGGGCAACGCCCACTAATTTATCAAACTGAATCCTCAACGATAGGTTTCCCTTTTCAAGCTCGTCTCTCGGAAGAATCTGACTTAACCCGTTCTCTGCTGTAGCTTGAGCTGCCGTTGCCTGACCAAAAGCCGTTCTCGACTCACCTTCTCCCAGAAGCTCATTTGCTTGGGTAAGATGAAATTGCGCCCTTTCCAGGAGTTCCTCAACCGACTTTGAAGAAACATAATCTTCGGATGAAATTCTTTTCTCCAACTCCTCCGCTGCCATCTCAGCTTCCCAGATTATTCCGAGGATAGCTTCTTCCTCTAAAATATCCCCGTTTCCGTTCTTCAAGGCGCCCTGACGAACAATATTCAGTTCACTCTTTAATCTGCCGTCGGTTACCCTTTCTCTTACTTCATCGAAAACGCTCAAGTCACGAGCACTCTTTATCGGCAGAAAATTCAGATAAGGTATCACTTCTTCCGGTTCTGCCTTAAAACGCCCTTCAAAACGGGAAATCAAATCGGTTTCGAGTTCCCGAATCTTGCCCCGAATTTCCTCCGGCAGCTTTTCTTCAATGTAATTTAAGACATAAACGACACGGAGTTCCCTAAGATGGTTTTCCTTAAAGGATTGCAGGGTACTCTCCATACGGTTCTTAAAACCTTCCGGGGAATCAAGTTTGATTATCGCCGTCGCCGCCGCCATTTCAAGTTCTTCTTTCGCTTTTTTTAATTCTTCTTCAACTCCGGTTAACCCCTCAAGCTTCCTAAAAATCTCTTCGTGCTTGACGAATCGGTCGGTAAGCGTATTCAAAAACCCGTCTACTTGACTGTTCTCGCCGGACTCACTAAGGGACGATATCTTCTCCTCTAAACACTCCGCGTTCTCTCTGTAACTCCGAAGAGCGAGATTTAAAGTTTCATTGTTTCCCTCTTCTTTAAGAACCTTGATTTCAGCGGCAAGTTTGTTCATGACCCCTGAATGAAAAGCGGCCTTCCGCAAATCACCAAAGGAAAAAAACCGCTGGATTCCTCTCTGCCAATTTTTTAGAAAATAAAGTGCGTCTCCCGATAAAATTCTCGGTTCTCTAAGATTTAAGTCTTCAAAAGTTACCTCAAGTTCCGCCCCGTCATCAACTCTCTCGCCGGCAATAGCAAAAGAATTTCCGGCAAGAATGACAGTGAAAACAAAAACCAGTAAAAAAAAATTCTTCATGACTTTCATATATTCTTACATTTTCGCATTTCGTAGTTTAGTATCCTTCAAGTTTTCTTGCCTTCTGATGCTGTCTTATTTTCTCAAGGGATTTGGCTTCAATTTGACGAATCCGTTCACGAGTAACACTGAAAACCTTTCCAACTTCCTCAAGAGTGTGGGTAATGTTATCCTCAAGCCCAAATCTCATTGAAAGTATTTTTTGCTCCCGCTCGGTCAGGTCATTCAAAATTTCCTGGATTTGGTCCTTCAAAAGCGCTTGACTCGCAAGCTGGTCAGGGCTTAAACTCGCTTCGTCTTTAATGAAATCTGAAAGAGTTGAGTCCTCACCTTCGTCTCCAATCGGCGACTCAAGAGATATCACCTCCTGGGAAATTTTCTGGATATAGCGAATCTTTTCAACGTCAAGGCTCATCTCAGTAGCAACCTCCTCAGACAAGGGTTCCCGGCCAAGTTCCTGCATGAGTTGCCGCTTGGCTTGAGTGTATTTAGTAATCGTCTCAACCATATGAACCGGAATTCGGATGGTCCGGGAATAATCGGCCAGAGCTCTCGTTACAGCCTGACGAATCCACCAGGTAGCATAAGTAGAAAATTTGAAACCTTTTCGGTAGTCAAATTTATCAACCGCTCTTGATAAACCAATATTTCCCTCCTGAATCAAATCAAGAATAGAAAGATGAGGACTGCGGTTTACGTAGCGCTTAGCGAGAGAAACAACCAGCCGAAGATTTGACTGGACCAGTTTTTTTCTTGCCGTTTCATCTCCCCTTTCAATCCTTCTTGCGAGTTCCTTTTCCTCCTTAGAAGTAAGAAGGGGGGTGCGACCGATTTCTTTTAGATACATCTGGACAGCATCAGGCAAGTCCGGTGCAAGACGCGTTGCGTCCATTAACTCCTTAGCGCTTATATCAAGGGAGCCGGCAGTCATAATTGAACCTGACTCCCTTACCTTAATTCCTTCTCTATCAAGCCGATCATAAACCTTGTCCAAAAAAGAAAGATTTTTTTCAATGTCGGGGAAGTAATTCAAAACCTCGGCATCGGTTACAAAACCCCGCACCCGACCCCGCTCAACGAGAAACTGAAGCGACTCTTCAAATTCTTCCGGGGATTGTTTCTTTACTCTTCTTCTCGGTCTTACAGATTTCTTTTTCGCAACTTTCTTTACTTTTTTCCTTTTTCTGGTTATCTTCTTTTTCTTTGCCGTTTTTCTTCTCGTTGTCTTCTTCTTTACAACCTTCCTTTTCCCCTTTTTCGTTTTCTTTTTTACAGTTTTCTTTTTTATAGTTTTCTTTCTTGCCATGTTTTTACAAATAAAGTCTTCACTTAAGTTCGTTTATTTTTCTTGCAATAACGTTAACTCTCACCATAATATCGGAGAGTTTCCCGCTCTCGTCCTTTTCTTCAGCCAGACGAATTTCTTTTCGAAGATCTTCGAGTTCATGCTTTAAAGATTCAATTTGAAGTTGTTTTACTAATTCTTCAAACTCTTGGCTTAAAAATTCCTCGCCTTTATCAGTAAATTCATAACTTCCCTGAAGTTCAAGAAACCCACCCTCTTCTTTTTCAGGACTTGATAGAATATCACGATATTCGGGAGGTAGCCACTCCTCGTAGGAGTCTAATCGCAAGCGGAGATCGGGACTCGTAAGTACCAGAGACAGAAGACGGGCGGAAATTAAATCCATTCTTTTTCTGGGCCCTAAAGGACTCTCTACCGCCTCAAGGATTTCTTTATCCTTCCCGCCGGACAAAACTGCCTGCTGATGAGGGAGGTTATCAAGCTCGTTCGCCAGAGCTATCTCCGAAATACCGGAGTAGCGAGAAAGAACTTTTAGCCACTCACTCGCCTCCACCTTGCTTTTGAGGTTGTGGATTTTTAAAAGCATTTTCCGAAGCACCCTTTTTTTCTCCGCAATATCGCTTCCTAAATTTGCGAAATAATGCTCAAAAAGATTTATTAATGCGGGTTTTGCTTCTTTAATTGCCCGATTGAGATACTCTTGGTCGGCGGCGACAGCTTCAGCCGGATCTTTAAACTTGCCTAAATCCACAACTTTAGTGTGAAAATCATAGGCGTTGAAAGTGTCAAGTGCCCGTTCTAGAGCCCGTCTACCGGCATCATCATTATCAAAACTTAAAATCACTGTGTCCGCCACACGTTTCAATCTTGAAAGATGATCCCGAGTTAAACCCGTACCCGAGACGGCAACGACATATTTCACGTCTGCCTGCCAAGCCATTAAAAGGTCCATCTGACCTTCAACCATAAAAACTGTGCGAGTCTTCGCAATCTCTCTCTTTGACTTGTCAAAACCATACAATATCCTCGATTTCGAAAAAATAGGAGTCTCCGGCGAATTCAAGTATTTGGGCGCTTTTGATTCTTCTTCCCGTAAAAGTCGGCCGGTAAAAGCAACTGTTTTTCCAAGTGAATTGGAAATAGGAAAAATAATCCGACCTCGAAATCTATCCCGATAAAGCCCGCTGGTATTTTTATGAGTGAGGCCGGCTCTTGCAATATCCAAAACATCAAATCCGAGATTTATCAAATAAACGGTGAGTGTATCGCCTGCCGGTGAGACTGGCGCAAAACCCAGTTCAAACTCCTCAATCGTCCGGGGGGTGAGACCTCTTCCTTTTAAATATTCCAGCGCTTCTCTATTTTTTGAAAGCTCATTTATATAAAAAGACTTAGCCGCCTCATGAAGCTTATAAAGAATCCCTAATTGTTTCTCGAGGGCCGGATTAATCGTACTTACCGCCACCCCGGCTTTCTCAGCCAACGCTCGGAGAGCTTCTGGAAATTCCAGGTTTTCATGACGCATCATGAAAGTTATCAAATCGCCGCCGGCATCACAACCAAAGCAATGCCAAATCTTCCGCTCAGGTGAAACTATAAAAGACGGAGTTTTCTCCGTGTGGAAAGGACAAAGCGCCTTAAAATTCTTGCCGGCTGGCAGAAGTTTCAGATAAGAACGTAAAAAATCAACCAAATCCAACCTTTCTTTAATTAGGTCGGTTTCTCGAGCCATTGTTCAATAAGTTTAATCCTTAAATAAACCGAAATCAAACCGCTCCGGCTTGCGTTCAAATGGTCATGATGCTTTCAAATTCCAGGTTTAGTGAAAACAAAAGACCAAGATGACCCCGGAGGAAAGGCACTACAGGCACCAAAAACCTCAGCCGCTCCGGAAACAAAAGCTTCTTGTTTATTCTTGCCTAATTCTAGTAAACAAATTAAAGCTTTTTTTGATACACAACCCTTGTGGGATAAGCCATTTCTATCCCCTCTTTTTCAAATTTTTCTTTGACACTAAGAAGAATTTTTTCATTTATATCCTTGTATTTGCTGTAAACACTTGTTCCAACGTAATAGACGACCTCAAAAGAAAGAGCAGAATCGTCAAACTGGGAAAAATGGGCCCGATCGAAACGAACAAACTCAACCGAACTGATAATTTTTTCAATAATTTTGGGAATGCGCTTTAATAATCTGTTCGGTGTCTCATAAACGACGCCGAAAGAGAAAACAACCCGCCGCTCCTGCATTCTTTTGAAATTCTGGATTTGGGTTGAGGTCAGCTCCCGATTTGAGATAACAATCTCCTCGCCTTGAAGAGCGCGAATACGAGTCGTTTTAATCCCAATTTTTTCAACAACACCAGCCTTGTCGCCAACCTTAATAAAATCACCAATCACGAAAGGCTTGTCAAAATAAATTGCGAAAGAACTGAAAAGGTCATTCAAAATATTTTGAAGAGCAAAAGCAATGGCAATTCCACCGATTCCCAAACCGGCAACAAGCGAAGTAATGTTTATTCCCAAATTAGAGAGAATAAAAAGAACGGCGCCAATCCAGAGAATTATTTTTGCAAGTTTTCCCAGAGCCCGATAAGCAGTTTTGGCTTCGGGTTCTTTTTCCTTGCGAACTTTTTTCTTTATTCCGTAGTCAATCACAACCTGAAAAGCAACCACTACCTGATAAACAATCCAGGTTATCAGAACGACATCGACAACTTTATCAAGGGTTCTGTTAATTTCCAAAAAACTGAGAGCGAAATAAAAAGCAAGAAAAATGTAAAACGGCGGCCGCAAGGTTTCCAAAACCCCGATTAACGTATCATCGATGTCAGTTTTAGTGCGTTTCGACAATTTTCTAAAGCGGTTCAGGGCAACATTCTGGAAAACCTTAAAAATCAAAACAAAAACAACAAAGGCAAGAAAAGCAATCACATACTCCGGAAGTGAAAAATATTTTTCAATCATCACACCCTATAATAACAAATCATCATTCATACACCAACCCGCCCCGGGGAGGGGCGGGATTCGAGAACGAGCATGAACTATCTCCTTCTTTTCCTTCTCTTCGGAGCCGCTTTCTTGGCCACCTTTCTCTTTCTTCTCTTCGGAGCCGCTTTCTTGGCTACTCTTCTCTTTCTTCTCTTTGGCGCGGCTTTCTTAGCTGTTCTCCTTCTTCTCTTCGGAGCCGCTTTCTTGGCTACTCTCTTTCTTCTTCTCTTCGGCGCGGCTTTCTTGGCTTTTCTTCTTTTTCTTGCTGCCATTTTTTAAAATAATATTTGCGACAGTCGACCAAGTTGTCACTTAGTTTAAGGAGTCAAAAAAATTTTCCTTATACATTAATTATAGAACTTTTATTT
>CAZGHF010000016.1:0-12809 GCA_964525595.1 uncultured Candidatus Saccharibacteria bacterium
TCACCTTTCCCTCACGGTACTAGTTCACTATCGGTCATTCTATGTATTTAGCCTTAAGAGATAGTACTCCCAAATTCCTACGAGGTTTTATGGCCTCGCAGTACTCAAGATAAAAACGTAGAAAGTCCATTCGTTTTCGCATACCGGACTATCACCGTCTTTGGTCCTGCTTTCCAGCAGATTCTGCTAACTAATGGATTTGTAACTTTCCCCTTAAGTTTCAAGCTTGAGAACTTAAGGACCGTTAAAATCTTACAACCCCGAAAAACTAATAAATCAATTTCTCGGTTTAGGCTCTTCCGTTTTCGCTCGCCGCTACTTGCGGAATAAACGTTTGTTCTCTTTTCCTCCAGTTACTAAGATGTTTCAATTCACTGGGTACACTTCCCGACCATTTATAAATCGGGATGACCGAGGTTTGCTCGGCCGGGTTTCCCCATTCGGAAATCTCCGGATCGAAGGTTGCTACACACCTCCCCGAAGCTTATCGCAGCTACACCACGTCCTTCATCGCCATAGAATGCCTAGGCATCCACCATTCACCCTTAATTTGTCCTTGCGGACAGATACTAATTTCTACCTCACAAAACTGACTTCACTTGCTTGTGTTCTCAAGACAAAGACGAAAAAGACTAATGAGATGTCTGAGAACACTATTCATTTTTAAAATGACGCAGAGATGTAATAAAAAACCGCCTGCTCTGGCGGTACCTGACTGTGCGCCCTAAAAAAGACGCTCAAGTGGTGTCCGCCAAAAAGTATGTGATTTCTATATTCATTCTGTACGTCCATTATAGGCAGACCTGGATTATATGTCAACAGTCCAAATAGCCCTTATTTATCCACATCATGTGTCCGACTTATTACATTCGCCGGATGATGAGTTTGTGACAAAATCAAAGATTTTGACAAACTCAACCACCCACCAACGGCACAAAAGCAAAGCCAAAGTACTCCCGGGTCTCAAAATTATTCTGGTCAATCTTCCTCAAGCTAAAGACGCTTGACCGGATCGGCGCCACAATTTTCCCGCCGACTTTCACCTGACTTTTCCAGGCTCGGGGCACAATCCTACCGGCCGCCGCCGCAATAATTTTGTCGTAAGGCGATTCTTTCTTATAACCGCCTACACCGTCTCCCCGGATAACTTTTACCGTTCCCTTCTCAATAAAACCGTATTTGGAAATGTTTTCCTCGGCTTGCTCTTTTAGTTTGGAAATTCTTTCAATAGCAATCACTTCTCCCTCGTCGCCTACAATCTCTGCAAGAAGCGCCGCCGTCCAGCCGCTTCCGGCGCCGATATCCAAAATCCTCTCCCCTTCTTTCGGTTCCAACAGCTCCAGCATGAAAGCGACGGTGAGCGGCTGGGAAATCGTTTGACCTTCGCCAATCGGGAGCGGAGCATTCACGTAAACACTTCTCTTGTGCTCGGCCGGCACAAAATCAGCCCGGTCAATTTTCCGAAACGCCTCAATAATCGACGGTGTTTTCAAATAACCCTCGCGGATGAGTTCTTCGATGAGTTTATCTTTGGAATTGGAATTCATTACCTGAGATACGCAGCGTGAATCAGTTTATCCAAAAGTTCGGAAAAAGTTATCCCGCTTGCAATCGCCGCTTTGGGCAGAAGACTCTGTTCTGTCATTCCCGGTATGGTGTTTAATTCTAAAACAAAAAGTTTGCCATACTTGTCGAGAATCATATCAACGCGGGAGAAACCCCGCGAACCAAGTAGACGGTGAACCCGAAGCGCCAGCTCTCTTACCTCTTTTACAATGTGGTCAGGCATACCCGGTGGCGGCGTGATTTCGTCCGATCCGCCTTCTTCATATTTTGCCTTGTAGTCAAAAAAGTGACTCACTCGCGGCATAATTTCTGTGGGCAAAAGTGCAAACTCGCTGCCCGGCAAACCGCTGTCAACCACCCCGCAGGTAAGTTCTCTCCCCCGAATAAATTCCTGAACAATAATTTCTCGGGACACGTTAAATGCCTCAACAAAAGCCGAAGTAAGTTGGTTTTCGTTTGTAACGATAGTAATTCCTACACTTGAACCGTTATTGTTCGGCTTTACGATAATCGGATAACCAAAATAGTTTTTTATCCTCTTGAGAATAAAAACGGGCTCGTTCCGCCAGTCGGAACTTGTAACCAGAAAATCGAGGGGAACTTCCACGCCCGCCTCCCTAAGATAACGGTTTGCCAAGAACTTATTCATCGCAAAAGCGCTCTCTTTCGCCCCCGAGCCGGTATAAGGAATTCCCTCACTCTCCAATATCTCTTGAACTGTCCCGTCTTCGCCATAAGGCCCGTGAAGAGCAATAAAGGCAACATCGGCATGATTCTTCAGTTTCCTCACCGGGATTTCCCACTCGCCGGTCTTGGCAATTAAAACCCGCACCGGTTCATAATGCCCGGGCAAATGCTTCAAAACTTGTTCCCCGCTCTTTAACGAAACCTCGTGTTCGTGCGAAGGTCCGCCCAAGAGAACCGCCACCCGAAGTTTTTTGTGAGAATGGAACATAGTATTACTTTTAATTTAACACGGAGAGCCATAAAAACGAAAGAGGCCGCCCAACTGCTTTGGAAAGCCTCTTTTTCGCTTGTACCGCGAATCTCTACGCGGCGAGTACCATCTCATCGAGCTCTTTGATGAGTTCACACATCGACCCGATGTGCGGAATCATGAAGTCATGAGCCTGCTGGGAGACGACGTCGTAGGCATTCTTCCCTTCCACTGCCGGATGGCCGTCCCACGTACCGCCTTCCCAACCGCCTTTCTTGTCGTTCCTTCCCCGTCTCCAGTAGGAGACGGGATGAGTGAAGAGACCGAAGATGTTGCCCAGGAAGACCTTGTCAGCCGTCACCGACTCACCGGGCTTCGTGCGATTCATGCCGTGCTCGTTCCGGCCAGCGTTCTCGAAGTGGAGTTCGAGTGTCCGAAGTCTCTCGAGCGCATCATCGTACTTGCCGGAGAAATTCGCTTCCTCGAACGCTACGATAACGTCATTGAAACCGCGGTCCTGCCAGCGAGAGATAACGTCGAAGAAGGGAACGATGACCCTGAGCGCATCGGGCTCTCTCTCAATTTGATGGAGCGCCTCCCGGAGCACCCGAAGGCTAAACATGATCTCCGCAAGCTTCCCCATCGGTTTGGCGAAGGTTGCCCTAATCCTCTCTCTGAGCTGGAACATCCTGTCCTCCTTGCAAGAAAATAGTATTGAAAAATTTTGACTGTGCTCCTTAAATTATAACAAATTATGCTCTATTTGTCAATACCACCCAAAAATCAACTAAAAAAGACCGCTTTGGCAATTTTATACTTTCAAAAACCGCGCCGCCTTTAATATTAAAATACAGCTTTGCGCATCGGTAATATCACCTTGCATTACCATTTCAATCGCTTCGTGTATTGAAGGCACTGTCACCATTTCTATTGATTCTCCGGCATCAAATTTTGTTTTTCCGAATGAAATATCTTCGGCGAGAAAAAGATGTTGTGTTGAAGTAATGCGGCTTCCCAGAATCTCGTCCGAGCCGAGAGGGGTTATTTTCCCTGCCCGGATACCCAACTCTTCACGCAGTTCTCTATGGGCGGCCTCCAAAGGAGTCTCGTCATCATTAATCCCTCCCATAACGCAGGTTATCTGAGTTTGGTCAATAGCGTACTTCCTTTCCCGCGCCAAATAAACTTTTCCATTGTTATCAATTGGCAGTACCGTTACACCGGGACGAATCCAAGCTACGTTATACTTCTTTTGCCCGGCCGGAGATTCAACAACGTCTTCAAAAAGCTCAAGCCAGTCATTTTTATATATGCTGGTTCGAGATATTTGTTTGCGTAAACGAGAGTCCATAAGTTAATTACTTTTAATTTAACACGGAGAGCCATGAAAACGAAAGAGAGGCGTCCGCTAACCAAAGGCCTCAATTAGATACTATTTGCTAAGCTAAGCCAACGACCTCTCTTACCCGCTCAAACCATGATTTCAGCTTACTGTCGCGTTGACCGTTCTCAATGTTTAGTTCCTCAATCATTTTTAACATGGTTTCTTTGTCGGCTTTCGCCAAACGAGCAAGAAAATCACCACCAAGCGCCCCGTCAAGCATTTCAACAAGCTCGGGGTCACTGAACTTCTCTCGCTCATATGCCCCGCGAACCAACGCATGCCAAACATCCTCCTGATTCATCCCGGAAACCTTGCTTAATCTAACTGTTAGGGCTTCAACAAATTTAACGGGAATGTCATAAGCTGCTTCTAATCTTCCATTTTCTTGTGCCTCATAGTAACGCCGAGTCGTCCGCCAATCTTTAAATTTAGAACGGGTCACATACTCAGCCGCGACTTCCCGACCTAATTTTTCGGTGACACCTTCATTAAAGTAAAAAAATAAATCTTTCCCGCCCTCACTTTTATGATACCCAAATTGTGATTTCGCGGTTTGGTGGGTTGCTCCTTGGTATCCCCACTAATAATCAATGTAACATTCAGCTCCAGCGGTTGCATGTGATTCTTCGTGAGAAAGAAGTTCTAACAATCTTAAATCAGGATCTAAATCAGGATACTCTTCGCGGAAATTCCTCGCAATGCTACTTGCGTTTAAGCCAATGGTATTTGTTCCAGCTTTGTATTCACCACCGCCGGAGAGCGCAAAGGGCTCGATACGTTCTAGTCCAAGAAAATTAAAATCTTCTAAGCTAACGCCGGACTTCCTGGCTCTTTCTAAAAATATGGTTTCTAGAAGACTAAAATCTATTTTCTCCAAAAATTTTCTCAATTCAGGACTTTTCTCAAGAGCCGCTTCACTATCAAAACTTTCAGCACGCTCGCGCACTTCCTTTGGATGAGGACGATCTTCTGGATCAAATATCTCTCGGCTTTTCATGTATCTTATAACCTATCCCTATACCACCCAAAAATCAATCAACTATTCAAGCTTAACCTCAGCCTCTTCATCATAAGCCGGGACGTGCACGAGAAATAATTTCATAGTCCCCTCTTTAACTTTATAGTCGTAAGGTGTATTTTTGGGCACTATTACCACGTCTGATTCCTCAACCGGAATTTTCTCTCCGTCAACAACAAACTCTCCCTTGCCGTCTACCACAAAATAAACCCTGTCCGATTTGGTGGTTTTCACTTTGCCGTGACTGCCGGTAACCTCAAAGTAAGCTGCACTCGCGTTACTAAAATCTTCTTTGGAATTATAACCCCAGCCTTTCAGGCCTTCCCAACCAAACTGATGAGCATTTTTAAAAGTAAATTTAGGCATATTCATTATTATAATATTAAATTTAAGCTTTACTATCAAAAGCAAAAGACCGCTGGGCTAACCATACGGTCTTTCGGTGCTTGAGCTAGTGAGAAGCTAATCAAACTACCTCGCTCCTCACGAACTGGTAGAACTCTTCCGAGAATCCCTCAAGGACGGCTCGCGCATCGGTATCAAGCCAATTCTCAAGGTTTCGTTCCACTTCCCTGAGTTCCGTCTCGCTGAAGCTGAGGTATTGGTGTCGTAGACCGCTTGTCTCCAGCACGCCTCCATTGAGGCGGAAGAGAACATCTTCCACCTGCTTGGAATGCCAGAAACCGCCGCGTTCCACAAAGAACACCTCTTCGAAACGTTCGGGATGACGGTCTGCCAGATGCTTAAGGAAAGTGTAGACCGCGCTCCGGGCTACCTTCATGAGCCCCTCGTTCCGATGACGAAGGAAGGCTAGACCCAGAATACCGTACACCAGCTCCGTGAGCGAAATCCTTTGTGCAGTCGTTTCCATATGAAAACCTCCCGTGCGTGTAAGGACTACACTCTTTATATCACATTTTTCGCCAACCCACCCAAAAATCAATTCACTACTAAATGCAGAAACGGCTCCGATCACTTATAGAATCGGAGCCGCTCGCGTGCTCTAGATGAGACCCTCACTCTGGAGGTAGTCCTCGACGGCACTCCTCATCGCGAGATATCTCTCGGGGATCATCTCGCCCTCCAGGAAGTTCAGGATCTGAGACCAGGTGACCCAGCGTTCCCGTATCACGCAACGGTAGGGCAGGGATACGAAACGGCCGATCGTCTTCCCGCACTCCCCGTCGACGTGCAGGGACTGGAATCTCGGCCCGTCCTCCCGCTCGTCGAAGTCGTAGATGCGGAAGCCCTGCGAGGTGTTGACGACGGCAACTGCTTGCTCAAGGAAGGTTCCCCAGTCGCCTCGAGTCAGGCGCCGGAAGAGTTCCTCATCGGCGCCGATGTGCCCTCGGTAGATTGTCTTCTCCGCCTTCACGACGGAGAGTTCGACTTCCTGGACCTCGAATCCGGACACATCTTCCACATCCCTGGTGAAGGAAGGCTCCTCGGAGACCTGTGCGATGCCCGGCTCCGGAGACGTGTCAACGTCATCCGTGTCGGTACAAGCCAGCAGGAATACCGGCAGGAGAACAGCGGTGACAATCAGACTTCTGGCCATGGCTTTTTAGGTCATCCCTTCCAAGATTCATTCCTGGAATTTGGACCTCTCCTTTGTAGTTCTACTGTAAGTGATGCACTATATATAATATTTTGTCAAGTTATTAATTTCCCCCACTAGATACACCGAAGGTCCCGAAGAATTGAGAGACGAAAATTTACCCGTCTACGCCCTCCCCGAAACAGAATTTGTGGTATTGAAGAGGTAGGAAGATTTTGGAGTAGTTTTAGTTTGATATATTATTTTTCTTCATCTTCCATATCTACAATCTCTGATGTAGGTGGAATAATTTTTCTACGTTTCATAAAATCTTCTTTGGCCTGCTTTACGGCATCGGGTACAATAAACAAATCGCTAACTAATTCCATAAAGATTTTTTGCAAATCATTTGCATCTTGTTCCGTAAAATCAAGTAGGTCAGGATCCTCGTCTGGATGTGCGCTCTGATTACCGGTTTCCTTGATAATATAACTGTTTGTCGAGAAATTATCAGAAAGAGTTACTCCATTAAATTGTTCTCCAACTAAAGAGTTAAGCTCATTAGCTAATGTACTTGGTTTTGCGCCAAGAATATCTCTTGTAATTACTTGTAAAGCTCTCCTGAACATTGCCGCCGCAGCAATATAAGCGTTTGCGTCCATTGCACGGACCGCCTGACGATATGCAACACGGAGAGTTGAGGGGTCTTCTGGGAGTTGATCAATATCCTCAAGACCTTCACCTGGTAAAGAAGTCACTTTGTAATATCTTTTGACCCAGCTTTCTTCACCTCCCTCATCTTTTTCGAGGTCTTCAGTATGAAAGACAATCCAGATTTTAAAAAGTTTACAAACGGGACAATGGAAAGATATGGAGTATGGATGACTAAAGGAAGGCCCATCGTAACGGGTATTTCTGTGACTAATAGTCATTTCTGTTACAAAAAAACCACGAGTTACACCACATTCCGAGCAGTGCAAATCCCAATGAGCATCATCTATTCTCTTATCTGTTATTTCGGGATAGGTTTCTTTTATATATTTAATTTGAGTTTCTTGGTCAATAAACATATTTTAAATTTTAAATTGAGCCAATTATATCGCATTTCTCCAACTGGCGAGGGTACAAAAATCTCATTACTCGTTCACTAGTTAGTTCGCCCCACTTTAAAACAATAACCCCGCTTAACGGAGCTGTAAAGTAAAAATCGTGACTCGCTTGCTCTTTAAAACTTCTCTTTACGGAGAATCAGGTGGTTATACCGCTCTAATATTCAGAGATATAGGCGATTCTAATCTTTTTGAGTATTCTTAAGCTATGCACGGCGAATACATTTATTTAGATGAAAAGACAATCAGACTTTAAGTAATTGTTTTAGAGGATAATTTTGCCTGTATCTAAATTTGTAATTTTATTAGTTTTTTAAGTACATTTTATTTCGCCAGACCCACCTTTCCTATCTTTAATAAGAGAATTAAAGCTCTGCCTAATAAGGAGGCTTTCAGAGAGCCCTATATATTGAGATGTTTTCAAGAGCGTAGCTAATCTGCATACATCTGAGGCACATAGTCTTCCCCCAGTAGATGCCTTACCATCTCTTCGAAGAGCTACCAACACGTCTTTATCCAATTTTTCTGGATTTCTATTTATTACGACCATACTGTCACTTGTTAAAAGCGAAGAATAATGTTTTATATAATCTAAAAACAAAGTTTCTGCCAGGGGTCCTTTGAGTGTAATTCTTGTACCGTCTGAAACTCTATGCACTTCCTTCCTAAAAGAATAGAAAAAGCGCCTATAATTTCTATCTATACAGTCGTTAAAAAAATCTATGATTACCTGAAGCGATCTATAAACCCTGGAAGTTACTGTGTAAAACAGCAACTCCTCATTTTTTGTTTCGCCTACTATAATAATAAAATGCCCCAATGGAGTTGGGGCATTTCGCGTATCAATTATATCTCCAAACTCGTAAGCCATAGTTAGTTAGTAATTAAATGACGGTAGTATCTCTTTTATATCCAACTCATCTGCAAGTTCATACGATATCACGGTATTTCTACTGGTCAAACGCCAAGGTTTTTCCTTGTGTGTTTTTCTTGATAAAGTTTTCGCTCTTGTGTTCTCGAATGTTTTTGCCAAGTTTTTCATTAGTTCAAGCTCAAAGTTGGAAAGTTTTCTTAGGTTATAATTTTTATTCGTGCTTGTAACACGCTTTCCATTCTCATCAACGTCTGGCTGCAATTTAATATAAGCTCTCAGTTGGGATCTACATTTAGGACCCATTAAACCTTTAGCTGTTAGTAAATCAATTTCATTTTTTATTGCTATTGGCACAGGACCATAGGGCAATTTTAAGTAAATATCATTCGTAATAGGTGCTCCCCTTATTTTGTAGGATATAAAATCAAAATAATAAAAAAGCTTCAATAGCTTAGTGACATACAAATCTTTAGTGTTTTCTGCAAAATATGAGGAAATAATTCCAATTTTCTCAAAGTCAATCTTCATTACTATTATTATAACAGTTATGGCAGGTGCTTTTAAGCACTGGTGTTGATAAGTTTCATTACCTTTTCTCCTTAAATAAGACTCGAACTATTTTAATCTCTCGATCTTTTGATTGTATTTACTCTAAGTCTATCAAAATGTGTTACACAGAAAATCCCCCCTACGGACAATTTGTCGCTTTCCTGAATCCGGCCGTCTTAATATTTTAATGTTTCTTATCTCTTGGCGGAAAAGGGTCATTACCCGGTGGCACAGTATCACTGTCGCGGATTCTTCCGTCGAGTCCATGAATCCGAACTTCACCGCCACCACTGTTCGCAGAAAATTGCTTGGCTGCTTTTTCAGCTTCAGCTTGAGTGTTGTAATAACCACTTACCCTATCAGAGCCCTCTTTCTTTACTGCCCACTTTCCAAGATTTTTTATTTTTACAACGTGATAGTTCGCCATACAAAAACAATAACCCCACTTAACGGCACTGTAAAGTAAAAATCACGGTCCCACTGGATACGTTAGAACCTGTTTTATTCAGATTTATTCTTGGCTAATCTCGTTGTCACTATAGGTCCTATTATCATTGCAACTATTGCTCCTACTATGACCCTAAGCATTATAAAAAGAACCACTGAATCTGTTTGAGGTGATAATATCCAAAAACCAACTATGGCAATTAATCCTCCGGCAATCCCCCCGAAAATTCCCCATCTTAACCGATTGTTCAATTTTTTCATATAAAATGTGGGGCATAAAATCCCCTTTAAAAAGATATTGGAATCTCAAGCGCATCATCATGTTCTGGTAATCCGGAAGGATTATCCTTTCTTAAAATTAAGATTCCGTTATCACCATAGTTTGGTTTTTCAAATTCCAAAGTCCCTTTAAACTGCACGAACTCTTCTGTCATCCACTCACTTTGTGCCGTTAAAAAACTTTCAGCAATAATCCTGCCGTCCCAATCAGTAAGCACGACCGGAAAATCTCCTTCAAAAAACCAATTCCCTCTTGCCTCTCCTTCAATCACAAAAGGACTATTTATGGTTTGATTAGGACGAGGCGTACTAATCCGAATAATATCTATCTTTTCCAATTCATTGCCTATGTTTTCAACGTATACTTTGTCAGCATGACCGCACTGTCTCGGGTAACTTTCCATAATCGGATTACCGGCGGCAACGCATTCTTCAAAATTACTGACTTTGACCTCGCCGCACTGTTTGGTGGGCATCGGTGCACTTGGAACACCATGTTTTATCCATTCGCCATCCACGCACATCCAATCGTCTTCAGAACCACCTATAACGAACCTCAAAAAACCCCAAGCAAACAGAACTATTAAAATAATTAAAAAAATCTTTTTCATGCTTCTAAATGATTACTCTCCCCAAGAAAATGTAATGATATTTTGCGGTCCATCTATCATTTTTCTAACGGCTACTACTTTAATACCACCTTTATCCCAAGCAGGATCAAGATAAAACGATACGGGAATGCCAAAAGAATCCTTCGGAGGATCAATCATGTACCTAGGATTAGTTCCATCAGAATTTACAATAAACATCTCCGGAATCTTCCTTTCCTGAAGCGGATTTTTCATGAATAAAATCTCATTATTCTTATTCCATGCTCGCTGGAATATCCACTGGTAACTGTCTCCCGACGCATATATCTTATGTTTGTTTGAACCATCTGAATTCATAGTCCAGATTTCATTTGTTGCCGTTGGCAATCTTCCTAAGGAGGTGTTCCAGACAGGTCCTTTGGCATAAACAATTTTTGAACCATCATAACTAAAAGACGGCAAGGAGCACTCTCCGTCTACAGAAGTAGTAAGCTGAGTTTTTCCGCTACCATCAGCATTCATTATCCAGATTAATGGTTTTCCGGCTCCGTAATAGGTGTATATAATTTTTGTTCCATCTGGATTCCAAGCAGGCTGAGAACTGCTATATCCGGTTGTCAATTGAGTAATATCCCCTCCATTGGAGTTCATAGTATAAATCTGTCCGTTCATCTCGTAAGCTATTTTATCTCCTACGGGACTCCATGATGGATCAAATCCCGGACCGATTTCCTTGAGCCCGCTTCCATCAGCATTAATTAAGTACAATGTTGGTGTCTCTCCTCCCTTAATGCAAAAAACAATTTGAGTTCCATCGTGGTTCCAGTCGGGATCAGCAATGAGATCGTCTAAAAAAGTAATCTGGGCAATGGCCTGGGCGGGCTCCTTTTCTTCTTCGGACACTTCCCCGTCCTTCTTTTCTGGAATCACTATTTCTTCTTCCCCCTCTTCGGATAAAACCGCTTGGTCTTCTGGAACTTTTTTTTCTTCAGTAATTTCCTCCTCGGTTCTCTCTTTTTCAGTTTCGGGAGCAGGGATATTTTTCCAAACAAAAAATCCTCCTACACCTAAACCGATTAAAATTATTAAAATAACTAAGGTTTTTGTTTTCATGCTTTTACTCTCCCCAAGAAAAGGTAGCGACTTGCCAGCTGTCACCGCTTGGTCCGATTACCTTGGTAACTGATACTTTTGTTCCGCTATTATCCCAAACCGGGTCATCATAAATAGTAATAGGAAACCCATCCGGTGGTTCGAGCATAGATTGAGGATTAGTGCCATCGGAATTTATAATCCAGACTTGAGGAAACCCCCGGGCAAGTTTATGTCTTGCAAATAAAATCTTGTCATTTTTGTTCCAAGCGCGCTCTCTTATCACTTGAGAGCTGTCTCCCGGAGCATAAATCATGTGCTTGTTTGACCCATCGTTGTTCATAACCCAAATCTCATTTGGCGGCCTATTCCTTGATTCCGGAGCATAGGAGGTAAAACCTTTAAGGTAAACAATTTTTGAACCATCATAACTAAAAGATGGGCCGGTGCAAAAACCATCTTCCCCAGCAGTTAATTGAGTTTTCCCGCTCCCATCAGCATTCATCACCCATATTGATGAAAAAGACTTATCCTCGTTATAAACATTATAAGCAATCTTATTTCCATCAGGACTCCAACTGGGCATTTCTGATTTTTGTGCAGTTAATTGAATTCTTTTTGTTTGATCTCCGTCTAAATCGATTAAGAATAGCCCATTATTTTCCATTCCATGTCCAACTATTCTATTATCAACTGGATTCCAGGAAGGATTGAAAAGGTGATCGCGCCCCCACTGTCCGGCAATTTTAGTAATTCCGGTTCCGTCATTATTCATTGTATACAGTCCACCTTTCATGTGGTCTTTTTCTAAACCCAAAAAAACTAGTTGGCTTCCGTCGGGACTCCAGGAAGGATCAGCGGCAAGGTTTTCTAAAAAGGTAAGTTGAGTAACAGTCGAGGCGGACTTTTCCTTTTTTTCTGGAACTATTTCTTCTTTTTTCTCGACATGCGTCAAAGCTTCCTTAACTTCTTCCTCTTCTTGCTCTTCTGGAACTTTTTTTTCTTCAGTAATTTCCTCCTCGGTTTTTTCTTTTCCAGTTTCGGGAGTAGGGATATTTTTCCAAACAAAAAATCCTCCTACACCTAAACCGATTACAATTATTAAAATAACTAAGGTTTTCTTGCTCATTTTAATATAGGCCCTCTAACCGCCGAGTAAACCCCTGTTACTCTATCTGAAACTACATCACCATATTTTTTGGGCCCTGCTCCATAATACATTCGAATAGTGCCATCAGAAAAAACATTTACAACTGGGTCGCCTCCATCTATACCAGTAGAACCGAGTCGAGTCCAGTCTAAACCATCGTCAGAGACTGCTATACCAACACCATAATTCCCTGAATTATAAACCATTTCATATTTCCCGTCTTTTCTTATATAAACGTCGTTAGATGATGCATGCCCTTTATCAGCTTCTTCTCCGC
>CAZGHF010000017.1:0-11370 GCA_964525595.1 uncultured Candidatus Saccharibacteria bacterium
GCGCTTCCTTAAAGTAAGCCGAATATTTTTCTTTCAGTTCATCCGAAGTCAGTTTACTCCCTTCAAAAACGTAATAGCCGTCCCGGTAAAAACTTGAAGCGGCGACATCAAGGCCCAGCGAAAATTCCCCGGCAAGCCCTTTCTTCTCTATCTCATTCCCCAAAAACTCAATCGGTTTAAAATTATTTTTAAAATCCAGGGAGTAGCCGCTCTCGTCGCCAAGCTTAATCTTGGAAGGTTCGTACTGCTCCTTCAGCGCCTGCCCGACCGACTCGTAAAACCTCACAAGCTTACGGTAAGTTTCCGCTACTTTTCCCTTTGACTCGGCAACGACCCAAAATTCCTGAATATCAAGATTGTTCTTGGTGTGAACGCCGCCTTCAATAAAATTGGAGAAAATTCGGGGCGATATTGGTTCACCGCCATTCGGCTTGCCTGCCGGCAAGACAGGGAAAAATTCATTCTTCAGCACCTGCCAAAGTTCAAGTTTGTTTTCCCCAGCCTTGCCGCGGGCAAAAGCGAGTGACAATCCCAGTATAAGATTCCCGCCGAGCTTGCTCTTATTTGAAGTACCGTCGAGCATAATAAGATAACCGTCAAAGTCCTTAACGCTTCCAAAATCTTTCCCGACAACCTCTTTTTCCAAGACCATAAGAACTTCTTTTGCCTTCTCCGGTGAAAACACCACCGCTTCCCGACTACCGCGACTCTCCCCCGAAGGAACGCTCGCCAAAAATTCACCGCCCCCGGTCTTGATCCCAACCTCAATCGTCGGCTCTCCCTGGGAATCCAACACTTGTTTCAAAGCTACATTATCAATTTTCATCTTTAAATTATTTTAGAGGCAATAAGCCTAACTGCAAAGTAAATATAGAAAACGGCCGTAAAAATCATTGCAATGTTCATAAGCAATTTCGGCCTTAATTCTTTCGGCAAACGCCGGTTGTTTAAAAAGATGATGAAGGGAATGTAAACCGCCATTACAAAACTGCCGAGAACGGCGCTTATGGTAAGCAAAGCCAGGGGTTGCTTCAAAGGGATAAGAAAAGCGCTCAAAACGACAATTCCCACAATAAGACCGTAATAAAGGTGACTCAGGGAAATTTTTCTAAACCAGGAGAAATGTTTTTTAAAAGGACCGGTGCGGGAATTAACAAACAAAATATCGCTTACAATTCGGGTAAACGCGTCTATTACAGTCCACATTACTGCGAAAAGCATCAAAAAAGCCATTACCAGAAAAACATTAAAGCCTGTCTTTCCCCAATGCTCGCCGAAGATGTGGGCTTGAAAAACGGCCACGTTAAGACCTTCGGGCACAAGGCCGAGCGGTGTGAGAATCACGTAAGCGTTAACACTAAGAAGAAGAAGCGTTATTAAACCCAAAAACCAAAAAATAATGCCCTGGTCAATAAGTATGTAACGCATCCAAGAGCGCCATCGCTTCATACTTTCCTTATTGGGATTAAAAGTATAACCGGTAACGGCAACGGCTTCCGGTTTGGCTGTAATCGGATTGATTATGCGGCCGACGTAATGACCCATACCGGCCTGCTTGTCCCGATACCAGAGCGAAGTGCAAAGATTAAGCAGGCCGCCGGCGCCGGCAAAAACTATGGCGCCAAGAAAAACAGCCAAATCAATATCTTCCGGAATCCAACCGAAATTAATAATTCCTTTCAAGGCGGCAAAAATAGAAATTTTATCAAGAGTGAAAAAGCTTATTACAAGGAGTAAAACAAAAAACAACGGTACAATGATTTTCAATGTTTTTTCCAAAATGACATATGCAATCCGGCCGCTGAAAGTCAAAACCAGAACAAGGCCGAGGGTCGCCCAGGCCCAATAAATATAGTTGCCGAAACCGAAAAGCTCGCGAAGAATCGTTCCTATTGCCGCCGCCCAACCAGGCCAAATGTAGAGCAAAACAGCCGAGAATAGCCAAAAAGGAACAATCCACTTCCACAACCGGGCTGAAGTGGTAAAGAAGCTTTCACCGGTAGCTAAGGCGTGACGCGCCACTTCATAATTGATAAAAAACTGAAGGGTAATGCCCAAAACCGCAGCCCACAGAATGCCAAGACCGTGTTTGACAACAAGGTGCGGCCACATAATGAGCTCGCCTGTCCCGATGGCGAGACCCATAACTACGATGCCGACACCAACAGCCCTGCTCCAATGAGGCGCCGGCGGCAATTCCCTGGTTTGTAAAGGCGTATATTCACTCATACAACTTCACTATTGTAACAATTTTCGCAGTAAACTATTTCTTTTCTCTCTGGTGCGTAGCTTGTTTCAAATTCGTTGGGACATCTGCCTTCGGGGTGATGGTCGTGTTTTATGGTGTTTTGGTAGGTTTTGTAGTCGCACATGCACTGACGAGGCCAGAGCTTCAAGGGGTTTCTTTGTTTGAGACGCTGGTAATGGCGGCAGTTGGGACAGAGTCTCGGCAAGGGTAGATTCATCTTTTTGTAGAACTGGAGTTCCGGTTCTATGATTTTGAAGGCGGTAGTGCATTGTTCATTACATTTACCTTCGTGCTCACAACCAATCACCTCTTTGAGAATAGAGTCATCAACGTCCTTAGTGTTGTTAGGAAGATTTTCCGCCTTCATGGTTATTTCATGATATTTTTCTTCTAGATCCTCCCATTGGTGTCCTTTCTCTATTGCTCCTTTCTTAGTAAGAGGAAAATATTCATGAGCGACGGTCTCGTTATATGCAAAAGGAGATAATTCCATAGGAAAAAAATCTCCAAAAACATATTCCCTGCCTCTAGCGTCTGTGTAACTACACGAAACCATGTATTCTCGGGTTTTTGAGACGAGCGCTTTATATTCCTCTTTAGAATATTGTTTATTTAAAATGCAGTATTTCTTATTTCGCAAACTTATACATCCGAAAAGATTTTGAGAAGCGATACAAAAATCGGAGTAATATACCTCTTGGGACTCACCACATGTATTAGAAAACTGCACTTTATGGTTTCCAAAATTCCCTATATGCTCATACCCCAATTCAAGATGTTCGCAGTAGTTGGTGTCGTAGGTATCTTTAGCTTCTATTATTTGAGTTAAATACTTTGAATCCTCTGATTTTTTTGCAGCGAAAGCGTAGTGAGTATTTTTGGAATTCACAATGTGATTTCCAGAAGAATTAGAACTATACAAAATTCTCGCATACTTATGAATCAAGCTTTTCCTTAATTGCTCGAACTTCTCCCTGTTCTCTAATAAAGAGTTGCGGTTACTTTCCAACTCGACTCTCTTCTTCCTAAATTCTTCTTTGCTGCATGGTTTGTTAAAAATATAGTATTGTTTTTGGCGTAACCCTACACATCCAATACAGTCACTGCAACCTTGGCAGTCATAACAAAAAATTAAATCAGATGATCCTGAACAATCTTGACAATATGATGATTTGTAGAGTTTCTCACAATCTATGCATTCATAACACAACTCGCATTCACGAGCTAAAAAAGAATCAACACAGTCCTTAGATTCATAGGGCGAACCATAAAGGCAATCTTCGACCGCAATAGAACCGAAGCAAAGATAACAATTCTTTCCGTCCGCTATGTAATTTGAGTACTCGCAGTTATTTACGTTTGAAACAATAAGGTTGGGGCGGGGAACTTTTTCTAGTAGTTCCCTAAATTGCTCAAAGAATGGTTTTGAAAAATCATACTCTTTTCCATATTCCATGGGATTCCAGTTATCACCCCACCAACATTCGTGACAATACACAGGAAAATTCATTCTATCAGAATACATCGAAATAATGCTTTTCTTACAAAGATCGCACTTACTTTTATACAAAGCTTTCTCGTTTCTCCAAACCATTCTTCTTATAAGTCGACACTCCGGACACCAGGTTGGCGGTGGGACTTGGATTTTTTTGTAGAAATTAAAATCCTCCGGTTCAACAGTGAATGATTGTCTGCAGTTTTGGCATTGCTTGGTCTCTCCGCTCATTTCACCAAATTAATTGGCTTACCTTCCAAAAACCCTTCAATGTTTTTGAGAGTCACCTCCAGTATTCTCTCGACCGCTTCCTGGGAATTGAAAGCGGTGTGCGGGGTAATGAGGACATTCGGCATCCGCATGAGAACGTGGTCTCCAAGCATAATTTTCAGTTCTTCGGGACTGTGCTTTTCCCTGAAAAATACCGTTTCTTCTTTAATTTCCGCTTCCTCTTCAAGCACGTCCAAGCCCGCTCCGGCTAAAATTCCTTCGTCTAGCGCCAAAACTAAAGCTTCTGTTTCGACAATGCCGCCCCGGGCGGTGTTCACTAAATAAGCGCCTTTCTTAATCAAGCGGATATTGTCTTTGTTAATGAGATGATGAGTTTCTTTCATATAAGGGACGTGAATGGTAATAACATCGCTTGTTTTTAGAAGCTCCTCAAATTGGACGTACCGGAACCCCAACTCTTCGGCGGCTTTTTTATCCTCGTAAACGTCAGTCGCTATCACTTCCATTCCGAAACCCTTGGCGATTTTCACCATTTCCTTACCGATGCGGCCGGTGCCGATAACGCCTATTGTTTTTCCTTTCAAGTCCGTCCCCCGCAAGCCCTCAAACCGAAACTCACCGGTTTCTTTTATCTTGTCAATCGCGTCATAAATTTTCCGGGTAAGGTTGAGAATCAAGCCGAAAGCAAACTCGGCAACGGTATTGTCACCGTAGCCGGGCACGGAAGCAACCGGAATCTTACGTTTCTTGCAAGCTTCAATGTCAATGTGGTCAAAACCGGTGGAACGGGTAGTTAAAAATTTTAAGTTCGGGAAATGGTCCAAAACCTTTGTCGTGACTCGAGAGTAGCCAAACACGGAAACAATCTCAAAAGAATTGTCTTCCGGAAGATTGTCCTCTTCCAGTTTCTCTTTATTGATATAAACCTCACCCAACCGTTTTTTAATGATTTCCTCTTCCCAGCCCTCAACTTCAAAAAAAGCTATTTTCATAGTTTCATTATATCCTATACCACCTCTGCTTGATAACACTCTTCGCAGTAGACGGTTTCTTTTCTCTCCGGAGAGTATGATGTTTCGAATTCGTTAGGGCATCTGCCTTCGGGGTGATGTCTGTGAACTTCATGGTTTTTATACACTTTGCAATTACATGAGCACCGAAACTTATTAAGCTGGAAAAATTTTAGATTGCGTAATTGCTCCGCAAAACGGCAGTTGGGACAGGTTAAAAGAAGTTGAACTTTGAGTTTTTGAGCAAGCTGTTTTTCGTAAGGCATAACGCGGAACGCTTTGGTACAGTTTTCGTTGCACGACTCGTTATGCTCGCATTGCAAAACATCCCTACCAATCTGATAGTTGCGTTCCGGGGATTCACGCCATTTATATCCTTGTTTTATTGCATCCTCCTTGGTAAGTGGGAAAAATATACTGCCGAGAGTTTCGTTGTATGCAAATGGAGAAAGTGAAGTTGGAAAGAATTCGCCATAGTTATTTGTTTTTATCATTTCGGCTACGATTTGTTTTTTAAGCTTTTCATATTCTTCTTTTGTATAGATTTTATTCAAAATTCCATATTTCATCTTCCGCATACCAAAACAGCCGAACATATCCTCACATCCATAACAAAACATGGAATATTCCAAATTTATACTGTCATCTGTAATGATTCCAAATTTTACGTTATGAGATCTGCCTCCGGCCCCAATTTCGTACCCCCACGCTATATCTGCGACTATATCGCAGTCATACAAATTGTTGACGGTTTCGTTATTGCGACTATAGCTTGTTGCCTCAAAACAATATGCGGAATCGCTTACGAAATTCAGCATCGTGGAGTGGCGAATATTTTTACTGTAATAGATTTCTTGCCCCGATACGTTAGTGCTATGGAAAAAGATACTCCCTCTTTGGATTTGGGTTTTGTAAAATTCGTCAACTTGCTCTTTTTGTTCGTCGTAGGGAAGTTTTAGTAACTCGTTGAGTCGGTTATGATACTCTTCTTTCGAGTACGGTTTATTGAAAATGTGATATTTTTTGTTGCGCAAGTTAATACATCCATAGCAAAATGAGCACCCGGTGCTATGAGATGTAAAATACATATCTGTACAATTTTCTACTACATTGCAGTCTACACAGCGTGAACAGAATCCTCCACGAAGTGTACGGATGCATTCCTCGCACTGTGTAACGTAAAAACAGCTTATACAATCACGTGATTCAATAGTAAATCTGCTGTATAAAATATTCTCGGATTTTATTATGACCGAAGAAAGGTACGCATCTTTTGAGTGAATGACGTTGTTTGAATATTCACAGTTAATATTGTTATAACCATGCATTGCTTCGTGCGGGATATTGTTGTGCAGTTCTTCAAATTGTTCAAGAAATTTCTTGTTAGTATCATAGTTTATTACGTAATCTCCCGGATTCCACTCGTCAGACCACCAACATTTTTGGCAATATACTGGGAATTTTACGTCCTCAGCATACACAGATATGATTTTTTTGCCGCATAGACCACATGAACGTCTATGCAAGTATTTTTCGTTTCGGAAAGCTAACCTGCGTTTAAATCTACACATCGGACACCACGTCGGCGCCGGAACTTTTATTTTCTCGTAAAACGCAAAATCCTCCGGTTCAATAACGAAAGAACCATGACAATTTTGGCAGATTGAAGATACTAAGCCTTGTCGAAGTGTTTTGGTCTGTGATTCAGTCATAGCAGTTTAGTTTCGGAGTTCGCTGTCACCAAGGTGGAATTATTCTACTTTCTTGATGGCGATAATTGTTTTAATGACTGTATCGGGGTTTAGGGAAATGCTCTCAATCTTTTCTTTAACTAAAAACTTGGCGAATTCCGGAAAATCGCTCGGCGCCTGACCGCAAATACCGATATATTTTTTCCGCTTTCGGCATTTCTCGATTATCTCGCTTACCATTTTTTTCACCGCCGGATTGTTTTCGTTGCCGATTCCGGAAATAATGCCGGAATCCCGGTCAAGTCCGAGAACAAGTTGAGTCAAGTCATTGGAACCGATGGAGATGCCGTCAAAAATATCCAAAAACTCATCAGCAAGTAATACATTTGATGGAATCTCGCCCATTACATAAACCCTTAACCCGTCTTTGCCGCGCCGCAAGCCATTTTTGGCCATTACCGCCAAAACTTTCTTACCCTCCTCCGGCGTCCGGCAGAAAGGAATCATCGCCACGACGTTTTTGAGACCAAACTTCTCCCGCACCCGCTTCAGGGCTTTACACTCCAGGCCAAAAGCTTTCTCAAATTTAGGGTCGTAATAACGTGAGGCGCCGCGCCAGCCGAGCATCGGATTTTCCTCCTCCGGTTCATAAAGCTCGCCGCCGATAAGTTTTTTGTATTCATTCGTCTTAAAATCCGAAAAACGGATTATCACCTCCTCCGGGTGAAAGGCGGCGGCAATTTTGGCGATACCTTCAGATAGCTCATCAACATAAAACTGAGCCTTGTTCTGATAACCCGGAGTCAGGGCATTAATTTTCCTTTTAATCTTCGGATCTTTTATCTTTTTGTAATTGATGAGCGCTTGGGGGTGAATTTTTATATGCGAAGCGATGATGAACTCCAACCGACCCAGACCCACGCCTTTCACCGGCAGATAGTGGTTTTTGAACGCCTCGTCCGGCGAGCCGATATTTACCATAACTTTAGTTCTGGTTTTGGGAATCTTATCCAGATGATGCTCCAAAATTTTATAAGGGACGTCGCCAGCGTAAACTTGGCCCTCGTCACCGGAAGCGCAGTCAATGGTGACCACTCTGCCGGTTTTAAGCTTCCTTGTCGCGTTGCCCGTCCCCACCACGCAGGGAATGCCGAGTTCCCGGGAAACAATCGCCGCATGAGACGTTCTCCCGCCCTTGTCGGTTACGATTGCCGAGGCAATTTTCATAATCGGTTCCCAGTCCGGGTCAGTAATATCGGTCACAAGTACCTCTCCTTCTTTAAACTTCTCGATACCTTTCACGTCTTTTATAACCCGCACCCTGCCGGAAGCAATTTTTGTTCCGACGGCAACACCGGAAACAATCTTCACTCCCTTACCTTTAAGGCGATATTCGGAATAAACTCCTTTCTTACCTATAGAGTGAACTGTCTCCGGTCTCGCTTGGAGAATGAAAAGTTCTTTCGTTTTGCCGTCCTTGGCCCACTCAATGTCCATCGGCTGGTAATGTTTGTAAACGCGGGAAAAATATTTCTCCACAACCACACTCCATTCGGCGAGTTTAATAATTTCTTTCTCACTCAAAGAAAAGGAATTTCTGTCCCGGAGAGACACCTCCGCTCTTTTCGTTCCTGTTTTTCCATAGACGAGCTTTATTTTCTTTTCTCCTATATCTTTTACAATGACCGGCTTGAAACCTTCCTCCAGCGTCGGCTTGAAAACGATAAATTCATCCGGCGTCACCTTACCCTGAACAACCATCTCTCCCAATCCGTAAGAGGAATTTATGATGATAACTTTGTCGAAACCGGTCTCGGTGTGAATCGTAAAGATAACGCCGGAAGAGGCAAGGTCGGAACGAACCATTTTCTGAACGCCGACCGACAAGGCGACATCAAAGTGGGAAAATCCCTTGTCCACCCGGTAAGAAATCGCTCGGTTGGTAAAAAGCGAGGCGATGCACTTCCTGACTGCCGTCTCAAGCTCCTTTTCGCCCCGAACGTTCAAATAAGTTTCCTGCTGGCCGGCAAAAGAGGCACCGGGCAAGTCTTCAGCGGTAGCCGAAGAGCGCACAGCGACATCAACACCCTTACCATACTTCTTCTCCAGCCGGCGGTAAGCAAGATTGATTTCCTTGGTTATTTCTTTTGGTAACTCGAGAGACAAAATAAGCCTCCTTATTGCCCGGCCGCGCTCTCTCAAATTATTAATATCTCTGGTATTCAAGTCCGCGAGAATCTCTTTAATTTTTTCATCAGCCCCGTTTTTCTTCAGAAAATGGCGGTAGGCGGCGGCCGTAAGAGCAAAGCCGTCGGGCACGTTTATACCGAGACCGGTAAGATTGGAATACATCTCGCCCAAAGCGGCGTTTTTGCCGCCGGCTTTGGAAACGTCTTTCATTCCAATTTTTGAAAATGGGAGAATAAATTTTTTAGCCATTGCTTTTTAGGGCGATTATTAAATCCGAAACGTTGGAGTTGGTAGGACCGGTAAAAATATGGTCACCCGAGGCAGCGAAAAAACCATAAGAGTCATGCTCTTTTAGATATTTCTCCGGCCGAAGGTTTTTCTCTTCCGCTTTTTCCTTTGTTATTTTATCACAAATTGCACCGGCCATATCCGTGTTATCTTCTCCGTCAGATGCCAAAACTAAAATTGCCTCGTCCCTTTTAATGAACCTGAGAGCAGAAAGGGCAAGCTCCTGGTTCCGGCCGCCTTTGCCCCGATTTTTCTTGCCCCGAGGTTTCTCGAAAGTCACCGTCGTCTCCCCGCCATAGAATAAAATCGTCTTTGCCGGGACACGATGAAGTTCTTTTACTATTTTTTTACCTACTTTCCCCGCCTCACCCTGAAGAGCAAAGTCTCGAATACTCGGAACGAGACCGAGTTTTTTTGCCTCCGCCGCCATTGCTTCAAGAGCGGTTTTGTTCGAAACGAAGAGGATGGTTGAAACTTTTTCGAAATATTTCGAATCTTTCGGGGTTTCAATGATGTCATTTTGAGAAATACCGCAGTGTCCCCGGGCGTCGTATTCGGTTAAAACATCTTCGGCGTCTCTCACGGTCGTTGTGTCAAGAACGGTGGGGCCGGAGGCGACGAAACTCAGGTCATCTCCCGGTACATCGGAAAAAATCAGGGATACAACCTCCGACGGATATGCATATTTTGCAAGGTTTCCTCCCCGGGCAAGGGAAATGTGTTTCCGTATCGTGTTTACTTCTTTTATTGTTGCTCCTTTTGAATAAAGACACTTCACCAGCTCGGCTTCAATTGCGCAGGTGTGCTCTTTTGGTTGACAGAGTAGAGTTGAACCGCCGCCGGATATAAGAAATATCACTAAATCACCTTCTTCTGATTTTTCAAGGAGTTTTATTAGTTCTCTTGTGGCATTTACATTTCTTTCAGTAGGTAAAGGATGAGTGCCGGAAAAAGCTCTCATTCCTTTCAGCTCCCCCTCATGAATATCTATAACCACGCCGTCTACAATCCTCTCGCCCAAAATTTTTTGAAGAGCCCGGGCGGCCTCCAGCGAACATTTCCCGACACCGGCGACGAAAATCCTCTTTACTTTCTCCAAATCAAAAACTCTCTCTCTGACTTTAAACTTGTCGCCCCGAAGACTGATTTCCTCAGCCATCACTTTCTCAGTATCGATTGCTCGCAGACCAACCTCGGCAATTTGAAGAAGACGCTCCCGAGCATAAGTTATTCCCAACGCCTTGGAGTTTTTTATCTTCATCCTGGACTAATTATACCAATTATTCACCAATCGGTTATTTTCCACTGAACCCGACCGACGATGCCGTTCTTGAGGCACACCTTAATGCCCCGGGGATGGCTTGCGCCGGGACTCAAAACCTCTTTCACAAACCCCTGGGTATAATTTTTTGTCCCGTAGTTCTTCTTCTCAATAATCCAGACAAAATCTCCGGGTTTTATTTCACCCCGCTTCGGTGGTTTAGGGTTGTCGTGTCTTTGTCTCAAAACTCGTATTCCTTGTTAATGTCCGGAACGGTGAATTCTATTCCCTTTTCAGTAAGGATTGCTTCGGGAACTTTGTGGTGCCCACCGGTGATTTTGAGACCGCCGTCGTGGACGGGAAAGCACTTTTTGGGATTTACCGCAAGCCCGTAATCAACCGCTTCGGATATTTTGCACCAGGGGCCGGCGACAGGGAGAGCGAGAATCTCCACGGGGCGGCTGGGGTTATAGAATGCATCACCCGGATAGAAAAACCTGCTCGCGATGAAATAAGAGGTATTCTCCACCAATCCCAATGTTTTATAAATCTCGGCGTGGTCCTTTCCGAGACCTTCAATTAGCACTCCTTTTTCGGTTGTCGTTTTTCCGTCGTCAACGAGCGTATAGGGTATTCCTTCTTTCTTGATGATTACGCCCACGCCTCCGTTGGTAATGACTTTCGCCTCCGGATTGTTCTTCAAAATTGTTTTCAAAGAATCAACGTGAAGATGGTCGCCATGCTCGTGAGTAATGAGCACCACATCAATGTTTTTTGCTTCGTTTTGCTGCGTTGAATAAGTCCCCGGGTCAGTGAGAATCCTTACTCCGCTTTCCTCTATTAATAAACAACAATGGCCGAATTTAGTAATTTTCATAGGTTTATTATACCTCCCCTAATTTTTTGCCTGCCCCGTAAAATTCTCCTGAATTATGTGGGGCTTGCCCGCCCGTAGC
>CAZGHF010000018.1:0-7452 GCA_964525595.1 uncultured Candidatus Saccharibacteria bacterium
AAAATGGCTCCGGGTGGAAGTTTGCCGGGACGGGCATCTCTACACCCAGGAGTATGAATACGGCAAGCCAAAAACAAAAGTTAAAAAAGAGAACTCCTGCAAGCAGTCGGGGACGAAAGTTATTTTTGACCCCGACCCGGGAATATTTCCAAAAATTGAGTTTGATTTCCATAAAATTTTGAGTCATTTTCGCCAACAAGCTTATCTCACCAAAGGCGTGAGGATGGAGATTTGCGACGCCCGTGAAGGCGACCCTGTTTATTATGGATTTTATTTTGATGGCGGCCTTAGTTCTTACGTTAAACACTTAGTTGGTAACGCGACGCCGATTCAGAACAATCTATTTTATGTTCACAGGAGCCAGGAGAACGTCGACGTTGAAGTAGCTTTCTTATATGTTGATGACGTTGAGTCCGAAGAGATGAGCTTTGCGAACAATATTTATACCGCTGACGGAGGAATGCACCTGACCGGTTTCCGGTCGGCCTTGACCCGAACCCTTAATGACTTTGCCCGGACCCAGAATCACCTGAAGGAATCGGAGAACAACTTTACCGGTGACGACGTTCGGGAAGGTTTGATTGCTGCGATATCGGTGAAAATTATCCAGAGCAAACTTCAGTTTGAAGGACAAACCAAAGCCCGGCTTGGCAACCCGGAAGCAAGGACGGCTGTTGAAGCGGTCGTCGCCGAGGCGCTCAAGGAATTTTTGGAGCGGCACACCTCGGACGGTAAGCGAATGATTGAGAAAAACTTTCTGGCGGCAAAGGCAAGAATGGCGGCCAAAGCGGCTAAAGACATGATTCTTCGGAAAGGCGTCCTGGAGGGACTGACTCTGCCGGGTAAGCTTGCTGATTGTTCATCCCGGAGTGCCGAGGAATCCGAACTTTTTATAGTCGAGGGAGATTCAGCCGGCGGAAGCGCAAAGGGCGGCCGGAACAGGAGAACCCAGGCAATACTGCCGCTCAGGGGAAAAATTTTGAATGTTGAGAAATCGCGCATTGATAAGATGCTTATAAATAAAGAGATTAGATCGCTGGTCATTGCCTTGGGAACGGCGATATCCGACAGCTTTGATATCAGTAAGCTTCGCTACCACAAGGTAATAATTATGACCGATGCCGACGTTGACGGCGCCCACATCCGGACTCTGCTTCTTACGCTTTTCTACCGGTATTTCCCGAAGATAATTGAAGACGGGTATCTCTACATTGCCAAGCCGCCGCTCTACAGAATCCAGAAAGGGAAGAACGCAATTTATGCTTACTCTGATAAAGAGAAAGACAAGATTCTAAAAACAATGGGTGAGAAAGCGAACATTCAGCGCTATAAGGGCTTGGGTGAGATGAACCCGAGCCAGCTTTGGGAGACAACGATGGACCCGGAGAAGCGGGTTTTGAAAAAAGTGGACATTAACGATGCCGGAGAAGCGGACAGAATGTTTGATATTCTAATGGGGGCGAACGTTGAGCCGCGGAAGAATTTCATCCAGTCGCACGCGACATCGGTGAAAAACCTTGATTTATAGGCGGTAATCTGGTATAAAATTGAGAATTAATGATAAGTAAAGTAAAATCTTTTTTTGAAGACTCGCGCCGGGAGCTGAAAAGGGTGAATTGGCCGACCCGCAAGGAAACAGTCCGCTACACGATTTTCGTACTTGGCTTTTCGATTGCGGTTGCAATCTTCCTGGGGCTTTTGGATTTTATTTTCATTCAACTTTTAGAAGGGTTAATAATATGATTTCAAAAAAATCAGAAAATGCGGCAAACCGGAACTGGTACGCCATTCACACCTATGCCGGTTATGAAGATGCCGTCTCCCGCTACTTAAAGCAGAGAATAGAGTCGCTTACAATGACTGACAAGATTTTTAGCGTTATCGTTCCCAAGGAGACAAAAATTAAGATAAGGAGCGGTAAGCGCCAGGTCATACAGGAGAAAATTTATCCGGGCTACGTACTGGTTGATATGATTTTGGACAACGATTCCTGGTACGTGGTGAGAAACACTCCCCGGGTAACCGGTTTTGTGGGCGCCTCATCGGCCAAGCCTACACCGCTTTCTAAAGAAGAGGTTGATGACTTGATAAAGCGGATGGGTGAGAAAGAGCCGACCTTCAAAATTGATTTGAAAGTGAACGAATCCGTAAAGATTATTGACGGACCTTTCAAGGAACAGGATGGAAAAGTTGCCGAGATTGATGAGGAGAGGGGAAAAGTAAAGATACTTGTGCCGGTTTTTGGTCGTGATACTCTGGTTGAGTTGGATTCGCTACAGGTACAGAAAATGTAAATAATTATGGCAAGGCCTATAAAAACGACATTAAAGATTCAGATTCCGGCGGGGGAGGCAAATCCCGCCCCGCCCATCGGTTCTATTTTGGGACCGCACGGAATAAACATCGGGCTTTTTTGTCAGCAGTTTAACGACGCCACCAAAGAAATGAAGGGCGACGTGGTGCCGGCCGAAATCACGATTTATGAAGACCGAAGTTTCGACTTTAAACTGAAGACTCCGCCGGCCTCATCGCTTCTGAAAAAAGCGGCTGGAATTGAGAAGGGTTCGGCCCAGGCTCACAAGACCAAAGTCGGCAAAGTGACCCGGGCGCAGATTCGGGAGATTGCCGAACGGAAGATGGTAGACTTAAATGCGAACTCCGTTGAGGCGGCCGAGAAAATAATAGAAGGCACGGCTAAGAACATGGGAATTACTGTTGAGTAATTCCTATATTTTTTTCAAAGGGGGTCGAAGATAGGTCACTGTTGAGTGGCTTCTTTAATTATGGTATAAGAAAGCTATATGTCTTCGACCAACAACTCTCCGGTTATAAAACATATTGTAAGCGGCGCCATTGGGTTTAAAGAGCGCTACGTTCCCGATTACTCAAACTTGACGGCAGTGGTAAAAACCCTGAAAGACGCCGGTTACAAGATTGTTTTGACTCAAGGGGTGTATGACCTTTTTCATGTCGGGCACAAACGATATCTGGAAGAAGCGAAAAGTCATGGAGATATTCTAATCGTCGGCGTTGATACCGATGAACTGACCAGGAAACGCAAAGGGCCGAATCGGCCGTTTGATAAACTGAAAGACAGGGTGGAAATTCTCTCGGGCCTCAAATCGGTTGATGTGTTAACCGTCCGCAATGACAATGACCACCAATATAAGCTGATAAAGCTTATCGGGCCGGACGTGCTTATAATGTCCGAAACAACGAGAGATTTTAATGAAGAGGACAGGAAAAATTTGTTAAAATATTGCGGCGAAGTGAAGGTTCTCCCGGCCAAGGCGGCAATGACGACGACAGCGAAATTACGCCGGCTGATGACTGGCGGAGTTGAGCAATTGGGTGATAAAATTAAAATGGTCATTAATGAATTCTTAAGCGGTATAGACAATGAAAGCGGCAATAGCGTACATACCAGTAATTCACAAGGGGCATCAGGAGTTTTGCCAAAAGGTAAAGCCGGACGTCCTCTACGTTCTCGGAAAGAGTCTCATAAATAAATTCCCGGTTCTGGAAAGAGATATCCGGGCTCTCCCGCCCGAGGAAATAGTTAAAGCAGCCCGGGCGATTTCTCTTGCGCCGAAGGTGGAGGTTCTTGAAGAAAAAGGCGTCTCCGGCTTCTCCGATAGTGACACGATAGTTTTTGCCGAAGACGAGGTGACGCGTGAGATTGCCGAAAAATATTTCCGCGGCAAAAACTTTTCTTTTGAAAGAGTTTTTCTCCGCTGGGATAAAATGAGCGCGGTTACGTCTTATCCTACTTCTCCCGACATCGTCGTATCCGAAAAAGAACTAGATAAAAAATTTATTGAAATTGCCCGTCGGGAAGCCGGGAAAAGTTCCGACTGGTGGCGGCAGGTAGGAGCCGTGCTCGTGAAAGGCGGAGACGTGATATTTTCCAATTTTAATGCCCATAAACCGACCGAGAATGCTCCCAATATTGATGGTGATCCGAGGAGCAATCTGAATGCCGGCGAAGGGCCGGGAATTTATACTTCGCTCCATGCCGAGGCGGGGCTCATTGCCAAGGCGGCCCGAGACGGCATTTCCTTAAAAGACACCTCGCTTTATCTTACGACTTTTCCCTGCCCAAACTGCGCCATGCAGATAACAGAAGCGGGAATAAAAGAGATTAACTTTGCCGACGGCTACTCAAACCTCAATGCTGAGAGGAATTTGAAAGCGGCGGGGGTAAAAATTATAAGGGTAGCGTTCCAATAAAGAACTTAACCGGTTCTTCTCCTTTTTTCGGCGAGATAATTTGAAAGTGAAGGTGTTTGATCGTGGCGCCGGAGAGGATAGGGTTGCCGAAGCGGAAACCGATTCCGCCGCCGGAGACGCCGGTTTCTTTTTCCACCATATCCGCTATTTTGATTAATTCGTCTCCCGCCCCTGAATCAAGTTCACTCAAATCTTCAGCGTGTTTTTTTAAAATGACGAGTTTATGAATGTTCTTGCCGGGGTAAGGCCATTGATTGTCGGTTAGAATCCAGTGTTTTCCTTTCCAGGTAATCGGTTCCTTGTGATAAAGGGGCAGATTTTCCGAGCAGAAAGGACAGTGTCCTTTTTCACGGATTATTCGCATTGTTTTTAGTTTACCTGGCCGGGTGTTGATAAACTCGATGTAGGGGAGATTGGGCGAGTAATTTTCAAAAGAAAATTCACATTCGTCGTCCTCGCTTTTTATCCCGGGTTTTTTTGAGACGAGATTCCATTTCTCCGGTGGGAGAGCAGGGAACCGAACGTCGCCATCCCCGACAGTTTTATCAACCCGAGTGATGACTATCCTCTCGGCATAAGGGAGAGCGAGGTCGTAAATTTCCCCGCCGCCGATTATGAAGATATTTTTGTCGTTTTTCAGTTCGTCTTCTTCGGCGAGCCTGAGTGCCTCTTCGATTGAAACGGCGACTTCAGCGCCTTCTGCAACGAAATCTTTATTGCGGGTTATGACGATGTTTCTCCGGTTCGGCAGGGGACGGGATTCTGCCGGCAGGGATTCCCAGGTTTTTCTCCCCATAACTACAATATGGCCGGAAGTTAATTTTTTAAAACGAGCCAGGTCGCTCTTAAGATGCCAGGGGAGAATGCCCTTTTTTCCGATGAATCCGTCTTTTGAAACTGCAGCGATTACTATAATCATTCTGTTACCGGAATATCGTTCATTGCCGGGTGAGGGTCGTAGTCGGTTAGTTCAAAGTGCTCCGGCCGAAAAGCAAAGATGTCCTTTATTGAGGAATCGGTAATCCGGAGAGTCGGGAAGGGCCGCGGTTCACACTTTATTATTTCCTTTACGTGTTCCACCTGGTCTTCGTAAATCTGGCCGTCGTGGATGGAATGGATAAACGTGTGGGGCTTGTAACCGGTTACTTGCGCGAGCATAAGAAGAAGAGCGGCGTACTGAATCATGTTTGAGGGGACGCCAACAGGAACATCGCCCGAGCGCTGGTCCATCCGCAAGTACATATTTCCGTCAAGAATGGTTACCTGGACATCACCGTGGCAGGGTGCGACGACAACTTTACGCTGGAGGTCATCGTGCTGGAGGCAGTAGTAGGGGATCCAGGGAGTAACCCGATGAGTACGAAGCCAGGGACGCTCCTTGATTTGCTTTACGAGGTGGAACCACTGGTTGAATTTTTCGCCGTCGGGGGTGGGCGGATAGTAGCCGGGACCGTAAGCTCCCGGACCCATATCGCCGGGCTTTAGACTGAATTTGGCGCATTTCTCGGGCGTGACCCAAGTTTTCCACCAGCTTGCCCAGTTTTTTTCGTCGCCGTATTTGCGGAGATCGTCCAGAGTCCTCGCGCCGTTTATAAAAGCGATTATTTCGGAGACAGGCTTTCGCCAGAAGTTTATTTTTCGTTCGGTGATAAGAGGCACGCCGTTTTCAATGGCGAAGACCATATTAGGCAAGGTCGCCACGGTATAGGTGCCTTTTGTCTGGTATTGGTTCTTAGTGTAGATTCCTTTTTCCAAAATAATCTTTAGTAAATTTTGGTATTGGTAATCAGGTTTTCTTTCGTTGTAAGGCTTATAAACCTCCATAGTTGATGATATTATACAGAAATATAGTAACATTAGAAATATGGCGCGCATACCAACAATAGGTTTAGAGATTCACACGGAGTTGAAGACGAGGACAAAGATGTTCTGTTCCTGTCTTAACAATCTCGACGAAAAAAAGCCGAACGTGAATGTTTGCCCGATTTGCTTGGGGCACCCCGGAACGCTGCCGACTATAAATAAAAAGGCAGTTGATTCTGTTATTAAATTGGGTTTGGCGGTAGGCGGAGATATCGCCGAGAATTCCCACTTTGACCGGAAAAGTTATTTTTATCCCGACTTGCCTAAGGGTTATCAAATTTCCCAATACGAAAGTCCGCTTGTAAACGGCGGAATGCTGAAGAATATCCGGATAATCAGAGTTCATTTAGAGGAAGATACGGGGAGATTGCTTCATGAACTGCCCGATAAAAAAGACGGTGATGCGAGTTACGTTGATTTCAACCGGGCCGGGGTCCCTTTAATGGAGCTTGTGACCGAGCCGGATATTAAGAATGCCGAGGAAGCCGTCCAATTTGCAAAAGAGCTGAGACTGATAATGCGCTATTTAGGAATTTCCGACGCCGACATGGAAAAAGGACAAATGCGAGTTGAGGCGAATGTTAGCTTGGATATGGGCACCAAGGTTGAAATTAAAAATCTTAATTCTTTCCGGGCGGTTCACGACGCAATTCTTTATGAGATTGAAAGGCAGGAGAAGCTTTTAAATGGGAGTAAGAAGGTAATTCACGAGACGCGAGGTTGGGACGAAGGAAAAAAGAAAACTGTTAGCCAGCGGGTAAAGGAGAAAGCTCATGATTACCGCTATTTCCCAGAACCGGACCTGCCGCCTTTAAAATCATCGGCATTGCAAGTCGATAGATTGAGGGGAGAGATTCCGGAGTTGCCGGAGGAGAAACGGCACAGGTTTGTGCAGGAATTCGGGTTTAATATCGGGGATGTTGAGGTTTTGATTGAAGATAAAGAGACCGCCGACTTTTTTGAAGAAGCGGCCTCGGAATTGAAGTCTTTGGTTCCGGAGACTGAATATCAGATACTTTATAACTATTTCACAAGTGACCTGAAGGGTTTGATGAATGAAAAAGGAACGGCAATTCACGAAATTAAAATAACTCCTGAGCATTTTGCTCATCTTGCGGCGATGGTGGAGCAGGGCGAGCTCTCGAGCCGACTCGCCAAAGACATACTCCTGAAAATGTTTGAGACGGGAGAGGATCCCGAGAATCTAAAAAAAGAAGGGAAACTGGAATTTATAAGCAACGAGGAAGAATTGAAAATTTTAGC
Organism: uncultured Candidatus Saccharibacteria bacterium; assembly: GCA_964525595.1. Taxonomy (GTDB): domain Bacteria; phylum Patescibacteriota; class Minisyncoccia; order UBA6257; family GWB1-50-10; genus CAZGHF01. The sequence continues at coordinate 7,357 of CAZGHF010000018.1, forward strand.
CGAAGAAATAATCGGGAAAAACCTGAAGGCGGTGGAGGATTATAAAAAAGGCAAGGAGGAGGCAATTCAGTTTTTAGTGGGGCAGGTGATGGCGAA
>CAZGHF010000018.1:7552-10325 GCA_964525595.1 uncultured Candidatus Saccharibacteria bacterium
CAGGGTTATTTCATCTTCAAAATACGGGATGAATTCTTTATAAGCAATGGTGCTTTTTAAGGCGTGGGCACCTTTGCCATATTTCTTAATCAGAGATTCAACTTCTTTAACTAATCCCTCTTTGACTTGTTTATCTACTCTTTTATTTATTCTGTCGTAGAGTTTCTCGCGGGGGAGGCGAAGGCCGATAACAAGAAAGTCAAAAAGCGGTTCACCTTTTTTCTTTTGAGTGGAAAAATAACTCCCGGTTTTCAAAACCACCTCAAGAGCCCGGATAATCCGACGCTTGTTTTTACCGGTCGTCTCAGCTGCAGCCGGGTCAAGACGTTTCAATTTTTCCCGGAGTTCCTCCACGCTTAATTTCTCGAGTTTAGCCCTTAATCTTTTGTCCGCCTTAACGCGGGGGATTTCAAAGTTGTGTAAGACGGAGTTAAGGTAAAGTCCGCTCCCGCCAACCAAAATCGGAATTTTTTCTTTTTTGAGAACGGCGCGGATACTTTTCAGGCAGAGGTTTTTGAATCGGAGGACGTTGAAGGTCGTTTTCGGACTCAGGACATCAATCAAGTGCTGGGGGTAAGATTTGTCTTTTGCCGTGCCAATATCCATTCCTTTGTAGATTTGCCGGGAATCGGCGGAAATGAGCACGCCGCCGAACTTTTTTGCCAAGCGAATGGCAAGGTCAGTTTTTCCGACGGCGGTGGGACCGACGATGGCTATCAGTTTTTCCATGGTTGAAGTTATGTATAATTCTAGCTAATATTTAGCCAGCAGTTTAGTTGTCTCTTTCAGGAAGGTGGTTATGAATAAGCTTTCTAAGCTTAAGAAGCATCTCCTTGAGGTAGTGGGGGAATTCAGTGAAGCTTTCGGAGTCGGCTCGCTGCCGGGGAGAAAGGTATGGGCTGATGGCATTCGGAGAAACGTCAAGCGCGTCGCTGTCCTGCCGGTCGGCGGCAGGCAGAACCTTATCTGGACTAAGGAAGATAGCCAGCGAAAGCTAGTTTTCCAGACGCCTCGTTCTTATTTGGAGGTCAGAGCCGTGCTTGATAAGTGGCTCGGGATGCCCTGGACTTCTCGACTGAAGAATCGGAAGATTGTCGTGGGGTTTTCTCCTCACACGCTTCGCGTCGAGGATATAGTCTGGGGCGCGGACGAAGATATGCTCCCTCCCGAACTCTCTCAAGGAAAGCGATGAGTCGCCGCTCCACTCCGGACGGCGACTCTCACTTTTTGTCTTATTAGAAAAATCTGCTTCAACGTACAAGGTGGTCTACTTAAGTATACCACCTTGTAACCGAACTGAATTTTCCGGATTTATTTTCTTTCTTTTATCTCTTTCTGAGTCCTCTTTAGGAAGGTTTTGATACTCACGGAGTCGGTAGTTTTTTTGTGGCGCTTCCTTACGTTTACGGTTTTTGTCTTCATTTCTTTATCGCCGACTACGAGAATGTAGGGAATTTTTTGAAGTTCGGCTCCCCGGATGCGTTTGCCGAGGGTTTCGTTTGAGTCAGAAATCTCCAGCCGGATGTTTTCTTTTCTCAATTCTTTGGCAACACGCTCCGCATACTTTTTGAATTTTTCGCTTATTGGGAGCACTGCGGCCTGGACTGGAGCAAGCCAGGTCGGGAAGTTACCGGCAAAGTGTTCAATCAGTATTCCGAAAAAGCGTTCCATTGAACCCAAGACGACCCGGTGAATCATCACGGCTTGTTTTTCTTTACCTTCTTTGTTGATGTACTTGACGTCGAACCCGCGCCCCAGGCGTTTCAGGTATTTCGTAAGATTTTCTTTTGTCTTGAATTTGTGTTTGAAAGTTTTCTGCGCCCAGAACTCTTCTATTTCTTCTTTGGTTGTTTCCGCTTTCGCTGGTTGGATGAAGTCAAACTGTATCGTTCCGAGCTGCCATTCCCGCCCGAGCGAATCTTTTACTTTCAAATCTATTTTCGGCCCGTAGAAAACACCTTCACCCTCGTCGATTTTGTAAGGAATTTTTTCATCTTTTAAGGCTTTTTCCAGGGATTTTTCCGCGAAATTCCACATCTTCGGCGTTCCGAGATATTTTTTGGGGCGGGTGGCAATGTATGCCTGATAATCTTTGAAACCGAAGACTTTGTAAAAATACTGAGTGAGGCGCAGAACTTCTTTTACTTCGTCAATGACCTGATCGGGCGTGCAGAAAATGTGCGAGTCATCCTGGGTGAATCCGCGGACTCTCGTCATGCCGTGCAGAACCCCAGCCCGTTCATAGCGGTATACCGTTCCTAATTCTCCCATGCGTATTGGGAGTTCACGATAGCTTCTTTTCCGGGATTTATAGATTTGGATGTGGTTCGGGCAGTTCATCGGCTTCAATACCTCGTCTACTTTATAGTCCGGCGCGCTCTCGCCCTCAATGTATTCGTGGAGCATTACCGGAAACATTGAGTCAATGTATTTTGAAAGATGACGGCTTAAAACAAACATATCCATGCTTCCAATGTGCGGAGTATGAACCAGCTGATACCCGCGGGCGTAATGTTCGTCTTTCCAGAACTGCTCCACTATGTTTCTTGAGACGGATAATTTCGGATGCCAGAGAATCAGACCGGCACCGGTCAGAGGGTTGGTTGAGAACAGGTCAAGTTCCCGTCCCAGTTTGCGGTGGTCGCGGCGCTTGGCTTTTTCAACCATTTTCAGGTAGGCGTCCAGTTCTTTCTTGGCGCCGAAAGCGATTCCGTAGATTCGGGTGATCAGTAGATTTTTTTCGTCGCCTCGGGTGGACGCCCCCTGTCTGGTA
>CAZGHF010000018.1:10335-10694 GCA_964525595.1 uncultured Candidatus Saccharibacteria bacterium
AAACCGCCCTACGTATAAAAAGTGAGTTTTTTACCTTCTTTAGTAAATTCTTTTTCTAACTCAATTTTGTATTTATTCCAGGCGAATTCTTTTTTAACTTCTTTTATAGTCACTTCTTTTCTTTCAAATTTATCCCATTTTTTCAGAAGTTCGCGCATTTTTTTCTCTATTTTCGGCAAATCTTTATCGCTCACCTGCTTCGGTAGATCAAAATCCTGATAAAAACCATTTTCTATGGAAGGTCCTATAGCATTCTGTGCTCCCGGGTAAAGTTCTCTTACCGCCGCCGCAAGAACGTGAGCCAGAGAATGGCGGATGTCGTCTAAGTCATTTTTTTGCATTGTGATAATAATTATAAC
>CAZGHF010000019.1:0-10008 GCA_964525595.1 uncultured Candidatus Saccharibacteria bacterium
CGCGAAAAGACGCCTGATGTTTTTTCCCTTGTCTTCTTAATTTTATTGCTAACATTGCCAGTAAATAGTAATTAGAAACCGGAAATTAGTCAAATTCCATCGGCTCAAACATGTTCGAGCCGATGCTTCAAAACTATGTCCATATGGACATAGTTTTGAAGCAATGTTAAACCACCTCCGTTTGATAACACTCCTCGCAATATACTATCTCTTTCCTTTCCGGAGAATATGATGTTTCAAATTCGTTGGGACAATGATTCTCCCCGTGGTGCTGGTGAGAAGCGGTGTTTTTGTAAACACTGTTCTCCGATTTCACGCCCGCACACTGGCATTTTCGCGACCACAAATGAACAGGCCCTCGCTCCTTATACAGCCGGGTAAGTCTGCAGAAAAAACAGACTCGCGGAATCGGAATCCGATTTTGTTTGTAAAACTTCAGCTCTTCTTCAACGATACGGTAATTCCTGTTACACACGGTGCAAGCGAGAACGTTCTCGGTAATTCTGTCCGGCACGTCGTTTATATCATCCGGAATCTCCTGCAGCGTTTCCTTCCCCTCGGTTTTCGTGAAATTATCCTGCCACCGCAAACCCATCGAAATCACCTGCTTTTTACTTAACGGGTATTCGTCTTGAGCAACCGATTCGTTGTAACAAAAAGTGGAAAGAGCGGCCGGAAAGAATTCCCCATATTCTCCCCGCTCTTTCATTTTTTCTACAAGTTTGGAAATGATTTCTTCGTATTCTTCTTTTGAGTACTGCTTATTTAAAATGCAGTATTTGACATTCTTCAACCCCACACAACCAAAAAGATGCTCCGATGACTGACAGCTGTCGCTGTATAAAACGTCGTTGTCTTTATGGCAATAACTCGTAAAAAGCGCCCGATAAGAATTGTCGGGATTAATGGAGTCGTAACATAGCTCCTGCTCGCCGCCGCTCAAACAATCATAACTGCTCCGAATCGTATCACCCCGCTCAAAGTATTTGGAATCTTCCACCCGAACGGTTATATAACAATGCTTGGCATTTTTTGAATTAACCAGATAGTCACCGCTGCAGTTTACGCTGTTTAAAATATTGGCGTACTTCCTGGGGTACTGAAGGATAAACTCCTCAAATTCTTTGCGCGCCCGCTCCGCCCCTGACCAAGTCTGAAGATTATATTCCTTGAGAATCTTTTCGTATTCTTCCTCCGTGCATTGGCGGTTCTTGAAACAATACTTTTTACCTCTTAACCCAATCGACATAAAACAATCCGAACAGTTGCGGCAGTCGTAGCAATAAGCGCAGTCAAGAAGTCCTTTTGAATTAAAAACATAACGACACCGGGAAGAATCGTCTACGTTTATAGCGTGGTATAAATGCTCCCCTCCTTCCAGTATCACCGCACAATCCACCGCATTTTTCGCTCCAACAAGACATACGGAATAGAGACAATCTTCAACTTTCCAGGAATTTATCACCATGTAGCAGTTTTTGCCCCGAGCAAAATAATTGGTGTACTGGCAATTTACACTTGCAATCCCGTCATCATTTAGAATTGCCAGAGCCGGAACGGCATTGAGAAGCTCTTTAAATTGCGGAAAGAAAGGTTTATCCAAATCAATATCCCTCTCGAATTTTTTAGCGTCCCACCCGTCGCCCCACCAGCACTTCGGACAATATACCGGAACGGGCTTGTCGGAAGAATAAATGGACAGAACTCTTTTTTCACACAAACCGCACTCCCGTATGAAAAAGTTGTAATCGTTCCGCCAAGTCATTCTCCGCTGTTGGCGGCAATCAGGACAAAAGTTCGGCGCCGGCACGTCTATTTTTTTATAGAAATTAAAATCTTCCGGTTCGATAACGAAAGAACCATGACAATTTTGACATTGTCGCGTTTCTTGGTTCATATAACCTCCGCTTGATAACATTCCTCGCAGTAGACAATCTCTTTTCTGTCCAGAGAGTATGAGGTTTCAAATTCGTTGGGACATCTGCCTTCGGGGTGATGAGGATGTTCTGCAGTATTCTTATAAACCTGATGGTCACACATGCACTGGCGGGACCAAAGCTGCGGTGGGTTGCGATACTTCAACCTTCGTTGATGCCTGCAATTATGACACAGTCTCGGCAGCGGAATGCCCAACCGGCGGTAAAAAGCAAGCTCCTGCGAAGTAATTTTAAAGGCGGTGATGCAATTCTCGTTGCATTTCCCTTCATGTTCACAGCTGATTACCTCTTTTAATATATCGTCGTCCGTCTCGCCAATTGTCATGGGAAGCTCCTCCGCGGGGACGGTGATGTTGTATTTTCTCTCCTCAATTTCCTTCCAAGTAAAACCTTGTTTCAGGGCTTCTTCCTTCTCCAGAGGAAAGTAATCATGGGCAGCCGTTTCATTGTAGGCAAACTCGGAAAGTTCCAACGGGAAAAACTCGCCATACTTAAACAAGCGACCCTGCTTGTCCGTATACGGCATCTCATCCATATGCTTTATTATTTTTGCTTTAAGTTCACCGAAAGACTTCTCATCGTACTTTTTGTTCAGAACGCAGAATTCGCCGTTTTTCAAACCGACACTACCAAAACAATTTCTGGAAGAAATACAATGGTCTGAGTATTGCAGGTCACTGCAGCTCGTGTAAGTCAGATTACAGAAAAATATCCGGGATGAGTTATAGCCGCAATTGGCAGTTTCATAAACAAGTTCACAACTTCGGCCCCAGTAAAGATAATCCATACAGTCCTTTGCCTCTATTATGCCGAACAGGTGCGCGCCGTCTTCTACCCCCCGACAAAAATAAGAATTTCTGACGTTTTTTGAATCGTAAATCCAGTTGCCTGTTGAACGTTCAGCCCGCGTTGAAACCATAAACTCGCGAATAAATTTCTTGTTAAATTCGTGAAATTTCTGTCTCATCATTTCTAAGCTGGCAAAATTATCAACCGCAAACGATTTAATTTTCTTTTCGTATTCTTCCTTGGAATAAGGCTCGTTGAAAATATGGTACTGCGCATTACGAAGGTTTACTGAACCGAAACAATTAGTGCAATTGCGACAATCGTACAAAAACATTGAATCTCTGCACTCCCGGCATTCCTGGGAATATTGGAGGTTGTAACATTTACTGCAATCAATACATTCGTAGCAAAGTTCTGATTGTTGAAGAGCAAGGCAATCAGAGGAATCTTTAGCATCATTAATCGTATGGGAATAAAGCAGATTTTCATTGAAATTAGCGCGGAAGAGAAGATAACAATTCTTGTTGTTGCTGGCACGGTTGGTATATTCACTCCCGGTCATATCCCCCTGCTGGATAAGCGCCGCCCGCGGAACTTTGTTTTTCAGTTCGGCAAGTTGCTCAAAAAAGGGCTTCTTGAAATCATATTCCTGACCATAGCTCGTCGGATCCCATTTATCAGAACGCCAGCAATCTATGCAATAAACCGGAAAAGGAGTGTCTTTATCGTATATCGCAATGCCCTCTTTTTCGCATAAATCACACTTACGCTTATATAATGTACGCTCATTGGAAAAGGCCATCCGCCTTACACTGCGGCACAAAGAGCACCAAGTCGGCGCCGGAACATCAATCTTTTTGTAAAACCCAAAATCCTCCGCCTCAATCGTGAACTCCTGCTTACAGTTTTGACATTGTCGTTTTTCGTTCATGCTATTTCACCATTGTAGCACTCTTCACGATATACAATCTCTTTTCTGAGCTATTGCTTCAAAACTATGTCCATATGGACATAGTTTTGAAGCAATGTTAAACCACCTCCGTTTGATAACACTCCTCGCAATATACTATCTCTTTCCTTTCCGGAGAATATGATGTTTCAAATTCGTTGGGACAATGATTCTCCCCGTGGTGCTGGTGAGAAGCGGTGTTTTTGTAAACACTGTTCTCTGATTTCACGCCCGCACACTGGCATTTGCGAGCCCAAAGTTTCCAGGGGTTACGTCTTTGCAGCCTTAGAAAGTGTCTTGTGTTTGGACAAAAACGAGGTAAAGGAATACCCATCTGTTTACAAAACGGAAGTTCGGCAGACATAACCCGGAATGCTTTTGAGCAATTATGTTTTTCCGCATCCGATTGATTTTCATCCCAGGCTTTGCACGATATAATTTCACCCAAAGTTGACTCATCAACGTCTTCTATTTTATCTGGTAAATCTTTCCACGATTTTGTTGGTTTGTGAGTTTTCTCCGCCATGTCCCGCCACAAATAACCAAGTTTCTCTGCCTCCTCCTTGTTAAGAGGTTTATTTTCTTGAGCTGTAGTTTCGTTATAACCAAAGGGAGAAAGCTCCACCGGAAAGAAATCTCCATATTTGTATACCCTACCCTTCTCGTCCGTATACGGCATCTCATCCTTATGTTTTACAATTTTGGCTTTCAAAGCCTCATCTTCCTCCGGACTATATTCTTTATTCAAAATGCAATACTTCTTAGAACGAAGGCCAATACACCCGAATATGTCGGAGTTGTTGTTAAAGCAGTGTGTGCTGTAATTAGTATTTTGTGTTTCCAAAACAAACTGACAGCCCACCAAACTGGAAACGTTTTTACCACAGACAAGAGATTCGTATATCAACTGGGTATTCTCGCCAAACTGTGTAAAGTCATAACAGCTCTTATTTGCATTGGAAATAAGCCAAGCACAATACCTGCAATGGTCTGATTCGGTTACTATATAAGAATCACGAACGTTTCTTGAATGATAAATATAATCCCCCGACACATCTTTATTCTGTCTGCCATGCATATATTTTTGGGGATATTTCAGCCAAAAGTCGTACGCCTCTTTCCGAATTTTTTCTAATCCCGAGAATGAGTTAACGTTATACTCCTCTAATTTTTTCTTATATTCATCCTTCGAGTAAGGTTTATTAAAAATATGGTATTCTTTTCCCCTTAAATTCGCACAACCAAAGCAGTTATTACAATTTGATAAATTTTTTGAAAGCCACACGTTGTGGCAACCCTCACAATCTTCAGAGTAATAAGTTTGATAACATTTCACACAGTTTATGCTGTGCGCAACCAACTCAGATCCTTCCAACATAGTGACATCAATACAATCCTTTGAACGCTCAATTTCTTCTCCGTAAAGGCAACGCTCGTTGTAATCAGAATTAAAGAGCCAATAGCAATTTTTAAGCTCGTGATTCATATTGCAGTAATCACTGTTTACAAGCGTCTTGTAACTCACGCTGACATTCTGATGCGGCACATCATGCATCAATTCTTGAAACTGCTCAAAAAAAGTTTTAGAAAAATCGTATTCCCTGCCGTGTGCCAATGGATTCCATTTATCTGACCACCAACAAGGCGAACAATATGAAGTCACAGGACCTTCGGGTGAATACATTGAAATAATCCCTTCACCGCAGAGTTTACATTTTTGTTTATAAAGCGCCCGCTCGTTGCGCCAAGCTAATCGTCGGATAAGTCTGCATTCCGGACACCAAGTCGGAGGCGGTACTTTAACTTTTTCGTAGAACGCGAAATCTTCGGGTTCTATTGTGAAATCGTTCTTACAGTTTTGGCAGTTACGAGTTTCTTGTGGCATTACTCTAATTTTAAAGAAAGTATCTTGGAAATTCCATCCTCGCCCATGGTAACACCGTATAAGGCGTGGGCCGTTTCCATTGTCGCTCGGTTGTGGGTGACAAGAATAAATTGAGTATGTTTGGAAAACTCTTCAATAAGATCGGCAAAACGGCGGGCGTTTTCTTCATCCAAAGCCGCATCAATCTCGTCTAAAACCAAAAAGGGCGGCGGGCTCACTGAAATAAGCGCAAAAAGCGCAGCTAAAGAAACTAAGCTCCTCTCGCCCCCGGAGAGCATCTCAATTCCCTTCAAGCTCTTCTGCGGCACATTCAAATCAATCTCTATTCCAGCTCTTAGTTCGCTGTCTTCTTTTTCTTCCCGCTCCGAAGGCTCTTCGGAGCGAGGCTCGCCCTCCTCGAGGGCGGCTTCTTCGTTTTCCACCTCACGCGGACGATAAGTCTGCAGTTTCAGTTTCGCCCGGCCGCCACCGAACATAAGCCGGAAGTATTTGTTAAACTCTTCGTTTATCTCTTTAAATGATGTCTTGAATTCGGAATGAATTCTGTTCTCAAGCTCTTTTACGAGGCTCCTAAGGTCGGAAATTGCTGCTTCCAAATCAGTTACCTCTTTTTTAAGAAAACTATAGCGTTCTTCTTTTTCTTTTGCCTCCTCCACTAAACCTTCGTCAATCTCACCGATGGCAGCAAGCTCACCCCGAAAACGCATTATTTTCTTTTCTAAATCAGAGGAATCAATTTCTGTCTTGACCGCCGGCAAGTTTTTCAATTCTTCTGCCTTCCGGCCAGCAGTATGCCACTCTCTTTCCAACTCGGCAATCCGGAGCCCAACCTTCTCTTTTTCAAAAAGAGCGGATTGAATTTTTGCTTCCAGTTCTCGGAGTCCGTTTTTTCTCAACTCCAGCTTTTCAACTTCCTGTCGGAACTTCTGATTCAATTCTTCCTGAACGTAGGCTAAGCGCTCGCTTTCTTCCTCCAATTTTTTTATCTCGTCATCAATCGCTCGGAGCGACCTCTCAAGTTCCTCTTTTTTCTTTAGAGCATCCTGGTTATCCCTCTCGTCTTTCTCCAAAATCTCCTTCAACTCAGAAACTAAACCCTTAAGTCTTTTTTTAATTTCACCCGCGTCATCAAATTCCAAAAGCTCTTCAATTTTCCTAACGAAACCTCTCACTTCCGCCTCAAACTCAGCGAAGGACGCTTGATCCCGAGGAACGGATTTTTTTATCTCAATTTCCGCTTCAAGCCGGCCTAAACTTTCCTTAAGGGAAAACTTTTTATTAAGAAGATTGTTCAAGTCGCTCCTTAATTTTTTGATTTTATCCGACTCCCTCGATTTCTCATTTATATCCTTAAGGTTTTTCTCTATTTCTTTAACCTCTTCTTCTTTTTCCAATTTTTCCTTCCGGAGGTCGGCAATCGGCTCTTCGGTTTTCTTCGTAAGTTCGTTCAAGCGATGGAAATGAAAAGAAAAATATTCATTTTCATGAAGTTTAAGTTTTTCCTCTATATCACTCCTCTTCTCGAACCTGTTTTTCTGCCGCCGCAGAAGCCGCAAGTGCGGCGCAAGTTCCTCAATTTGCGCTTTAACTTTATCCAGGTTTATAAAGCTCTTATCAAGCCTTCTTTCGGCGGCGTGTTTTTTCAACCTGAATTCTTTAAGCCCCAGAATTTCCTCAATGAATTGTCTCCTTTCTTCCGGATTTGAACGGACAAAAATGTCACTCTCACCCTGACCAACTATTGTAAGGCCTCGAGTACCAAGCTTTGCCCGGGCAATAATCGGTATCAAGTCTTTCAACCGAATAGTGTCCCCATTCCAGGAAAATTCGCTTGTGCCTGCCCGGTCTATTTTCCTCGTAAGCTCAATTTCCTCAGCGTCAACCGGAAAAACGCGGTCGCGATTGTCAAAATAAAGAGAAACCCGGGCAAGACCGACTGCCGTTTTTTTCGACGAACCGGCAAAAATAAGCTTGTCTAAGGTGTCTCCCCGAAGCTTTTTCGCTTCCCGCTCGCCCAAGACCCAGCGAAGAGCGTCAACAATATTTGATTTACCCGAGCCGTTCGGTCCCACGATTGCCACCACTCTTTTCGGAAAATCAATAACTGTTTTACTGGCAAAAGATTTGAACCCCTGGAGTTCTATTCTCTTCAAAAAACTTACCATATTAACCTTCTAACTTCTTCAACGCCTCTTCCGCCGCTTTCATCTCCGCTTCCTGTTTTGAAGGACCCTTGCCCTCGGCTTCAATTTTATCGCCGAAAAAAACTCCGATTACAAATTCCTTGTTGTGGTCGGGTCCGCTCTCGGAAAGAACTTTGTAAACCGGCGTAACTTTCAACTTTTCCTGAACGACTTCCTGAAGAGTGCTTTTTGAATCACAATAAAGTTTGTTCTTTATTACTTCGTCAAGGTGGCTCATTACGAATTTTTTAACGAAAGTTTCCGCCCCTCCGTAGCCGGCATCAAGATAAATTGCCCCGATTAGTGCCTCAATGGTGTTTGCGAGAATAACGTCGCGAGCCCGACCGGTGTCTTTAGCTTCTCCTTTAGAGAGACGCAAATATCCTTCCAGTCCAATTTCTTTGGCAACTCTAGAGAGCATTTGGTAATTAACGAGAGCCGCTCGTAAGCTGGTAAGATGACCCTCCTGATAATTAGGATAAGCCTGAAAAAGATTTTCGGTAACGATGATTTCCAAAACTGCGTCGCCTAAAAACTCAAGTCGCTCGTTGTGAGCGCTGACTCTCGGGTACTCGTTCAAATAAGACCTGTGAGTAAGAGCTTCCCCTAAAAGAGTTTCGCTTTTAAAACTAAAACCGATTTTTTCTTCTAAACCTTTTAAGTCTTTCATTCTTCTTTTTTCTCCCGCTCCGAAGACTCTTCGGAGCGAGGCTCGCCCTCCTCGAGGGCGGCTTTCTTTTCTTCTCTGGCCAACATCTCCCGATAAATTGTTCCCAGAACGCCATTTACAAATTTCGGCGAGTTCGGACCGCTGTAATTCTTGGCAATTTCAATTGCTTCATTAATTGCCACTTTGGGCGGCACCTCTTTTTTATCGGCATAAAGAAGTTCGTAAAGACCAATTCTTAAAACATTGCGGTCAACTATCGCAATTTTTGGAAGCGGCCAGTCCGGTGCCGCTTTTTCAATGATTTTGTCTATTTCCGCCAAGTGTTCAATTACCCCTTTTACAATTTTCCAAATGAACTCCGGCTCGTCTATCCCCTGACCGAAACTTTTCATGTTCCGGTCAACAATTTTTATCAAATCCGCCTCCCGCCCGTAGAAATCCCATTCGTAAAGGGACTGGAGAACTATTGTCCTTGCTAAATGTCTCGTGGCCATAGTGATAAGTTGTTAAATTGCAAGCTCCGGGGTTCCCGGAATTTAGGATTTGGTTTTTGTTTGTTTTTTAGTACTGGCAGATGCTTCAACTTTTTTGCTCTTTCCATAAGCGCCGCATTGAGAACAAATCCGGTGCGGTAGAGTCGGTCCCTTGCAGTTCGGACAAACAGAAATGCGCTTCTTCTTTAGCGCCTGTTGCGACCGCCGCCGGCCGACTTTCGATTTTGAATGATGTTTTTTCGGTACGCCACCCATATGCCAATGTGATTAAAATTTACGAGCCCAGTGCGAAGTAAATTTTACTATTCACATTGAGCATCCCGCTGAAAGCGGGGTTACATTGAGATTAAATTATTTCTATATAAACGTCAATCTACGAACCTTTCCGTACTTCTCAGAACGAACTTTTCCGTATTCCCGTGAGGGAGGGTAAGACTTGGGCGTCGCCCTGGAGACACTCTCCCGAATGGGATATACGGAAAGGTCCGTTACAAAGTGAAAGTCAAACGATGAACTTCACTTGGCCCATGTTTTTTTATCGCCCTCTTGTGCTTTTTTGTCCCGTAACCCTTATGGTTTTTAAAACCGTACTCCGGATACTTTGTATGGAGCCTGACCATATGCTCATCTCTCTTAACCTTGGCAACAATTGAAGCCAGCTTTATGGCATTTATCTTTTCATCCCCTCTTATAAGAGTTTTTAGTCTATATTTTTTAGTCGTTGGTTTTTTATTCAGATATAGACTGCCATCCAAGTAAACATTACCTCTCTTTCTGCCGCAGCTCGCAACAAGCCTTTCATGAGCTCTCGTCGCCGCAAGATTTGCCGCCTTTGCAACGTTTTTCCTGTCCACAACTCCGGATGAGACACTCGATACCGCATATGAAACTCTCGGATGACTCTCCAAATAATCTGCCCATTTTTCTCTTTGTCTCGGGCTCAATTTTTTTGAATCTTTAAGCCTGGCCAAACTTTTTCTTCTGAGATTCAATCCTTGAGGTATAACGAGGGCCGCAACAAAAAGCGGCCCGGCAAGCGCCCCCCGCCCGACTTCATCTATACCGATAATAAATTTCTTCTTTTTCAGCACTAAATAAATT
>CAZGHF010000020.1:0-769 GCA_964525595.1 uncultured Candidatus Saccharibacteria bacterium
ACGAACCGACCGGGAATTTCATTAAACCGTGCAACGTCCGCTGAAGCCGCCGCACTGTTCATCGCTTCCCGGATAACCGACTTTTTATCAACCGGAGTCATGAAGAGGATACAACCGCCGCCACCTGCACCTAAGATTTTCCCGCCCCAAGCACCGGCTTTGAGGCCAGTTTCATAAAGATTATCAATAATAGAATTTGAAATATTCGACGCCAACGTCTTTTTAAGGAGCCATCCTTCATGAATCATCTTTCCCAAGCCCTCAAAATCCTGGGCTGTAAGTTTGTCCCTGAATTCATAAACCGAGTCGGCCATCTTTTTCAGAGTCTCCAGCTTTTTATCAGTATTTGCTTTCTGTTCGGTAAGAGTATTTGAAGCGTCACGGGCAATGCCGGTGAAAAAGAGAAGAAGATGGTTTTCAAAATTGGATTTCTGCCGGAAATCAAGCCGCACCGGAGAAACGTCGACAGAGTGGTCAGGATTAAATTGGAGAACATTGACCCCGCCGAAAGCGGCCGCATATTGGTCCTGTTTGCCAATCGGCTCTTTCACCAGGTTAATCTCCAGATGCGAGGCAAGTTCGGCAATTTCTCCCTTATCCGCTCTCTTTCCCTTCGAGAGCATGAGGGCTTTCATTAAAGCCACCGAAAAACTGGAGGAGGAACCCAAACCTGTTTTCACCGGCGCATCGGAGAATGTCACTACGTCAACGTTGCTCTCTATTCCGAAGTAGAGAAGCGCTTCCCTGATTCTGTCATTTTTAAGTTCCT
>CAZGHF010000020.1:779-9837 GCA_964525595.1 uncultured Candidatus Saccharibacteria bacterium
TAACGTAGGCGTACTTATCAATGGCCGTTGAAATAACCCGACCCGGACTGTGGCGGTAAAAAGCCTCCAAATCGGTGCCGCCGCCGACAAAACTGATACGCATTGGAGCACGAGCAATAATCATTGTTAATACATCTTAAAGCCTTTGTATCCTCAAAATCAAGTCATAACTCCCCCCATAGCACGTAAGGGGGAAGGTTATTGTCTTGATATAATTAAAACAAAAATAGGACAGGAATTGCTTGAATTCTTGGATTATATGATTTGGAAAATAACAGAAAGACAGGTTGTCTATAAGCTTTTCAAGATGGTGCGTAGCCACAATATCCATAGTTTATCCGGTCACATAGCGGCGAAATATGGAATAGAGAAAGATGTTTTTACAAAAACCCTTTTTAGCGAGGAATTCAATCACTATTGGTTCAGTAAACCATTTATCAGGTTTTATGAGGCTTTACGATCGGACTATCGAGATCGATTTCACTATGAATTAGAAAAAGCAATAAAGAGCTGTATAAGCAAAGATTTAATTGAGCCAAATACGCACAACGGAAAAGAATATATTAACTATACTTGGGATGGAAAAAAGCTTCTCTCAATTTGGTATTTTCCTAAGATAGTAATAGAGAGCAAGATTTTTCGTAAATAAAAGGTAAGACTTGGACTAAAGAAGAGTTAGAAAAGCTCCTTATTAAACTAAGGGAGTATTCTTTCTTCTCGCCTCTCTTAGAAAAGGTTTTTAAGAGGCGGATTACTTCATAATCAACCCCTGCCCGGTAGGGAGGCAGAGTATCTGTATCCCTTTTTTCCGGGCGAATTCATCAAATGCTTTCCTCTGCTCCTCGAATCCCAAGTGCCCGTAGTCGTCCAGTATAATCATCCCTCCCGGCACTAACTTATCCCAAAAGTATTCGGCGGCCGCTATCTCAGGCATAACAGCATTCATATCCATATAGATATAAGCTATCTTTTCGGACTTCACCAATGGCAGAGTGCCCGGTATCGCCCCCCTTATTATCTTGGCGTTCTTGTAGTCCTTAAAAGTTTCGACAACCTCCTCGTAGCACTCTTCATATCCGCCCCCAGTCTTTCCCTGCGCCTTCTCTCCGTCTGTTAGGCATTCCTCAACAACTCCCCTAAAAGTGTCCATCAGGTAAAAGGTCTTATCGAGCTTCGTAAAATCAACGAAATCCATAGCAAATTTAGCAGAGAAACCCTTATTGACCCCGCATTCTACGAAGTCTCCTTCAAGGTCTTTCGCCCGATTGGCTACCCAAGCGGTTGTGTGCATCCGCCATCTAGTCTCCCAATACTCAGGATTCTCGCGGATTATCCAAGCGTTTGATTCGTAGGCTTCCACGAATTTCTTATCATCCATAAAAGCGGGATAGTGAACCGTGATTATTCCGTCCTCGTTGTATTTAACAGGCCATCTTCTGTACGAAATCCCTGAGCGTTTCAGGTGATATATCCCATCCACCACTTTATCAGGTAGGATATGTTTGATTATGTCTTTAGTTTGTCGAAGCATCCAACTGGTTTTATGCTAGCGAATTGAGTGCCTATTTCTTATACAGGCAAACAAAAAATCCCTGCCGAGACGAGATACATAGCCGTTTCCAGCCATGACTAATCGGATGCTCCGACAGGGAGCTTCTGTTCCGATTGGCTTTTCGACCATGCCCGGGGAGGGTTTAGGTCAATATGTTGGTTAAACTATAGCATTATTTAGGCGGTGGACAAGTGATGACAAGTGCTACACTAAACTTATGAAACATAAAGACCGCTTCTTCGCACTTTTGAACAAGATACTAGGCGCGCCAGCAAAGAATCAAAAGGATTCTCCCGGGTGGTTATCAAGAAAGCACCCCGCACGACTAAGGTCGGCGGGGCGCTTCCACTTTAAATGGTTTTAAACTTCAAGCCCTCCACCAGAACTTGAAAGAAAATCTTCAAAACTCTGGGCATTTCGGTCCCGAGGAGATATAGTCTCCGGGTCCTTTATGGGCCAGGTAATTGCAAGCGTCGGGTCATCCCACTTGAATTCCCCTTTTGCGTCATCGTCATATATATTGTCCATCCGGTAGAGAACGTGGCAATCGTCAGAGAGCGTGCACATGCCGTTTGCAAACCCTCGCGGGATAAAAAGCGTGCCGTGATGTTCCGCCGAGAGTGTAATACTGCCCCATTTTCCAAGAGTCGGCGAATCTTTCTTAATATCCACGAAAACCCAAAACGCCTCGCCTCTAAGCATAGAAATAAGCTTGCTTTCATTCTTCGGCGGATGCAGAAAATGGATACCGCGGATTGTCCCTTTTTTCTTCGTAAGAGCGGAGCTCTCCTGCACCCAGTCCGTCGGCAATCCATGGGCACGGAAAATTTCTTTGTCATACATTCGCACGAAAAAACCTCTCTCATCCACGTTGGGTTCGAGTCCAATTTCAAAAACTCCTTTTATATTTAACTCTTTAAACTTCATTTCCCCGAGATAATTTTTGGTTCAGCTGGAAGAGGTCTTATGTAGCTGCCCCGGAAACCGAACTTGTTCTTGGCGATTTCCATAATTTCATCGGCAAAATTCCAACCGGTAAGAATTATGGTGTCCGGCCGGCGGGCAATGCCCTCTTTCGGACTCACAATCGGAATGCGTGAGCCAGCCGTAAATTTGCCTTGCTTTAGGGGGTTCATATCAATGATAGCGGGCAGTAAATCGGAATCAACTTTGCAAAAATTGAGCATTGTTGAGCTTCTGGCCGACGCTCCCCAACCAACAACGTTCTTTCCCGATTTTTTGGTCTTGTTTAAGATTTCAACGAGTTTTTCGCGGTGTCCGTAGCATTTCTTTGCAAATTCCTGCCATGTTTCAAAATCATTCACCTTCTTTTCTGCCTCCATCTCTCGATACTCTTTTAGTTCTTTGCTCTCTTTATCTTTTTTCTTTTTAGCGTAAACGACTATGCCTCCCCCACTTATAGGACTTGCCATAACGTCGAAAACAGACAAGCCAAAGCGATTTAGAAGGCACTCAATCGGTTTCAAGGTAAAGTAGCACAGGTGCTCGTGGTAAATTGAATCGTACTGCAATCCTTCCAGGATTTTTCCCGCATAGTGGGGTTCAACGGCAAGTGTGCCATCGTCGTCGAGACATTCCGCCAAGCCCTTCACGAAATCAGCAGTGCCTGCCACGTGAGCCAGAACATTTCTTGCAAAAATCATCCGAGCCGGACCTAGTTCTTTTTTTAATTTGAGAGCGTTCTCGGAATTCCAGAAAAGACATCGGGTTGGTACACCTCCTTCCTCGGCCATTATCACAACATTTTCCGCCGGATCAACGCCCAAGACTTCGTAGCCATCCCGCTGGAACGGTAATAAAAACGTGCCGTCATTCGAAGCGACTTCCAAAACGTAACCGTCTTTCGGATCTTCAGTTCGATTCACAAGTTCTTTATAAAAAACTTCGGAGAAGTCGCGGGCACCGCCGGAAGTACCGGTTACCCAGACATAATGGGAAAAAAGTATTTTCGGGTCAACGGTGTAGTCAAGCTGGACAAGGTTGCAACCCGGACACCATTCTAAAGCCAGAGGGTATTTCTCCTCTTTCTCGTCGGCGCTATCAAGCAGGGAGTTCGCAAGCGGGTGCTTTCCTAAATCAAAAAATGGTTTAAGGTTCTCCGCATCGCAGACCCGGCAATTTTTATTTCTTTCGCTTGCCATAATTTTTGATATTTATAACTTGGAGAAGGGAAAAGGCGCAAACCCGGAATATTAAAACAAGAATAGCACGAAAGGCGCGCGGATACTCTTTTCTGTGACGCAAGACAACCCTAAGTGTAGCTTTTACATCCTCTGCCCGGGCCGTAATGATATTTCTCTCTTTCTCCGACGCCTCGCGGTACTTCAGGCAAGCCTCCGGAAACACCGCCATTTTTCCTTGCTTTCCCAACTTCAACTTCAAATCCAAGCCCTTACCGCGCGGTAAACTCCAATCATACCCGCCGAAAGACAAAGCGGTTTCGCGGCGGTAGAGTACCGAAGAATGGGCAAAAGGATTTGCGGTAAGCATTCTTTCCCGCAGTTCTTTATCTTTTTCGGGAACACCGGTTCGGGTAATTTCTTTATCATCTTTGTATGTTACTACCACAGAATTAGTGCCGACCAGAACGTGCTCCGGATGATTATCAAGAAAAGCTACCTGCCGGGAAAGCTTATCTTTACAAATCCACTCATCATCATCGTCAAGAATAGCCGCATACTCTCCCTTAGCGGTCTCTAGACCGACATTTAAACTTTTGGTGGAGCCGAGATTTTTCTCGTTTTTAATATAGACAATCCGGGAATCGCCGAAAGAGGAAACAACCTTGCTCGTTTCAGCATCAGCAGGGTCGTCGTTTACAACAATAACCTCAAAACTACTAAGTTCCTGCTCTAGAACGCTTGCGATAGCTTTCTTAAGATAAGCCGACCTTCGGAAGGTGGTAATAATAACACTGACCTTAGGATTCATAACTTATCTTTTCTTGTTCTTTCTAAGGATTCTTTCGTTTATTTCATCAGCCATCTGTAAAAGTCCCGGTTTAACACCTGATTTCCTGGAAAAATCGATAAATGCTTTGACGTCTTTTGGGAAACACCCTTCACTGTAACCGCGATAACCGAAATGAAAAATATCCAAGTGACTCCTGCCAATGCGAGAGTCGGCGACAGCTGCTTCTTTTACAGAGTCATAATCCAGACCGAGACGGGCGCATAAATCGTAAATTTGGTTGGCGAAAACAACCTTAGTGGCCAAAAAGGAATTGCTGAAATATTTAACCATCTCGGCCTCGGTAGCCCGCATAATTCTCGTAAAAGGTGCCCTCGGGAGCAAGTTCAAAATCTTTTTTGCCAAACTCCTGCTTCTTCGGGTGTAGCCGACAAGCTGACGCTCCGGTTTTATGAAATCTGTTTTTGCGGTCCTTGCCCTCAAAAACTCGGGATTGAAAAGAACTTTATGTTTTGGAAACTTTTTCTGAAACCTCTCGGTTGAACCGGGAATAATGGTTGATTTCAAAACAACGATTTTCGGCGTCTTCAGATTTCTAAACGACTCCAGAATTGCCGAATCGTCATACCCTCCCTTCTTGTTGTAGGGAGTAGGAACGGAGATAAAAATTATATCGGCTTTATTAACCTCCTCCACCGAGCCGATTTTTTTGTATTTATCGTAAAGGAATAAATCAACTTTAGGCTTGCGCCTCTTCTCAAACCAATACCCTAAGGTGCCGCCGACATATCCCAAACCTATAATTCCTACCTTATCTTTCATTGTGTTAGTCTAAATAATAATTCATTATTCCCATAATTCAAGAAACATGGAAACCACTCCAGCATCTCAAAAAATTACTACCATCCTAAAAACAGGGGTAATACTTATATTCGTGCTAGTTCCCTTAGCCGTATATCCCCGATTTCTCTACCCTTTAACAACCCCTAAAATCTTAATTTTTCAAATCCTAACCGAATTTATCTTTTCTCTGTGGCTCATAAATATATTTCTTAATAAACATCAGCGACCAAGAATCACTCCTTTAACCATTGCCACATTCGCTTCTATTTTTTTCTTGAGTATCAGTTCTTTCTTTGGCTCAAATCTAAATAGAAGCCTTTGGGATTTGATTGATCGCGGCACTGGTCTGGTCCTTCTTTGGCACCTGTTTGCTCTTTTCTTAGTTGTTAAGTCTCTGAAAGAAAGGGGTGTTATAAACCTAAAATGGTTTGCTTGGTTAAACGTTGCTGTCGGCGCTGGTGTAAGCGTCATTGCCCTTTTTCAACGCTTTTGGAGCTGGCCAGCTTCCTTGCTCGCCTCGGCTTCACCAAGCGTAGCCTTCGCGCCATTCGCAAACTCGCCTTTCCTTGCGGCCTACCTCTTGTCCACGTTTTTCTTGGGATTATGGCTGATTACAGAAATAAAAATCAATAATCGACGATGGGTACTAATCTTGACGGTAATTCTAAATTTGATTGTTATCTTTCTTACCGGAAACCGCAGCGCTATTATCGGATTAGTAATAGGTCTAATCGTTTTAGCTTTATATTCTCTATTTAGAAAGAGGTTCGTCTATTTTATGATTGCCGGTCTTGTAATTGTGTCTCTTGGAGGTGTTACAGTAATTTTTTTAAAAACACAAAACAATTCTTTCTGGCTGAACGTTCCGGGTATCAGTCGCTTTGCCAGTGAAACCACCTACACTAATTTAATTCATCGTACATTTTCGTGGGATATTTCATGGAAGGCCTTTAAAGAAAAGCCAATTTTGGGATGGGGTTGGGGAAATTTTGATGTCGCTTTCCAGAAACACCACAACCCGGAACAACAAGAAGCACAAATAAACTATTTCTATTGGAGTGCCTACAATAAACCGTTCAATGTTCCTTTAGAATATCTGGTAAGCGGGGGCATTCTGGGACTTTTAAGTTATCTGGCAATCTTTGTAACGATTTTTTACAATCTCATAAGAATTAGAAGTCCTGCCGCTCCTTTCTTAATGTCTCTTTTTATCGCTTACTTCATCAATAACCTTGCTATCTTCGACACTATTGCCACCTATCCTCTATTTTTTGGTCTACTGGCACTTATCAATGAATCCAAGACCAGTAAGACTGTTCCTGCCGGCAATGCTCAAAAAATTAATAAAATCCCAAAAATCCGACTTGGCATAATTTTAGGTTTGGTAATCCTAATAAGTTTTCCACCAATCTACATAATAAACGGTCGCCTCGCGTATGCGTCTTCAGGACACTACCTAGCAAAACAAGAAATAGATAAAAGAGATGACTTTAGAGCATCCCTACCACATTGGCAAAAAGCAACAAAAAAATTCTCTCCTTATCTTCATCAAATTCAATATGACTATGCCCAAGAAACGCGACGAGCTTTTGACCGAGGTGTTGAATATAACGAGTGGCCACTTATGCATCGAGAAGTAATAAGCAAATTGAAAATCCTTGTTTCTCTGTACCCAAATAACTTTGAGTTTATCATTGAGTTAGCCAACGCATACAACTCTTTCTCAAAAATCGGCGATTCGTCTTATTTAGAAGAAGCGAATAAAGTTCTGCAAAAGGCTCAAGAACTTTCCCCTTATAATATTGAGGTTAGTTTCGCTCTGGCAAAAAATAAAATCTTAAAAAAAGACAGAGAAGGAGCGCTTGTGCGGTTAGAACGAGCACAAGGATTGCATTCGGGATTAAGTCATCCACGAATTTTACTAGCTATTCTCTACTACCAGGCGGGCAATAAACAACAGAGTATCGTTGAATTAAATGAAGCTCTTGCACAGGGTATATTTCCGCTTTACGCCGAGGAAAACATTATCTTCGGGGATTTAAACGCCGATATTGGTGATTACGAAACCGCAGTTAAATTTTATGAAACAGCATTAGCAACACCTTTCATTGATCTTATTAGATTAAAAACGCTCAATACCAAATTAAAGCTTGGTCTTGCTTATCGTCTAATCGGTCAACAAAAAGCGGCAGAAGAAATATTTAAAGAACTTGGAAAAGAGCTTTTAATACTCGGAGATATCGGCGCTTACTACCAATTGCAGGATTATATAAAATACTTCAAACTATGAAAATGCGCTCAAGTTTGGCTACAGCCGGCAAAAAATTTAGGACTAAGAACATTTCCAAACGGGTGAGGCAAATTGTGATATCGCCGATTAAGGAGATGTCTATTTTGGCCGACATTGAAGCTGAAAAGAAGGGTTCTAAAATCATTTCTTTCGGTCAGGGTATTCCCTACTTTGATACGCCGCCAATTGTGAAGCGCGGAATGAGAAAGGCGCTCCGCGAACCGGACACTGCCAAATACACACTTGAGCCGGGAATTACCAAACTTAGGGAATTAATCTCTCAAGACGTCAAAAAAAGAAAAGGTGTTAAAAAAGTAAAGCCAAAAAAAGAAATCATGGTTTCTAGCGGCTGTCAGGAAGCGGTCGCTTGCGCTCTGGCAACCGTAATTGACCCCGGTGACCACGTCCTTTTGCCGGAACCGGCTTATGCCTCGCACATCGAGCAAATCATCCAGTGGGGTGGCAAACCCGTTTTCGTACCGCTCAACGAGAAAAACGGCTGGAAACTGGAAATTAAAGAACTAGAGAAGAGAATCACCAAAAAAACCAAGGTGATACTTTTCAGTAATCCCTCAAATCCGACCGGCGCCGTTTTCGGCAGGAAAGAACTGACTGAACTCGGCAAATTCGCAAAAAAGAAAAATCTCATAATAATTTCCGACGAGACCTATGACTTTTTGACTTATGACGGCGCGCGTCACTTCTCACCGGCAAGCATTCCCTCGGTTCGCGACCGGGTGGTTTTGTGCGGCAGTTTTTCAAAAAGGTATGCCATGACTGGTTACCGGGTGGGTTACGCATTTGCCGAGGAAGGTATTATTGACCATATGCTAAAAGTTCATGATGCCCTGCAGATTTGCGCCCCGGCAATTTCCCAGAAAGGGGCAATGGCAGCGCTCAAAAGCTCACAGAAAAGCGTCCGCGATTTCGCAAAAAAACTCGCCAAGAACCGCGAGATAATGTGCGCCGAGCTTGATAAACTCTCCGATTTTTTGGAATATCAGAAACCAATGGGAGCGTATTACGTAATGGTTAAAGTTAACCCCGACGCCCTGCGGGGTCGGGGCTCCGGCCGTAAGCGTCGGAGAAAACAAAAAATGAACTCGTTTAAACTGGCTTTAAAAATTCTTCGTGAGGTGCGGGTGGTTACGATTCCAGGTGCGGCTTTCGGTCCGTCGGGCAAAGGACATCTCCGATTTTCTTTCGCCGGCCGCCCGGAAGAAATCAAAGAAGGTTTCAAAAGATTGAACAAATGGTTGAACTCAGCGTAAACTGAAATTAATGAAACGCCTGTTCGACATATTCTTCTCCGGCTTGGGACTTATAATCCTCTCCCCTGTTTTTTTAGTTTTGGCGATTTGGATAAAGCTGGATTCATCGGGACCGGTTTTCTACCGCGGCGTCCGAATGGGCAAGGACTGGAAAACGTTCCGGATTTTCAA
>CAZGHF010000021.1:0-5076 GCA_964525595.1 uncultured Candidatus Saccharibacteria bacterium
GCAGTCTTCCGAAATCGTCGGATTAAAAACTCTATAACGAAATTGCACCAAGGTATAAAGGAAGAAGAGGCGGTTATACCAGAGTTTTGAAAGTTTCAAAAACAAGGAAAAGCGACGGAGCGAGAATGGCTTACGTTGAATTTGTCTAGGCTTGTTCAAAATTCATAAAATTATGGCAGAATACACGATAGACGCAAAAGGTAAAAAATTAGGCCGACTTGCCTCGGAAATAGCAGTAATTCTCCAGGGCAAAAAAAATCCTGCTTATGAGCCGCGTCTTGAAGGTAATGACACGGTTATCGTAAAAAACATGAAGAATGTAGCAATAAGCGGCAGAAAAGCAACCGAGAAAGTCTATTATCGCCATTCCGGTCCTCTGGGACACCTGAAAAAAAGAACATATGCGGAAATTTTTGAAAAAGACCCGAGTTGGGTTTTGAAAAATGCAGTACGACTCATGCTTCCAAAAAACAGACTGCTCAAGAAAAGAATGAAAAGATTAATTATTGAATAATGCCTAAAAAAACAGCTAAAACAGCAAAAAAATCATTAAAGAAAGAAAAGCCGGCAGAAACCAAAAAGGAGCGTTATTTTGAAGCTGTCGGCCGGAGGAAAACCGCCGTTGCCAGAGTAAGGATTTTCCCCACAGATAAGAAGGAAGGCAAGAATAATATCTTAGTGAACGACAAGGTTTTTGAGGAGTATTTCTCAACAAAGAAAGAACAAGGCGTTGCGGTATCTCCTTTTGAAAAACTTTCTCTTACTGGCATTAGGACAACCGTAAAAATAAAAGGGGGCGGTCTTTCGGCTCAAGCCGAGGCGGTGCGTTTGGGTATTTCTCGCGCTCTTATTTTATTTGACCAGGAATTAAGACCTCGTTTAAAAGCTTTTGGCTACCTTACGCGCGACCCGCGGATGGTTGAGCGGAAAAAACCGGGTTTAAGAAAAGCTAGGCGTCCCCAGCAATGGCGCAAACGGTAAGTTCGCCATTTTCCTTCAGAAAGTAAATTTTCTTGCCTTTTATTTTGTAGTCAAGGATTTTTTCTTCGGAAAAATGATAGGAGTTTACCGGTTCTCTCTCATCGATTTCTTGGATAATCAGCTTGTTATTATCCAAGAAAACCGTGTAATTTGGGAAATCGGCAAACCAGCTTAACTTTTCGGCGTTTTGGTGGGGAGCGGCTGGAATCTCAACGACTGTTCCGGCTTCGTATTTTAAGTCCCCTTCAAGTTTTTTAAGATAGACAATTTTCAGCTTGTTGTCGGTTGTAAGAACAGCGATTCTTTTCTCTTCAGGAGAAACTTCAAAAAGTTTTACGTCATTTGTAAGAGTTTTAGTTTTCCCGGAAGAGCGTTCGTAAACCCTAAGTTCTTTTTTCGGGGTAAGGATAAGGAGATTTGTATCGTTAGAACCAACGTTAAAACTTTCAACTGACCCCAATTTTACCGGCTCGCTGAGAGATGTTTTTAGGAGAAGATTTATAATTACCAATTTGCCGTCGTTATCTAAAATAAAAGCATCGTTTGTGCCCAACTTTATCAATTTTATCTTTTCTATGGTAATAATTTTTTCAATCTGGATTTTTTTAACGTCAATTGTGTAGAGTGAGGTTTCACTTACTGCCACGATTTTATTCGGGCTGAAAGGGTGAAAAAATATGTTAGTCAAGGGAACAACGCCGGGTAGAGCCAGTTGTCGCTGTTTTAGGGAATTGAAAAGATGGGTCAAATTTACGGCCGAACGGGGATTTTCAAGATCAATCAAGAAATAATTATTTGCATCTCTTGTAATCAGAAATTTCGAGTAGGCGTCGGAAAGGAAAACCTTGCCTCTTATTACTGAATCGTTAAAGAAGATTTGATTATCTTTATTTTCATAAATTACCCCTTCCTTGGTCAGCCAGAAATTTTTAACCTCTTTTTCTATCAATATTTCATCAGGGAATTTCTTAGGCCATAGCCTTATCTGGCTCTCAGAAGTGATGAGTCCTGATTGAACCTCCAGATTCTTTTCCCAGTCGTAATAATCTTTTTTGGAAATTTTGAGGCGGTAAGGGCCGGGAGCGAGGTTTTTTATCATGACACCGGAAAGGTCAATAATGCCTTTCTGGGTGAGATCGGTTTCCTCGTCGTTTATTGAAAGGACAGCGTCACGGGGAGTGAATTTTAGAAAGATTGCTCCGGTTTTCTCGATTTTAAACTCTTTGAAATTTACTACAAAACCTTGGGCGATAAACACAAGATAGCCTCCGAGGATTATGAAAATCAAAACAAAGGTTATAAAAAGAATTTTCCGGACACGTCTTTTCATGAAGGTTTTTGAATAGTATACTGGAGAAACAGGATAATAACAGCTTAAATGAGATTTATTGTTAAAGGCAAGCGGCCCTTGAAGGGCGAAATAAAACTGGCTGGCGCGAAGAACGCTGCAACTAAGTTTTTAGTTGCCTCAATGCTTACTGACAAAACTTCAATTTTGGAGAACTTTCCGTTGATAGGCGACACTGAAATTACCGTCGGTCTTTGTGAGGAGTTGGGCAGTGAGATTTTAAGGGACGGACACACCCTGTCCATTAAAACACCGGTTATCAAAAGTACTGAAGTTCGGTCTTTGACCCGGCGCAACCGACTGCCTATTTTGGCTTTAGGTCCTCTTCTTGCGAGGGCCGGTCAAGCTGAAGTGCCGGTTGTGGGCGGTGACAAGATTGGTGCCCGGCCGGTTGACATTCACCTGGAGGCGCTCAAAAATCTCGGTGTCGAGATTACGGCTTCAGAAGGTTTTTATAAAGCGCGAGCGCCAAAAGGTTTGCACGGCGCAGAGGTTACTTTGCGTTTTCCTTCCGTTGGCGCAACTGAAAACGTTCTTCTTACCTCGGTTTTGGCTAAAGGGAAAACCATTATTAAAAATGCGGCCTTTGAGCCGGAAATTATAGATTTAATCAAGTTTTTACAGAAAATGGGAGGAATCATTGAGCTTGGAGCAAACCGGGTAGTTTGTGTGGAAGGGGTCCGGCGTTTGCGGGGCGCCAAGCACAGGATTTTGCCAGACAGAAACGAAGCGGTTTCTTTTGCGGTGCTTGCCATTGCAACTAAGGGCGATATTTTTGTGAGAGACGCTATCCAGGAGCATTTAATAACGTTTCTTAATACCCTGAGGAGAATCGGAGGTGATTACGAAGTTTTAGACCACGGTATCAGATTTTGGCGGGCCGGTGAATTGAAGCATACTGCAGTTGAGACTGGTACTCATCCCGGGTTC
Organism: uncultured Candidatus Saccharibacteria bacterium; assembly: GCA_964525595.1. GTDB lineage: Bacteria > Patescibacteriota > Minisyncoccia > UBA6257 > GWB1-50-10 > CAZGHF01. The sequence continues at coordinate 3,260 of CAZGHF010000021.1, forward strand.
ATGACCGACTGGCAACAACCGCTCGCTATTCTTCTTACTCAGGCTCAAGGTTCTTCGGAGATTCACGAGACTATTTATGAGGATCGTTTTGGTTACACCAAAGACTTGAATTTGATGGGGGCAAATATTAAAGTGACAAAGGATTGTCTTGGTTCAACCTGCCGTTTTTCGGGAAACTTTCCTCACAGTGCACGGGTTACGGGACCAACGCCTCTTCAGGGAGCGAAACTTGAAATCCCGGATTTGAGGGCCGGGATGGCTCACCTTACAGCGGCTTTGATTGCTGACGGCGAATCCGAAATTTCAGGTGTAGAGGAGATAGACCGCGGTTATGAAAGAATTGACGAAAGGTTGAAGTATTTGGGGGCGGACATTAAAAGAATAAATGACTGAATTTTCAATATTAAAAATTAATTAAAAAATGTTTATAAGAAAAATTGGCATAGATTTAGGCACGACTAACACACTGGTTTTTTTACCGGATAAAGGAATCGTTATGAATGAGCCGACCGTTGTGGCTTTGCGCAAGCCCGACAATACGGTTTTGGCGGTGGGGCAGGAGGCAAAAGAAATGGTGGGCCGGACACCGGATGACATTGTAACTTACAAGCCTTTAAAAGACGGCGTTATCGCCGAGTATTATGTTACCCGGGCAATGCTTAAATATTTCATCAGCAAAAGCATCGGTCCTTTCAATTTCTTCCGGCCGGAGGTGGTAATTTCCGTACCGGCTGGAATAACTTCAACCGAATATCGAGCGGTTTACAATGCGGCCCGGGAAGCCGGAGCCAAAGAAGTATATCTTGTCAAGGAACCCCTCCTTGCCGCGTTGGGGGCGGGCATTCCAATTCATTCTTCCGAAGGAAATATGGTGGTAAATGTCGGTGGCGGTACTACGGAAGTGGCAGTGATTTCTCTGGGTGGGATTGTTACCTGGTCAAGTTTGAGAGTGGCCGGCAACCGTTTTGACCAGGCTATTGCTGAATACATTAAGAAAAAATACGGCCTGGCGATAGGTGAAGGAACAGCTGAAAACATAAAAATTGGGGTTGGTACCGCTGTGCCAAACCGGACCAAACTTGAAATGAAGATAAGGGGTCGTGATTTGTCCTCCGGTCTTCCTCGCAATCTTGTTATTTCTTCAAGCGAAGTGGCTGAGGCGATTAATTTGTATCTTCTTGAGATTATGGATACGGTTCAGTCTGTTTTTAATGTTACGCCGCCGGAGCTTGCTGCTGACATTATGGAGAAAGGAATAATTCTTTCGGGCGGCAGTTCCCAGCTTCGCAATCTTGAAGAATCTTTCAAGCGTTCCCTGGGAGTGACTGCTTATACGGCGGGCGATGCTATTTTTTGCGTAAGCCGCGGCACCGCCACCATTTTAGGACACTTAGAAGTTTATAAGCGAACGTTGCTCAGTAAACGCTAATGCTCTACGGTCACGAAGATAAAAAGGAACTGTTCCGTCGTCTGGTGAAGTCGGACAATCTTAGCCACGCTTACCTCTTTTATGGTTCATCTGGAATAGGTAAGTTCTATTTTACCTGCGTCCTTGCTTCTTTTCTTGAGTCGGGTGAATTTGAATTTTCAAAAAGTGAACAAGGAGTACCGCTCATTGATTCGGGATTTTTTCTTCCGGATGAAAAAGGGAAAATCGGAGTTGAGTCTGCCAGGAAAATAAAAAAATTTTTATCGGGTAAGCCCTTTAAATCAATAAGGAGACTGGCCATAATAAGAGATGCCGAGACGCTCACTCCGGAGGCCGAAGGCGCACCCCTAAAAATAGTGGAAGAACAACACGGGAAAGCGATGATAAT
>CAZGHF010000021.1:5086-8403 GCA_964525595.1 uncultured Candidatus Saccharibacteria bacterium
TTTTTTTTGCTCCTCTTCGTTCTCGTTTTACTCAGGTTTATTTTCCTTCATTCTCCGTTTCTGAAGTAAAGAAATTTTTGACAGAGCGGTACAAGGTGTCTGAATCAAAAGCTGAGGAAATTGCCGCAAAGTCCTTCAACCGAATCGGGATGGCAGTAAGCTTAATTGAGAATAAGAAAAGGAGCGAGGAAGAAGATAAAAGTTTTCTTGAGGTTCTTTCCGAAAAAATAATTTCTTTATACCTTAAAGGGGCGGTAAAAAACTCGGAGGTTTTAAAAGAACTTCTATTGCGTGAAAGCGTGCTTCACCGTTACAATTTAAATCAAAATCTTCAGCAAAAAGCGGTAGAATATTTAATTAGTTAGAGCTTATTCAGATGGAAGAAAAAGTATTGGAAGAATTTAAAAATAACGCGAAAAATGTTCTTCAAGCTCTTCAAAGAGATTTTCAGGGCATAAGAACCAACCGGCCGAATCCGGCTCTTCTTGAAGGTTTAAAAATCAGCTATTACGACCAGCTTGTTCCCTTAAAACAAGTGGGAACAACAAGTATTGAGTTGCCAAGAAATATCCTGATTCAAGTCTGGGATAAGGAGGCCGTTTCGGGTGTCTTAAAAGCAATTGAAGCCTCGGATTTAGGGGTCTCGGTGAGCGCCGAAGGGATGATTGTAAGAGTAAGTTTGCCGGAGCTGTCTCAAGAAAGGCGCGAAGAGATTATTAAGCATGTCAAAAAGGTAACGGAGAGCTACCGTATTCAGATTCGTAATTTTCGCGACGAGGCCAATAAAGCGATTCAGAACAAAGAAGCAGAAGGCGATTTAGCTGAAGACGAAAAGTTCAAATTAAAGGATATGATTCAGGAAGAAACGGATAGAACAAATAAAGAGATTGAAAAACTTCTTGAAGCGAAACTAAGTGAAGTGAAGTCATGATAATCCTTGCTGTTGTAATCAGTTTGTCAGTCTTGATTCTCGTTCACGAAATCGGCCATTTTGCCTCCGCAAAAATTTTCGGTGTTCAGGTGGAAGAGTTCGGGCTTGGCTTCCCGCCGCGACTCTTCGGCAGGAAAATAGGAGAGACCGTTTACAGCTTTAACCTTTTACCTTTTGGCGGGTTTGTGAGAATTTTCGGTGAGGACAGCGACGAGAAAAGTCCGGGGAGTTTTTCAGCTCAGCCGGTGACCAAACGTTCGGTTATTATCCTTGCCGGAGTTTTAATGAACCTTATTTTAGCGTGGCTCATTTTTAGTACTGTTCTTTTAATTGGTGCTCCTAAGCACCTTCTTATCGCTCAAGTTTCACCCGATTCACCGGCAAGCGCCGCCGGTCTTAAGGAGGGCGACGTTGTTTTAGAAATGAAAATCGGCAATACCGTTCTTGTCGACCCGATTCAAAGTGAAGAATTTGTCGGGTTGGTAAATACCGTCCCAACCGGACTCTCTGAGCTTAAAGTAATGAGAGGAAAAAGCCTTTTTAGCACGACTTTAGAAGGAAGAGAAAAACCTCCGGAAGGTCAGGGTCCTTTGGGAATAAGTCTCGTTGATTTGGGTTTTGCCAGTGTCTCTCTGGGAGAAAGTTTCGTTAAGGGGTTCGGGACGACGATTTCCACTCTGAAGCTGGTGACGATTGGTTTTGTGGATTTTTTCTCCAATCTTATAGTTCGGCCGGAAGTGCTTGAGACCGTTGCCGGTCCAGTCGGAATTTTTGCTCTGGCTTTTCAAACTGGTTCTCTGGGGTTTGTTTATCTTCTTCAATTTACGGCTTTTATTTCGATAAATCTTGTGGTTTTAAATCTGCTTCCTTTTCCGGCGCTTGATGGCGGCAGGTTTCTTTTTCTCATAATTGAAAAAGTAAGAATGAAACCAATTTCCAGAAAAATCCAGACTGCGATTAATGCGTTTGGTTTCGCTTTCCTCTTAATTCTTATGGTTTTGATAACCATCCAAGATATCGGTAGACTTGTTAATTAGCTGTTAAAATTTTATAATCTAGGTAAAACATGGCAGTTCTTACGGAAGAAAAAGATGTTATTTATTTTGGCCGGACTAATTTCAGGAATTCCAACCGGCTTTTCGGCATTAAGCGAAAAGATAGGAGACAGCATACCTATGTTATCGGTAAGACCGGTACCGGTAAGTCGGCTATGCTTAATAACATGATTATTCAGGATATTGCGAACGGCGAGGGGGTTTGTGTTGTTGACCCGCACGGGGAGCTGGTTGAAGACATTATTACTAAAATTCCGGAAGAGAGAATTGACGATGTTGTTTATTTCAATCCGGCCGATACCGACTACCATATCGGTTTCAATATTCTTGATTTGCCGGATCCAAAATACAAGCATTTGGTCGCTTCGGGTTTGATGGGGATTTTCACCAAGATTTGGGCGAATGTCTGGTCAGCCAGAATGGAATATATCTTAAACAACGCAATTCTTGCCCTACTCGATACTCCGGGCAGTACTCTTTTGGGCGTGACGAGAATTTTAGTCGACAAGGAATACAGACAGCAAATAATTGCCAACGTTAAAGACCCGGTGGTTAAGGCTTTTTGGATTCACGAATTTGAGGAATGGCGGGACCAGTTCCGGAATGAGGCCATCGCGCCGATTCAGAACAAAGTCGGTCAGTTTCTTTCCACCGCTCTTATCAGAAACATTGTCGGTCAATCAAAGAGCACGATTGATATTTTCGACATTATGAACGAAGGGAAAATATTCCTCGTAAACGTTTCCAAGGGAAGAATCGGCGAGGACAACTCCGCTCTTTTGGGAGCGATGATTATAACCAAAATTCAGCTTGCGGCGATGGAACGAGTGCGGATTCCCGAAGACGAGCGGGTTGACTTTTACCTTTACGTTGACGAGTTTCAGAACTTTGCGACTGAAAGCTTTGCCGGAATTCTCTCTGAAGCAAGGAAATACCGTTTAAATCTCACGCTTGCCCATCAATACATAGGCCAGCTTATTACCGATTTCTCAAACAATGTTTCAACCAAGGTGCGAGACGCTGTTTTCGGCAACGTAGGGACAATGATAATTTTTCGGGTCGGGGCGGCTGACGCCGAATTTTTAGAAGCAGAGTTTTCACCCGAGTTTACCCAGCAGGACTTGGTTAATCTTCCTAATTACCAAGTTTATTTGAAACTTATGGTAAACGGCGTGACTTGCCGACCTTTTTCGGCAAAGACTATAATACCTTTTAAAATCAGACCTTCTTACGTTACTAAAGAGGAAGTTATTAAGAATTCCTATAAGCGGTATGGGAGGCCGAGTGCCGTGGTAGAGAAAGAAATTATTGAATGGACCGAATCGGGAATG
>CAZGHF010000022.1:0-7509 GCA_964525595.1 uncultured Candidatus Saccharibacteria bacterium
AAAGGGAACCGCTTCTACTCCATAAGCCTTCATTAACGGGTGAGCCGAACCCCGTGCCCGGTGAATGTCAAATTCTTTTTTCAATAAATGGTCAACGGCGGAATTCAAAGTAAAGGGAAAACCCGGCGGCCGACCGATGCCAAGCCGGCGGTCGAGATAAAAACAGCGGGGACACCCCAAAAAAAGCTCAATTTTGCTCCGCGACAAACGAAAGGGCTCCGGTGAGTCCGGATTAAAAATATTTCTGCTTCGGACACCTTTCATTATCCGGCAAAAATAGCATTAAACCCTACGATAACGACAATTATTCCAAAAATAAAGAAAAACCAAAACTCGCCTTTCATATTAAGAATGAGATTAACATAAAGAACGAGGTTTTCAATCCCCTACACTTTATTTTTTATTTATCTTCTGCCATAGAAAGATAGCGAGAAAGACACCGACGACAAGCCAGACAATCCAGGTAAGCACGAAAAGCCAGCCGAGTCCGCCTCCCCAACTCATCATTCCACTATTAAAGCCATGACCCATCATTCCGCCGTCTGCTAAAGCGAGGGGTGGGCTTAAAATACCCGCCGTCAAGAAAGTGAATAACGTTTTTTTCATAGTTTTATTAATTACATTTTTACATTTACCGACCTTGATATAATTATAATTCTTTTTTCTTCAGAAAAACGGCGTTTACCGCCACTATCACGGTGCTAATCGACATCAGAAATCCGGCCAGCGCCGGCTCAAGAAGTACGCCTTTGAAAGCCAGAACGCCTGCGGCAAGAGGAATGGCCACTACATTGTAACCAGTCGCCCAGAAAAGGTTTTGAATCATTTTGGCATAGGTAAGGCGCGAAAGTTTGATAATTTTGGGAATATCACGCGGGTCATCTTTCACGAGAATAATACCGGCCGACTCAATCGCGACGTTCGTACCGGCCCCAATGGCAATGCCGACATCAGCCTGGGTAAGAGCTGGGGCGTCGTTTACGCCGTCACCAACCATCGCTACTTTCTGCCCTTCCGACTGGAGCAACTTAACTTTTTCGGATTTTTCATTCGGCAAAACGCGGGCAAAATAAATGTCTATGCCCAATTCTTTCGCCACCCATTTTGCAACATCTTCGGAGTCACCGGTTATCATCGCCGTTTTTATTCCCGCCTCACGTAAAGATTTTATCGCTTCCCGCGACTCCTCACGAATAACGTCGGTAAGAGCAATACTTCCTTTATATGTACTACCTGCGACAACGTGGTTCAGCGTCTTTCCTTCTTGCTCTTGTCTCCCGGCCCACTGAAGCGCCCTCTCATCCGGCTTTACTCCAATTTCCTCAAGAAGCGAATTGCTCCCGACATAAACTTCTTGGCCTTCAATCTTACCAAAAACACCCTTGCCTGGAATGCGCCTGAATTCCAAAACATCAGGCAAATCATAGTTTTTTGCGTGAGCTTCCTTCACAAGCGCTTTTGCAAGCGAATGCTCCGAATGACTGTTTACCGCCGCTGCAAAAAAGAGGGGGTCGTCTCCCTCAACCGGTGTGTAGGTTTCACTTACGCCGAACTCGCCCTTGGTAAGAGTTCCGGTTTTATCAAAGAGAACAATATGAACATTGCGAGCTGCCTCAAGCGCCAAACGTTTCTTTATTAGAAATCCATTCTCGGCCGCCTTGGTGGTTGAGATTGAAGCAACAAGAGGAATGGCAAGTCCTAAAGCATGAGGGCAGGTAATAACAAGAACTGCCACCATCCGGCTTACGGCGAAAGCCGGATCGGACAAAGTAAGCCAGGTAATAAGAGTAATACTGCTCACCACTACGGCAATTATAGTGAGATAATAAGCCGCCCGGTCAGAGAGCATCTGCAGGCGCGATTTTGAGGCTTCGGCCTCGGCTACCAGTCGCATCACACCGGCTAAGAACGTGTCGTCACCGATTTTTGTCACTTTAACCTTGAGTGAACCGTCGCTTAAAATAGTGCCGGCTATCATCTCCCCTCCAATACTCTTATGAACCGGTTTTGATTCACCGGTAATAATTGATTCGTTCACGTCCGACTCGCCGCTTTCCACCACGCCATCAGCCGGTATTTTCCCGCCCGGTTTTACGAGCATTATGTCGCCGATTTTCAGTTCACCAAGCGGTATTTCCATTGTTTTGCCGCCTCTTATCACTTCGGCCGTATCCGGTAAAAGCTTGGAAAGTTCTTTTAGGGCGCTTTTTGCCCCCGTTACTGCCCGCATCTCCATCCAGTGCCCCAAAAGCATAACGGTAATAAGAGTAGCCAATTCCCAAAATATCGGCCGGCCGCCTCCGAAGAGAGTAACGGCAACGCTGTAGATGTAAGCGGTGGAAATCGCAAGCGCGATAAGCGTCATCATCCCCGGCAGTTTGGCTTTCAACTCCCGGTAAGCCGAGGTGATAAAAATAAACCCGCCGTAGAAAAAAATGACAGAGGCAAGAACAAGTGACAAGTATTCCGAACCGAAAAATTCCGGCGCCGCGTATCCCAAAAGCGACTGAGCCACGTCCGAATAAGCAACCACCGGGATGGATAAAAGCAAGCTTACCCAGAATCTGGTTTTAAAAATATTAGTGGCGTGCCCTTTGTGTTTATCGAGATCCTCAGTAACGTCACCCTTCCCTTTCTTATGGTGGTGACCAAGACACTTATGAACGGTTTTTTTACCCGGCAAAAGTTGCATCCCGCATTCTGGACAAAGCCCGGGCTTATCCCTAATTATCTTAGGATGCATAGGACATATGTATTTTATCTTCTCATTCATATATCAATTGAAAATCTAAGGGTGCGAAGCGCTCTCAAAATAATTTATGACAAAAAGCGCGGAGTCCCGCACCGAGCTCTGCTCTGGTGCGGGGCATCGGGCATGTAAATATGGTTTCGTTCATTTCTTTTTTGACAATCTGTGAATTTTTAAAATCTCGCTGACCGCTTTCGACTTACGACCCGATTTAATTTGTTCCACAACATGAGTTTCAAGATGGTTCTCCAAAATCAAATCCTCCACGCCCGAGAGCGCTTCCTTTACGGCGAGAGATTGAGTAATTATATCCACGCAGTATTTATCCTCTTCAATCATCCGTTCCAACCCCCTAACCTGACCAGCGATTATCTTCAGCCGGCGAGTTGTCTTATTTTTTATAGCTTTATTCATAAAACAATAATACCCCCTAGGGGTATTATTGTCAATAGCCATTTATCAACGCCTAAAGCCGGTTAGGTGCGCTTGAAAAGACCGCGAAACCACCTCTCCAGCCCGTAGTAATGGCCGGCGTTAACAGCTGCAAGAAACGCAAGTACTGCGGCGTAGATTATATGCTCCTCAACGATGAAACCGTGGGGCACAAAAGGAAACTCAACTGCCGGGAAATAGTAAAGAAGCATCAAAATGGCGCCAAAAATTGAACTCAATCTCACGCCGATACCCAAAATCAATGACACACCCAAAAGAGTAAGACCCCACTCATTCACAAAATTTATAATCGGCAGAAGGCCGGGTTGGGCTAACCACTGGTAAAAACCGGCAAAAGTCTTGGCATTATTTAAATAACCTGCCGCCGACCAGCTGGAATCCAGAATTTTCACGACACCGGCATAAAACATTAACCACCCCGTCGTAACGCGAAGAATGAAAAGCCAAACTGCTGACGCTTTATTTAACTCTTGATTCATTTTTACTTATCCAATTTGCGACCTTTGCTTTAATTGTAAATTTTGCGTTAAGTGTTAAACACCGCAGCTTGCGCCACTTTTAGTTTCCGGTGGGGTAATTTTGCTCAAAATTTTCCGGTATCCCGACGCGCTCGAGAAATCCGCTCCTAAAATCTCTTTAGGATTTGCGCTCTCCAGAAACCCGCCTTCCAAGCTCAAGTACTCCCCAATCGCCGCGTAAGTATCCGGAAACCACAGGGAATTTACCCGGAGTGCCGCTCGGTACATTTCTTTTTCATTTGCGCCCTGCGCTGCCATAAGCTCCAGAAGTCCCAGCATCGCCATCCCGTGATTGCAGTCGGGAAAATAAGTGGAATTATTGCAACAGGGCCGGTAGATGTTTTTTGAAATGCGTTCCACCGATTCCTGCTGTTCTTCGGTTAGAACAACGAAGGGATGTCTTGAATAATGTTCCATCGCGTCCCCTCGCGCCAAAGTCCAGCCGCCAGTTGAGGCGAACCTGCCGGGGCCGTTGTAGCGGGGATCGGTCATCGGTCCTTTCTCAAGAACCGCGTTTTTATTTGCAAGTCCGAAAGCCCATAAAAGGTTAAGGACTTCGCCTGCATTCTCGGGTGATATCGCCAGATCGCCGGCGCTCGTGAATAAATTCCGAGTTTCTTCGCTAAGTCCGCCGCGACTGGAATAAATCGCCTCGAATTTTTCAATGTCAATCACTCCCGCCTCAACCAATTTTCTACTTAAATCTCCCCACTTCACAGACAAAACGAACCCTTCCGGAGACGAAGCCGTTTCCGTTCCCTGTTCCAGACCGCTCCGATAGAAAACCGAAACGGCAACCAAAAGGAGGGAAATTACAATACTTATCGGAATCAGTTTTTTATCCATATGTTTAAGGAAGCAAACAACCGCTCTCCAAAGACAATCTTTCAAGACCCATTTCCCCTTCAAACCTTTTTACCGCCTGCCCTGAGTTCGTCAAAGGGTCGGGCCCGCCTGCCGGCGAGGCAGGGAAAACCCAGGTTGGATAGCCGTTTATCTTCTCCGCAATGCACTTATCCGTTTCTTCGGTACACTCAACGTAAGGAACGAACCGGAACGAATCGCCGAACCTTTTTTTCTCATTCTGGCAGTGCGAGCACCAATAGGCGCCGTACATAGTCACCTGCTTTTCCGCAAGGCATTGGGCAAAAGCGTCAAGCTCGGCGCTTGACTTTGCTCTCGGGTAAAAAGTCAGGGTACCGACGGCCGCAATCGTGACAATCAAAATTATTATCGGCAGTGTATTTTTTTTCATATTTTTAACAGCATTCTTTCATTTTTTCCTCCAGTTCTGCAATTTTTTGTTCATCACCCGCCGGCGGAGTGCTCTTAACCCACGGCAATACAAAGAAAAAATACGTAACTGCCATGAGTACCACCGCCTCAATAATAAGAGTGAACCAACTGATATTCATGAGCGCAAAATAAGCCAGAATAAAACCGGGAACAATAACCGCCGTCCGGAATTTCAGGAAATTTTCCGGCGCCACGTTCATTCTCTTTTCGCCTTGATAAGCCATACCGACAACAGTGCCGCCCATGAGCACGGCGATTAATAACTGATAACTCATTACTGACAACCAGCCCAACAGGATTCCGACCAGCAGCAAAAACCAGGTACCGCTCACGCCGGCGCAAATCGGACAAACTTTAAAAGGCAATGCCTTGTTCAACAGCCACACCAAACCGGTGATAACTAGAATTGAGATTGTTACGATAAATATTGCCATAAGCCCTTACAATAAGAATATCAGAAAACCCAAAAGAATCATTGCAATCCCTCCCCAAAGACGCATACCCTTCTTCTCTTCCTTCTGCCATTTCTGCACTTTCTTGAGGAGAACCTCATTTGAAGCCAAGGCCAAAATAATAATGAGGGGCAGAACGAAAATCAGATTGTAGAGAAGGAGATAACCCAGACCCGCGGCATACGTAGCCGAGTCGTGAAGAAGTCCCAAAACCAGAAGATAAGGTCCGCCGGTGCAGGGAAATTCACACAAGCCCACGAGTGCTCCCAGAACGAACGCGGTCGGCACCGAAGCTTTCTCCATAAGCCCGGCAATCCTGTGATGAGCGGCACTGGGAATCTTTAGTTTAACCGGAAATCGCGGGAAAAACTCGTTTATGAGATTTATCGCCCCGAGAACGATAAGAAGCGCAGCGCCCACTTTAGCCATGAAATTTGGCGTGTTGAAGAGATGAAGCGCCTGGAGAATACCCAAACCAATAAGAACATAAACCACGAAAAGCCCGGCAACGTAAGAACCGCCGATTTTTAACATCCCCGAACGCAATTTGCCGATACTGAAAAGAAAGGCGATGGTGAGGAGCAAAATCGAGAAAGCGCAGGGATTTACGCTGTCAATTATCGCCGCAACTATCACTAAGGGCAGAAGCAGTTTCCCGCCGTCGCTGAAACTCCAAAGAAAGTTCTGTCCCGCTCCCGTAAAACGGAAGAAAAAGAAAACTCCGAAGAAAGCAATCGCGAGTAGAATAGGGATGATTATTTTCTTTTTCATGGCGTTACCGTCGCTTTAATTCTTAAAACGGCGATGGAATCTCCCGACTTGTTTTTGAGATAAATTTCTCTCTGAACCTTTCCCACGCCGGCTGGACCATGAGCGGCCGGGTCGAAAACAACCGAAACCGCAAATTCCTCTCCAGCCTCAATGGTTTTTCTCAAGGGCGGCATGAATCCGTGTCCCGGCATTCCGAAAGGGCCGGCCTCACTGCCGTCTTTCACAAAATAAGCCGTCGTGCACATGCAGGAAGTGTACATTTTCTCAATTTCTATCGCTTTATTACCTTCGTTTCTAATCATGAAATCGTGGCCGACATCCCCTGCCGCCATGCTGATTGTTCCGAAGTCAAAAGACTGTTCTCCCGATACGAGTGCGGAATTAATATCAGCGCGGAGATTTTCGCCAGTATCGGGCGCCGGTTTAATAAGCAGTATCAATCCAAGACTTCCCAAAACGACCGCCGCAATGATTATTGATGATTTGATTTTTTTGTTCATAGATTTTTAGTGTTAACGAAATAAAAACCCTCAAAAAGGGTTTAATAACGCGTCAGAGCAGACCCTTAAAAGGTTTAACCTAACGCGCTGGAGCGGAGGTGGGACTTGTCTCCAAAAGCGAAAGCCAGCTTCTCAATTTTCTTATTAATTGAAACGGTCCGTGAGTGTCTTCGTTCGCGGAGAAAGACAAACTCATCGGGATAAATTCTTTCCGTGAAATTTTCGAGGCAGAAAAAAGAACGCCGATAAGCAACGATAAAATTAGAAATCCCAGGTTTTTGGAAACGACGCTCGAAAAGTTTTTGAAAAAACCGATGTGAAAAGAAGCAAAACCGAAAAGGCCTTCCGGACAAGCCGTCCCTTCCATTAATGAAACCAGACAGTGAGCCGAACCACTCATCATTATCGTAAAGCCGAAAAGGGCCACCAAAACAAAACTCGTAACAAGAATGGATTTTAGAATGAACTCCATGCCGTGATTATATACTAACGCTTTAGGGATACAAACGGATTAGTTCCTTGAATTTCGGCAGTCTTTCTCCGGCCGGAGCACCGATTTTAACGCCGTAGGCGTTTGCGGCTTTTGCAAAGTGAATCAAGAAACTGTCTGCCGTCTCGCCCGCCCGGTGGGAAACGATGCATTTTACACCGTTTTGATGGGCGACGCCCATGGCTGCGCACGTCTCCGAAACAGTACCAATCTGGTTGGGTTTTATAATCACGCCGTTTATCATTCCCCTTGCGGAGGCGGCTTTAATGAGTTCCGGGTC
>CAZGHF010000023.1:0-5366 GCA_964525595.1 uncultured Candidatus Saccharibacteria bacterium
AACTAGTACCGTGAGGGAAAGGTGAGAAGCAGCCCGGTTAGGGCGGTGAAATAGTACCTGAAACCATTTACTTACAAAGAGCTGGAGGCTTAATCCGCCGCAAGGCGGACGGCTGACAGCGTGCCTATTGAAGAATGAGCCAACGAGTTTATCTACATGGCAAGATTAATCCGCTTCGGCGGAGAAGTCGCAGCGAAAGCGAGTGTTAAAAGCGCGCATACCAGTGCTTCGCACTGGTTAGTCGTGTGGATAAGACCCGAAACCAGACGAGCTTGCCCTGGCCAGGATGAGCCCCGAGTAAGATCGGGAGGAGGTCCGCACCCGTAGGTCGTGCAACGCCTTGGGATGAGCTGGGGTAAGGAGTGAAAAGCTAATCGAGTTTGGTAATAGCTGGTTCTCTCCGAAATAGTTTTTGGACTAGCCTCATATGTTCCTCTTCGGAGGTAGAGCACTGGAAGATGTGAATAGGGCGCAAGCTCGTCACATCTATCAAACTCCGAATGCCGGAGAGTTAAGTATGGGAGTCAGACTGTGGGGGCTAAGCTCCATGGTCGCGAGGGAAAAAGCCCAGACCGCCGTCTAAGGTCCCTAAGTGTATGCTAAGTGTTAAAGGTGGTGATTATCCACAAACAGATAGGAGGTTGGCTTAGAGGTAGCCATCCTTTAAAGAATGTGTAACAACTCACTATTCGAGGATGATTGCGCCGAAAATTTACCGGGGCTAAGCATACCGCCGAAGACGCGGATTCGTCTTTCTTTTAGAAAGACGAGTGGTAGGAGAGCATTTCTTGTGCACTGAAGGCGGACTCGCGAGAGCTGCTGGAGCGCAAGGAAGAGAAAATGTTGGCATGAGTAATCACAAAGCTGGTGAAAATCTAGCTCCCCGAAAATCCAAGGTTTCCTCCGCAACGGAAATCGACGGAGGGTTAGGCGGCCCTAAGGCGATGGCGAAAGCCGTAGTCGAAGGACAGCTGGTTAATATTCCAGCCCGCCATATGTGGGATACCGATGGGAAGACGAAGGAAATAAGTCCGGGCGTCTTAATGGTTTGGTGTTTTTGACGTGAAAAGTTGTACTCCAGGCAAATCCGGAGTGCTGTCTTTAATGACAAAATTTGCGCGTTGAAGAAAGGTATGGTTTTTGCCGTACCGATTCGGATGAAGAGCCTTCCAAGAAATATCTCTAGGTAAGCGCCCTCTGAACAAATCCAGCAAGTATTGACCAGTATCTTGTTGTATTTGTTCAGAGGACGCTGAGACGCATGTGGCTCCGTACCGGAAACCGCCACAGGTGGATAGGGCGAGTAGCCCAAGGGGAACGAGTGAGTCCTCGTTAAGGAACTCGGCAAAAAAGCGGCCGTAACTTCGGGATAAGGCCTGCCCACGGTAAAATGTGGGCCGCAGCTAAAGTCTCTCTGGCGACTGTTTACCAAAAACACAGCTCCCTGCGAACTCGTAAAGAGGATGTATAGGGGGTGACGCCTGACCGATGCGAGAAGGTTAACGTTGGGGGTCATAGGAAAAGCAATTTTCTTTTGGCTCACTGACCGAAGCCCTCGTCAATGTCAGCGGTAACTATAACTGTTCTAAGGTAGCGCAATTCCTTTCCGGGTAAGTTCCGGAGCGCACGAAAGGCGTAACGACTGGAGAACTGTCTCGACGAGGAGCTCGATGAAAATGCGATGCCCGTGAAGACGCGGGCTACCGGCAGCAAGACGAAAAGACCCCGGAAGCTTTACTGTAGCTTGGTATTGATATTAAGGTTTTAATGCGTAGCGTAGTGGGGAGGCTTTGAAGGTTCGATTTCGGTCGGACTGGAGCCGCCAATGAAACACCCATCTTTAAGATTTTAATGTCTAACCTGTACGGCAAAAACGTACGGGAACAGTGCCTGGTGGGCAGTTTAAATGGGGCATTTTCCTCCTAAAGAGTAACGGAGGAGTTTATCAAGGTTGGCTTAGCGCGGATGGAAATCGCGCTGGACGTGCAAAGGCATAAGCCAGCTTAACTGCAAGGCATACACGCCGCGCAGGTGCGAAAGCAGAACTTAGCGACCCGACCGCAATATTATTGTTTACAATGATTCTTTATAGAAAGGCGGGAGACAACGGATAAAAGTTACTCCGGGGATAACAGGCTGGTCTCCTCCGAGCGTCCCTAGCGACGAGGAGGTTCGGCACCTCGATGTCGGCTCATCACATCCCGGGGGTGGAGAAGCTCCCAAGGGTTTGGCTGTTCGCCAATTAAAGTGATACGCGAGCTGGGTTCAGACCGTCGTGAGACAGGTTGGTCTCTATCTGCTGTCGGCGTTAAGCGTTTGAGGGAAGTTGACCCTAGTACGAGAGGATCGGGTTGAACGAACCTCTGGTCTACTGGCTTTGGTACCAACTGAATCGCCAGGTAGCTAAGTTCGGACGGGATAAGTGCTGAAAGCATATAAGCGCGAAGCCTCTCCCAAGATTAGACGCTATGGATTCCTGGAAGACTACCAGGTTGATAGGCTCTAGGTGTAAGTGCAGTAATGTATTTAGCCGAGGAGTACTAATAAATCTATTTGCTGATTTCTATCTCACAAAGCTGACTTCACAAAAATTATTGATAATGGTTTCCCGGTGATTTAGTGGCGTGTGCCCCACCCGTTCCCATTCCGAACACGGAAGTGAAAGCGCGCCATACCGATGATACTGCCCTTCGAGGGTGGGACAGTAGGCTTTGCCGGGAGTCCATTATTAATAATTAAAAACGGCGGCAGTCCTTAGGGACTGACCGCCATAGTAAGTTATACTTAATAAGTATGATTCATTATATTAGTCCCAAGATGCTCGAAAAATTCCGTGGTAAAACATGTCTTTTAAGGATTGATTTAAATGCGAAACCGGGCCGGGAGAAGAAGTTTCTTCGCGTTGAGGCAGTTTTGCCGACGCTCAAGATACTCGTCAAAAACGGCGTGAGAGTGGTTATTTTAAGCCACCGTGGCCGACCGAAAAGATACAATCCAAAATTATCTCTCAAGTCTTTCGCTCCAATTTTGAGCCGAAAACTGGGCAAAAAAGTAAAATTCATGCCGGGATTGAAAACTTCCGGAGATGGGCAAATATTTCTTCTCGAAAACCTTCGTTTTTATCCTGGTGAGAATAAAAACGATGGCAAGCTTGCTAAAAAGCTCTCGGAGTTGGGAGATTTCTATATTAATGAGGCTTTTGCTTTTTCGCACAGGAAAACCGCGTCAATGGTTGCAATTACAAAATATTTGCCGTCTTACGGAGGACTTCTTTTGAAGAAAGAGATTGAAAACTTGGATTCGGCCGTGAAGAAAACCAGAAAACCCTTCGTAGTCGTAATCGGCGGCGCGAAAGTAGGGGACAAGCTCGGTATTATGAGCTATCTTTGGAAAAAAGCGGACTATTTTCTTCTGGGAAGCGGTCCGGCCACCACTTTTTTTGCGGCTGAAGGCCTGCCGACCGGCAAATCGTTGGTGGACGAAGCTTCAATTCCAAAGATACGAAAGTTTGTCAGTTCGAAAAAACTCGTTCTGCCAATCGATATAAAAATGAAAGACAGGCAAATTCTCGACATCGGCGAGAAAACGGCGAAAAGATATTCGGAAATAATATCAAAGGCCGGAACCGTCGTCTGGAACGGCCCAGTCGGTTTATTTGAAGAGAAAGAATTCAGCGGAGGCACGAGGGCAATTTGGAGAGCAATTCTAAAAAATAAAAAAGCCCGAATGGTTGTGGGCGGCGGCGAAACACTCGCTTCGCTAAAATTAGTCACTAGTTATCAGTCATTGGTCGCCAGAAATAAGAATTTGTTCCTTTCAACGGGAGGGGGAGCGATGTTAGAATATTTATCCGGCGAAAAATTGCCTGGAATTGAAGCATTAAAATGAAAAACACAGTTATTTTATACCACTCCAATTGTCCCGACGGTTTCGGAGCCGCTTTCGCGGCCTGGAAAAAATTCGGCAGGAGAGCGACCTATGTCCCGGTCGATCGCAAACCAGTTTTATCAACAGGGTTAAAAGGCAAAACAGTTTATAGTCTTGATTTTGTTCATAACGAACCCATGCTTTCCAAGCTTTTGAAAACGGCTAAAAAAGTTATATTTATCGACCACCACATTACCACCAGAAAAGACGTTAAAAGAGGGTTTGACTGGCTGTTTGATTTAAATCACTCCGGAGCAGTGCTTGCCTGGAAATATTTCCACCCTAATAAAAAAGTTCCCAAATTGCTCAAGTATATTGAGGAGGGAGACTTATGGAAATTCCGCTCGTCGAACATTCACTTCCTTTTAGGATATATTTATTCCCTGCCTTACGATTTTAAAGCTTGGAATAAACTCTCTCGCGATATGGAAAAAGCGGCAAATCGTAGAAACTACATAAAATTCGGAAAATTAATTTCCGATTATAACGACATTATCGTGAAGGGTGTTGTTAAAAGGGCAGAACTGGTAAGGTTCGGAAAATATAAGGTTCTCGCAGCGAACAGTTCCGTCAAAAAGTTCACTTCGGAAATAGGCCACGAACTCTGTCGGCGCAAGCCGCCGTTTGGCATAATCTGGTTCGCTGAAAAAGACGGAATTAAGGTTTCTCTCCGCTCAAAAGGTTCGGTTGATGTTTCAAAAATTGCCAAGAAGTTCGGCGGCGGCGGTCATAAAGCTTCATCTGGCTTCACTTTACCCCGAAACGCAAAACTGCCATGGAAAATTCTAAAGTAATTATCTACACCGACGGCGGCTCGCGGGGGAATCCGGGCCCGGCCGCAATCGGTGTTGTTATAAGAGACAAAGGTTATAGCGAAGCAATAGGGGAAACAACCAATAATGTTGCCGAATACAAAGCTATAATCTTCGCCCTGAAAAAAACCAAAGCCCTTTTGGGCGGCAAAAAAGTAAAAGAGACCGAACTGGAAATCCGTTCTGATAGCGAACTTATAGTAAGCCAGCTGAAAGGAAAGTATAAGATAAAGGACGAAGAACTAAAAACTCTTTTCATCGAGGTTTGGAATCGTAAGCAGGACTTTAAGAAAGTTGATTTTACGCTCATTCCCCGCGAGAAAAACAAAGCCGCTGATAAACTGGTAAACTCTGAACTAAATACTCTTCTTTAAAGCAGAAGACTTGACTTTTTCTTATTTTTGTTTTAAACTAAAAAAAGAACCTCACGTTTGTTTATAATCCAGCTGGGAGACAGTCATGGCTGAATCAGTGGTTGCGACCGCGGCGGTGTTTTTTTTCGCCACGACCGTCGTCCTTCTTCTATTTCTTTGGAAGAAGGAGAAGGAGATTAAGAAGACCAGAGACTTGTCCGAAGTGGACGAGCTCACTGGACTCTTGAACCGCCGGGGATTCGAAGAGCGAGTC
>CAZGHF010000024.1:0-3324 GCA_964525595.1 uncultured Candidatus Saccharibacteria bacterium
TAATATCCCCGAGAGTATAATAACTGAATCTATTAAGTATTTAGCACCGAGAACAAGACCGACAATGCCAAGAATTACAAAAACAAAATCTTTTACGGCAAATTTCGTATTAGTTGGATTTTTCTTCTTGGATAAAACGAAGGTTTCGCTTTTATGAAAAATTGCGTAGAGAACGTAAATGCCGAAAGCAACGAGAAGCAAGAGCGATTCAAAAAAAACAATCTGGCTATCCCAAACTACACCCAAGAAGAGTGCTGTGCTTATTGCAAGAAGAGGTAAGTCAAGGTCAATCAAATTTTTCGTAACCGAGAGACGCCGGCCAAAAACCGCAGCCAGACCAACGACGAGAAAGATGTTGGTAATGTTTGATCCTACTGCGTTTGCAACTACGATCTCGGTTGCTCCTTTAAAAACTGCTGCGAGTGATGAGAAAAGTTCAGGGAAAGACGTGCCCAAACCCACAATCACGACACCCACAATAAAAGGAGAAAGTCCCGCCGCCAGACCTATATTTTCAGCACCATCAAGCAGCCAGTCAGCGCCTTTCATAAGCACAACAAGAGAGACAACGAAAACGATAATCCAAAATACGAGCATTTGGTTTATTTTAGCATTTTTTTAATCAGGGTTGTACCGATAATAAATTGAATTGAATTATAAAAAGCGCCCAGTCGAGATCAATCGACTGGGCGCTAAAACTAATGGCAGTTTTACAACCTGCCGGTTGATTACACTACTCCTTTCGCGGAATTACGGTAATCGCGGAAAAGAAACTCCCAACCGATACAACGATAAGCACCGCCAGCACCCAGATAATCACATAAGCAATGTACGCCCAGCACCTTACCCGAAACCAGAAATACCGCGGCCAGGACATCTCGGCAACAGATTCTTCCGCCTGCTCGACGGCATGATCAACGTCGCTCCAAAAGTCCGGACCGCTCCAGTACGAGTGCAACCAGCTCATAACAATCCTCCGTAGAAGAAGTGATAAAGAACAAAAAAGACCACATTGAGTGGCCCGTATTTGCGATCAATATTAGAATTTTTTTAAGCGCAAAAACCCACCACCCAACTTATGGATGGAGGTGCCGGTGAAAAATTAATTTTGTTTTTCTTTATCATAGATTTATAATAAAACCTTTTTAATTTTAAAAGCAAATAACAAAATTTATAGTGACCTCTCTAGTCATAAAGACATGCTTTCTTCCACTTTGTGCGGAAGGAGAGGGATTCTTCCCTCTCGGTCTAAATCTTTGATTTAGCCACCGAGAGCAATCCGCCAAAGCCTTAGGCGTCGGCGGAGAACCCATAATCGCTCTCTCCCGCATAAAGCGGTGGGAGTGAGATTCGAACTCACGGTACGGTTTCCCGTACACTTGCTCTCCAAGCAAGCGCCTTAAACCACTCAGCCATCCCACCGCCTTATGCGGGATTGCGATTTGTTGCTAAAAATTCTACGTAAGTTTGGATTTTTAGACAAATCGGGAACCTCACCTAATTATTGTGCCTTTGAACTTCTCACTATTCAATAGCGCTTCCAAATTCTTTAAATTTTTGCCGGCCAAAATAATTGATGTAAGCTTATTCTTCTCCGCAAACCGGGCGGCAACCGGGTCAACCGGCGCATGAGAGCTCGGCTTCCATTTTGAAGGAATTAGTTTCCGATAATCAGCCCAGGTAATCTCGGGGATATGCTTCGCACTTTTGTAACGAACATTGTCTTTGGTGTAGACTCCATCCGGCTTCCCCGCAATAATAAACCTTTCCGCGCCGAGTTCGCGGGCAATCACCGCCGCCACATAATCGGTTGACCAGCCCGGTCGCCAGCCGGAAGCAATGGTTACGGGAAAACGCAAATTTCTTTTAATCTTCTGCCAATTGTCAATTACCACTGGGTCGGCTATGTTTCGAAAAATGGTTCTTAGAAGATGGGCGTTTGAACGCGTTGCATGAATTCCAAGCCAATCTTTGTCTTCATTTTTCACCGCCGTAATTTTCGCCGCCGCCCCGACGTACATTCGGCTCAGGCGACCGCCGCCGACCACAATTACGAATTTCTTTCCTTTCCTCACGTTTTGTAAAACGAATAAACGAAGTTTTTTTAAAAAAATCCAATCTATCTGATCGGGGAAAATAATGGAACCGCCAAGAGCGAGAATAATTGTTTTATTCGTAGACTTCATACAGGTTATTTATATAGGAAAGCGGCAAGAAATGTAAACAAGAGCGAAATGTAGAGCATTATCTCGGAAAAATTTATCCATTCCGGAAATGAAAAAAGAAGACCGATAAAAAGGATTATAAATGCCGTAAATTGAATGAAAGTTTTTATGGAGCCCGCCCAGTTACTGCCGGGATTATGCCTTAACTTCTTTATTGCGTAATACGCCATAATGGCATGAAAAATCTCAAGGGCAATAATATAAAAAATTAAAAACCAGCCAAAAAGTTTCGGGATAACAGTAAGGACCACCACGCCGATGAGTCCCTTATCAGCAACCGGGTCAAGAATTTTCCCAAAATCCGTCACCCGATCCCTGGTTCTCGCCATCGCCCCGTCAATTGCGTCCGTGAGCGCCGACAAGAAAAATACAACAAGTCCCCACCCAAATGATTCAACATACAGAAAATAAAAAACAACCGGCCAGGACAAAACCCTCAGCCAGCTTACTTGGTTGGGGGTGATGTTCCGGGGAATAAACTTCAATAATGTCCCGGCCAAAAACGGGTCCGAGTATTTCCGCCAAAACATTCCGTCGCCGGAGTTCATTCTTCTGATCTTCTTAATTTTGCGACTCTGTCCTCAACCGGCGGGTGAGTCATGAAAAGTTTATGAAACCACGGGACCTTTTTTGTCGGCCCATGAGTGAAGGGGTCATCAAACCAAAGATGGGCATTTGAGTTTGCAGCGCCAGGCAAAGGTGTCGGGTCTTTTGATATTTTCGTGAGGGCACTAGCCAGTCCTTCGGGATAACGTGTTAAAAGCGCACCGGAGGCATCAGCCAAAAATTCGCGCTTACGGGAGATTGTAAGCTGGATAAGGGCGGCAGAAATTGGAGCAAGAATTGAAAGAGCAATACCGATTAAAATCATAACGCCGCCTCCTCTTGACCGTCTGTTTCCTCCAAAACTTCGCCAGAACATCGAGCGCAAAAAAATATCGGAGAGAATGGCAATAAATCCTACTAAAATCACTGCTACAGTCGAGACAAGCATGTCACGGTTGCTGATGTGAGCTAACTCGTGAGCAATCACCCCTTCAAGTTCTGACCGGT
This sequence comes from uncultured Candidatus Saccharibacteria bacterium, assembly GCA_964525595.1. Classification (GTDB taxonomy): domain Bacteria; phylum Patescibacteriota; class Minisyncoccia; order UBA6257; family GWB1-50-10; genus CAZGHF01. The sequence goes on from CAZGHF010000024.1 coordinate 3,279, forward strand.
CAAGCCGATCTAAAAGTCCCCGCGTCACAGCCACAATGGCATACAC
>CAZGHF010000024.1:3334-5254 GCA_964525595.1 uncultured Candidatus Saccharibacteria bacterium
CCGGACGGGCTTTAGTCATCCGAAGAACAACTTTGTCCGAATACCAATAGCTTATGATACTCATAAGGGACGAAAAAATGACGGCGAACCATAAAATTAAGACATTCCCGTAGACCTGCGAGAAAATCCACCCCAAACTGATAACTACAATAAAAAATAACGTGAACAAAACCCACGTCTTCCTAATATTAGAAGATTTATTAGCGTACAAATTCACTAAAATCTTACCTTTACCGGTTCTTTCTCAAGTTCCTCTTTAGTTTCAAAAAACCCCTGCTTTTTGAAACTAAAGAGACGAGCAATAATGTTCGGAGGGAACGACTCAACTTTGGTATTCAAATCACGCACCTGACTGTTATAAAATCTCCGTGCCGCCTGGATTTTGTTCTCGGTGTCTGCCAGCTCCCGCTGCAAATCCAGAAAGTTTGCGTTTGCTTTAAGGTCGGGATAATTTTCCGAAAGAGCAAAAAGAGTTTTCAAGGTATTAGTGAGCATATTCTCAGCACCGGCCTTTTCGTGTAAACCTTCAGCTTTCATTGCTTTTGTCCGTGCTTCTGTTACTTTTTCTAAAGTTCCACGTTCGTGCTTTACATAACCCTTAACAGTTTCTACCACATTCGGAATCAAATCGTAACGGCGCTTCAACTGCACTTCAATGTCGGAGAATGCCTCTCTCGCTCGGTACCGCAATCGCACAAAACTATTAAAAACAAAAATCGCCCAGAGAACTAGGATTCCGACAACTATGAGAATAATGGTTGTTACGCTCATGTTTCTAAATTATACAATAAAATGTTTTAGTTAAAAACCAGTACCTCTACTTCGCGAGTAATGCCAAACTTCTTCGCCTCTGCCTTTGAGGGATACCAGACGTCAACCCAATTACAGCTGTACCGGGAATTCTTTCTGTCTTCAACCGTAAAAACCTTGTCGCCGAAAAGTTCGGGAATCTGAACCTTGGTCCCGAAGGGCAAACAATTGTTGGCCAGGACTCCATCTCTTGTTTCAGTGCCATATGCGGTAACATGCGGCGTTTCATCAGTCTCATCCGGACTTGAAGAATAAGCGGTCAATATCATTTCCGCCATTCGGTAAGACGGTCTGTCATCGGCAACCACAGTTGAGGGTATTAACCCTCTTATAGGAGTAATAATGCCGATAGTAACAAGAATAAGCGAGACACAGCTCGCAATTACCTTTTTCCTTATAATTTCTTTTGCTCTAAAAAAAAGAGCCCGTTTCATAGGCTTGTCCCGCAACTGTACCAGTTTCTCCTTAAAAGTCAATCCCTCACCCTTCCTTCCAGGAAGGGTGAGGAACTAAAAACCCTCATTTTATGAGGATTTTTGAGCTTTTAATACCCCATTCCGGGCATTCCGCCGCCGGCGGGTGATGAACCTGCCGGTGGATTTTTCTCCGGAATATCGGTAATGGCAACACCTATCGTAAGGTAATTGGCAGCAACCGAGATAGCGTTCAAAAAGGCAGTCTTTGTAACTTTCAGAGGGTCAATAATACCTGCCTCTTTAAGATTCATCACTTGATTGGTTATAGCATTAAAACCAACCCAGACATCTTTCTCGCCGTCCAATTTTTTGATGATTTCCTCCGGCGAAACTCCGCTGTTTGCAATAATCGCCCGAAGCGGCGCTTCTCTTGCCTTATCAAGAATAAGTTTTGCGGCACCGTGAACCGTTGAGGACTCGGAAGAACCGTCCGGCAAGGAATGGAAAAGAGCCATACCGCCGCCGGGCACAATACCTTCTTCCATAGCTGCCCGAGTGGCGTGCACCGCATCTTCCACTCTTTGCTTTAACTCTTTCTGGGCAGATTCGGTCGGTGCCCCGACTTTTATGACCGCTACCCCTCCCGAAAGTTTACCCAAACGCTCCTGCAGCTTCTCCTTATCAAATTCGGAAT
>CAZGHF010000025.1:0-4404 GCA_964525595.1 uncultured Candidatus Saccharibacteria bacterium
TCATTAGCGGTTTCTCCAACGTACGGTTTACCTGACTGGTTCTGTGGTCAAAACGGAACGACGATTTGAACTCAAGCCGTTCGTGCTCGGCCTCCGAGAGAAACCGGTTTATGTCGGGCGGGGAAAAGGCGGGCGGGGGATTGAGGAACGATTTAATCGCCTCGAGAATTTTTTGGGGCCTTGAGACGTCAGCGATAGTCAGACTCTCGCTCGCAGATTTGTTTTTTACTCTTATAGTTCCGTATTGGAGTATCTTGCCGAGCGGTCCGGCGGAAACGGTAAATTTAGATGACTTATTGAAAGGAATTGTTTTTTTGCGGCGGAAAAAGACTCCCCACTGGTGAGATATCGAATTGGGGCGGACGGAGTAAGACTCGTAGTACCAGCGGAGAAAAGCGTAGACCGTAATCAAAAATTGGAGAAAGGAAAGAAAAGGAAATTTAAAAGCGTTGTAGGAGAAAAAACCGGAGAGAGACAGGAAGTCGTAAATAAGCTGTTTGTATTCGTCGAGGAAGGTGCCGAAGAAATACAAAGCGAAAGCAACGATTTCGATTATGATGAAAAACCGGATTAGGACGATGGGATTTCTTTTTGTAATCACCGTCTCTTCCATAGTCCTTTCAGTCTAAATCGGTTATTGCTTTATTTCCAGAAGCTCTATTTCGAATATAAGCATTGAATTCGGCGGGATGGCACCTGGAATTCCCTGGGCGCCGTAGGCAAGAGTTGGAGGGATGGCGAGCCGCCTTACACCACCCACTTTCATGCCAATTAAACCTTCTTCCCAGCCTTGGATTACCTGATCTTCGCCAACTGTGAAAGAGAAGGGTTCTCCGTGGTCATAAGAGCTGTCAAACTTTGTGCCGTCGGCGAGTGCCCCGATGTAATTTACCGAAACAGTGTCGCCGGTTTTTATCTCTCTTCCTTCGCCCAATTTCACCTCGTAGGCGACCAGGTTATCCCGGAAAATTTTTACGTTTTCGTCTTGGCTCATTGAAGGTTCGCTAAAGAAAAGAATATATCCTCCGACAAGCAGAGCTATAATTACAACCGTTAGTAATATATATTTCTTATTCATGGGTTTTAATATAATAAATGCTTCAGTTTCTTTTTGTAAACCCGGCTTTTATGCAGTAGTCGAAATGCCTGTGAAATTGGGAGTGGAGAGGTTCGGGTAGGTTGTTTTCGGTAAACCAACCGATTTCTTCCATTGAATCAGAATCACCGATTTTTACTTGTTCCGGCATGACTTCGGCGGCAAAAACAAGAGCAACCCAGTGAGTATTCTCACTGCCGTTTTTTCTCAAAACATTCGTCGTGGCAAGGTGTTTCAAGTCAACGACATCAGTACAGTATTCTTCTTTAATTTCTCTCCTCACGCCGGTTTCGAAATCCTCTCCGAGTTTCAAAGCGCCGCCGCCGCAGTCCCAGTTTCCTTGTTCGTCACGGCATTTGCCGCTTCTTTTGTTAAGCAAGAACTTGCCTTTGCCGTCGTGGCAAAAGAACACGCATGTTACTCCTATGTAGTCCACTCCTTTTTTCATAAATTTAGCTTACTTGTTTTATTGCTTCAATTGATAAACTTTCAAGCGCGATTCCCTGATATTGTTGTTTGCTAATTTCTTTGTTTTCAGACAATACATGAACGGAGAAACCCGCCTTTTTTATTTTGTCCAAATAATCTTCTTTTAGTAGAGCACCGGCTACACAACCGGATAGTAAATTTTCATCGTTTCTTTGTTCCTCCGAAAGTTCTTCCAATAAAACGATGTCCGAGAGATACATCCTCCCGCCGTCTTTTAGTACCCTATAAGTTTCTTCAAATGTTTTCTTTTTGTCCGGGGCAAGATTTATTACGCAGTTCGTGATTATAACGTCTACCGAGTTATTTGTAAGCGGTAATTTTTCTATTTCGCCCAAGAGGAATTCCACGTTTTCTATTTTTTGCTTGCGGGCGTTAATTCTTGCTGTTTCAACCATTTCTTCCGTCATATCTATTCCGATAACTTTTCCGTTTTTGCCGACTTTCTTGGCTGCCAAAAAACAGTCCATGCCGGCCCCGGATCCTAAATCCAAAACCGTTTCACCCTCTCTTATTTCACCGAGGCCCACCGGGTTTCCGCAGCCGAGGCCGAGGTTGGCCCCTCCTGCTATTTTTAAGTCGTCCTCCGAATATCCTATACTTTTTGAAATATTCTGGTTGCGCTTGCAGCTGCATCCGCAACAAGCATTGCCGCGCGCTATCTCTTTATACTTTTCTTTAATGATTTGTTTTATTTTTTTGGCTTTCTTCATAGGTAAGAGAGAATTATTTCTCTTTCTTGATTTCGTTCAATATTTTCTCCACCTTTTCTATGCTCTCGTCGTCGATTATGGATATCGCGATTGTTTTTTTCGATATTTTCCCCAGCGCCGTGAGTTTTTTCTTCAGCTCCGATTCCGTTTTAAGGTCGCTTTTTGTCAGGAAAATCCATTCCGGTTTTTCGAGAAGCGCCTTGTTGTAGCGTCCCAGTTCTTTGCGTATCGTTCTGTAGTCCTTTACCGGGGTAGAGGACTCGCTTGAGATAAGATGAAAAAGAATGCGGGTGCGCTCTATGTGGCGGAGGAATTTTATCCCGAGGCCGCGGCCGGTGGATGAACCCTCAATCAGTCCCGGAATGTCGGCGAGGATAAGTTCGTAGTAGACTCCTAAATTCGGTTCAAGAGTGGTAAATCGGTAATTTGCCACCTTACTTTTCGCATTGGTGAGAGTATTTAATAAGCTGGATTTTCCGACATTCGGGAGGCCAACGAAGCCAACGTCGGCGATGAGCTTAAGTTCAAGTCTTATATCGAAACTTTCTCCCAGAGAGCCTGGTCTTGATTCCTTGGGAGTGGTGTTTTTCGACGAACGGAAATGAAAATTTCCCCGGCCGCCCAAACCTCCCTGGGCTACGAGAACCCTTTCACCGGTTTTTTCCACGGAAACCTCACTGCCGTTTGCCTGTTTTGCCTCGCTCGCCTCGTCTTCGCGAGAGCGAAGCGGGCCGGCCCGTTGAGGCTGGGTGAGATTGTGAATGCATGTCCCGATTGGAACTTTTAATGTCAGGTCTTTGCCGTCGTGACCGTCGCGAAACTGACTTCTGCCGTCCAGCCCATTTTCGGCTTTGAATTCTTTCTTGAAACGGAATTGTCTCAAGGCGCCTATGTCGGATACGCCTTCCGCGTACACACTGCCGCCGTCTCCGCCCTTGCCTCCGGTCGGTCCCAAACTCATCAAGTTTTTATTGAAAGCCACGGCGCCGTGCCCGCCGTCTCCCGCCGAAACCTTAATTTTTATGTCGTCGATTAGCATTTATTAATCAGTGTAAGGGTTTTTAGGAATGATTTGTAGTGTTTTATTTAAACTTGCTTTCGCCACCATTTTATGGTTATATTTTCCCAGATCGGATAATCCATAGATGAAAACTGATAGTCCGACAACAGCTCATTGAAAGGAGAAAAGACTGATGGACACAACAGGCAGGATTTTCCTGGCTCTGGATGGCCTCGGTGAAGAGGCCGCGTGTGAACTCGTCAAGAAGATCGCGCAGTCACCCATCGCAGCGGCGATTGGCGCGGTCAAGGTCCATGACCTTTGGGACCAGGTAGGTCCCCGCATCGTCAAGCGTCTTCGGGGCGCAGGCGCCGAGAACGTCTTTGTTGACCTCAAGCTCCACGACGTTCCGAAGACTGTCGGGCTTCGTGCGAAGGCTGCGAAAGAGAACCGTGCTTACATCGTCACCGTTCATGCCTCGGGTAGTATCGAAATGATGCGCCGGGCAGTGGAGAACGGTCCGAACATCCTCGCGATCACGATTCTCACCTCGCTCACCGAAGAGGAGATACATCTTCTCTGCGGGCAGCCTTCGAAGGCAGCGGTGCTGCAACGCGCTCACCTAGCGAAGCTCGCCGGCGTCTGGGGACTCGTCTGTTCCCCAAACGAAGTGGGCGTTCTCGCCGGGCTGCCGGAACTCGAAGGACTCGAACTCGTGACTCCCGGCATCCGCCTGGAGGGTAAGGATGCCATCGACGCCAACCAGAAGCGCGTGAACAGCCCGGATGCCGCGTTCAAGGCCGGCGCAACCCGCATCGTCGTGGGTAGCGAGGCCACCAAGGCCGAGGATCCGCTCGCGGTTCTCGCGCGAATCGTGGACATGATTGCAAGCGTCCCAGAGAAGGAGTGATGGTCCATCAGCAATCAGCGCGAAAGGAGTGTCGACTTCGTCGAACAAGCCTTTCCTCTTTTAAATTTATCGGAGAAGGGGAGGAGGTGAGGGTTTGAGGGGGTTAGTATGGTTTGGTTAGGATGTTGATTGCAGTAGCGGACGAAGGAGTATTGCTACTGGACGCAATGATGTGAGGGCGGGTATGCGATAGAGAAGG
>CAZGHF010000026.1:0-4281 GCA_964525595.1 uncultured Candidatus Saccharibacteria bacterium
GGGTTAATAGATTCTTTTGTCTTAAAAAACAAACGAAAATCTACAACTTCCCTCGGTATTATCCTATTATATGACAGGTCAAAATCAAAATAGGATTTCACCGATATAAGTCGGTTTTGCTCCGACGGTTGCCCAATCGGAGCCGCCAAATTGACGGTCTGAACCCAGCTCGCGTACCCTTTTAATTGGCGAACAGCCAAACCCTTGGGACCTTCTTCAGCCCCAGGATAGGGTGAGCCGACATCGCATTTAATCTATTATTACTAATAGTGTGGACTATATCTTCATCCAGTTTCTTTAGAAAAAAAACTGGCGTCGGCGTATCAATAGAAATTAAAAATCTCTATTCCGTTCTGATAAAAACCAGAACAAGTCTCTACGGGGTTAATAGATTTTTTTGCCATAAAAAACAAACAAAAATCTACAACTTCCCACGGTATTGTCCATTATAACTATTTTGTAATAATAATGGAGTTCACCGTTATAAGCCGAATTTTTGGTATGACATTACTGTCATAGCACCCCGATATGTTAAGGTGCCGAGCGGAGCCGTCGATATGAACTTTCGGGCTCCACCAGCCTGTTATCCCTAGAGTAGCTTTTATCCGACGTCTCTACGCATTCTACAATGACGTATCGGGTCACTAAGCTCTGCTTTCGCAATAGTTTGGGATGTCTCCCTCACTATAAAGCTGGCTTTTGCCTTTACACTACCTCTGCCGTTTCCATTGGCAGATAGCCAACCTTAGTAGGCTCCTCCGTTACTCTTTAGGAGGATCGCGCCCCACGAAAACTACCCACCAGGCACTGTCTCTCGACGTTTTTGCCGTCGGGATTAGAACATAGCTTCAAAAAGACGGGTGTTTCATTGGCGACTCCATCTCGCCCGAAAGCGAAACTTCAAAGTCTCCCCGCTACGCTACGCAGTTTAAAACTAAATTCAATACCAAGCTGTAGTAAAGCTTCTAGGGTCTTTTCGTCTTGCTGCGGGTACCCAGCGTCTTCGCTGGACACGCATTTTCACCGAGCTCCTCGTTGAGACAGTTCCCCAGTCGTTATACCTTTCATGCACGTCGGAAATTACCCGACAAGGAATTACGCTCAATTTTGTTACTAACATCTAGAAAATCAATCTAGAAGTTGAATAAACATTTCTGTTTATTTCTGCATATCGCTATGCAGTTCGGACCATATCTTCTCCGACATAACGTCAGAGTTCGGCGTATGGTCTCTGAGGATTCTCAAAATCGCTTTTTTCTATGATTCATTTTACTGATAAGGACAAGGATTTTCTTTCTACCTTTTTCAGTTAAATGTTCTTTCTTTATCATTAATTTTATGACTTTTTTAAAAATCAAAAAATCATTTTGCTTATACGTTTGGAGTTGATATTTTTCAAAAAACGGAATTATTTTCTTATCTAAGTCATGTAAAGAACGTACACAATAACGATATAAATTTTCATTATGATTATCATATCGTTTGTTGATAAAAATGTTTCCGCAATCAAAGAATCTTTTAATTTTCTTTAATACGGTCAAACTTTTTTCTCCTTGTGTGATTACAAATTCAGGAAAAATCTGTTTCCCAAATTTAGTAGTTTTGTTCTTTATTACAGCAATTGAAAAACATCCTTCACCATCAGTAAAGCCTAAAATCCAATAAGCAATTTTAAGTCTTTCCTGCTGATTGTCTGCGCCAAAAACGTTTTCACTTGGTATATTATAACTCATATTTCTATGGTCATACTATACCATAGTAGTCTTGGATACACCAGATGTTCCAGCATATAGCCAAATTTTACTAAGGCAGTATCCCACCTTAGAACGATTCATTAATGTTAACTCTTTTTTTTAAGAGCGGTCGATAATCGACCCTCACGATCACCCGTGAGATCGGACTATATCATCTCCAAAATAATTTGGAGTCTGACGTCTAGTCTCTGAGGGGGCTCTGATAATTTATTTTACGTCGTTTATGTTGTATTTTCTTCTTCTTCCTTTTCCTTTATTTAGTTCTTCTCTCAAAACAAGAATCTTTTTAAGTCCTTCCAGATTTAAATGTTCATTTTGAGATACTAACTTTGCTATTTGTACAAAAATAGAAAAATTTTTCTTTTTTGATGAAGAAAAGAAATGAAACTTCTTAAAGAATGGTATTACTCTTTCTGTAATTGATGTGAAATTGCCTACTACAAAGTAGCAAACTCCATCTTTCCTGTGTTGTAATCTACCGCATCCTAAATACCTCTTTAACAATGCGAGATTGGTTATGTCTCTTTGGGAGACATTGAAAGTTAGAACAACTTGCCATTTAACTAGATCGTCTTGCTTTTTTCTCATGGAGACACTAAAGCTACCTTCTCCATCAGTAAAACCAGCAAGATACCAACCGGCTTTTTCTGGAACTTGTCCTAACCACTTTAATTTTGAATCAGTCATAATACTGATAATTATCAGAGACTTCCCTGCGGATTATCTCTCTTAAAAGATTTTTACTGCTACAGTGACGTTTACTGTAACGAGTACTCTTAAGATTAACGAGACCTTCCCGCAAATAGTCAGATTTTTTAACTACAATGTTGTTTATAGTTATCGCTGTCATTGACCAGGGCTTCAAGCACTTAGCCATTCCGATAAATCGAAATGACCGACGCTCTTAACCTTCTGGCATCGGACAGGCATCAGCCCCTATACATCACCTTACGGTTTCGCAGGGACCTGTGTTTTTGGTAAACAGTCGCCAGGGAAACTTTCGCTGCGCCCTACCTAAACTTTGCAAGCAAAATTTGGGTAGGAAGGGCTTATCCCGAAGTTACGCCCGCTTTTTTGCCGAGTTCCTTAACGAGGAATCACTCGTTCTCCTGAGGCTACTCGCCTCACCCACCTGTGTCGGTTTACGGTACGGATTCCATTTTTCTATTCTTAGAGATTTTTCTTGGAAGTGCGCTCGATCAACTTATTAAGGAAAAACCTTAATTCGCTTCTACCCTGAAAGTTGTCCCGATAAATCGGGACTATGTGCCGGATTTGCCTGACACACACTCTCGGTCGAAGACACCAGGCCACTAAGGTGCTCAATCTACTACACTCCGTCATCCCATCGAAAAAAATGGAAGGGCCGGAATATTAACCGGCTGTCCATCGGCTGCAGCTTTCGCCATTGCCTTAGGACCGCCTAACCTTTGGCTGATTGTCATTGCCAAAGAAACCTTGGGTTTACGGAGTCCTGAGTTCTCATCAGGATTGTGGTTACTCATGCCGACATTCTCACTTCCTTAAGCTCCATCCAAACTCACGTTATGAACTTCAATGCTTAAGAAACGCTCCCCTACCACTCACCCCAACCTTAGTCGGGATAAATTCGCGTTTTCGGTATTTGGTTTTAGCCCCGATACATTTTCGGCGCAATTTACCACCTCAATCCGAAGATCAAGATCGAATAGTGAGTTGTTACACACTCTTTAAAGGATGGCTACCTCTAAGCCAACCTACTAATTGTCTATGGTAAATTACTACCTTTGACAGCACTTAACCAAAATTTAGGGACCTTAAACTGCGATCTGGATTCGTTGCCTTTTGACCATGGAGCTTCGCCCCCATAGTCTAACTAGGCTATCATAACCTTAATGGTATTCGGAGTTTGATTGGTGAGCTGAGCTTTCGCCCTATACACACCATCCAGTGCTCTACCCCCATAAGGATAAATAACCCGCTAGCCCTAAAGCTATTTCGGGGAGAACCAGCTATTCCCAGGCTCGATTAGCTTTTCACTCCTTACCACAACTCATCCCAGAGTATTGAACGGCTCACGGGTTCGGACCTCCACCCATATTTCTATGGGGTTCATCCTGGTCATGGCAAGCTCGCCTGGCTTCGGGTCTTATATCCACTACATTTTAATTAATCTTTTTATCCCGAAAATCGAGACAAAAAGAAAAATTAATGACGCGCTATTAACACTCGGTTTCCCTATGACTACTTTCGATTTACGAAATTAATCTGAGCAGTAGATATAAACTCGTCGGCTCATTCTTCAATAGGCACACCGTCATCCAGCACTCAGAAAACTGAGTGCTCGACTTCGATTGCTTGTAGGCAAAATGGTTTCAGGTTCTATTTCACTCCCCTCACAGGGGTACTTTTCACCTTTCCCTCACGGTACTTGTTCACTATCGGTCGTCAAGTGTATTTAGCCTTGGAGAGTGGTCTCCCCAGCTTCCTACCGGATTAGCGTGCCCGGTAGTACTCAGGTTCTCGACAGGAGTCCGCTAATTTTCGC
>CAZGHF010000027.1:0-2337 GCA_964525595.1 uncultured Candidatus Saccharibacteria bacterium
AAGCGCATTCTCTGTTTAAAAAAGAAAGTTGTATCGCAAGAACTTGAATTTGCACGGCAGCAGATGTTGCATTCCATAACTCCCAAAGCGATAGAGAATGTACAGGCAGCATTGCAAAAAGCGTTTAGTTCAGGTGATGCCAAGCATACATATGTACAAAATATTATTAAGCAGCTGGGTATGAGCAAAGTACACAAGGAAATGCTAAAAGAGATTGCGAAGTTGAATAGGGGGAATTAAGACCGATGCCGACGGAATCGAGTTTTCACGGACAATCCAAAGGGGAGTACAAAGCCGACTTGTCGGGTCTTGGGATAGAATTTAGTGAAGATGAAGCAAAAAAGGACCAAGTCAGTGGAGTGTCGGTAGAGCGAAAAAGAGTGCGTAAGAAAAGGAAAAAAGGCAGGGGTGACGGAAGACCGCCGACGAGAGAGAGAAGCTCTTCAAGCTCCATTGTAAGAGACGGAAGTCCGGGAATCGTGGAAGAAGAAAAACAAGTGAGTTTGGAAAAGCTAAAGCCCGTTGAGGAAGAGAAGAAAAAACATCATCACGTCAACAAGCAAGCTCATGTTGATATCGACGGGTTGAAGAACGCTCTTGAGGAAGCGCTAAATAAGTCGACTGAAAATTAGTTTTTTTTCGGCTTGTTCTGCCCTTAAGCCTTATCGACCCTTTCAGTATATTCTCCTGTTTTTGTATTTATGCGGATTATGTCCCCGGTGTTTATGAAAAGGGGGACGTTAACTTTGGCACCGGTTTCCAAAATGGCGGTTTTGGTGCCGCCTTGGGCAGTATTGCCGCGAACTGAGGGCGGCGCTTCGGTTACCTTGAGCTCAACTTTAATCGGCGGTTCGATATTTATGATTTTATCGTTAAATTTAAAAGCTTTTATTTCTTCGTTTTCCTTCAAATAGTTTCCGGCACCTCCAACCACTTCGTCGGTCAAGAAAAAACGATTGCTTGGTTTCCCAGCTTCGTGGAACCAGTATTCCTGCCTGTCGGCAGGCAGGCGCCCCTCCTTTTTGTAAATAAATTTGACAGGGGTCATTTCAATCTTTGCTTCATCGAAACTTTCGTTTTGGTGGGCAGTGTAGCTTTGAACCTTGCCGTTTATAAGATTTTTGATTTTAAGCTGGGCAACGGGTTTTCGCTGCTGCATCCGGACAAATGAATATTCCAAAACTTCGTAGGGTTCGCCGTCTTTTATAAAACGCGTTCCAACTTTTAATTCGTTATAGGACAACATGAATTTAGAATTGACGCAATAGAAAGTTTAAATAATAATGCTAATAAATGTCAAGAGACAAGAAACAAAAGGTTTTTGTGGCAATGAGCGGAGGAGTTGATTCGTCTGTTGCCGCTCTTTTATTGCGTGATGCCGGATACGACGTAACCGGGGTTTTTATGCGTTGTTACAACATTGACGGCTGTGCCGAGCGGGATGCGGTGGATGCCCGCCGGGTGGCGGCGAGTTTGGGTATTCCTTTTTATGTTTTTGATTTTGAGGAGGAATATAAAAGGAGAGTGGTGGAATACATGGTTGAGGGATACAGAAAAGGGATAACACCTAATCCAGATGTGATGTGCAACAAAGAAATAAAGTTTGGTCTTTTTCTAAAGAAAGCATTGTCTTTGGGGGCGGATTATGTGGCAACCGGACATTATGTGCGGTTCGGATATTCTGCCTCTCGGAAACAGCATAATTTTCTTCCTGCGAGAAAATTTGCTTCGCTCTCGCCCCGAAATTCCTCGCTTCGCTCGGAAACCGAGCTTTCGGGGCTCCGAGATGTTCCTCAAGGCAGAATATCCTCGCCGCTATCGCTTTTTGTTGCAAAAGACGAAAACAAAGACCAAAGCTACTTTCTTTGGACGCTGACTCAAGAACAGTTGAAGCATTGTCTTTTTCCAATCGGCGATTATGTGAAAAGTGAAGTTCGGGAGATGGCACGCAAAGCCGGACTGCCTACTGCCAAAAAGAAAGACTCGCAGGGGATTTGTTTTTTGGGGAAGGTCAGTTTACGAGATTTTCTGAAGAATTATATTCCCGTGGAGAAAGGAAGAGTTTTAACGATGGCCGGAGAAAAGGTGGGAGAGCATGAAGGAGCGGAGTTTTACACCATCGGCCAGCGTCACGTTGGCGTAGGCGGCTTGGTAAAACCGCATTATGTGGTAGCCAAAGACGTAAAGACGAACACCATTGTTGTCGCCGAAGGAAGTGATAATCCGGCGCTCTACAGTAAAGAAGTCAAGATTTCTAATCTGAATTTCATAAACCACGAATTCAAAGCAGGGGAGATTCTTGCTCGTTGTCGCTATCGTCAGCCGATATTTGGAGCA
>CAZGHF010000028.1:0-2131 GCA_964525595.1 uncultured Candidatus Saccharibacteria bacterium
CCTGCAGATAGTCTAATGCCTGATCGTAAGTCATTTTTTTTGTCCTTTCTGCCCCGTCCCCTTTGCAGGGACAGGGCAAAATATTTTAGAATCCGTTCAAATATATCCCAGTTCGAGCAATTTACTTTGATAGCCGTGAGGGCAAAGGCCATCCGGTTCGACAATACATCCCTCTGGACAGTCGGTCGGGGCGAGTCCCTGAGAGGCCATTTCTTCCAGTTCTTCAAAAGAATAATCTTCCATTTTTTCTATCCTTTCAGGTTAGCCCCATTTTGCTGATTCATACTCCGGGCGGTTGTTTACATAGTTTATACAGAGCCGGTTCTGCACATCTCGAAGTGCCAGATATAAAGGGAGGTTGTCGCATGTTCCCTCACAGGATTGGTACAGGAAACAAGCTAAAGACTTCAAAGCTTGAAAAAAAGTGACTTCGTAAACAAGCTGAGATATGCCAAAAGCCATTTCTTTGAGTCCGGGGTTGTACTTGAAATTTACAAATCCATCCTTTTCTTCCTGTCTTTCTCCGTATCTTTCATCTACGGACTGACAGTTGAGTTTGAACATTTCTTCTGCAAGTCTTTTTTGTTCTTCTTCGTCCCTCTTGATCTTGAAGCCGATTTCTTCAAGAGGCCGGAGCGTCCATTCGTGGCCGTTTCCGGTCGATACATTAATGAAATAGGTTACAATTCGATTAATACAATCATCATCTACTACATACGCGCTCATGATCTATCCTTTCTTAAAAAAGTTTCTGTCGATTTTTCGGGGTTTGTGTAAAGATTCTTTGTCAAGCTTTTCCCTGATAAGAAAAGCATGATACGCAATCTGTCTTTTAGACATTCCCCGGCGTTGTATTTTCCAAAAGCGTCTTGCAGTGTGTTCCATAAGCGATTGTGTAAGAGCGGTCTTTGTCCGCTGTTTTGCTCGTTTTGAGAGCAAGCGGGGAAAGAGAAAAGCGGTCAGGTTCATAATTGAGTTACAGAGAGCGAACAAACCCAAAAAAAGCAGGACTCCCGCCGGTATCCCTACCAGCAGGAAGCCTACTCCATAGGTCAAAAAGACCTGAACACGATAAGCGGTCGAATACTCCATTAAGCGATTGCTCCCGAAACGTGCTGAACCTCATACTTTTCAAAAGGTGAGGACTTTTTGGCCGGTCTTGACCGGTGTCCGCAGTTGTGCGCCCAAGCCTTACGCCGATTAGACCACCGAAAGCCGAAATTCTTCATGGCTTCCCGAAGTGCCTCGGCTGGTTTGGCATCCTCGGCGAACTGAACCCAAATCCATTTGCCGACCTGAGAAGCCTGCAATTTGTACTGCTGACAAAAAGCTATAACTTCCTCGATGGTGGGGACATGCCGAGTGTTGGACTTACCGTCCGGGGCTGTTTCGATGCTTACGCCAGCATCCTTAAAGGCATTACGCTGTGTTGTGTTTTCCTGTGTTTCCATTGTGCTACTCCTTTCAATAAAATTTTCGCATTCGCTTTAAAAAAGAACCACCCCCCGACGCAAGTAGACGGGGGTGGTTTCTTTTGGCAGGCGCAGCCTGCCCCTTTTCAGATCAATAGCGCGGCGCAAAGCACCGCTTCCAATAAAGATGAAAAGCTGAACAACAGTCATGGTCAAAGCCTTACAAATTCCAGTGACAGAAAAGTTGTAAACCTGGCATGAATTTGTTTTTGACAATGAAATTTTTGCCCTAATTCAAATACTTACTTGCAGGGGCTTTTTGAAAAAAAGTTTTTTTCGCCAAATTTTCAAAGCACAAGCGCAATACGTCTTTAGCGCAGTGAGGCAGATTGCTCGTTATAGAGCAAAGCAACATCGGTTGCGTTCTGAGGTCATGTATGACCGTCCCTAATATCAATCTTTAATAGTTTGGGGATTTGGTGATAAAAAATAGGAGCGTCAAAACAGCATCCCTGCGGTTTTGATGCGTTGGAACGGACTTCCTTGCAGAAAAAGGGGAAAAAACAAGGCGCAGCCTTGCTGTTGTGAAGTTACAAGCCAGTTGGGCTTATTAAGATGGGCTTTCCCGGCTGAAGCGTGCGTTTTTTGCACAGTTTTAGCGGAAAAGCGGCCGGTTTGATAGCTATAAAAAGACCGTACTCATTATTTCCAGTGCTGCC
>CAZGHF010000029.1:0-2061 GCA_964525595.1 uncultured Candidatus Saccharibacteria bacterium
GCAATGGGGGCGAGTGAAACAACAAAAATCCAGACACCGGCTCCAAAACTCGCCAAAAACACTCCTATCAGGAGAAACAACGCCCAAAAAAAGAAAATATCGTAGGAAGGCATATCAATTGGGTTTCAAAAACCAAACATGTCGTTATACGCCAGATTTTTTACGTAAATAAATACGTATTTTAATACGTATTTAAATACGTAATTCATACAACCTCCGCGTTGTAACACTCCTCGCAATAGACTATCTCTTTTCTCTTCGGTGAGTAGGATGTTTCAAATTCATTGGAGCATCTGCCTTCGGGGTGACGGGGGTGTTTTATGGAATTTTCATAGACCTGATAGTCGCACATACACTGACGAGGCCAGAGTTTAAAAGGATTTATTCTCCGGAGCCGCTCAAAGTGCCGACAATTAGGACATATTCTGGGAATCGGTATCTTCTTGTCTTTATAAAATTGAAGTTCTAGGGGCATAATTTTGAAAGCAGTTGTGCAATTTGCTCCGCAAAAAGCATCGTGCCTGTTTTTCTCGTGATGTCCACAAGCTACGGTTTCTTTCAAGATTGAATCCTGAACTTCATCTATGTGATTAGTCAAATCGCTCGAACTCATCGTCAGAGTATATTGCACTTTCTCTTTCTCTCGCCATCTGTATCCTTTGTTTTCCGCTATTTCTCTATTGATCGGAAAATGCTCCTGCGCAATTGTCTCGTCATAACCAAATGGTGATAGGTTAATAGGGAAGAACTCTCCGTAAGGATAACTTCGTCCTTTCGAATCAATATAGGGCACATTACCCATCTGCTCAATTATTTTCGTTCTTAATGACTGATACTCTTTTTCACTATATTGTTTGTTCAAAATACAAAACCGCTTGTTCCGAACACCGACACAACCGAAAAGGTTCGAACTTGAACCGCAGTGATCGGTATAGTCGGCCTCCTGCAGGGCATCCAGTGCAGCCATCGTAAACCGTATTCTCTGTGAATCTTTCCCGCCAATTATATATTCATAAACAAGCTCGGAATCAATATGATAGCTAACATCTTGTGAATCTTTAAGATTTATAACTCGCTGACAATACTTGATATTCTCAACATTGCCGACGTTAAAACAATTAACCGCTTGCTTGGCGTTGCTGTTATAGTTACCCGATGTTCCCACTGATTTCACAATATCGGCATATTTATGAAGAGCCTTTGATATCAAGTCATCAAATTCTTTTTTAAGCTTCTCCCATTCTAAGTAGCTTCCGAAGTCCAACTCTTTAACTCTTTCAAAGTATTCCTCTTTGCTGTATTGATTATTCCGGATGACATATTTCCCGTTACGAAGATTGGTGGAAAGAATACAGTTTTGGCAATTTCTGCAGTCAAACAGGAACCAGCATTCAATATTGTTCCGCGACTCCACGCAATAATGTGAATTCGCATTTCCCGCATCGTGCACATTCTCATAGCAATTTTCACAATCATTTATACTGAGACAATCAAAGATATTTGAGGAAGTGTCCGCGCTTTTCGAATAAAATATATTCTCTCCGCCGCCGCCAACCAGTGAATAGGAGAGGTAAGCATTTCTCGCGCCCCGGCCAATGTTGGAATAAGGGGAATCAACCATGTCAAGCTGCCAAAGATTAAGGCGCGGAACGCGGTTATAAAGCTCTTTCCATTGAAGGAAAAAAGGTTTTGAAAAATCGTAATCGACTCCGTAAGAGAGCGGGTCCCATCGGTCGGAATACCAGCAATCATGGCAATACACCGGAAAGGACTCTTTCTCGTGATACATCGCGATAATGTCTTTTTTACAAAGCCCGCAAATTCGTTTATATAAAGATCTCTCGTTTCTCCAGGCAAAACGTCGAATCATCCGACACTCCGGACACCAGGTTGGCGCGGGAACAGAGATTTTCCTGTAAAAATCAAAATCTTCCGACTCTACCGTGAACCGGTTCTTGCAATTCTGACAGGCTTTGGTCTCAGGCATCTATTTTATTATACCGCCTCCGAGCATCTCACCTTCTTTTGAATAGAAAACCGCCGACTGGCCGGGAGCGACAA